>NZ_JBVJAB010000024.1:18245-131083 GCF_055591025.1 Streptomyces sp. NPDC041784
CCTCCTTGGATGATACCTCCCCTGTCTCCCCCCCCCCCCCCCCGCAAACTGGTGGGGGGAGGTGGGGGGGGGTTCACCTCCCCCCCCCCCCCCCCACCCCCGCCCCCCGCCCCCCCCCCCCCCCCCCCCCCCCCCCCACCCCCATCGCCGTAGAGCCCCACAGAGGGTTGAAGCCCTGAAGCCGTAGAGCCGTAGAGCTGGGGCGTCAGCCCAGCAGGCCGCCCACCAGGCCCGGCTGACCCGACGAGGACGACCCGCCGTCCGAGGAACCGCTCGTCGCACCCCCCGTGCTCGTCGAACCGCCCGCCGCCGGGCCGGAGCTGGTGCTCGGGGCCTGGTCCACCGGGGAGGACTGCTGCGGCGGGGCCTCGCCCGCGGTGCCCTGGGTCTGGCTGGGCGCGCCGGTGGTGGCGCTTCCGGCGTCGGTGGCGGCGGCGGGCGCGCTGTCCGTGCCGGCCGTCGGGGCCGCCGAGGTGGCGCCCTGGGTCGGCGGGGTGGACGCGGCGGGGCTGTCGCTCGCCTGCTGACTGCCGGACTCCTCCGGGAGCGGCGAGCCGGGCAGCTCGTTGCGCGGAGCCTCGCCCGGACCGGGCACGATCACCCGGTCGGCGTCCCGCACGGCGCCGCCGAGCAGGGAGCCGGTCAGCAGCGTCAGACCGGTGACGATCGCGGTGACCAGCACACCCCGGCGCAGCACGTACCGGCGCAGCTCCCACAGGTCGGTGCGGGGGCCGAGCCGCCGCCAGGCACCCGCCGCGAGCCGGCCGTCGACGGAGTAGACGGGCGCGCCGGCGATGATCAGCGGCGACCAGGCGGCGAGGTAGATGATGTCGGGCGTCTCGTAGACCGGGACGGTCTTCCAGCTGACGGTGACGATGAGCGCGGCGGACAGCATCGCGCCCACGCCCGCCGCGACCCGCTGCCAGCAGCCCAGGACGGTCAGGACGCCCACGACGACCTGGAGGAAGGCGATGACCAGCCCGGAACCGACCGGGTGGTGCAGGGCGAACTGGCGCAGCGGCTCGGCGACTTCCCACGGGTGCAGGGTGTTGAGCCACTTCACCATGGAGCCGCGCTTGCCGCCGTCGAAGTACACGGGGTCGCACAGCTTGCTCATGCCGGCGTAGACCGACATGAAGCCGAGGAGGACGCGCAGCGGGAGCAGGACCACGCCGAGGTTCATCCGGCGGCCCGGGAAGTAGGCGTGCCGGGCGGGGTCGTCGCCGTGCCGCCTGCTGCCGCGGGGCGCGGTCTGCGTGGCGACCGGCTCCCCGAAGTCCTCGAACTGGGCGTCGTCGTAGGCGGGTTCGTCGTAGGCGCTGCCGACCGTGCGCATCTGCGGCAGCAGCCGGTGCTCGCCGGCCGCGGGTGCGCGCTGGGCTCCGACGATCGGGGTCTCGAGGGTCTGCGCGGTGAGGTCGCCGTCGTAGCCGCCGACGTCGATGCGGGGGATGACCTGGGTGGCTCCGGCGTCGGCCGTCGGCGGTTCGCCGTGGCCGACGCTGCCTGCCCGCACGGCCTGGAGCAGTCGGTGGGCGCCGGTGTCGTCGGGGGCCGTCTGGCCGCTCCAGACGACGGGCCGGCGGCGGGCACCGGCCGCGGCTGCGGCGGCCGCCGCTCTGCCCGCCGCCCCGACGACGGGCATGCGCGTGGTGTCCTGGCTGGCGCTCATGTGCCGGGCGATCCGCGGGGATTGGCTACGCCGTGCCGACGCGCCCAGCTGCACGCGGAAGCTCGCGTGCGCGACGATGATCTGCGCCGGATCGCTCGGCACCTTCACCATGCTCAGCGCGGGAGCGTCGTCGAATCCCGACGAGCGGTCCCCCGTGGGTGTGCGGGGTGTTCTGGTGTCCACACTCATCTAACCGAGTGACGTGTGTTTAGGACACTGCTTTGACCCGCCGGATCTGTCCGGACCCCGTCAAGGTTGCACTACTCGCCCCGATTGACCCGTCGGGGTGAACTCGCGGATGCGCGTCCACCCCCGGCCGACAGACCGCCGGGCCGGCGGTCAGGCCCTGCCCGGCCGGCCGTCAGGCCCTGCGCCGGGCCGCCTCGTACAGCACGATGCCCGCCGCCACACCGGCGTTGAGTGACTCCGCGCCGCCCGGCATCGGGATGCGCACCCGGAAGTCGCAGGTCTCGCCGACCAGCCGGGACAGTCCCTTGCCCTCGCTGCCGACGACGATGACGACCGGGCCGTCCAGGGCCGCCAGCTCACCGATCTCGGCCTCGCCGTCGGCGGCCAGACCGACGATCGCGATGCCCGCCTTCTTGTACGCCTCCAGGGCGCGGGTCAGGTTCGTGGCGCGGGCGACCGGCGTACGGGCCGCCGCGCCCGCCGAGGTCTTCCACGCACCGGCGGTCATCCCGGCCGCGCGCCGCTCGGGCACGACGACACCGTGACCGCCGAACGCGGAGACGGAACGGACCACGGCACCCAGGTTGCGCGGGTCGGTCACCCCGTCGAGGGCGACGATCAGCGGGTCCTGGCCCTCGTCGTAGGCGGCCTCGGCGAGGTCCTCGGGGTGCGCGTACTCGTACGGCGGGACCTGGAGCACGAGCCCCTGGTGGTTGAGGCCGTTGGTCATCCGGTCCAGCTCGGGACGCGGGGCCTCCATGAGGTTGATGCCGCCGCGCTCGGCCGCGAGCTGGAGCGCCTCGCGCACCCGCTCGTCGTTGTCGATGAACTGCTGGACGTAGAGCGTGGACGCGGGCACGCCCTCGCGCAGCGCCTCGACGACCGGGTTACGGCCGACGACCAGCTCGGACGTGCCCTTGCCGCCCCGGCCGCGCGGCACCGGACGACGCTGGACCTGCTTGGCCTTGGCGGTGGCGAGGCGGTTCTTCTTGTGTCCCTTGCGCATCTCGGCGGGCGGGGTCGGACCCTTGCCCTCCAGGCCCCGGCGCCGCTGGCCGCCACTGCCGACCTGCGCGCCCTTCTTGCCGGACATGCGGCGGTTGTTGGCTGCCATGACCTACCTGTCTGTGTGAAGCGTGCGTGCGTACGTATATGCAGTGTGCCGCCCGGACAGCCGGGCGGCACAATCGATCAAGAACGGTGGCTACCGGGAACCGAGCGACCAGCGCGGTCCCTGCGGGCCGTCCTCGATGGTCAGCCCGGACTGGTTGAGCTGGTCGCGGATGGCGTCCGCGGTCGCCCAGTCCTTCCGCCCGCGGGCCGCCTCCCGCTGGTCCAGGACCAGGCGTACGAGGCTGTCGACCACGCCGTGCAGATCCTCGCCCCGGTCGGTCTCACCGGCCCAGTGCGGGTCGAGGGGGTCGAGTCCGAGGACGCCGAGCATCGCCCGCACCTCGGCGAGGCGGGCCACCGCGGCTTCCTTGTCGTCGGCGGCGAGGGCGGAGTTGCCCTGCCGGACGGTGGTGTGCACGACGGCGAGCGCCTGCGGGACGCCCAGGTCGTCGTCCATCGCCTCGGCGAAGGCCGGCGGCACCTCGGCGGCGGGCTCGACGACACCCCCGGCCAGCTCGATCACGCGCTGCACGAAGCCCTCGATCCGCGCGAACGCCGACTCGGCCTCGCGCAGGGCCTCCTCGCTGTACTCGATCATCGAGCGGTAGTGCGGGGTGCCGAGGTAGTAGCGCAGCACGATCGGGCGCCACTGCTTGACCATCTCGGAGACGAGGACGGAGTTCCCGAGGGACTTCGACATCTTCTCGCCGCTCATGGTGACCCAGGCGTTGTGCACCCAGTACTGCGCGAAGTCGTCGCCATAGGCCTTGGCCTGAGCGATCTCGTTCTCGTGGTGCGGGAAGATCAGGTCGAGGCCGCCGCCGTGGATGTCGAAGGCCTCGCCCAGGTACTTGTGCGCCATCGCCGAGCACTCCAGGTGCCAGCCGGGACGGCCGCGGCCCCAGGGCGTCTCCCAGCTGGGCTCGCCCGGCTTGGCCGCCTTCCACATGGCGAAGTCGCGGGGGTCGCGCTTGCCCGTCTCGCCCTCGCCGGAGGGCTGGAGCAGGTTGTCCAGCTCCTGGTTGGACAACTCCAGGTAGCCCGGGTAGGAGCGCACGTCGAAGTAGACGTTGCCGTCGGCCTCGTAGGCGTGACCGCGCTCGATGAGGCCGCGCATCATCTCGATCATCTCGGGGATGTGCCCGGTGGCGCGCGGCTCGTAGGTGGGGGGGAGGCAACCGAGGGCCTGGTAGCCGTCGTTGAACGCCCGCTCGTTCTCGTAGCCGATGGACCACCAGGGGCGGCCCTGGTCGTACGACTTGGCGATGATCTTGTCGTCGATGTCGGTGACGTTGCGGATGAACGTGACGTCGTAGCCGCGGTACTCGAACCAGCGGCGCATGATGTCGAAGTTCAGGCCGGAGCGGATGTGCCCGATGTGCGGGGCCGCCTGCACGGTGGCACCACACAGGTAGATCGAGACACAACCCGGCTGGAGCGGGGTGAAGTCACGAATCTGCCGGGCGCTGGTGTCGTACAGGCGAATAGTCACCACTCCAGGGTAGTGGGCGCGAGGCGATGCCCCGAGCCCCTTCCCCCCGAGGGCCACACTTTCGTGACATGCCGTGGCACGGGTCAGCCCGTGCGCACGACCAGCGCGGTGGCGACCGCCATCAACCCCTCCTCCCGCCCCGGGAACCCGAGCCCGTCCGTCGTCGCGCCCGAGACCGAGACGGGCGCGCCGGCCGCCTCCGACAGCAACTTCTGCGCCTCGTCCCGGCGCTTGCCGATCTTCGGGCGGGGGCCGACCACCTGGACGGCGATGTTGCCGATGGTGAAGCCGGCCTCGCGGACGATCCGGGCGGCCTCGGTCAGCAGGGTGATCCCGGAGGCGCCGGACCACTCCGGGCGCCCGGTGCCGAAATGCTGCCCGAGGTCGCCCAGCCCAGCGGCCGAGAACAGGGCGTTGCACGCGGCGTGCGCGACGACGTCCGCGTCGCTGTGGCCGGCCAGGCCCGGCCCCTCGCCCTCCCACTTCAGGCCCGCGCACCACAGCTCGCGGCCCTCCTCGAAGGCGTGGATGTCGGTGCCGATGCCGACCTGGGGCAGGACCAGGGGTGCGTCAGAACCCATCGTTGAGCCTCCTGCGCGCGAGGACCGCCTCCGCGAGGACGAGGTCGAGGGGCCGGGTGACCTTGAAGGCCTCCTCGTGGCCCGGCACGACGACGACCGTCAGGCCGAGGCGCTCGACCATGCTCGCGTCGTCGGTGACGTCCTCGGTGACCGTCTCGTGGGCCCGCAGGAGCGTGGCCCGGTCGAAGCCCTGCGGGGTCTGTACGGCGCGCAGCCGGGCGCGCACCGGGGTGGCGACGACCGGCTCGGGGTCGCCGGGCACCTCGGCCGGCTCGACCTCCTTGACGGTGTCGGCGAGCGGCAGCGCCGGGACGACGGCGGGGGCCCCGTCCCGGACGGCCTCGATGACGGCGTCCACGGTGTCCACGGGGACGAGCGGGCGGGCGGCGTCGTGGACCAGGACGATGTCGTGGTCGGGCGGCAGCGCGTCCAGGCCCAGCTTCACGGACTCCTGGCGGGTGGCGCCGCCGGGCACCACGAGGAAGTCGGTGCGGTCGGGCAGCGCGTGCGCGTCGAGCAGCGACTTGACCTCGGCGGCACCGTCCGGCGGGGCCACGACGACCACCAGGGAGACAGCGCGCGAGGCGGCCAGGGCGCGTACCGCGTGGATCAGCATGGGCGTGCCGTTCAGCGCGCGGAGTGCCTTGGGGGCGCCCGGACCGAGGCGTACGCCCCGGCCGGCGGCCGGAATCACCGCGGCCGTGCGGGCGGGCGCGGGCGAGGGAAGCGAATCGTCAGACATCGGTTCCTGTCAGGTTTGTGTGCTCGGCCATGTTGGGTACGGACACAGCGTGCCGGGCGCGACGCCTTGACCGGACCCTTCCGTGACATGCCGGTCGAGCCAGCTGCCCGGGCCCGGCACGCCAAGTATCGGGGCTTCCCCGAGATGATCCGATGCCGGATCGTACGGACGTGCTACGACGTACCACGGCCGCACGGGGATGTGCGGGATATGGATACGGATGCGGTGCGGGATGGCGGGCGTACGGCCGTTCTCCCGTGGGGATACGCGTGGGCGTACGGCCGGGTGCGTATACGGCAGGCATAGGCATGGGAACGGAACGCGAACATGCCGCAGCGCCCGGCGACGGGAAATACGTCATCGGGCACCGCGGCATTTCAGTGTTCTTCAGTGCTGAAGTCGGCCTGCGCCGGCGTCAGGACGCGAGCACCTCGTCGAGCAGGGCCTCCGCCTTGTCCTCGTTGGTGTTCTCCGCGAGGGCGAGCTCGCTCACCAGGATCTGGCGGGCCTTGGCGAGCATGCGCTTCTCACCTGCGGAGAGTCCGCGCTCGCGCTCGCGACGCCACAGGTCACGGACTACTTCCGCGACCTTGATGACATCGCCGGAGGCGAGCTTCTCCAGATTTGCCTTGTAGCGACGCGACCAGTTCGTGGGCTCCTCGGCGTACGGCGCGCGCAGCACCTCGAAGACCCGGTCCAGCCCGTCCTGACCGACCACATCACGCACGCCGACGAACTCCGCATTGTCCGCTGGCACACGTACCGTCAGGTCACCCTGGGCGACCTTCAGCACCAAGTAGGTCTTGTCCACGCCTTTGATCTGGCGAGTTTCGATGGCCTCGATCAGCGCGGCCCCGTGATGGGGATAGACCACGGTGTCGCCAACCTTGAACGTCATGTGACAGGTACCCCTTCCGTGGCTATCCAGGGTAACACGGAAACGACGGTTCCTGAATGGCGTTTTCGCAGGTCAGGGCATATCTCGGGGCTTGACAACAGCGACAGGAACGTGCTTCGGACGGCTCCCGGAAGCAGGTATTCGCAGGTCGGAGCCGCTCTCCGAGGGGGGTGAAACGCGTACGTTACACGCATCCGGAGCCGGAGCCGAACGGCCGAACGTCCGCATATGTCCGCTTCCAAGCGTGCGACTTCCGCTACTCCGTTCGGTGCCCGTGGCCGGATAGCGATCGTTTCCGGAATTGATCACCGGTTGTTCGTCCGGGCCCGTGATCAATTTCCGGGACGGGCGCGCATTCCTTCACGGAAAATCCGCTCCGCGGACCTCCGCGGCGGTTATCCGAATGACGGACGAGCGGGAAGAGCGGGAAGAGCGGGACGGAAGACAACCGACGGATGAAGCCAAAGTGACTCGTGGGCCACTTGTGGGTCACGTGACGGGTTCGGAAGGCCGTGGAAGGCGCCTCGCACGGACTCGGAAGGACTCGGAAGGACTCGGAAGGGCTCGGAAGGGCAGGGGGAACCGGGGTACGCCAGGGGTCCCGGAACGCGCTAGAGGCGGGTCGGGTGCGGCCCCGTGGGAACGGCTCGGTAACCTAAGGCCGCTGACAGACCCTTAGGGCGGCTTTATCACCAGGTGAGCTGCCCCTGTGCGTTCAAGGAGATGCCGCCGCCGTGAGCAGCAGCCTTCGACGCGGCGCCCTCGCCGCATCCGCCCTCGCGTTCTCGATCGCCACGCTCGCCGCCTGCGGCGCCGGCAACAACAGCCAGACTCTGGAGATCAAGCCGGACAACGCCGCCACCAGCGTGGGCGTCATCAAGATTCAGAACGCCGTCGTCATCACCCAGCCGGCCCCGGAGGGCAGCGGCCCGGTCGCCGTCTCCGCGACCATCTTCAACAGTGGTGACACCGACCAGACCGTGGACTCGATCGACGTCGAGGAACTCGGCACCGCGAAGCTCTCGCCCGCCGAAGGCGAGGACAAGGTGACCGTCCCGGCCGGCGGCTCCGTCGTCATCGGCGGCGACGGCAACCCCTCCGCCGTCCTGGAGAGCACCGGCGAGGACACCCTCGACGGCAACGCCCAGAAGACCACCTTCACCCTGAGCGAGACGGGCGCGGTGTCCCTGGACGCCTTCGTCGTCCCCGCCGAGAGCTACTTCTCCAGCTGGGGCCCGAGCGACATCCCGGCGGCGCCTCAGACCACGCCGTCCCAGAGCGCGACCGCCGGGTCCACCGAGTCCCCGGCGGCGGGCGGCGAGACCGGCACGGCGAACCCGACGGGCACCGCCACGGACACCGCCACGGGCGGCACGGCGGGCACCGCGACGGAGACGGACGCGGCCGCGGCCGCGGCCGGCACCTCCTCGGAGTCCCCCGCGGGCCACTGACCCCGCACACCACACGCCGGAAGGGCGGCACCCCCGCGTGGGGCTGCCGCCCTTCCGGCGTATGCCGCCCCTTCCGGCGTAACGGCCGGGATCCGGCTTACGGCTCGAACTTGTACCCCAGGCCACGCACCGTGACCAGGTACCGCGGCGCACCCGGGTCGGGCTCGATCTTGGCGCGCAGGCGCTTGACGTGGACGTCGAGGGTCTTGGTGTCGCCGACGTAGTCGGCGCCCCAGACCCGGTCGATGAGCTGCATACGGGTGAGGACACGGCCGGCGTTGCGCAGCAGCATCTCCAAGAGGTCGAACTCCTTCAGCGGGAGGTCGACCTTGGAGCCGGAGACCGTCACCACGTGCCGGTCGACGTCCATCCGGACCGGGCCGGCCTCCAGGGCCGCCGGGGTCACCTCCTCCGGCTCGCCGCGGCGGCGCAGGACGGCCCGGATCCGGGCCACCAGCTCGCGCGAGGAGAACGGCTTGGTGACGTAGTCGTCGGCTCCTATCTCCAGCCCGACAACCTTGTCGATCTCGCTGTCCTTGGCGGTCACCATGATCACGGGAACGTTGGAGCGGCCGCGCAGCTGGCGGCAGACCTCGGTGCCGGGCAGCCCCGGCAGCATCAGGTCGAGGAGGACGAGGTCGGCGCCGTTGCGCTCGAACTCGTCGAGTCCGTCGGGCCCGGTGGCCGCCACGGCGACCTCGAAGCCCTCCTTGCGGAGCATGTACGACAGGGCGTCGGAGAAGGACTCCTCGTCCTCGACGACGAGCACACGGGTCACGGAAGGACCTCCGGGGCGGAAAGCGTCTGGTACGCGGTTGACTCGGGGGGTGTCTGGGCGGACGGCCCGTCCTCTTCGTCTTCGTCGAGGTCGGGGTGCTGTTGTGCCCGGTCGCGGTCGCGGGCCGCGCCCGCCTCCGGCAGCCGCAGCGTGAAGGTGGAGCCCTGTCCCTCGGCACTCCACACCGTGACCTCCCCGCCGTGCGAGGCGGCCACGTGCTTGACGATCGCCAGCCCGAGACCCGTACCGCCGGTGGCACGGGAGCGGGCCGGGTCGACTCGGTAGAAGCGCTCGAAGATGCGCTCCTTGTCCTTGTCGGAGATCCCGATGCCCTGATCGGTGACGGCGATCTCGATCAGGTCCCCGCCGGGTGCGTTCACCCGGCGGGCGGATATCCCGACCCGGGTACGGGCGGGCGAGTAGTTGACGGCGTTCTCGACGAGGTTGCCCAGGGCGGCGGCCAGCTGACCGCGGTGGCCCCAGACGCGCAGGTCGGCGGTGTCGCCGGCCCGCCGCCCGGCACCGCCCTGATCGAGTCCTTCGGACCACGCCACACTCGTGGCCATGGTGATCTGCTTGGTGCCGGCCTGGTGCCGGCAGCGGTCGACGGCCTCGGCGACGAGTTCGTCGATGCCCACCGGTTCGGCGTCCTCCAGCGGGTCGTCGTTCTGGACCCGGGAGAGGTCGATCAGCTCCTGCACCAGGTTGGTCAGCCGGGTGGCCTCGATCTGCATCCGTCCGGCGAAGCGTTCCACCGCCTCCGGGTCGTCGGAGGCGTCCATGACGGCCTCCGAGAGCAGCGAGAGCGCCCCGACGGGCGTCTTCAGCTCATGGCTGACGTTCGCGACGAAGTCGCGTCGTACGGCCTCGATCCGGCGGGCCTCGGTGAGGTCCTCCACGAGGAGCAGAACCAGCCGGGAGCCCAGGGGGGCGACCCTGGCGGACACGGCGAGGGCCTCGCCGCGCCCGGTGCCACGCCGGGCGAGATCCAGCTCGACCTGGCGTATCTCGCCGTCTCGACGGGTGTCGCGGGCCATCTGGAGCATCGGCTCGACGGCGAGCTTTCCGCCCCTGACCAGCCCGAGGGCGTACGCCGCCGAACTGGCCTTGACCACGGCGTCCGCCTCGTCGAGGACGACGGCCGAGGACCGCAGCACGGACAGGACGGTGTCCACGCCCGGCGGAAGCACCGGGTCCGTGTGCAGGGAGGTCCGGGTGGGCCGGGCCTGGTCGCGCTCGCTCCAGCGGAACGCCAGCATGGCGATGACACCGGTGAGTACCCCGGCGATCGCTGCCGCTGCGGCGACCGCCGCGTTCACGTCCATGCGTCCAGGTTAGGCACGGGATCCGGCCCGGCCACAGCCATCGAGGTGCGACCTCGAACACTCGTCGCCCAGAGTTCACCTTGGAGCCAGTGGTGGTTCATTTGAGGGGCCGGAAATCGACGCGTACAGGGCGGACCGTGGCACCGTGGGGTTCGCAGCACCGATTCAGTGGCTGGTCGGCACGGGTCCGACCGGGTCGGATGGCCGCCGGTTCTGGCCCCCCGGAACCCCGAGAATCACGTACGAGAGGGAAGCCTGATGCGGGACGCGTACCACGAGGAACTTGACTCGATCGGCGACAGCCTGGTGGAGATGGCCCGGCTGGTCGGGTCCGCGATCGGGCGCGCCACGACCGCCATCCTCGACTCCGATCTGAAGCTGGCCGAGAACGTCATCGAGGCCGACCAGAGGGTCGACGAACTCCAGCACGACCTCGAGGCGAAGGCGATAGCCCTGCTGGCGCGGCAGCAGCCCGTCGCCACGGACCTGCGGATCGTCGTCACCTCGCTGCGGATGTCCGCCGACCTGGAGCGCTCCGGCGACCTCGCCCAGCACGTGGCGAAGCTCGCGCGGCTGCGCTTCCCGAACCGTGCGGTCCCGCAGGACCTGCACGCCACGATCCTGGAGATGGGCCAGCTCGCGCAGCGCCTGATGGCGAAGGCGGCGGAGTGCATCATCACCAAGGACGTCGACCTGGCGCTCCAGCTGGAGGCCGACGACGACGCGATGGACCTCCTGCACCGCACCCTCTTCCAGCACCTGATCGACGACCGCTGGAAGCACGGCATCGAGACGGCGGTCGACGTCACCCTGCTGGGCCGCTACTACGAGCGGTTCGCCGACCACGCGGTGGCGGTCGCCAAGCGTGTCGTGTTCCTGGTGACGGGTGAGCACGCGGACGAGCTCCAGCCGGACATCCAGCCCGACATCCAGCCGGTGCCCGGCACGGGAGCGGACGGGGTCTGACCGCGCGCGGGATTCCGTTCGGGGCGTGCACGAGCCACTGTGCGCCGTTGATGCGCCGGACCCACTGGGCATCCAATGGGCACAGGCCCTACGCCTCCGGGAGGAACCCATGGCCGAGTCCCCCAGTGTTCCCACGCCCGACCCCACTCAGGAACGCCCGACCGAGCAGCCCGCCGACATCAGGAACCTGACCCTGATAGGCGCGTGCGGCTGCGGCTCGGGGTGCGGGTGCGGGTGCCAGTCGGGAAATCCCTGCCAGTGCGGCTGAGAACAGACGTACGACGTGATGGGGCCCCGGATGCCGAGAGGCACCGGGGCCCCATCCCGTTTCCCGGCGCAGGGTCGCGGGCGCGGCACCGTCTACCGCCTCTCCCGGGGGCCCTGGGCGGACGCGGGTTGAAGTATCCCGCCGCCCGTCAGCACCAGGGCGACCCCTCGGCATCGGCGACGATGTCCACGTGCAGCATCCCGTCGTCAGGACCTTCCAGACTGAGGTAGGCGGTGGTGCCGCCGAGGGACTTGGTGAAGCAGCCGTCGGCGGTGCGCGCCGCCCACCCCTGGTCCCGGGCGGCCTTCTGATAGTGCGCCAGCACGCTGCTCACTGACCCGTCGTACCGGTACCGCGCCCCGACGACGACGAACCGGTCGTCGTCGTCACACTCCCGATACCGCTCCTCGGCCCTGGCGCCCTCGACCTCGCCCCTCAACACCCCCTCACCGGCGATCACTTCGGCAAGCCGGTCCTCTTGATCACCACACCCGTAGGACGAGAGGAACGACATCACAGGCCACGCCACCCCGAGAACTCCCGCCACCACGACGCCGGCAACCCCCACGGCTCCCAGCCGGTACCCCGCCCCGATCTTTGTCATGGACGGGACGGTAGTGGACGATGGGCCCACCGGCCGCCTTCGTGAACGCGGTTCTGCGTACGAGACCCTGAACCGACACCGGCATCCACTCGCTCCGATCGTGTCGCGGGTGTCCGCCGCGGGTATGTCCACAGCGTTGGCCGTGAGCTTCCCGGAGGCCAGATGCAGCCGCACGGTTCCGCCATTCCCCCCAGTCCTCCTGGCCTCCCTGGCATTCCTGGGCCTCCTGGCCCACCCGGCCCTTCCGGCCCTCCTGACCCTTCTGGTGCGCAGGCGCCTCAGCGGCAGATCGAACAGGAGATCGCGGCTCTGTTCGAGGAGTACCGCACCTTGCGCGAAGAGGTGACGCAACGGGTGGCCTCACGCATGCAGATGATCGGGTTCGCCGGAATCATCTCCGCCTTACTGGCCGTGTCGAACAAATTCACCGTCGGCTCCCCGGCGGTGTACATCGCCGGACTGGTTCTGCTGCTGGCCGTGTTGTGGCTGCGGGGGTTCAACAGGGCGATCCAACGCATCGGCCGACATCTGCGCACCGTGGAAACACGCATCAACACCCTGGCCAGGCAGGCATGGGGAACACCTGACTTCCTGCTCACCTGGGAAACCGGGGCCCAGGACGGAAGGATGCGCGTGCGTGGACTGCCCGGCTGGGCGGGCCGGCTGGGCGGCTGGTACGTGCCATGAGCCTGTCGGGGAGCTGATCGACGGACGCCGATCCTGACAGCCGATAGGGCAGGATGGGCCCCATGGCAACAGTCGTGGCCTTTCATGCCCACCCCGACGACGAGGTGTTGATGACGGGCGGCACACTGGCCCGCGCAGCCGCCGAGGGGCACCGCGTGGTGATCGTCGTCGCCACCGACGGCGCGACGGGTGCCGTCGGACAGGGCGAAGCACCTCGTATGAGCGAACTCCGCGCCAGCGCCGCCGCACTGGGCGCGACGCGTGTGGTGCACCTGGGATACGCGGACAGCGGCAACGGGAAGGTGCTGGACCCGGACCCACCGGACCGGACGCGCTTCACGCGGGCGGACCCGCAGGAAGCCGCCGAACGACTGGCCGCGATCCTCCGCGAGGAGCAGGCGCAGGTGCTCCTCAGTTACGACGCCAACGGCGGCTACGGTCACCGTGATCACGTCAGAGTGCATGAGGTCGGAAGGCGCGGCGCGACGCTGGCCGGCGTGGATCAGGTGCTCGAAGCGACCATTCCCCGTGATCTGGTGGCCCGGACCCTGAAGCTCGTGGACTGGTTGAGACTGCCGGTCCGGCACGATGCCGTGGCTCCCACCACCGCGTACAGCGCCCGCTCCGTCATCACGCACCGAGTGAACGTGCGTCCGTTCGCCCGGCAGAAGCAGGCCGCACTCGCCGCTCACCGGTCCCAGGTGAACGGGACCGGCCGACTGGCCCCCGTCATGCGGACGCTGATTCGACTGCCGGCACCCGTATTCGGGTGGTTGCTCGGCCGGGAATGGTTCATCGACGCCACGGGGACGGCATCCACCGAGTTGCTGGACCTCTTCCGAACACCGAGGTAGGGCAGCGCTGTCCCTGAACACAGCCAAGCCGAGATCCGACTCGAGATCCGACTCGTGTCGTCGTCAGGTGATCAGAGTCATGACTGGGGTGGGCACGGATGGCGACCTGGCAGGAGTTGGAAGCCGAGCTGGCAAACCGGTTGGCCGAGGCGTCCCCGGATGAGCGCCTTGTGTTCGGCGTCGGGGTGGCGGAGCGGCTGATGCGGGCCCAGGAGGCTCTGCCGACAGATGAGCAGGCGGAGTACGCCCTCGGACTTCGACCGATGCTCAATGCGCTGTGGGAAGCCGCGTTGGGCAATTCAACGGCGTTCGGAGAGATCAAGCACGGGATGGGCGAGTACCTCCTGAGCGAGTACTGCCACAACGATGGGCAGGATGGTCCCGGTGACGCCGACAAGCCGGCGGCGGCCGCAGTGCTCTATGCCGCGGTGGACTACTTGTTCGGCACGGGCGATCTGGCCTCGGTGGTGAGCAGCCGTGCCGTCGAGGCTGTGGACGAGCGCTTGAACACGGGGGACAGCTACGCCCACGACCCTGACGAGGTTCTCACCGCCGAGTTGCACCGTCAGCTTCATGACCTGGACCTCATCAGCCGGCACAGCGCATCCTTGCGCCACGCGAGCCTGGGGCTCGACATCGAGACCTCCGCCCGACTGCACCGCGTTCTGCGCATCCCCCTGTCATCCATCGAGGCTGACGCATAGGTAAGAGAGGCAGGGTGGTGGGAGCGGTGACCTCGGCGTATCGGCCGGGGTCAGGTCCAGGGACAGGTCCGAGAGCCCCGTTGTTGACGGTCCCTGAACGTCCGTGGTTGTCCGTGTGCCGGGAGGGACAGCACCCCCACTCGGCCGTCTCCGGATGGCCAGACCCGGCCGGGTGCCCAAAGGTGGGAGCGGAAGCGGAGCAGACGGAGAACGGGAGTGGGGCTCATGCCGAAGTGCCTGGCCAGCTATACCGCCGACGGCATAAAGGCGTACTTGCCCGAGCGCAGAACAGGCCAGTTGCGGACCGTCGACTTCCTGACCCCGACACCCGGTCGCTCGTCCTCTGCGGCGATAGCAGCTGATGGCTAGCGCATCGTCCGACACGGCTTGGCTGTCCGCCTGGGCCGCAGTCGCCGGTGCGGTCATCGCGCTCATCGCCACGGCGGCATCTCTTGCTTCGGCGGTCTTCGGCATCCGTGCGTCCTACGGCATCGCCGATGAGCAGGGGCAGAATGAGGCACGCAGTGAGATATCCGGCTACGTGGTGGAGATGAGCGAACTCGATCGAACCGGCGGATCTGCCCACCGCAACGAGATCGGGACTCTGGCGAAACAGGTGGACAGCCTGGTCTCCAGATACGGCCAGAAGAAGTTGAGCCTGAGCGCGTCGACGTATCGGCTCGTAGGTCTGTTCGTGACGCTGTCGACCACGGACCTGGAACTTGCGGTGCGCATGGCTCACAGGGCGCTGGATCTGGCTGCTCGTATGGAGTCCGACGGCTCCGGTGGCCAGCGCATGATGGACCCTCTCGAAGCACTCCAGGCTCACCGAGTGCTCGCCGACGTAGCCGCACAGAACCTGGATTTCGACACGATGACAGCGGAGTATGAGGCAGCGCTACGCATTTCGGAAGCAGAAGGCACGCGAAACCGGTACATCCGTTTGGAGGCGCCTCGGTTCACTCGTGCTTACTGGGCACTGAGCGCCATGATGCTGGTGGACGACCTGAAGAACCCGACAGCGAAGGACTGCTTTGAGGTACGCCGCCGCGTCGATGCGGCGCGCAAGGACTTCGAGACTTTGGGAAATAATCCCGAGATTGTTCGCAGGGCGATGCGGATTGAGGACAATGCTTGTACCGCGCCGATCGACCTGCGCTCCTTGAGAGAGTACTGATGCTCGCTCCGTGCACATCTCAGGACCGCAGTTTGGGAAGCTCGGGTTATCCACGGGCAGTTGCTGGGCTGACCTGCGGCGGAGTGGTGTTGGAGGGGAAGATGCCACGGCAGCCGTCGCGGCCCTCTGTGATGCGGGAGCGCAGGCAGAGGCGAGAGAGCAGCCGGAGCCGGACTTCCCGAAGCACTGAGCACGGCCGATCATCCGGCTGACGGCCCGGAACGGCCCCAGCACAGCAACAAGCCCCCTACCAGCGGGAAAACCGCAGGTAGGGGGCTTCGAGGGTGCTGGTTACTTCTTCTTGCCCTGGTTCTTGACCGCCTCGATTGCCGCCGCTGCCGCGGCCGGGTCGAGGTAGGTGCCGCCGGGGTTGAGGGGCTTGAAGTCGGCGTCCAGTTCGTAGGAGAGGGGGATGCCGGTGGGGATGTTCAGGCCCGCGATGTCCTCGTCGGAGATGCCGTCGAGGTGCTTGACCAGGGCGCGCAGGGAGTTGCCGTGCGCGGCGACCAGGACCGTGCGGCCGGCCAGGAGGTCGGGGACGATGCCGTCGTACCAGTAGGGGAGCATGCGGACGACGACGTCCTTGAGGCACTCCGTGCGCGGGCGCAGCTCCGGCGGGATCGTCGCGTAGCGCGGGTCGTCCGACTGGGAGAACTCCGTGCCGTCCTCGAGCGGCGGCGGCGGGGTGTCGTAGGAGCGGCGCCACAGCATGAACTGCTCCTCGCCGAACTCCGCGAGGGTCTGCGCCTTGTCCTTGCCCTGGAGGGCGCCGTAGTGGCGCTCGTTCAGGCGCCACGAGCGGTGGACCGGGATCCAGTGGCGGTCCGCGGCCTCGAGGGCCAGCTGCGCGGTGCGGATCGCGCGCTTCTGGAGGGACGTGTGGACCACGTCGGGGAGGAGATCGGCGTCCTTCAGGAGCTCGCCACCGCGGACTGCCTCCTTCTCGCCCTTCTCGTTGAGGTTGACGTCCACCCAGCCGGTGAACAGGTTCTTCGCGTTCCACTCGCTCTCGCCGTGGCGGAGGAGGATCAGCTTGTACGGTGCGTCGGCCATGCGTATGAGCGTAATCCACCCCCCTCATCCCTTGCGTCCCCCGCCCACACCCCGGACGGCGCCGCCGACGCTTGACGGGATCTGTTAATCGAGTGGCCTTCCCAAGACTCCACTCCGTAAGTTGCCCTTGCCGCCTTCGCCACTTACGCCACCTCAGGGGACTCCGCCATGTCCGTCGCCGCTGTCCGACGCGCCGCCCGCGAGACGCTCTCCGGGCTGCCCCGTGAGTTCTGGTGGCTGTGGACCAGCACGCTGGTCAACCGGCTCGGCGCCTTCGTCGCCACCTTCATGGCGCTGTACCTGACCCTCGACCGCGGCTACTCCGCCTCCTACGCCGGACTCGTCGCCTCCCTGCACGGGCTGGGCGGGGTCGTCTCCTCGCTCGGCGGGGGTGTGATGGCCGACCGGATCGGGCGGCGGCCCACCCTGCTGATCGCGCAGACCGGCACCGCGCTCTCCGTCGCGCTCCTCGGGTTCATCACCGACCCCGTCGCCATCGCGGGCGTCGCCTTCCTCGTCGGCATGGCCTCCAACGCCTCCCGGCCGGCCGTGCAGGCGATGCTGGCCGACATCGTTCGACCCGAGGACCGCGTGCGGGCCTTCTCGCTCAACTACTGGGCCATCAACCTCGGGTTCGCCGTCTCCGCCATGGCCGCCGGCTTCATCGCCGAGGTCAGCTACCGCGCCGGGTTCCTGCTGGAGGCGGGGATGACCCTCGTCTGCGCGGTCGTCGTCTTCCTCAAGCTGCCCGAGTCGCGGCCCGAGCAGCAGGAGAAGGCCGGCCGGGAGGGCTCCGTCGGGCTCGGGACCGTACTGCGCGACACCCGGTTCATGAGTGTCGTCGGGCTGTCCTTTCTCGTCGCGTTCGTCTTCCAGCAGGGGTCCGTCGGACTGCCGGTGGCGATGGGCGAAGCCGGGTTCACGCCCGCCGACTACGGCATGGCGATCGCCGTCAACGGCGTGCTGATCGTCGCGCTCCAGATCCCCGTCACCCGGTTCATCGAGCACCGCGACCCGCGACGGCTGCTCGTGATCTCCTCCGTCCTCGCGGGGTACGGCTTCGGACTCACCGCCTTCGCCGGATCGGTCGGTGTCTTCGCGCTCACCGTCTGCGTGTGGACGCTCGCGGAGATCGTCAGCGCGCCGACCCAGACCGGGCTCGTCGTCCGCCTCTCCCCCGCCCACGGACGCGGCCGCTACCAGGGCATGTACACGCTGTCCTGGGCGGTGGCCTCGCTCGTCGCCCCGGTGATGTCCGGATTCGTCATCGACCGGTTCGGGGCGGACTGGCTGTGGGGGATCTGCGCGGTGGTGGGGACGGTCGCGGGCGCCGGGTACGCCGTCCTGATGCGGCGCCTGCCGGACGAGGAGCCGGCCGACGAGGACCATCCGGCGACCGGGGCGAAGACCGAGGTCGGCGCCGCCTGAACCGAGGCCAGCGCCGCCCGACCGGCCCGTTTCCCGGCCTCACGGGTGCATCCGGGCGCCCTTCAGTACCTTGTCCACCGCGTTCCTGGGGCCGTACACCGCCAGCCCCACCAGGTCCAGCTCCGCCGTCGGCACGGCCCGCACCGCCGCGCGGTTGTCGCGGTCGTTGCCGGTGGCGAAGAGGTCACTGGTGAACACCGCGCGCGGGAGCGAGCGGGCCAGTACGCGCGCGTGGGCGGCGGTCAGCGTCTCCTTCGTCCCCTCGAAGACCAGGATCGGCTGGCGGAACATCGGCAGACAGACCACACCGTCGGCGTCCTCGTACGGCTCCCCGATCACCTCGGGGACGGCCGTTCCCAGGCCGCTGACCAGGAACGCGGTGACGTTCAGGCGCTGCCAGGGCTCCAGGTCCTCGCGCAGCAGGACGGCGATCTTCGTGTCGAAGCGGACGGGTGCGTCAGGGCTCACGGCCTCGGTACTCACGGTACTCACGGTGCTCGCGGTGTTCACGGTGCTCGCGGTGTTCACGGTGCTCATGAAGTGAGACTGCCGTCTCGCCCACGACCCCGTCTTGTACGTTCTATGCATGGCCCCACGGCAGGAAGTCTCCGCCTGGCGCCCCCGTGTCCCGGGTGTCGTCGAGGTCTTCCACGCCCACTTCACCGCGTACGCGTACCCGATGCACGTGCACGACGCCTGGACGCTGCTCATCGTGGACGACGGCGCCGTACGGTACGACCTCGACCGGCACGAGCACGGCACCCCGCACGGCACGGTGACCCTGCTGCCGCCGCACGTGCCGCACAACGGCTCCCCCGTCGGCCCGCGCGGCTTCCGCAAGCGGGTGCTGTACCTGGACGCGAGCGTGCTCGACGAGGAGCTGATCGGGGCCGCCGTGGACGGGCCCGACCTGCGGGATCCGGTGCTGCGGCAGCGGGTGGGGCAGTTGCACTCCGCCCTCGCCCGGCCCGGCGACGAACTGGAGGCGGACAGCCGGCTGACCCTGATCGGGGAGCGGCTGCGCGACCACCTGGGGCGCACGGCACGCTCCCCGCGCCCCGCCTCCGACCCCGTCCTCGCGCGCCGGCTGCGGGAACTCCTCGACGCGTACGTCGTACAGGGCATCGGACTGGAGGAGGCGGCGCGGGTCGTCCAGGCCCATCCCGCGCACCTGGTGCGGGCTTTCAGCGCGGCGTACGGCATCGCGCCGCACCAGTACCTGACCGCCCGGCGGATCGACCGGGCCCGCCGGCTGCTGCTCGACGGGCGGCCGGCGGGCGAGGTCGCGGTGGCGGCCGGCTTCTACGACCAGGCCCATCTCACCCGGCACTTCCGCAGGCTGGTGGGGGTGACCCCCGGTCGCTACCTGACGTCCAGCGCCGACTGCCGTCGGCGGAAGCGGTGACCGCGGTCCTCAGGTTGCCCGCGGAGTCGGCCTTCACGATCTCGACCGTGGAGCAGGTGCCGCTGCCGGCCTTGCGGAACTGGAGCTTGGCCGAGTCGTGGCGTCGTTGTCGGAGTCAGGCTGACAGCGGCTCGGACCAGGTCAGTCGGCGGACCGTCGGGTCAGGTGGGCGAAGGCGTCCAGGTTGTGGGTGGGTTCGCCGCGGGAGATCCGCCAGGCGTACTCCCGGCGGATCGCGGAGGCGAAGCCGAGTTCCAGCAGGGTGTTGAAGGCGCCGTCGGCCGCCTCCAGGACCTGGCCGAAGAGGCGGTCGGTCTCCTCGGCGGTGACGGCGGCGAGCGGGAGGCGGGCGGTGACGTAGATGTCGCCGAGCCGGTCGACGGCGTAACTCACGCCGTACAGCTTGAGGTTGCGCTCCAGGAGCCAGCGGTGGACGCCGGACTCGTTCTCGTCGGGGTGACGGATGACGAACGCGTTCAGCGACAGCGAGTGGCGGCCGATGATCAGGGAGACCGTCGTCTTCAGCTTGCGGGTGCCGGGGAGCTGCACGACGTAGGTGCCGGACTCGGGGCTCTCCCACTCCAGCTCCGCGTCCTTCAGGAAACCCTCGACGACCAGCGCGGCCGTCTTCTCCGTGTCACCCATGCTGGGAGCGTACGCGACGGCGGTGGGCCTGGACCGCGGCCGTGTACACGTCGGCGGTGGCGGCGGCCGCGGTGTCCCAGCCGAAGGACTGGGCGTGCCGGGCGGCGGCCGCGCCCATCCGGGCCGGGAGTTCGGGGCCGTCGGCGAAACGCTCCAGCACGCGCGCGTACGCCGCCGGATCGTGGCCCTGGACCAGATAGCCGGTCTCGCCGTCCCGTACGGCGACCGGGAGGCCACCCACGGAGGCCGCGAGGACCGGCGTGCCGGCCGCCTGCGCCTCTATGGCGACCAGGCCGAAGGACTCGCTGTAGGAGGGGACGACCAGGACGGACGCGGCGCGGAACCAGTCCGCGAGCTGGTCCTGTCCGACCGGCGGGCGGAACCGTACGACGTCCGCGATGCCGAGCCGCGCGGCCAGCTTCTGCAGCCCCTCCGGTTTGGCGAGGCCGCTGCCGCTGGGGCCGCCGACGACCGGTACGACGATCCGCGACCGCAAATCGGGACGCTGTTCCAGCAGCTCCGCGACCGAGCGGAGCAGCACGTCCGGAGCCTTCAGGGGCTGGATACGGCCCGCGAAGAGGGGGACGAGGGCGTCCTGCGGGAGGTCGAGGCGGGCGCGGGCGGCGGCGCGGCCGTCGGCCGGGGAGAAACGCTCGAGGTTGACGCCGGGGTGGACGACGGCGACCTTGCCGGGGTCGGCGCTGTAGTGCCGTACGAGTTCGTCGGCCTCCTCCGCCGTGTTGGCGATGAGGCGGTCGGCGGCCTCGACGATCTGGGTCTCGCCGATGACGCGGGCGGCGGGTTCGGGCGTGTCGCCGTCGGCCAGGTTGGCGTTCTTGACCTTGGCCATGGTGTGCATGGCGTGCACCAGGGGGGCGCCCCAGCGCTGGGCGGCGAGCCAGCCGACATGGCCGGAGAGCCAGTAGTGCGAGTGGACGAGGTCGTAGTAGCCGGGGCGGTGGCCGGCCCAGGCCTGCATCACACCGTGTGTGAAGGCGCACAGCTGGGCGGGGAGGTCCTCCTTGGCGAGGCCCTCGTAGGGGCCCGCGTCGACGTGCCGGACCAGGACGCCGGGCGCCATCTGGACGGTCGGCGGGAGGGCGGCCGTGGTGGCGCGCGTGAAGATCTCGACCTCGATGTTGATCGCGGCGAGGCGCTGCGCGAGTTCCACGATGTAGACGTTCATGCCGCCGGCGTCGCCGGTGCCGGGCTGGTGGAGCGGTGAGGTGTGCACGGACAGCATCGCTACTCGGCGGGGGCGGCGGTGGAGCCTGAGCCGCGACGGGGCCGCCGTAGAGCGACGCCCGAGCCTGCTGACGTACTGGCTCACGTGGCGTTCCTCCTTGCTGCGGGCATGCCGGACGGAGGGGGTGGGGCTCCCTCCACTGGGCGGCAACGCCGGAGGAAGCGGTTCCCATTCCGGGCGGGTCATGGCGGAAGGGATTTTTGCCTGAGCGTTACCGGGGGTCGCTCAACCGTTCGAGAGGGGGTGCGTCCGCTGCGGCCGCGCCCGAGCACCGCCTACCCTCGTCACCATGGCCTCCCGCGCGACCCTCCCCCACCCTCGGCTTCGCTCGAGCGGGGGGACCCCCATCGTGGGCACCGTCACGCGCGGGACCACCAACCCCAACCGGCTGCGCCGCATGGACCGCTGGATCGCCGCGACGCACGGCGCCGAGCTGCGCCGCGCCGGCGACCCGGTGGCGGTCGACCTCGGGTACGGCGCCGCGCCCTGGACCGCCGTCGAGCTGCTGGCCCGGCTGCGGACCGTCGCGCCACGCGCGCGTGTCGTGGGCGTCGAGATCGAACCGGCCCGGGTCGCCGCCGCCAGGCCGTACGAGCGCGAGGGGCTGTTCTTCCGGCACGGCGGCTTCGAGATCCCGGTGCCGCAGCGGCCGTCCCTCGTCCGCGCGGCGAACGTGCTGCGGCAGTACGACGAGAGCCAGGTCGGCGAGGTCTGGGAGCGGCTGTGCGCGCGGCTCGCGCCGGCGACCGGCGGGTCGCGGGGCGGGCTGCTCGTCGAGGGGACGTGCGACGAGATCGGGCGGCGGCACGTGTGGGTCGCGCTCGGGCCCGAGGGGCCGCGCACGGTCACCTTCGCGACCCGGCTGGGCTCCCTGGACCGGCCGTCGGACCTCGCGGAACGGCTGCCGAAGGCGCTGATCCACCGCAATGTCCCGGGCGAGCCGGTGCACGCCTTCCTGCGCGACTTCGACCGCGCCTGGGCGGCCGCCGCGCCCTACGCCGCGTACGGCGCCCGCCAGCGCTGGATCCGGACGGTACGGGACCTGACGGCGGACTGGCCGGTCACGGACGGGCCCGCGCGCTGGCGCCAGGGGGAAGTGACGGTGCGGTGGGGGGCGTTGGCGCCTCGGGGTTGACCGAACATTCCCTGCGGCCGAGGTTCCCTCCGGCCGAGGTTCCTTCGAAGGCCGTTGCTCCGGCCGTGGTTCCTCCGACCGAGGTTGCTCCGGCCGAGGTTGCTCCGGAGGCCGTTGCTTCGGCCGCCGTTGCTCCGACCGAGGCTCCTCCGGCCGCCGCTGCTCCGGCCGTTCATCCTTCCGTGGTCCCCAGGAACGATCCCGGCGAGTCGTTCGTCACATTGGCGGGGCGATCATCATACGGAGAGGGTACGCGGGGGAAGAGTGGCCGTGTCGGGCTTCGACCTCTGTCGTTTTCGGCCGTGACATGGCACGATCCCCCGGGCACCGTAAGTTACTGACGGGAAATCAGTTGGGGGATTGGGTATGCGACGTGGCAAGCGCAGCCTGTACGCGGTGGCGGTGGCCGTCGTCTGCGCGGTGACCGTGCTGGGGGCACCCGGCATGGCGTTCGCGAGCCCGAGCCCGAGTCCCTCACCGGCGCCGACCACCAGCCCGGACCTCACGCCCGCGCCGAGCACGGACCTCGAGGCCGTACGCGAGAAGCTCGACGCGCTTTACCACGACGCGGCCGTCGCCACCGACGCCTACAACGCGGCGGAGGAGGCGGCGAAGGAGCAGTCCGCGGAGATCGTCGAGCTGGCCAAGAAGATCGTCAAGGGCCAGGAGAAGCTGGACGAGTTGAAGGACCGCGCAGGCGCCGCGGCCCGCTCCCAGTACCGCACCGGCGGCCTGCCCGACGAGGCCCAGCTGATGCTGAGCGACGACCCGAGCGACTTCCTCGACGGCGCCGGCCGGGTGATCCAGGGCCAGCGCGCCACGAAGGGCCTGCTCGGTGAACTGACCCGGACCCAGGAGGACTTGGAGCAGTACTCGCAGGACGCCTCGGCGCAGTGGGAGAAGCTGGAGGCCAACCGCAAGGCCAAGGCGACGGCCCAGAAGCGGATCGAGAAGCAGATCACGGCGGCCGAGAAGCTCGAGTCCCAGCTGGAGAAGGAGGAGAAGAAGCGCCTCGCCGAACTCCAGGAGCAGGCCGCCCAGAAGGCCCAGACCGCCTGGCTGGACACCGGCATACTCGACGAGATCGACGGCAAGGCCTCCGCGCAGGGCAAGAAGGCCATCAAGTACGCCACCGCTCAGATCGGCAAGCCGTACGAGTGGGGCGCCGAGGGTCCGGACACCTACGACTGCTCCGGGCTGACCTCCGAGGCGTGGAGGAGCGCCGGCACGACCGTTCCGCGCACCTCGCAGGAGCAGTGGAAGCAGCTTCAGCGCGTCCCCATCAAGGACATGCGCCCCGGCGACCTGATCATCTACTTCGACGACGCGAGCCATGTCGCGCTGTACGTGGGCGACGGCGCGATCGTCCACGCCCCGCGCCCGGGCCGCACGATCACGCTGGCGGGGGCGGGCACGATGCCGATCCTCGGCGTGGTCCGGCCGGACGCGTAGGGCAAATCAGCCAAAAGGGGTGAACTCACGTGGCCGGGCCGCCGGAAGGCCGGGCGCGTGACCCCCGCCACGTGACCCACGGCACGCCGGGCGAGGCATCAAACCCCGTACGGACGTGACGTTCGTCATCCCGCACCCCGGCCCATCCTGCCCAACTGCGGTAGGGAAAGCGGCATATGACAGTGGCCAGAGATCAAGCCGGGTGTCGCACACCATTCCGCTGCGGCGCCTTCTGCCGCTATGGTCCCCGTCGGTGGGTCGAGGTCCCTCGCCCCGCCCATGCCCTCGGGGGGAGGGAAGGAACCCAAGACGATGCCCGTACCCGTACCGCGGCAGAGAGCGATCCCGGCCGTGGAGAGTGGTCAGGCGCCGGCCGCGCCCACAGTCGGCGGCCCCTCCAAGGCAGAAGCCCCGCTCCGCCGGGAAGCCACCCACAAGGAAGAAGCCGTTCACAACGACGCGACGGCCGGAACCAGCACCGCCGCAATCAGCACTGCCGCAGCCGGCACCGCGCAGGCCACGGCGGCGCACACCCCTGCGCACACCACCACGCACTCCACCGCGCTCACCCTGCTCCTGATCGAGGACGACCCCGCGGCCGCGCCGATCGTCCCCGACCTGCTGGACGCGGACGGCAAGCCGATGCGCGTCCGCACCGCCCGCAACCTCACCGAGGCCGGGCGGCTGCTCACCGACGACGTGCACTGCATCCTGCTCGACCTGGCGCTGCCCGCACCCGGCCGCGCGTCCGGCGACGACGAACTCGCCGTACTCCGACACGTCCTGGAGCTGGCGCCCCGGCACGCCGTGCTCGCGCTCACCGGGTCCGGCGACGCCGAGCGGGGCGCCGAGGCGGTGCGCGTGGGCGCCCAGGACTACCTCTTCCGGGACGAGCTGGACGGCCGGCTGCTGAGCCGCGCGATCCGCTACGCCGTTGAGAGGAAACGTTCCGACACGGCCGAGCGGCGGCTCGCCGAGGGCCGGCTGCGGGCGCAGGAGAACGCCCGCCTGGAGCGCGGGCTGCTGCCCACGCCCCTGCTGGAGGGCTCCCCGCTGCGTTTCGCCGCCCGCTACCGCCCCGGCCGCTCGCGCGCGCTGCTCGGCGGTGACTTCTACGACACGGTCCGCACGCCCGACGGCACGGTCCACGCGATGATCGGCGACGTCTGCGGCCACGGCCCGGACGAGGCCGCGCTCGGCGTGGAGCTGCGCATCGCCTGGCGGGCGCTGACCCTGGCGGGGCTGTGCGGTGACGAGCTGCTCGGCACGCTCCAGCAGGTGCTGGAGCACGAGCGGGACGACGACGAGATCTTCGCGACGCTGTGCACGGTCGACATCGCGCCGGACGGCCGCCGCGCGGGCCTGTGCCTGGCCGGCCACCCGGCACCGCTGATCGCCCGCCCGGACCGGCCGGCACGGCTGCTGCCGTACGACAACAACGGACCGGCGCTCGGTCTGCTGCCGGGGGCCCGCTGGCCGCGGATGCAGGTGGAGCTGGGTGCGCAGTGGAGCCTGATGCTCTACACCGACGGGCTCATCGAGGGGCGGATCGGTGCGGGCCGGGAGCGGCTGGGCCAGGACGGGATGGTGGCGATGATCCGCCGGCAGCTCGCCGAGGGGCTGAGCGGGGAGCAGCTGCTGCGGGCCGCGGTGAACGAGGTGCGGGAGCTGAACGGCGGGGAGCTGACGGACGACGTGGCCGTGGTTCTGCTGGACCGGGTGGCGTAGGGCCGCGTAAGCCGCGTGAGGCCGCGTAGATCTGCGTAAGGCCGCGGCCGTAGTGCCGCGGGGGACGCAGGGGTCACCGCCCTGACCGTCACCGCTCCGAGCGCCGCCGCCCTGACCGTCACCGCCCTGAGTGCGGGGCGGGTCCTACCGTCCGCCGTTGTACGGGCCGTACGGGCCGTCGCTGCTGGAGCCGCCTCGGCGGCCCCGGCCGCCGCCCGGGAGGGAGCGCAGGGCGGGGCGGACGTCGACCATGTAGACGATCGTCGCGACCAGGCCGATGATCGGCAGGAACGAGAAGATGTTGAAGATCAGGTTCACCACGAAGGCGAGCCCGAGGACGATCAGCCAGAAGGGCTTGGTCTGCTTGTCGGCCGCCCGGTAGCCGTCCTCCCGGCGCAGCGCGGCGTCGACCAGCGCGAAGCCGCTGAACACGATCAGGGCCAAGCTCAGCAGAGTCAGGAAACTGTCGAACCCCTGCATCAGCACTACGTCCACCACCCGAGTCGGCACGACCTGGCTCGTTCTTACGCGGTCACCGTACCCGCAACCGCGCTCTTCCTACCCGTACAACGGGCCGGGCACCCAATGAGTGCCCGGCCCGTGACCGTATGTTCCCGTCCGCCGCGTCCCTGTCGGCCGTCGGTCTCACTTGGCCGGCGGCGTCGTCTTCTTGGCGGTGGTGGCGGTGGTGGTGGCCTTGCGGGCGGCCGGAGCCTTCTTGACGGCCGTCTTCTTCGCGGACGCCGGGGCGGGCTCGGCCTTGGCCCCGGCGGGCTGCGCGGCCGCCGGCTCGTCCTTGGCCTCGGTGGACTCGGCGGGCTCGGCATTCGGCTCGACCGCGACGGCGATCTCCTCGATGCCCTCGGCGGCCTCGCCGCGCCAGGTCTTCACGGCCTGCTCGCCGTGCTCGGCGACCTTCTCGTAGGTCTCACGGGCCTTGACGGCGTACTCGGCGGCGACGCCGACACCGCGCAGCGCGATGTCCTGGGCGGACTCGCCGAGCTTCTTCAGGTCGGCGTCGAGGGTGGTGCCGAGCTTCTTGATGTCGCCGTCGAGGGCGGCGATGAAGTCGTTGACCTTGGCCTGGAGGGTCTCCTGCGCCTCCTTGGCCTTGGCGCCGGCCTCCTTGGCACGGGCGGCGGCCTTCTCCTGGACGGCCTTGGGGTCGGTGTTGCGGACGGCGTCGATCCGGGCCGGGGCCTCGGTGCGCAGCTGCTCGACCAGGCCCGGCACCTTCTTCGCCTGCTGGAGGGCCAGGTCGGCGGTACCGGCGGCGAAGTAGAGCGGGGTCGGGTCGCTGAAGGTCTTGCGCAGGTCGTCGGTGATGGCCATGGTGAAGGTCCTCCCGGATGCGCGATCGGATGCGCGCTGGTCGTGTACGTCTTCGTTCATGTCGCGTACGTCGTGTTCGGCTGAGGGTCGTACAGGTCCGCGGCGGGACGGCCGGTCCCCTGGTCCGGTCAACTGGCCGTCTGCTGCGGATCGGCGTGGCCGCCCTTGCCCGGGATGTCCGCCCCTTCGTCGTCCGCGTGGCTCTCCTGCGCGGTCTCGAATCCGTTCTCCTTGCGGAAGGACTCGTAGATCTGCAGGAGCGCCTGCTTCTGCGCCTCGGTCAGGGTGGGATCGGCGAGGATGACCGCGCGGGTCTCGACCTCGTCCCGGTCCCGCTCCGCGTCGAGGATTCCGGCCCGCACGTACAGCGTCTCGGCGGAGATGCGCAGGGCCTTGGCGACCTGCTGGAGCACCTCCGCGCTCGGCTTGCGCAGCCCGCGCTCGATCTGGCTCAGGTACGGATTGGACACCCCGGCGGCATCCGCGAGCTGCCGGAGCGAGAGTTTGGCGTTGCGCCGCTGCTCGCGCAGGTAGTCACCGAGATTGCCGACGTTGAGCGATGCCATGCCTCCACCCTGCACCACCCTTGCTAACAATTGCAAGCACCTGCTTGCAAAAGTGTGTCGCGCCACTCCGCCCTCCGGGTGAGCCTTCGGCACTCAGACGCACCGGTCGCCCTGATATCCGCGCCGCAGAGGGGACCGAGGCCAGGCCAACCCCGGCACAGGCGCCCACCGGCCGCGGTGCGACCGGTGCGGCGACGGACCGTACGGCGACTGCCAGGCCGGCCGCTCTGTCCGACCCGAGCCGCCCCGGTCGCGGCGCCGTACGACCGGGTCCTGGAGCGGTTCGCCTGTCAGGCCGGCGTCGTTGGCGCGCAGCGGGTTCAGGAGCTCGGGTCGTACGGAACGCACGTTGCACCGGTGGCAACGGCGGAGAACCATCGGCAGGCAGGGCAGGCAGGTGGGCGCGACCACCCAGTTCTTGGACACAGAAATACACCGGTTCCAGTGAGAAGACCGCAGCGAAAAAGAGCGCGGCGCACAGGTGCGACGCGCGACGGATCAGCGCTCGGGGGGTCTCACTTGGTGTACACGGCACGTCCTTGGCAGGCGACTGCGGGCGGGAGAACGGTAACGGCGCACGAGGGTGCGGTTCCACGGATTTTCGGGCGGGTGGCGCTACCTCATGACCCCGAACACCCACCTTTTTGTGCGTACTTGGCAGCGGGCCGCGCCCCGGGGAGGGTGGTCGTAAGTGATCAGGGGGTGGTCATGCGGTCCAGGCGGCGGTGACCCCAGTCGGAGAGGGGGGACAGGGCCTCGGCCAGTTCGAGGCCGAACGAGGTCAGGGAGTAGACGGTCTTCGGCGGGAGCACGTCGTGGACCTCGCGGTGCACCAGGCCGTCCTCCTCCATCTCGCGCAGCGCCTGGGTCAGCACCTTCTCACTGAGTCCCGGCAGCCGGCGGCGCAGTTCGGCGGGCCGGTGCGGGCCGGACTCCAGCAGCCACAACAGGCTGGTCTTCCATTTGCCGTCGATCACGGCGATCGCGGCGGTCACTCCGCAGACGTTCGGATCCTTGGCTCGCTGCCTGGTCACTCGTACCCCTTTTGTCAGCAATTCATCTTCATCCTAAGGGAGTTGAGTCATGTCAGTCATGCCCTCATCGAATGACGGTTCCGTCGCCGTGTCCTCCGCCGCCGACGCCACCGCCGCCGTCGCCGCCACCGTCACCGTCCTCGGGCTCGGGCCCATGGGGCGGGCCCTCACGGGGGCGTTCCTGGACGCCGGTGTGCGGACCACCGTCTGGAACCGGACCCCGGGCCGGGAGAGCGACCTGGCCGGGCGGGGCGCCGTGGTGGCGGGTACGGCGAGGGACGCCGTCGGGGCGAGCGGGCTGGTCGTGGTGTGCGTGCGGGACTACGACGCCGCCGACGCGGTCCTCCGGGAGGAGCCGGTGGCCGGCGCGCTGAAGGGCCGTACCGTCGTGAACCTCTCCGCCGACACCCCGGCCCGTGCCCGGGACACCGCCGACTGGGCGGAGCGGCACGGGATCCGGTACCTGGACGGCGCGATCATGACCCCGACGACCACCATCGGGACCCCCGACGGGGTGTTCCTCTACAGCGGCCCCGAGGAGCTGTACCGCGAGCACCGGCACGTGCTGGACGCACTGGGCGGCACCCACACGCACCTCGGCGAGGACACCGGCCGGGCCGCGGCCTACGACATCGCCCTGCTGGACGTCTTCTGGACGGCGATGGCCGGTTTCGCGCACGCCGTCGCCGTCGCCCGTGCGGAGGGCATCAGCGCAGGTGAACTGGCCCCCTTCGCCCAGGGCATCGGGGCGATCCTGCCGCCCCTGTTCGAGGAGTTCGCCGGGGACGTCGACAGCGGCTCCTTCTCCGGCGAACTCAACCCGATCACCTCCGCCGTGTCCTCCCTGACCCACATCGCCCACACCGCCGAGGCGCACGGCATCGACGCGACCGTGATGCGCGCCATCGAGGGCCAGGCCCGCCGGGTCGTCGCCGCCGGCCACGGCTCGGACGGATTCATGCGTGTCAGCGAACTCCTGGCCCGCGGTGCCGGCTGATCCACTCCCGCACCACCCCGAGGTCCGCGTCCGTGAGCCCGAGCCGGTGGTCCACCCGGTGGAGCAGCGCGGGCCCGGGGTGGTGGGCCGCCACCCAGGCGCGATCGGCACCGGTGACCTCGTCGTCGAGCCAGACGAACGGCCGCCCCGCGGCCCGCTCGACCAGCGGCCGCGTCTTCCAGTGCAGGCCAGAGGCATCGGGGAGGTCCGGGCCGTCCTCCTCCGGCCACTCCGCCACCGGCAGCGGGGGCAGGCCGAGCCAGGGGGACAGCAGGTCGTTCGCGTCGTCCAGCCAGGTGGTGGCCCACACCAGCTCGCAGCCCAGGGCGCGCAGCCGGGGCCCGAGCGCGGGGTCGAGACGGGGCAGCAGGGGGTGCGACGACGTTCCGTACACCGGGTGGGGGTCCGTGCCCCCGAACGGGATCAGAGTCCCGTCGACATCGAGGAAGAGCAGCATCGCCATCGCCGTACAGGATCCCCCCGGAGGGGAGGAGTGTCGACCGGGAGATCCGCCGAGCCCCGCGGATGCCGCTTGACCTCAAGCGAGCTTGAGGTCGAAGACTGCAGGGGCACGCATCCGGAACAGGGCAGCGCGATGGGGGTATGTCATGCGAGCGGCACAGGTGAAGGCGTTCGGCGGACCGGAGGTCCTGGCCACGGTGGAGCTGGCGGACCCGGTCCCGGGTCCGGGCGAAATCCTGATCGAGGTCGCCCACGCCGACACGATCTTCGTGGAGACACAGGTCCGCGCCGGCCTGTTCCGCTCCTACTTCCCCGTCGTACCGCCGTACGTCCCCGGCGGCGGCGTCTCCGGCACGGTCGCCGCGGTCGGGGCGGGCGTGGACGCCGGCTGGGTGGGGCGCCGGGTGGTCTCCGCGGTCGACGGCAGCTACGCCGAGTACGCGACGGCGCCGGTGACCGCCCCGGTCCCGGTCCCCGACGGGCTGGACCTGCGGACCGCGGCGGCCCTGGTCCACGACGGCGTGACGGCGACCGGCCTCCTCGAACGCGTCGCCGTCTCCCCCGGCGACCGCGTCCTGGTCCTGGGCGCTTCGGGCGGCATGGGCACGCTGCTCCTCCAGCTGGCCCGCGCCCGGGGAGCGACGGTGGTCGCGGCGGCCCGGGGAGCGCGGAAGCTGGACCTGGTGGCGGAGCTCGGCGCCCACGCGACGGTGGACGTGTCCGCGCCCGACTGGGTGGAACGGGCCCGCGAGGTGCTGGGCGGCGGCGCGGAGGTGGTCCTCGACGGGGTCGGCGGTGAACTCGGCGCCGCCGCCCTCCCGTTGACGGTCGACCTCGGCCGCTTCTCCGCCCATGGCGCCCCCTCGGGCACCTTCGCGCCCCTCGACGCCGAGGAGGTCGAACGCCGTGGCATCACCGTCCTCGGTATCGCCGACGTCCAGTTCGCCCCCGATGACCTGCGCCGGCTGACGGCGCACGCCCTGTCCGAGGCCGCGGCGGGCCGGCTGCGGCCGGTGGTCGGGGCGGTGTTCCCCCTGACGGAGGCGCGGGCGGCGCACGACGCGGTGGAGGGGCGGGGGGTGGTGGGGAAGGTGGTGCTGGACGTGTGAGGCCCCACGCGGCTGTGGGACGGGCGCGGCCTCGGGCGGCCCTCAGGCGAGCGCCCGGGCCAGATACGGGTTCGCCGTCGCCGGCATCGGCAGGCCCAGGGAAGCCGTGGCCGCGGACAGGGTGTCGGCGTAGGAATCCACGGCCCGGCGGACGTTGGGCACGTCGAGGCTGGCCCGGGTCACCAGGCGGTCGAGGTCGATGTAGGCGGAGCGGACGATCTCGATGCGCCGGTAGGCGCCCCAGTCCTGCTGCCAGCCCTCGGTGTACTCGGCCGACAGCTGCCGCTCCCACCGCCGGACCATGCGCTCCTTGATCTCCGGCCGGGTCGGGGTGAGGTGCACGTGCCGGACCAGGTCGTACAGGGGGTCGCCGACGAGGGCCATCTCCCAGTCGATGATGGTGACCCCCAGGCGGTCGTCACGGCACACCAGGTTCCAGGGGTTGAGGTCGCCGTGCAGCAGGGCGGGCGCCCGTCGACCGACCCGGTGCCCGGAAAGGAGTTGCCGCAGTCGATCGCGGTCCGGCAGCCCGAGCGACCGAGCCATCCGCAGCGACTCCTTCGGCAGGTCCCCCACCAGGTGGACGAGCTGCTCCGTCAGCCACTCGTAGAACCGGCCCGCACCGGCGGCCGGATCGATCCCCCCGTAGTCGACGGCCGTCAGGGCGCACAGCTGGTCGACCAGCCCGTCCGCCTCGTGCGGGCGCAGGCCGTTGACCGGGTGGCGGGGCGGCTGGCCGCCCCGCGGACCGACGTAGAGGTGGACGGCGAACTGGTCCTTCGTGTAACTCCTGCCCAGCGCGAAGAACTGCGGCGCCGCCACCTGTACCCCGGAGTCGTGGATGGCGCGGAGCACGGCGTGCTCGCTGAGATAACTGGGCTCGCGCCGGGAGACGTTCGGCAGTTTGCGCCGTACGACCACGGGGCTGGCGAAGCCCGGCACCCGAACCACCGTGTTGAGGTGCGCGGTCCCCTTGAACACCTGGTCGGCTCTGGCGGCCCCCTCGGCCAGCAGGGCGTCACGGACGGACGCGGCCGGGAAATCCGGATGCTCAGCGACGCGCGGATCGGGCTGCCAGTCGAGGACCTGGACCAACCACTCGGCACCCTTCACCTCACCTCGCGAGGCCAGCCACCGGATGAGTACCCCTTCGATCTCGCCGGCCGTCGGCACGTTCCGCAGCCGCAGCGGTTCCGCCGCCGCGGTCAGCGCCCGGTGCACCTGCGCGGTCGCCTCGTCCAGGTTCTTCAGGGTGAACGACCCGTTCAGCAGCTGCGCCGCCCGCATGACATCCGGGTACACGGACTGCGCCCGCTCGAAGTCGAGGTAGTGCCGCAGGTCCTTGCCCAGGCCGTTGACCGCCGCGGGACGGACCCGCAGCATGGCCTCCGCCCACGCGTCGATCACCTCGTCCCACTGGTGCGCGGGGTACCGCATCCGCACCAGGTGGGTCGCGAGGTCGTGCAGGGGATCCCCGTAGCTCGCCAGCTCCCAGTCGACGCAGATCAGCGGCGGTTCACCGGTGTACGACACGATCACGTTGTCCCGGTGCAGGTCGGCGTGGAGCAGGCTGTACGGCCGCCGCGCCATGGCGGGAATCCGGTCGGCGAACTCGAGGAGGGCTCGGTCGGAAATGCCGAGCGCTGTGAACAGCCCACCAAAAGCAGGCCAGTTGGGTACGCGGATCTGCTCGTCCGCACACCGGGCAAGGGTCTTCAGAAAGCTCTGGCTGTCCGTGTGGTTGGTGGGCCACCCGGCCGGCAGGGGCGGCAGCACCGCCAGGCGTACCGCGGTCATCCGGGCCAGCAGCTCGGCCAGCGCCTTCATGACCAGGGTGTCGACAGGCTTACCGTTTCCGCAGATGGTGGAGAGCGGAACGCCCGGCACATAGCTGTGGATCGCGAAGTTCGACCGCTTGACCAGGCACTCGGGCGCATGCGGCAGAACACTGCGGACGGCGTCGAGGATCGCGGCCTCGTCGCGCCAGGTCCTGATCACCACCGGCAGGGCGTCGTCGTGCGGTACGCGCACCATGACCTCGGCGCCCGCGGCACGGCCGACCAGCCTCGCGACGTCCTCGGTCAGGGGGACGACATGGTTCCGGTTGTGATGGCCGCTGGAGGCCGCCGTGGACTCGGCGAGCCTGAGGAACATCCCGTACGTGACGTCGGACGGATCACCGACGGCTGGGCCCCCGAGAAGGCGCTGGTAGACAAGGGGCTCGACCACGGGCCGCTCCGGATACTCACGCTCGATCTGATGGGTACGGCAATCGTCGAATGCCGCGTGCTACGCCGCACGACCAGAGTTAGCTGTGGAGCAAGCACAAAGGGGTGGTTTGACGCTCATCCACTGAGGGCGTTCAAAACTGGCGTGTTCGCCGTTTCATACGTACGGACGAGAGCGATTGCTCGCGCGATGCGGGGCATGCTAGCGCACGCTCGTGTCAGCGGTTATGCGGCGATGCGCAACCAGACCGAGTCGAACCACCTCTGCCAACTGTCGACGAAGAGTGTTCCCGATGAGTCCGGGTGCGCGTCCTTCACCTGGTAGGTGAAGGGCGCCCCGAAACCCAGGACATCCAGCGAGGGGATCGACTCTCCGGAGTCGATCGTGATCGTTCGTTCGATCACCTCGTACGGCCCCAGCAGCGCCTGCGTCCCGTTGAGCAGGTAGAGCTTGAAGGTCGGGGTGAGCGGAGCCCTGCGGACCTCGAAGTCGACGGACGGCACGAACGCCGCCAGGTCCGTGAACAACCTGCTCACCGATTCCGTCGACCGCTCGGTGATCAGGCGCAGGCGATCCCTCGGACGCGGGTCGTCCGGGTCGTCCGTCGCCCTCGGATAGGGCACGGGCAGGTCCTCCGAGGGCAGTATCAGGCGCAGGGCGATGCTCTGGGGAGTGATGAATCCGCCGACGATCCGCTCCGCCTGCACCGTGAGGTGGGCGGCCAGGGACTCGGACGTCAACGAGAAGACGTCCACGGTGACCTCGGGCTGTTCGAAGGCCTCGCCCAGCAGCGGACCGAGCGTGCGCCCGCCGCGCAGCCGACCCTCCATGCCTGCCGACGGCTGGACCCGCGGCACACTGGTCACCCGCGACCCGCTCCCCTGCCGGGACTCGATCAGCCCCTCCTCGGACAGCTCCCGCAGGACCCGCTGCACCGTGTCACGGGAGACGTCGAACTCCGCGGCCAGATCGCGCTGGGACGGCAGGAAGGTGCGCAGCGGATACATCCCGTCGGCTATCCGGGCCCGCAGTTCCTCGGAGACCCGCTGGAACTCCCTGCCGCCGCCGTCGCCGCTCCGCTGTGCGTCCACAAGGCGACCGTACCGCTCCCGGTCCAATGACAAACCACTTTCAGTCAGGCTGAGTTGCCGACCGCCCTGCCGCTTAAGGATCTGTCCGGCCGGGGAAATCCACTTCACGACAACCAGTCCAATTGGACCGAGAGTTGCACGCTTCACTGAGAGTGGCCGGAAGGTGGAGGGGAATGCTTCTGTTATCGGCACTACAGGGACTGCTCGAGATCGCCGTGGGAATGCACGCCCAGGCGAAGCTCGGCACGGTGGGTCTGATCCTGCTGTTCGCCGTCGGGGTGGGCATCCGGGCACGGCACAACGGCCTGGCCGTCGGGGCCGCCGTCGTGCTGATGCTCCTGATGACTCAGGCCTGACGCCCGACCACGTTCAGCACGACGTCCAGCGAACCGACCACGGTCGTGGCACCCACGCCCCGCAGCAGCTTCTCCTTGCGCTCGTTACGCGCGTAGCCGAGGAACGGAACACCGGCCGCCTGGGCGGCCAGGAAGTCGGTGGGGGCGTCGCCGATCATCAGCGCGGTCCCGGGCGCGGACCCCATCGCGTTCAGGGCCCGCCTCAGGCAGTGCGGGTCGGGCTTGAGGAGGTGGAGGTCCTGGGTGCGGCCGTAGACGTGAGGGGCGAAGCACTCCGTCAGCCCGCGGCCCTCCAGGTACTTGCTCACGACCCGCGGGGAGTTGTTCGTGGTGACGGCCAGCCGCGCGCCCACGGCGGTCCAGGTACGGATCAGGGGATCGGCGTAGGCCGTGGGCCGCGCCGACTCCGCGGCCCGCAGTTCCTCCTTCGTGAGACGTTCCTCCAGCTCCGCCACGAGATCGCTGCCCGGGTGCCTGCGGTCCACGGCGCGCAGGACGACGTGCGGGTCGAGCGACTCCCGTTCCGAGTCCGTCAGCAGGCCGTGCAGGCCCCGCCCCTCGAGCCACTCGACCAGGCCCTCGGCCACCCCCTCCGCCGAGTGGCCGGCGAAGAGCCGGCAGATCGGCCCGTCGAAGTCCCAGAGGACGACCCGCGCGCGCGTGATCGCTTCCCGCAGGTCCGCCGCCTCGGTCCGGGTGTCGGGGATCGCCTTTTGAGTCTGCTGCGTATCAGAGGTCACTAGGAGAGTGTCAGGTCCGTCGTGATGGTTTCCCAGAGGGCGTCGAACCACTTCTGGGATTCCTCCACGAACGCCGCGTCGCGCTGACCGGCGGCCTTCTCGAAGGAGAAGAGGAGCGACTCGGTGCCCAGGACGTCGTACATGTCGAGCGTTCCGGTGTCGGTGGACTCCTCGCGGCGCGTGACCATGTAGTACGCCATCAGGGCCTCGGTCCCGTTGAGGAGGTACAGCTTCACGGGCGGGGTGAACGGCAGCGCGCGGAAGGTGATGTCGACGTCGATGCCGTGCGAGCGCAGCGTCTGGAGGTTGTGACGCAGAACATGTCCCTGGGCGTTCCGCATCGCCAGCCAGCGCTCGTGCACCGGGTCGTCGACGCCCCTGCCGTCGACCGGGACCGGGAAGGCGAGGTTGATGTCCCGGGACGGCAGCAGGATGCGGACGTCGATCTTCTCGGGGCGCAGGGTGCCCCCGTGGATCAGTCGGAGCGGTTCGCCGAGTGCCGGGATGAGGCTCTCGGCGGTGAGGCAGGCGGCGTCGATACGGACGTGCGGGGCGGAGAAGGCCGCGGTGAGGCGGGGCGAGAGGCCGACCATGGTGGGCTGGGGCTCGTCGTTGCCCGGGGCGGGCGGCTCGGCGATCCTCGGCGGGCTGCCCTTGCTGACGTTGGTGAGCAGTCCGTCGTCCTGGAGTGCCCGCAGGGCCTGGCGTACGGCGCCGCGCTCCACGCCGAACTCGTCGGCCAGCTCGGCCTGGGTGGGCAGGCGGTCGCCCGCCCTGAGTTCGCCGGCGCGGATGCGTTCCCGCAGGACGTCGGCGATCTCCTGGGGCGAGAGCCTTCTGCTGCCGTTCACTGCCACGTTCTCCTGGGTCACGACCAAACGCTACAACTTCCACCCATCTATGGGCAGTTGTTTGAAAGTTGTTTAGTGGTTGTCGCCAAGTGGGGACAACATAGTCATAGTTGGTTGCCAACTTGAGTGAGTTGGCGGAAGGTTTGCCTCCCACTCCGACCTCCGAAGGGGGGAACCACCATGCCCGTCCTCGCCCTCCTCTGCGCCGCCTTCGTCTTCGGCGTCGAGCGAACCATCGAATGGAAGTACGGCACCGCCGGCGCCATCGGCCTGCTTCTGCTCAGTGTCGGCATCAAGGCGAAGAGCCCCGCCATCAGCTCCGTCGGCGCCGTGCTCCTCGCCCTCCTGGCCTCCGGACCCGCCCTCAGCTCGTGAGTTGAAGATCCGAACTGATCGTCTCCCACAGTGCGTCGAACCACAGACGCGACTGTGCCACGAACGTCGTGTCCCGCGACCCGGCGCCCTGTTCGAAGGCGAACAGCACCGACCGCGAGCCCTCGGCGTCGTACATCTCCAGGTGTTCCTGACCGATCGTCCGCTCATGGCGCTGGACCGTGTAGTACGCGAACAGCGCCTCCGTTCCGTTGAGGAGGTACAGCTTCACCGGCGGGGTGAACGGCAGCGCGCGGAAGGTGACGTGGACCTCGATGCCGTGCGTGGAGCGCAGGGTCAGCAGATTGTGCCGCAGCACCTGGCCCTGGGCATTGCGGTGGGCCAGCCAGTGCGGCTGGAGGCGCTCGGTGGCGGAGGAGTCCACCGGGGCCGGGAAGGCCAGGTCGATGTTCCGGGAGGGCAGCAGGACCCGGACGTCGATCTTGGCCGGTTTCAGCCGTCCCGCGTGGATCTGGCGCAGTGGTTCGCCGATCGCCGCCGTCAGCGAGACCGCGGTCAGACACAGGGCGTCCACCTCGACATGGTCGGCGGCGAAGGCCTCGGTCATGCGCAGCGGCAGGCCCGCCATCGCGGGCTGCGGCTCCGCCTCGGCCCCGACGGGCGGACCGGCCGGCCCGGGCCGCGCGGCGACCGTCGCCGGGCTGCCCTTGGAGACGTTCGTGAGCAGGTGCTCCGACTGCAGGATGCGCAGCGCCTGGCGTACGGCGCCGCGCTCGACGCCGAACTCGTCCGCGAGCTTGGCCTGCGTGGGCATGCGCTGGCCCGGCCGCAGCACTCCGGTCCTGATCCGGGTGCGCAGCTCGTCGGCCACCTCTCGGTGTGACCGCTCGGCCCTCCTCCGCCCATTGACGGAGGCATGTTCCGGCTCCACGTCCGCACAGTACAACTTCCCGCCATCTTTGGGCAGTTCAAAGAGAGATGGTTATAGGACGCTTCCAAGCGGACATAAGTACAGTGAAGTTGGCAGCCAACTTCAACAACATGGTCAAGCTTTCAGACGGTTGGCCGTTCGGACTCCCTTCCGGAGGGGAGCCGGGAGCCCGAGCAGGCGCCAACGACGTACAGCCACAACTGCACATCGCCGCACAGCCACAACTGAACATCGCGCGCACAGTCACAACTGAACAGCAGTCACAACTGAACAGCTACGGATGAACAGTCCCCGTCGGCCGCACGGAAGGAGCTCAGAACAGGTCCGGGCACCAGGGGCGCACGGACGAACGCAGTAGGGCGTCGGCCCCCCGGGCGGCGCCCGCTCGTTCTTCCCGGACCCGGCCCAGCGCCGTCAGCCGCACCGCCGACTCGTCGCCCAGCCAGAGCGACGCCAGCTCGGCCACGTCCAGCGTGAGGTCGGCGCTGCGGCTCGTCGGCGCGCAGGACGCGCCCTCGGGGCCCGCCTCCAGCAGAAAGCGCCCGCCGGCCAGACCGGCCCGGTCGACCACCTCCAGCACCAGCGCCCCCTCCGCCCCGTACGTCCGCGCCTCCAGAGCCCGTACGACGTCCAGGAGCCGTACCCACAGCCAGTCGGCCTGCGAGGTGATGCTCGCCGCCCGCGGGTCCGGCAGCAGGCGCGGCAGCAGGTCGTCCGGAGAGCGCGAGCCCGACTTCACCTGGGTGATCCAGTCGATGGAGCACAGGTAGTGCCACAGGGCGCGTTCGGCGGCCGGGGTCACGGAGATCAGCCAGTCCACCGACGCGGTGTTCCGCGGCTGCATGGCGTCGGTCCACTTGTCGTCCGACCGGTACGAGACCATGCCCTCGACCTCGCCGTCCGCCGAGCGGTACACGGCGTAGAACGGCTCGGTCCACTCGTCGCCGTACAGCCGCAGCACCCCGGTGTTCAGCTCCCACCAGGTGTCGTCGCGGCTGACCGCGCCGGGCTGGCCGAGGCGCAGCCGGGTGTGCAGGTCGGGGCCGAGCTTGCGGACCTCCTCGCCGTCGATCAGGTCGATCCGGCCGCCGTCCGCCGGGTCCGGGACCCTGCGGCCGCGGTCGAGGCCGGAGCGGGCTATGTCGATCGTCCACTCGGTCGTCGTGGTGGCCGGGCCGAAGCCGTAGCGGCCGTAGATGCGGTACTCGGCGGCGATCAGCGTGGCGACGACGTCACCGCGGTCCTTCGCGGCGGTCAGGTCGTCCGACATCAGGCGGCTGAGGATGCCGCGGCGGCGGTGGGTGGCGAGGACGGCGACGTTGGTGATGGCGTCGGCGGGGACCGGGGCCCCGCCGACCGTGGTCAGCTCCTGCGGGAAGGAGCGGAAGGTGGCCACGCACCGGCCGGCGTCGAAGGCGCCCGAGATGCGGGAGGCCGGGGTGGCGGCGCGGCGGGCGGCCAGTTGCTCCTCGGTGACGACCGGCGACCGCAGGAACCCCGTCTTCAGGGCGCGCATCCAGTCGGACAGCTCGGAGTCCTCGATCTGGCGGAACTCAAGTGCGGCGGAGGGACGGCTCATGCCCCCACGGTAAGCAGCGACCCCGCTTCACCGCGGCCCCTTTTTTCCGCCCCCGTGGGCCTCGGCCGCTTCTCCGCACCCCGGGCCCCGGCCGCCGTCACAGCAGCAGGTCGTCCACCTGGGCCTCGCCCTCCCGGTAGCGGCGCGAGATCTCGGCGCCCGCCTCGTCCGCGGTGTGCTGGAGGCCCTGGCGGCGGCGGGAGGCCTGCTGCTCGTAGCGCACGAGGCGGGCCATGGCCTCGTGGAGTTCCGGGTCGGTGCGGGCGCCGAGGTCGGAGAGTTCGACCTCGGCGAGCATCTCCGCGGCCAGCCGCCCGTACTCCTCGTTGTGCGGGGTGCCGAGCGTGACATGGCGGGCGGAGGAACGCTGGCGGGCCGGGCCGTCGGTGAGGATCTCCGGGAGGCGGGCCACCACGGAGGCCTCGGCCGTGGGCTTCGGCACGGCCGCCGGGCCCCGCCGGGAGAGTTCGGCCCGCAGGATGTCGATCCGGCCCTGGAGCAGCCTCCGTACATAGCTGAGGTCGGCCTCGTCGCGCTGGGCGTCCCGGCGCAGGGTGCGCAGCTCGGGCAGGCTCAGCCGGGCCAGGTCGTACGCGGGTGGATCCTCGGGCGGCGCCGGACTCTCGCCGCGCTGTGCGGGCGGCCGGTGTGTCTCCAGCCGCCCGGTACTCGGTGTGCTCATACGCCTCAACCGTCCCCTCGACCGGCGTGTGCAAGCATCGTGCCACCCCAACTGGCCACAATGTGACCGAGTGCCCCCGAACGGCCCTAGATGGGGCGTTAAGGATCAAAAGAAGCGTCCTCCCGGCCCCCTGCGAGCCCGCACGGCGCACCCGGCATCATGGTCGGCATGCGAGCGGTGGTGCAGAGGGTGGACGGCGCGAGTGTCGTCGTGGACGGCGAGACGGTCGGGGAGATCACCGGCGAGGGACTGTGCGTCCTGGTCGGGGTGACCCACGAGGACACCCCGGAGAAGGCCGCCCAGCTGGCCCGCAAACTGTGGTCGGTCCGCATGCTGCACGACGAGAGGTCGTGCAGCGACATCGACGCCCCGCTCCTGGTGATCAGCCAGTTCACGCTGTACGGCGACGCCCGCAAGGGCCGCCGGCCCACCTGGAACGCGGCCGCCCCCGGCCCGGTCGCCGAACCCCTCGTCGACGAGGTCGTCGCCCAGCTGCGCGCCCTGGGCGCCACGGTGGCGACGGGCCGGTTCGGCGCCCAGATGCGGGTGTCCCTGACGAACGACGGCCCGTTCACCGTGCTGCTGGAGATCTAGGGCGCGAACTAGGGTTCGACGACCACTTCCTGGGCGGCGGCCGTCGTACCGGCCATCAGCGGCGCGTCCACCGGCACGTTCCGCTTGACCAGGGCCAGGGCCACGGGGCCCAGCTCGTGGTGGCGTACGGACGTCGTGATGAAGCCGATCTTCCGGCCGTCGGGGTTCTCGTCGGCGACACGGAGTTCGGTGCCGGGGGCCGGGAGGTGGACCTCGCTGCCGTCGAGGTGCAGGAAGACCAGCCGGCGCGGCGGCTTGCCCAGGTTCTGCACCCGGGCGACGGTCTCCTGGCCGCGGTAGCAGCCCTTCTGGAGGTGGACGGCGGTGCCGATCCAGCCCAGCTCGTGCGGGATGGTGCGGTGGTCGGTCTCGAAACCGAGGCGCGGGCGGTGGTGCTCGACGCGCAGCGCCTCGTGGGCGAGGATCCCGGCCGCCGGGCCCGCCTTCTGCGCGTACGACTCCAGGTCCGCGCGCGGCAGGAACAGATCACGGCCGTACGGGGTCTCGCGGACGACGACACCCTCGGGGACCTCGGCGATCGAACCGGCGGGCAGGTGGACGACGGCGGTATCGGCCGTGCGGTCGGCGACCTCGACCCGGTAGAAGAACTTCATCGACTCCAGGTACGCCAGCAGCGTCTCCTGGGTGCCGGGTTCGACATGGGCCCAGACGGTCGTGCCGTCGTCGACGAGGTACAGCGCGTGTTCGATGTGGCCGTGCGCGGAGAGGATCAGCGCCTCGGTGGCCTGGCCGGTCGGCAGGTCGCTGACGTGCTGGGTGAGCAGCAGGTGCAGCCAGCTCAGCCGGTCCTCACCGGTGACCGTGACGACCCCGCGGTGCGAGAGGTCGACGAAACCGGTGCCGTCGGCGAGGGCGCGCTGCTCGCGGAACAGGTCGCCGTAGTGGGCGGCGACGCCTTCGTCGACACCCTCGGCGGCGACGGCTCCGGGCAGGGACAGCAGAGGGCTCTTCATAGCCATAAGCCTACGACTCGGTAGTTGAACCCTTCAGGGCCTTCCGGGAGCAGTCCTTGCACCGGCCGAAGATCGCGAAGTGCTTCATGTCGGTCTCGAAGCCGAAGGTGTCGCGCAGCTTGGCGGTGAAGGCCGCCGCCACGTCCACATCGGCCTCGATGACGTTCTCGCAGTCACGGCAGACCAGGTGGATGTGGTGGTGGCGGTCGGCGAGATGGTACGTCGGCGCCCCGTGCCCGAGATGGGCGTGACTGACCAGCCCCAGCTCCTCCAGGAGTTCCAGGGTCCGGTACACGGTGGAAATGTTGACCCCCGACGCCGTCTTCCTCACTTCCACGAGGATGTCGTCGGGGGTCGCGTGCTCCAGGGTGTCCACGGCTTCGAGGACAAGCTGGCGCTGCGGCGTCAGCCGGTAGCCGCGCTGCCTGAGGTCGCTCTTCCAGTCGGTGCTCACCACACCGACGAGTCTAGAACTACTTTCCGGGACTACTTCCGGGACTACTTGAAGAAAGCGATGCCGTCGTCCGGCATGTCGTCCGGCAGGGCCTTCGCCCAGCGCTGGACGTCCTCCGGGGTGACGACCTTCTTCAGGTGCGCCGACATGTAGGGGCGCAGCTCGACCTCGGGGGTCTGCTTCTCGCCGACCCACATGAGGTCGCTCTTGACGTAGCCGTACAGCCGCTTGCCGCCGGTGTACGGGCGGGAGGCGGCGGTGCGGGCCACGGCGTCCGTGACCAGGTCGATCTGCGGCTTCTGGTCGGCCATCTCGCCGTACCAGATCTCGATGACGCCGTCGTCGCGGGTCATCGTGACCTCGACCTTGCGGGCGCCGTCGATCCGCCAGAAGCCGGACTCCGACTCCAAGGGCTTCACCTTGTTGCCGTCGTCGTCCAGGACCCAGGTGTGGGACTGGTACTCCAGGAAGTCCCGGCCGTCGTGGGCGAAGGTGACCTCCTGGCCGAAGTTGCACTTCTCCGAGCCGGGGAAGTCGTGCACGCCCGCGCCCGCCCAGCTGCCCAGCAGGAAGGCGAGGGGGACGAGGTCCTTGTGCAGGTCGGACGGGATCTCGATCATGAGTGGCAGTTCCTGGACGTAGGGGTCAGCGCTGGCCCTGGTACAGCTTCTTCACGGTCAGACCGGCGAAGGCGAGGACGCCCACGCAGACCAGTGCCAGCAGGGCTTCGAAGAAGATCTCCACGGGGTGCTCCTCGGATGAGCGTGCTTCGGGGTACGTACAACAGAGCCGGGCCCCAGCTTACGCGGCCGGGGCCCGGCCCTCCCTACGAGGTACGTCCTGGGGTCAGCCGAGCAGCTGGCTCTGCAGGACGACCGTCTGCTGGAACGGAACGGCGGCGGCGGTGCCCTTGCGGGACTGCATGATCACCGCGATGACGTCACCGGCGCACAGGTAGGCCTGACGCAGGTGCTCGGCGCCGTACGGCTTGAACTCGTCGTAGGCGTAGCGCTCGATGTCCGTCACGTCGGCGGCGGTCGGGTAGCCGTCGTCGAACACCGTCACGTCCGCGCCGCGGGCGTTGAACACGGGCGAGTCGTACTCGGTGAACTCCTGGAAGACGTCCGCGGCCACCGCGCCCGTGTCGAACTGGAGCAGGTAGATGCCGGTGCGGGTGCCGTCCTCGGTGGTCCAGCCGCGGGCCGCGATGTGGCGCAGCCCCTGGTCGGTGAGCACCTGGCCGGCCTTCTCCCGTTCCTCGGCCACCGCGAACACCGCCAGGAAGTCCTTGGTGGCCAGCCACCCGTCGGTGCCGCGCAGCGCCTTGTCCTCGGTCGCCCCGACGGGTGCGGGCAGCAGCAGCTCCCGCAGGTCCGCGTAGTGGCTGTTGGACCAGTTCGCGGTGTCCAGGGGCCCCGGACTCCCGGCCGGCACCGGCGCGCGCGAGATCGCCGGATACACCCAGCGCCCGTCCGACTCGGTCGCCAGCCCCGGCACGTCCGTCCGCTCCATCCCCACGATCCCGTACGCCGTACCGGCCCCGAGCACCGCGAACACACCGGCGACGGCGGTCCAGCGAAGAACGGCACGCAGGATGCGGCGGTCCTTGGGTGGGGTGGGGAGGGTGTCGGGGGTGGGGAGGGTGTCCGGGGTGGCGAGGGTGCCCGGGGCCGGGTGACTGCCCGGGGCCGGGACGGATCCGGCAGCGAGGAGGGCTGCTGCCGTGGGAAGCGGGTCGGCGGCACCGGGCTCGGCGGGGGCGGGCTCGTTGCCGGCGGCGGGCTCGGCCGGCGGGGGCGTGCCGGTGGTCGGCTCCGGCGTGGATGCCGGTGCCGGTGCCGGCTCGGGCGTCGGCTCGGTGGCAGGCCTTGTCTGCGGCTGGTCGGTCATACGGCCTGTCCCGGGTTGTCGATGCGGTCGAGTTGGGCGGCGAAGAACTTGGTGACGAACTTGGCGTCGAGCGGGTCGGGGCCGTCGGTCGTGGCGCTGACCAGGACGTCTCCGACGTACGCGGTGCAGAACGCACTGGCCAGGTCCTCGTCCTTGCCCTTGGGCGTGAAGAAGCACTGCGCGTCCTTGTGGCCCTCGATCTTCGGGCCCTTGCGGAAGAAGTCCGTGTCGGCGAGGAACCCGTTGAAGGACGTGGCCATGTCGCGCACGGCGGTGCGGTTCTCCAGCCGGGTGAGCGTGACGGCGGTGGTGATCGAGTCCGTCATGTTGTAGTTCTCGTGGCCCACGACGTAGCTCCGCATCGCCATGCCCTGGATCCGCTGCTTGTCGACCAGCTTCTCCAGTTCCCGCCGGGTGGAGCGGGGCAGGTCCTTGAACGACTCCTTGCGCAGGGCCGTGGCCTGCGCACCGCTGAACTCGGCGTCCGGGCCGAACTCGTCGACGTCGGGCCCGCGCTGGTAGTCGTCGGTGCCGAACGGCAGGAAGAGCGCGCTCAGCCCCGACCCGGACTTCTTGTCCGCATCGCCCTTGTCGTCGTCCTTGGCCGCCGCCGGGAACTTCCAGGTCGGCTTGCCGGGGTCGCGGTCGGCGTCCCGCACGGTCACGACCGTGAAGCCGACGCCACCCACCACCGCCCCCGCCGTCACCAGCGCCCCGACCACGGCGGCGATCCGGCCGGGACGGACCTTCCGGGCCCGCTTCCCGACGACGGTCTGCTCGACAACGGTCTCCTCGACGACGGACTCGGCGACGGCGCCCTCGATGATCTCGGGGTTCTCGCTCACAGCTTCCCCATCTGCCGCTCGGCCAGGTCCATGATCTTCGCCTTGGGAATCGGCTTGCTGTCGTAGATCACGATCTCCATGTACACATCGCCCCGCCAGGCATACGCCTCGGCCGTGTAGAGCGGGAGGTACCCCGGCTCCCGGTCGGGCGTGTCGTGCACGAAGACCGTCCCGTTGCCCTCACCGGTCCCTGGCAGGGGCCAGCTGCGGGTGTCGTCCTCGTCCTCGGCCCAGTAGTAGCCGTTCTCGGCCCACTCGGACGCCGCCGCCTTGCTCTCCTGCCGGAACTGCGCGAGGTAGATGTCGACGTTGTACGTCTCACCCACCCGCCACGAGGTCACGGCCGCCCGCCGGAACTCGTCGTCGACGAGGTTGTCGAACGTGGCGGCCGGCCGCTCGTACCGGTCCGCATACTCGGCCAGGTCCATCCAGCCGTCGGTGCCCAGCGTGTACTCGGTGTCCCGCGCGCCCTTGGGCCGCGACACCAGCAGCTTGCGCAGGTCGCCGTCCATCTTGACCTTGCGGTCCTGCGCCGCCGACAGCGGTTCGACCTCGCCCTTGGCCTGCCCGACCACGGGCTGGGAGAGCGGCGGCAACTTGGTGGGCTCGCGCTCGGCCTGGACGAGGTAGCCGGTGCAGGTGCCGGCGACGACACCGAGCACGGCGGCGCCGACGATCATCAGCGTCGTACGGCCACGCCGGCGGGGACGAGACACGGCCACCTCGGCCACCTCGACCGTCTCCGCCGTCTCTGCCGTCTCGACCGCCGGGACCGGCTCTTCCCCTCCTCTTGCGGGATCTTCCATCCCATCCCCCTCAGAACGTGAAGCGCGCCTTCCGAATCGCGCTTCACAGGAGACCGATGGTCAACACGAGGAGTTGTAAGGGAGTTGATTACGATTCGGCCATGGCGAAGAAGCTCGTGATCAAGGTGACCGCGGGGGCCGATGCCCCCGAGCGGTGCTCGCAGGCGTTCACGGTCGCGGCCGTGGCCGTGGCCAGTGGTGTGGAGGTCTCCCTGTGGCTGACCGGGGAGTCGGCGTGGTTCGCGCTGCCGGGCAGGGCCGCGGAGTTCGAGCTGCCGCACGCGGCCCCGCTGCCCGATCTGATCGACTCGGTCCTGGCGGCCGGCCGGCTCACCCTGTGCACCCAGTGCGCGGCCCGGCGGGACATCACGGAGAAGGACGTGATCGAGGGCGTACGGATCGCCGGCGCACAGGTGTTCGTGCAGGAGGCGCTGGCCGACGACACCCAGGCGCTCGTGTACTGAGCGCACTGAGGGTACTGAGCGAACTGAGCGGCTACGGCGAGCGCCGCTTCTTGCCGTCCAGCTCGTCCCACCACTCGTCGGACTTGGGGTCGCCGGAGGGGTCGTCCCACCAGCGGTCGTCCGGTCCGCGCCGGTTGGCGACCATCGCGGCCAGCGGCGGGATGACCATGGCGACCACGCACATCCCGACGGCGACCGGGACCGACCAGAGGCGCACGACACCCCAGGCCAGGACGAACAGGCCGATGCAGGTGCCCATCATGGCGAAGTAGATGTGCCGCCGGCGCGCGTACATACGTCCAGCGTAGGTCCGCGATCGGCGTCCGGCGAAGACGTGCGGAAAGGCCTGAGGGCCGTACCCCAGGTGTCCGACCCGCGGGGTACGGCCCTCAGGCCGTCGGGCGTCCGTCACAGACCGCCCCGAGACGCTCAGACCGCGATCGCGACCTCCGCGAGACCGCCCTGCTGGGCGACGACCGTGCGGTCGGCCGTGGCGCCGGGCACGAGGGCACGGACGGTCCAGGTGCCCTCGGCCGCGTAGAAGCGGAACTGTCCGGTGGCGGAGGTGGGGACCTCCGCGGTGAACTCGCCGGTCGAGTCCAGGAGGCGGACGTAGCCCACCACCGGCTCGCCGTCCCGGGTCACGTGACCCTGGATCGTGGTCTCACCGGGCTTGATCGTCGAGGCGTCCGGGCCGCCGGCCTTCGCTCCACACATGTCTTTCTCCAGAGGGGGTCTGACCAGAAGGTCGGGTCGGTTGGGTTACTTGTTGGCGCCGAGCTCGATCGGCACGCCGACGAGGGAGCCGTACTCGGTCCAGGAGCCGTCGTAGTTCTTGACGTTCTCGACACCGAGCAGCTCGTGCAGGACGAACCAGGTCAGGGCCGAGCGCTCGCCGATGCGGCAGTACGCGATGGTGTCCTTGGCCAGGTCGACGCTCTCCTCGGCGTACAGCTCCTTGAGCTGGTCGTCCGACTTGAAGGTGCCGTCGTCGTTGGCGTTCTTGGACCACGGGATGTTGCGGGCGGACGGGACGTGGCCCGGACGCTGCGACTGCTCCTGCGGAAGGTGGGCCGGCGCGAGCAGCTTGCCGCTGAACTCGTCGGGCGAGCGCACGTCGACCAGGTTCTGCGAGCCGATGGCCGCCACCACGTCGTCACGGAAGGCGCGGATCGAGGTGTCCTGCGGCTTGGCCTTGTACTCGGTGGCCGCGCGCTCGGGGATCTCGGTGCCGTCGACCAGCTCGCGGGCGTCCAGCTCCCACTTCTTGCGGCCGCCGTCGAGGAGCTTGACGTTCTCGTGGCCGTACAGCTTGAAATACCAGTAGGCGTAGGACGCGAACCAGTTGTTGTTGCCGCCGTAGAGGATCACCAGGGTGTCGTTGGCGATGCCCTTCCCCGACAGGAGCTTCTCGAAGCCCTCCTGGTCGATGAAGTCACGGCGGACCGGGTCCTGGAGGTCCTTGGTCCAGTCGATCCGGATCGCGTTCTTGATGTGGTTCTTCTCGTAGGCGGACGTGTCCTCGTCCACCTCCACGACGGCGATGTTCTCGTCGTCCAGGTGGTCCTGCAGCCAATCGGCGTCGACCAGGACGTCGCTGCGGCTCATGCTCGTTCTCCTCCGGGGCAGTTGCGGCGGGGGTGTGCAAGAAGAAAGGGGTACGCGACCGGGTCTCGCCGGCGGTCGGCGCACGGATGCCCTCGGAATCGAGGGCGCCGGGAGGGCGCGGAAGGCCGGCGGCGCTTCCGCTCAGACAGTGCGACAGAGCATGGCGGCGACGCGGCACAGGTCGACTGCCCGCCGCTTCGTGAGATCCGCCTGTCCCCGCGAACGGAGGACGTCAGTAGAGCACTGCATGGGCTCGATCGTAGGGACGGACAGGCGGGCGTGTCACCAACAAGCCGAATGGTGAGACGCGATCGTCCGAATGGCGGGATGCAGAACGCGCCCGAGCCGCCCCCGCACGGCTTTCGGGCGCGTGTATCCGCCATCACATCTACGGTGCGGACGGCTGCGTCTCGCCTGTCGGACACCCGCCGTCCATCGCCGTCCATCGCCGCCCACCGGCTATCCACCGCAGGACGGCCAGGACGGCCGGAACAGCCCTACCCGGCGAGCCGGACGTTCGAACCCTTCACCGTGATCTCCACACCGCTCTTCGCCGCCTCGACCTTGTCCAGCTGGATGCCGCCGGGCAGGTCGTCGATCTTCTGCTCGAAGTCGGTGATCGAGCGCACCTCGTTCTCGGCGGCCTGGACCCCTGCGAAGCTGGGCAGCGAGTCGGCGTGCACCCGCACGGTGTCGCCCTTCGCGGTGACCGTGCTCAGCACGGAGAGCGGCTGGGGCAGCTTGGTGCCGAGGACGGTCGCCTCGACGGTGACCTTGATCTTGCCGTTGCCGCCGTCGGAGAGGCCGATCACCCGGGCGGTGATGCCCGGCGCGACCTGGGTCGCCTCGGACTTGGCGGTCTTCAGCAGCTCGTCGTAGGCGATGCTCGCCGTGCCCGAGGCGCTGGCGGCCGTGGCGGAGCTGTAGTCGCCGGAGAACTCGACGCCCTTCATGTCCGCGGTGAGGTCGTCGATACGGATCGTCTGGCCGTCGGTGCCGGTGGGCGCCTGGTAGTCCTTGATGCCGACCTCGACGTCGTCCAGCGAGCCGCCGACGACCTGGGTGAGGAAGGGGAAGCCCTTGATGGACACATCCGGGGTGGCCGCGAGGTTCTCGCTGGTCTTCAGCTTGTCCGCCGCCTCACCCTCGGCGAAGTTGACCGCGAGCCGGTCCGCGAGCACGAACAGGCCGCCCAGCACCACGACGACGATCAGCAGTATTCGAAGCGCACGCATGCGGCTGTTCCCCCACCCGGATGACCTGACTGTCACTTGACCACCCACGGTAACCCTCTGCGGAAGAGCCACCGCGAAATTGTCGATCAGCTGTGACACGTCTGCCCACCCGGTGCCGGCCCACGCCGTACCCCGGCGAACGCCCTACGCCAGCGCCCGCCCGAGCACATAGACCGCCGGGGCCGCCGCCGCCAGCGGCAGGGCCACGCCCGCCGTGAAGTGGACGAAGCGGGAGGGGTAGTCGTAGCTGGCGACCCGGTGGCCGATCAGCGCGCACACCGCCGCACCCGCGCCGAGCAGCGCGCCCGACGCCCCCATGCCGGTCATCCCGCCGACCGCGATGCCCGCGCCCGCCGCGGCGAGCAGGGCCACGGCCACGGAGGCCAGGGTGGGCAGCGGCAGCGCCCGGGCCAGGATCGCCACCGCGACCGCGGCCGCGCCGACCGACACCGCGTCCGGGTCGGCGCCCAGATGCCCGGTTGCCAGGACGGCCAGGGCCGAGGAGGCGACGGTCGCCATCAGGCCGTACATGCGCTCGTCGGGGTCGGCGTGCGAGCGCAGCTGGAGGACCAGGCAGAGCAGCACCCAGACGCCCAGCGTGCCGAGGATCGCCGCGGGCGCCTGGTCCCGGCCGGCCACGAGCAGCGCCGCGTCCGAGACCAGCGCGCCGAGGAAGGCGAGCGCGATGCCCTGGCGGGCCGGCCACATGCCGTTCAGCCGGAACCAGCCGGCCGCGGTGACCGCCTGGAGCACGACGAGCGGGACGAGCAGCGCGTACGAGCCGACGGCCGCCGTCCCGGAGAGCAGCAGGCCGAGCAGCGCGGTGAGCGCCGCCGGCTGCATGCCCGGCTCGATGATCGGCGAGCGGCCCTCGAGGCGGGCGCGCTGGGCGTCGGTGATCCGGGCGTTCCCCGCGATGGTGGCGGGGCCGTACCCGGTCTCGGCCGCGGTGCCGCCCGCGGGGGCGGACTCGGGCGCGGGCGCGGGATCCGGCGCGGGCGACGCGTAGGGCGCGGCCTGCGAAGCCTGCGCCCGCGAGGCGTGGGCATGCGAGGCGTGGGCCTGGCCGTGCGGGGCCTGAGGAGCCTGCTGCTGCCAGGCCGCCGCCGCGGGGTACCCCGGCGTCTGCCCTGTCTGCGGCGGCAGATACGCCGTCTCGGCGGGGTCCTGCGCGGTGACCGGCGGCTGGACGCTGGTCTCCCAGGTCTGGCCCTGCCACTGCTGCGTGTACTGGAGGTGGGCTGCCTGCGGGTCCTCGTACCCCTGCTGCTGCCCGGGCCACGCCTGCTGCTGTGCCTGCTGCGGCGACTGCGGCTGCTGTTGCCCGGCGTGGGGGTGCGGGTCGTACCCCTCGTACCCGTCGTACCCCTGGTACGGCTGCTGCGGCTGATACGGCTGCTGCGGCTGGTCGGTCATCGTCACCCTCCTGCGAACGGCGGGAGCACCTCGACCGTGCCGCCGTCGGCCAGCCGTACCGTCTCATGTTCGCGGGTGCCCACGGGATCACCGTCGACGAGGAACGAGCATCGCCGCAGGACACGCGTGAGTTCGCCGGGGTGTCGCTCCCGCGCGGCGTCGAGTGCCTCGGCGAGCGTGGCCGCGTCGTACGGCTCCTCGGCGACACCGGCCGCGGCCTTGGCGGCCGCCCAGTAGCGCACCGTGACCTTTGCCATCTCGTCCCTCAGTCGGTTTCGGTGGTCAACAGGGCCCAGGCTAGCCCGCCCGGGAGACCGCCCAGTCCCCGATGCGGGCCAGCAGGCCGTCGTCGGCCGCGTGCTCGGCGTGGCCCATGCCGGGCTCCAGCCAGAGTTCGGCGTGGTCACCGGCGGCCTCGGCGAGCATCCGGGGGTGGTCGAGGGGGAAGTAGCCGTCCTGGTCGCCGTGGACGATGAGGAGCGGGGTGGGGGCGATCTTCGGGACCGCCTCGGTCGGGGAGAGCGGCACCGGATCCCACTCGCGGTGGTGGATCCGGGTGCGGAAGCCGTAGCGGCCGACGAGCCGGCCCGCGGGGCGGGTGACCAGCCAGTGCAGCCGGCGCATGGGGGCGGTGCCCCGGTAGTACCAGCGGGCGGGCGCGCTCACCGAGACGACGGCGTCGACCGTGCCGGGGTGCAGGGCCGCGTGCCGCAGCACCACCGAGCCGCCCATGGAGAAGCCGACGGTGACCACGGGCCCGTGCGGGTGGATCTCGTGCGCCCACGCCACCGCCGCGTCGAGGTCGAGCACCTCGCGGTCGCCGACCGTGGAGCGCCCGCCGGAGCGTCCGTGCCCGCGGAAGGAGAAGGTGACGACTCCTCCGTGCCGGGTGAACGCCTCGGCCACCCGGCGGACGTGCGGGCGGTCGGCGTCGCCCGTGAAGCCGTGGGCCACGACGAACACCGGACGTCCGGAAGGTGGCGTGCGGATGTCGTATACGACAGCACCCGGGTCGTATACGGAATCGATCGTCACACCGTCGGCGGTGTGCAGAAACGTCCGCAATGGTGCGGCTCTGGGTGTCTCGCAGTGTGGACTGTCGGTGGAACGCGCCGTATGACCTGCCGGACCCGTGCTCATGTGGGCTATTCTGCTGGGCAGAGGACTCGGGCAGCGTTGCCCCCGGGTCCTTTTGTGCTTTCGGAAGCGTTGTATACGAAGCGGGAAACTCCAGGTGACCGCTGGTGTACGGGCCCCCGGGAACGCAGCGCAGTGCCGTAGTGCCGCAAACGTCCTCGCAGGGACCGAGGAGGAACCAGACATATGAGTTCTCTGCTGCTCCTGACCAATGCCCTCCAGCCGTCGACGGAGGTGCTTCCGGCCCTCGGCCTGCTGCTGCACAACGTGCGCGTGGCACCGGCGGAAGGCCCCGCTCTCGTCGACACCCCCGGTGCGGACGTCATCCTCATCGACGGCCGCCGCGACCTTCCGCAGGTGCGCAGCCTGTGCCAGCTGCTGCGTTCGACCGGACCGGGCTGTCCGCTCATCCTGGTCGTGACCGAGGGCGGCCTCGCGGCCGTCACCGCCGACTGGGGCATCGACGACGTACTGCTCGACACCGCCGGTCCGGCGGAGGTCGAGGCCCGGCTGCGCCTCGCCATGGGCCGTCAGCAGATCGTCAACGACGACTCCCCCATGGAGATCCGCAACGGCGACCTCTCGGTCGACGAGGCGACCTACTCCGCGAAGCTCAAGGGACGGGTCCTCGACCTCACCTTCAAGGAGTTCGAGCTCCTGAAGTACCTGGCCCAGCACCCGGGCCGGGTCTTCACCCGCGCCCAGCTCCTCCAGGAGGTCTGGGGCTACGACTACTTCGGCGGCACCCGCACCGTCGACGTGCACGTACGACGGCTGCGCGCCAAACTCGGGCCGGAACACGAGTCGCTGATCGGCACCGTCCGGAACGTGGGTTATCGATTCGTTACGCCCGAGAAGGGGGAGCGTGGCGGGGACGAGGCCAGGGCCAAGGCGGACCGGGCAAAGACGGAGGATGCGGACAACGCGGCCGCCGTGGGTGCCGAAGAGGTCACGGCGGAGGCGTAGTACTCGCCGATACCCGATGGCTACCCGCCGGTACCCGCTCAGGGGAGGCATCGCTTCCGCACAGGGAGCTCCTGTACGCCCTGCCCAGAGCGGGTCCATCCGCGTAGACTCCGCGCGTGGCCAAGGTGACTCGGGATGACGTAGCACGACTGGCGGGGACGTCCACCGCCGTGGTCAGTTATGTCATCAACAACGGACCCCGGCCGGTCGCACCGGCCACGCGCGAGCGTGTCCTCGCCGCGATCAAGGAACTGGGGTACCGGCCGGACCGGGTCGCTCAGGCGATGGCGTCGCGACGCACGGATCTCATAGGCCTGATCATCCCGGATGCCCGCCAGCCCTTCTTCGGCGAGATGGCGCACGCGGTCGAACAGGCCGCGTCCGAGCGCGGAAAGATGGTCCTGGTCGGCAACACCGACTACGTCGGCGAGCGCGAGGTCCACTATCTGCGGGCGTTCCTCGGGATGCGTGTCTCGGGTCTCATCCTCGTCAGCCACGCGCTGAACGACCTGGCCGCTGCTGAGATCGAGGCGTGGGACGCCCGGGTGGTGCTGCTGCACGAGCGGCCCGAGGCCATCGACGACGTCGCCGTCGTCACCGACGACCTGGGCGGCGCCCAGCTCGCCGTCCGCCACCTCCTGGAGCACGGCTACGCGTACGTCGCCTGTATGGGCGGCACCGCCGAGACCCCCTCGGTCGGCGACCCGGTCTCCGACCACGTCGAGGGCTGGCGACGCGCGATGGCCGAGGCCGGCCTCGGCACCGAGGGCCGGCTCTTCGAGGCGCCGTACAACCGCTACGACGCCTATCGCGTCGCCCTCGACCTGCTGTCCGGCCCGGACCGGCCGCCGGCGATCTTCTGCTCCACCGACGACCAGGCGATCGGTCTGCTGCGCGCGGCGCGCGAGCTGCGCATCGACGTGCCGGGCGAGCTGGCGGTCATCGGCTTCGACGACATCAAGGAAGCCGGCCTCGCCGACCCCCAGCTGACAACGATCGCATCGGACCGCTCCGCGATGGCCCGAGCGGCGGTGGACCTCGTCCTGGACGACGGCGTACGGGTCACCGGATCGCGCCGCGAGCGGCTGAAGGTGTTCCCGTCGCGGCTGGTGGTACGGCGGTCCTGCGGCTGCGTGTAGCCGTTCGGGGGCTTCCATGAAGCTTCTCTGAGAGCCTTCGCCGAGCTGCGAGAAGCGCCTTTATATCGGGCATACGAGGTTCTGCCGGGCTTCTCAGGGAGCGCTCAGGTAGTTCTCATGGTCGGGAGCCAAGCTTCTTGCCATGACCGAGAGCTTCCGCCGCAGCGGCGAGTACGAGAACCCTGAGAACCCGTACGAGAACCCGTACCAGGGCGCCCAGCAGCACGCTTTTGCCCCCGTGGACCCGGAGTGGCCGCCCCCGCCGGCGTACCGGCCGGCCGCGCAGACCGCGCAGATCGCGCAGCAGCCGGTGGTCGAGCCCACCGCGGTGTGGCAGACGCAGGCGGCCGCCGGCGGCCACGGCAACGGCGACGGCCACGGCGGCGGAACCGCTCTCCTCACCGAGACCCCCGCGCAGCCCGCGCCCAAGAAGCGCGCCAAGGGCCCGATGGCGCTGCTGGCCGCCGTGGCGATCGTCGCCGCGGCCATAGGCGGCGGCACGGCCTACGGCATCCAGGAGCTGACCGGCAAGGACACGGTGGTCTCCTCCTCCACCACGACCAGCGTGGTGCCGTCCAGCAAGACCGGTGACGTGGCCACGATCGCCGCGGCGGTCAGCCCGAGCGTCGTCGAGATCAGCGCCACGCTCAGCAGCGGGTCGTCCACCGGCTCCGGTGTGATCATCACCAGCGACGGCGAGATCGTCACCAACAACCACGTCATCTCCGGCGCCTCCTCGATCAAGGTGACAACCAGCGACGGCACGTCGTACACCGCGAAGGTCGTCGGCACGGACAGCAAGAAGGACCTCGCGCTGATCAAGCTGGAGAACGCCTCCGGCCTGAAGCCGGCGACCCTCGGCAACTCCGACGGCGTCAAGGTCGGAGACACGGTCGTCGCCATCGGCTCCCCCGAGGGCCTCACCGGCACCGTGACCAGCGGCATCGTCTCCGCTCTGGACCGGGACGTGACCGTGTCCACCGACGAGAGCCAGCAGCAGGGCGGCAGCGGCGGGTGGCCGTTCGAGTTCGGCGGCCAGGAGTTCAACGGCGACACCGGCTCCTCGACCACGACCTACAAGGCGCTCCAGACCGACGCCTCCCTCAACCCCGGCAACTCCGGCGGCGCGCTCATCGACGCAGGCGGCAACATCATCGGCATCAACTCCGCGATGTACTCGGCCGCCTCGGCCTCGTCCTCGGACGCCGGCAGCGTCGGCCTCGGCTTCGCCATCCCGATCAACACCGTCAAGTCCGACCTGGCCACCTTGCGGGCCGGCGGCTCCGACAGCTGAACGTCCATCGAGCGAGCAGGGAGCACGTCATGATCAAGCAGGTTTCGCACACGGTGACCGGCGTCGGCGCGGCCGACCTCGGCCTGGCCCTCGGCGTGGCGTACGAGCTGCACGCTCCGGTGACCCCGACCCGGGCACCCGAGGTCGCGGCCCCGCAGATGATGGGCCTGCGCACCACCGCCGCCCGCCCGCACCGCCGCAAGGTGCCGCTCAACCGCCTCACGGCGCTGCGCGGCTGATCTCCCCCAGCTCCTCTGTACTCGCCCGCCGGGAACCGTGCGAGGCTGAAGGCGTCCATCCGATCTCAGCCTCCCGTCGTCCCACCGCACCCGAGGAACCCACGCCCATGAGCCCCGCCGAAGGCGACCGTGACACCCAGCGCATCCTGATCGTCGACGACGAGCCGGCGGTGCGCGAAGCCCTCCAGCGCAGCCTCGCCTTCGAGGGCTACGACACGGAGGTCGCGGTCGACGGTGCCGACGCCCTGGAGAAGGCGACGGCCTACCGCCCCGACCTGGTGGTCCTGGACATCCAGATGCCCCGCATGGACGGCCTCACCGCCGCGCGCCGTATCCGCGGGGCGGGCGACACGACGCCGATCCTGATGCTGACGGCCCGTGACACGGTCGGCGACCGGGTCACCGGGCTCGACGCGGGCGCCGACGACTACCTGGTCAAGCCCTTCGAACTGGACGAGCTGTTCGCCCGCGTCCGCGCCCTGCTGCGCCGCAGCTCCTACGCGGCGGCGGCGGGCGCGGCGGCGGTGGAGGAGGACGAGGCGCTCACCTTCGCCGACCTGCGGATGGACTTGGCGACCCGGGAGGTGACACGCGGCGGGCGCCCGGTGGAGCTGACCCGCACGGAGTTCACCCTCCTGGAGATGTTCATGGCCCACCCGCGCCAGGTGCTGACCCGTGAGCAGATCCTCAAGGCCGTCTGGGGCTTCGACTTCGAGCCGTCGTCGAACTCCCTCGACGTGTACGTGATGTACCTGCGCCGCAAGACCGAGGCGGGCGGCGAGCCGCGCCTCGTGCACACCGTCCGGGGCGTGGGGTACGTCCTGCGACAGGGCGGCGCGGAGTGAACAAGCTCGTACGACGGTTCCGGACCCTTCCGATTCGGGCCCGGCTGTCGATGCTGGTCGCTGCCGCTGTGGCTTTCGCGGTGGCGGCGGTTTCGGTGACGTGCTGGTTCATCGTGCAGGGGAAGCTGTACGACCAGGTCAACAACGACCTGCGGAGGGGCATGAGGGCGCCCGGGCAAGAGATCGTGAGAGCCCTCAACACGTGCAGCGAAACCTCGGACGACGGCACGTCCAACCCATTTCGGAACAACTACATCCAGGTGGTCAAGGAAGACGGAACCACCTGCGTCATCGACGACTCCATCGGCACGGTGAAGGTCACCCAGGCCGACAAGAACGCGATCAAGAGCGGCGACACCGGCCAGCTCTACTTCCGTAACGGCACCGACGGGGAGGGCAACCCCGTACGCGTCATGCTCCAGCCGATGACGACCACCACCGTCACCGGGGAGGCCGGCCCCAACGTCGGACTCGTGGTCGCCGTCTCCCTGAAGGGCACCCAGTCCACCCTCAACGACCTCGCCCTCATCCTCCTCCTCGTCTCCGGTATCGGAGTCCTCGGCGCCGGCGCCGCAGGCCTCGCCGTCGCCCGTGCGGGGCTGCGGCCCGTCGACAAGCTCACCGAGGCCGTCGAGCACGTCGCCCGTACCGAGGACCTGGGGATCCGTATCCCCGTCGAGGACGACAGCGAGGACGAGATCGCCCGGCTCTCCCGTTCCTTCAACTCGATGACCGCCTCCCTGGCCAACTCCCGTGAGCTTCAGCAGCAGCTGATCGCGGACGCCGGGCACGAACTCCGCACTCCCCTCACCTCCCTCCGCACGAACATCGAGCTCCTCACCCGCAGTGAGGAGACGGGCCGGCCGATCCCGGAGGCGGACCGCAAGGCGCTGCTCGCCTCGGTGAAGGCGCAGATGACGGAGCTGGCCGCGCTGATCGGCGACCTCCAGGAGCTGTCCCGCTCGGAGGGCCAGCGCGGCGAACGCGTGCAGGTGGTGGCGCTGGAGGACACGGTCGAGACGGCCCTGCGCCGGGCCCGTCTCCGCGGCCCGGAGCTGACCATCACGGCGTCCGTCGAGCCCTGGTACACCCGGGCGGAGCCGGCCGCACTGGAGCGTGCGGTGGTCAACATCCTGGACAACGCGGTGAAGTTCAGCCCGGAGGGCGGCACGATCGACGTGCGGCTGACCGGCGGCGTCCTGACGGTCCGCGACCACGGCCCCGGCATCCCCGAGGACGAACTCCCGCACGTCTTCGACCGCTTCTGGCGCTCCCCCAGCGCGAGGGCCCTGCCGGGCTCGGGCCTGGGCCTGTCGATCGTGGCCCGGACGGTCGAGCAGGCGGGCGGCGACGTCACCCTGACCCGCGCGGACGGCGGCGGCACGGTGGCGACCGTACGGCTGCCAGGCGCGCCCACGCCTCCGCCGGAGACGCCGTGATCCCAACGGGATCAGTGGAAGCCGAGCATTCCGGGGGAGTCGATGTCGACGGTGAGGATCCCGGGCGGGTAGTCGCTCTCTCTCCCGGTCAGGATGATCGACATGCCGCCGGTCTCCTGATGCGGTGTCGCGACGTAAAGGGTGTGGCAGACGTCTGTTCCGCCCCAGCCCTCCCGGTGCATCGCACCGACCGTGGCCGCAGCCGCCTGGGTCAGAGGGTCGACCAGGACTCCGGGCAGGGCGAGCACATCCCCCGCGATGCCCTTCTCCTGCGACTCCGCGTACATCAGGCACAACGCGGGCACGTGCAGCCAGTCCCCCGGCGTGTGCGCCATGTTGTCGGCGAGATGGTGCAGTGCACGATGCCCCTGCGCGAGCGCCACCACGGCGCTGGTGTCGAGAATGATCACGCGGCTCGGTCCCGGAGCGCGTGCATCTTCTCGGCGGCCATCGCGTACACATTGGCCAGTACGTCCGGCCCTCGGTCGAACTCTTCGTCCGTGAGCGTGCAGTTCATGCGCTCACGCAGCACCTTTCGAGTCGCGGCCACGCGCTCAGCGATCTGCTCGGCCGTGAGCTGCTGCGCCGCCAGTTCCTCGACAAGCTGCCCCAACGTCATCCCGCGTTCCTTCGCCACCTGGGCGAGATGGTCGCGGGCCGCCCGGGACACCTGAATGGTCGTGTGATCTGCCATGGCTCCACCAGTCACACCGCAGCCCGCCGCATCCTGGCCGCCGCCACGACCCTCACCGTCGCCGCCGACGGCAGCGGCCAGTACCGGACCGTGCAGGCCGCCGTGGACGCCGTACCGGTGAACAACCCCTCGCGCGTGGTGATCTCGGTGAAGCCGGGGACGTACCGCGAGGTCGTGAAGGTGCCCGCCACCAAGCCGCACGTCACCATCCAGGGTGCGGGCGCAACCCGTAAGGACACGACGATCGTCTACGGCAACGCGGCGGGCATGACCAAGCCCGACGGGTCCGGGACGTACGGCACCCCGGGCAGCGCCACCGTGTCCGTCCAGTCGGACGACTCGCAGATCCGCAATCTCACGGTCACCAACGACTTCGACGAGGCGAAGCACCAGGACATCGCAGGCCAGGCGGTGGCGCTGCTGACACAGGCCGACCGGATCGTCCTCGACGGGGTCATCGTCAACGGCGACCAGGACACCCTGGAACTGGAGACCGCCGCCAAGGACAAGCCCGGCCGGGTCTACGTGAGCAACTCCTACATCACCGGGAACGTCGACTTCGTCTTCTGCCGGGCCACGGTGGTCGTCGACAAGTCCGTGATCACGCTGAAGAAGCGCTGGAACGGCACGTCCGCCGGGTACGTCACCGCGCCGAGCACCCCCGCGGGCCGCAAGGGCATCCTCATCAACCGCTCGACGGTCAACGGTGACGTGAGCGCGGCCTCCTTCTTCCTCGGCCGCAACTGGCACCCGGGCGGCGACACGAGCGTCGACCCGCAGACCACCGTCCGCAACAGCACCCTGAGCGCGGCCGTCAAGGCGACCCCGTGGTCGGACATGGGCGGCTTCTCCTGGAAGGACGACCGGTTCGCCGAGTACCGGAACAGCGGCGCCGGCGCGGGGGCCGCGAGCGGTGACCGGCCCCAGCTGACCGACGCGCAGGCCGCCTACCAGGAGGTCGCGGACTGGCTCGGCGACTGGACGCCCTCGGCCGCCTGATCCCAGCCCACCCACACCCCTCTGCCAGCTCCGCCACAGTCCCCCGCCGCACCGTGAGGGGATGGTGATGCGAGCGGTGGAGGGCACGGGGACGGACAGGGCCACGAGCGCGGCGGGCAGGATCCTGCTCGCCGACGACGACGCGGACGTCCGGGAGGGCATCGGCAGACTGCTCAGGTTCGAGGGGTACGAGACCGTCCTCGCCTGCGACGGACGCCTCGCCCTCGACCTGATCGCGGCCCCCGACAACTCCCCCGACCTGGTCCTGATGGACGTCGGGTGTGAGTAGTTGCGGTGCAGAAAGTGGCGCTGAGATTGATCTTGGTCGGCTAGCACACCTGACAGGGGTGCCGCCGGGGTTCACTGAAAGATCGTCGGGCGGGCGTCGGCACTGGCTACGGTCCGGTCGTGCCGGTGGAGTTTCTGACTGATGAGCAGGCCGAGGCGTACGGGACGTTCACCGAGGTGCCCACGCGCCCGGAGTTGGAGCGGTTCTTCTTCCTCGACGATGACGACCGTGATCTGATCGCGCTGCGTCGTACGGACGCGCACCGGCTGGGGATGGTTATCTGGAGTCGCTGAGGCACTGTCCAGGATGTGCAGCACGTACTGGCGGGCCGACCTGCCCGGCGGCGAGGAGCCGGCCGCTGGGTACGGGCCGCTGGAGGCGGTGGCCTGCAACAAGGTCAACCTGAAGAAGATCGCCACGCACTGGCCGGACATGCTCCGGGTCGCCGGGTCGCTCATCACGAACCAGGTGCGGGCCTACGACCTGCTGCGGATGTTCGGCCGCGAGGGCCACCCCACCCCGCTGGGGGCTGCGTTCGCTGAGTACGGCCGCATCGACAAGACCATGCACTTGCTCGCCCTGGTCGACCCGGTCGACGACACCTACCGCCGGCTGATGAACCGGCAGCTCACGTCCAGGAGTCGCGCCACCGGCTCGCCCGTGCGATCTGCCACGGCGGCCGCGGGCAGATCCGCCAGGCGTACCGCGAGGGCCAGGAGGACCAACTCGCCGCCCTCGGCCTGGTCCTCAACGCCGTGGTCCTGTGGAACACACGCTACCTGGACGCCGCGGTCGCCCAGTTGCGCGCCGAGGACCACGACATCAAGGACGAAGACGTCGCCCGGCTCTCCCCGCTGAAGGACCGGCACATCAACTTCCTGGGCCGCTACCTGTTCAACATCAAGGCCAGCGGCCCCGGCCAGGGCCTGCGCCCGCTGCGTGACCCGGATTCCCCCGAGGACACCGACGAGGATGACTAACAGCCAGCGAATCCAGCTCTTTGAGGCATGACACGACAGCCGGGATAGCTGTTTCGATGCCACCGGACACCTAGCGGCTCCCGCATCGATCGCGGCTGCCTGCGGGACCCGTACTCAGTCGGGCTTGGGCCGGGATCGCAGGCGTCGCATCTGGGCGTGACTGAGGTCGTGAGCCTGTCGCATATGACGGGTGATCACCTCAAGCTCGTCCTCGGTGTGGCCGTCGAGCAGCGACTGCCACGCCGGGCCGAGGTCGTCCCATACCGCGGTGACCCGGGCGACGCGCTCCGCCACCGGGGCGACCAGCACCCGGCGACGGTCCTGCTGGTCGGGGGTGCGGACCACGTAACCCTCTCGTTCGAGACGGTCCACCAGCCGTGTGGCCGAGCCTGTGGTCAGGCCCGTCATGTCGGCGATTTGCCTGACGGTGAGCGGCCCTGGCTCGGCCGTCAGCAAGCTCAGACACTGCACATCGGTCGGGTGCAGCCCGAGATGGTCGGCGACAGCCTGGTTGAACAGCACATACGCCGCCAGGTAGCGGCGGGACTCCGTCGACAACTCCTCGTACAGCCGGGCCCGCCGCGACTCTGTCACCTGGATCACACTCCACATTGCTGCGTGACGCAGCAGTCTCGGATAATCTACTACGTGGCGCAGTTAATGCACCACGCAGTGATTCTATCCCTGGAGGGAACCATGCTCAACGTTGCCGTCACCGGAGCCACCGGAGCCCAGGGCGGGGCCACCGCCCGCGCCCTGCTTGCCGCCGGCCACCAGGTGCGCGCGCTCACCCGCCGTCCTGATTCGCCCGCCGCTGACGCCCTGCGCGGCCTCGGAGCCGATGTTCGCCGCGCCGACTTCGACGACCACACATCCCTCGACGCGGCCCTCGCCGGGGCGGACTCGCTCTTCGCGGTCACCACCCCGTTCGGCGCTGACACCACCACCGAGACCCGGCAGGGCAAGGCCCTCGTCGACGCGGCGGCAGCCGCCGGCCTCGGGCACGTCGTGTTCACGTCCGCCGCCCACGCCGACCGCAGCACCGGTGTCCCGCACTACGAGAGCAAGCACCTGGTCGAGCGGCACCTGCGCGAGACCGGAGTGCCTTGGACGGTGATTGCCCCGGCTGCGTTCATGGACAACTACGCGAGCGGCTGGACCCTGGAAGGGCTGCGCCAGGGCACGTTCGCCTGGCCCATGCCCGCCGACCGGCCGCTCACTCTCATCCCCGCCACCGACATCGGCGCGTTCGCCGCACTGGTCCTTCAGCGCCGCGACGAGTTCGCCGGCCGCCGCATCGACATCGCCTCCGATGAGCGCACCCCCGCCGAGATAGCGGCGATCCTCGCGGCGGCCATCGGCCGCCCGATCGGCCACCAAGAGGTACCTCTGGCCCACGTGCGGATCCGGTCCGCCGACCTGGCCGCCATGTTCGAGTACTTCACCACCTCGGGCCTCGATGTCGACACCGCCGGGCTGCGCCGTGACTACCCCGAAGTCGGCTGGCACAGCTTCACCGACTGGGCCGCCGACCAGGACTGGACCGCGCTCCTGGCCTCCGCGCCTGAGCATCAGTGACCTCACCTGCGCCCTTGGCCAGCTGAGGCCGCACAAATACCCAGCCCCACCGCTGAAGGAGCACCTGCATGAAGCCCATCGGCTACTGGCTCAACCGCACCGACAAAGCCCTCACCCGCTACATGAACGACATGCTGGAGGGATTCGGTCTCACCAGGATCGCTTGGCAGGTCCTCAACGTCATCCACGACACCCCCGAGGCCACCGACGCCGAAGTCCGGTCGACTCTTGCCGCGAACGCCGACATCCCCACGCTGATCGCGGCCATCGACACAGTGCTCGCCGATGGCTGGGCGGCCCGACCCGCACCGGACCGGCTCGCCCTCACCCACGGCGGCCGTCAGCGCCTGACCGACGTCGCCGAACGCGTCGACAGGTTCCGCGAACTGTCCATGACCGGCATCCCCCTGGACGAGTACCGGACAGCCGTCCTCGTCCTGGAACGCATGGCCCGGAACCTCGAAACGGCAACAGGCACCGACCGCGATGCCGTGCACACGCCGTAGGCGATCTTCAAGAAACCTTCGTTTTCTGAAGATCGCCCCGCGAGGCCGCCCAGACCCCGCAAAGCCTTCAAAAACCCCTTCAAAAACCTGGGTCATTCAACAACTCCGGACCACCGTTTTCTGACATGATCCGGGGCCATGACCGCCCCAGAACCGGCCGTCGGGCCGGACCTGCTCGTCGCCGAACCGCTCGTCCGCACCGAAATCAAGATCGGATACGCCCGGGTCTCGACCGGCGGCCAGAAGCTGCAGCGGCAGCTCGACGCCCTCACCGCCGCCGGGTGCCCAAAGATCTTCGCGGACAAGAAGTCCGGCAAGAACGCGCTCCGCCCCGAGCTGAAGGCGTGCCACGCCTTCCTCGACCCCGGCGACACCCTCGTCGTCCCCTCACTCGACCGCTACGGCCGGAGCCTCCAGGACCTCATCAACATGGTCGCCGAACTGCGCGACCGGGGTATCGGCTTCACCTCGCTGCACGAGAACCTCGACACCACCACCCCCGGCGGCCGGCTCGTCTTCCACGTCTTCGCCGCCCTCGCAGAGTTCATCCGCGAACTCATCGTCATCGGCACCAACGAGGGCCTGGCCGCCGCCCGCGCCCGCGGCCGCGTCGGCGGACGCCCCAGCGTCGCCACCGAGGAAGTAATCCGCGCCGCCCGCGACCTGCTGCCCGACCCCGGCCGCTCGATCACCTCGATCGCCAAGCTGCTGGGCGTCTCCCCCGGCACCCTCTACAACCACATCCCGGACCTCCGGGAACTACGCGCCGGCGCCGTACCCCGGCAGCTCGAAGCCCCCGCGAAGTAGCCCAACCCCAGCAAGATCAATCTCAGCGGCGCTTTCTGCACCGCAACTACTCACACCCGGACGTCACCATGCCCGGTCTCGACGGGCTGGCGGCGACCCGGCGGATCCGGGCCTCCGGCTGCACCGTGCCGATCCTGATGATCACCGGCCGGGACGCCGTCGGGGACCGGATCGTCGCCCTCGACAACGGGGCGGACGACTACCTGATGAAACCGTTCGCCGGGGAGGAACTCCTGGCCAGGGTGCGCGCCCTGCTCCGCCGCGCCACCCGCCGGACCCCGCCCCCGCCGACCGCGACGGCCCCCGGCCTCCTGACCTTCCAGGACGTCGTCATGGACCCGGCCACCCGCTCGGTCACCCGCGGCGGCCGTCTCCTCGACCTCACCCGTACCGAGTACTCCCTGCTGGAGTACCTGCTGCGCCACCCGGCCCGGGCGCTCAGCCGCTCCCAGATCCTCAAGGACGTCTGGGGCTTCGACTTCGAGCCGGCCTCCAACACCCTCGACGTGTACGTGATGTACCTGCGCCGCAAGCTGGAGCACCGCGGCGAACCGCGGCTGATCCAGACCGTGCGGGGGCTCGGGTACATCCTGCGCGGGTCGTCACAGCCGTAGGACGAGAGTGTCGTCCGCCGCGTGCTTCCGGCCCGCCGTCGCCGTGCCCGGCCACGGTTCGGCCAGCCTGGCGTACGCCGCGCAGCGGGCCACCAGTTCGTCGTGCGTGCCGGTGTCCAGCAGACGGCCGCCGTCCACGATCAGGATCCGGTCCGCGTCGGGCGCGAGGCTCAGATCGTGGGTGATCATGATCGTCGTACGGCCGGACACCAGCCGGCGCAGGGGCTGGACGATCTGGCGGGCGGCGACCGAGTCGAGGCCGGCGGTGGGTTCGTCGAGGACGAGGACCGGGGCGGCGCGGAGCATCGCACGGGCGATGGCGATCCGCTGGAGCTGGCCGCCGGAGAGGGCGGCGGTGCCGGGCGCGATCCGGGTGTCGTAGCCCTCGGGGAGCGCGCCGATGAACTCGTGGGCCGCAGCGGCCCGCGCGGCCTCTTCGATCTCGGTGTCCGTGGCGCCGGGCCGGCCGCACTCGATGTTCTCGCGGATCGTGCCGCTGAGGACGAGTGTCTGCTGCGGCAGCAGGGCCACGTTCTCGCGTACGAAGTCCAGCGGTACGTCCGTCAGCGGCACTCCGTCGATGCTGATCACGCCCGCGTCGGGGTCGTAGAAGCGGGTGAGGAGCTTGGACAGGGTGGACTTGCCGGCCCCGCTCCGGCCCGTGACCAGGATCAGCTCACCGGGACCGGCGGTGAAGGTGACGTCCTGGAGGGACGGCCGGGGCGAGCTCGGGTAGCCGAAGGTGACGCCGTGACAGCCGACCCAGCCGCGGACCGGCCAGGCGGGAACGGGCATCGCCGGGTCCCCTACGGCGGGCTCCGCGTCCAGGATCTCCGCGATGCGCTCCGCGCCGGCGGTGGCCGCGGTGACCGTCAGGCCCAGCCGGCCGAGGCTGCGGACCGGCGGGTAGAGGTAGCCGATGAACGCGGCGAAGGCGAGCAGCGCGCCGAGGGTCATCCGGCCGGCCGAGATCTCCCAGACGCCGAGGCCGATGACCGCCAGCACGCAGAGGGTCTCGACGACCTCCACGAACTGCTCGTACATCTCGCTCAGCCGCGCCCCGCGCACGCTGGCCCGCAGCCAGGCGCGGGCCTCGCGGTCCAGGCGGCGCTCCTCGTCGCGGCGGCGGTTGTACGCCTGGGTGAGGACGACGTTGCCCAGCGACTCCTCCACGACGGAGGTGATGGCGCCGTCCGCGACCCGCTCGTCCTGCGCGGCCTGCTTGATACGGCTTGAGAAGCGGCGGGCGGCGAGGAGGAAGAGGGGCGCGAGGACGAAGGTGGCCAGGGCCAGGTCCCAGCGCAGATAGAGGGCGGCGGCCGAGTAGAACACCGCGGAGAAGGCCGCCGAGATGGTGCCCACCACCCCGGACACGACCAGCTGTTCGATCGCCTCGACGTCTCCGGTGAGGCGTTCCACCAGGTCGCCCCGGCGGTGGCGCTGGAAGAAGTGGGGTGGCAGGCCCTGGACATGACGGAACACGTTCGCGCGCAGCCGCAGCACGAAGCGTTCGGCGGTCCAGGTCGCGAGCGAGTTGCCCAGGTAGCCGACGAGCGCGCCGAGGGCTGCGACGCCCAGCCAGGCGCCGGCCGGTCCCCAGAACGCGGCGAGCGAGCCCGCCTGGAGGGCGGTGTCGGTGAGGTGGGCGAACAGCAGGATGGCGGCGGTCTCGGCGAGCGCGGCGACCACCACACAGGCCACGATGACCAGCATCCCCCCGCGGTCGCCGCGGGTCAGCGGCCAGAAGCGGCGGAAGGCCTCGCGGGCTTCCCTCATCGTCGACGACTTCCTCTCTCGTGCGCGGACATGGCCGAGGCGGGGTCTCGGTGCGAGCGCGACCGCTCCCACCGAGGACCCCGCCTCGTGGCGTTCCGTCAGCCCTGGTGCGCGACCGGGCGGCGCTTCGGCGCGGCCTTCGGGGCGGCCTTCTTCTTGGCGGCGGGCTTCGGCGCGGGGGCGGCGGCGGTCTTGCGGGTCTTCTTGACGGGGGCGATCTTGTGGAAGCTCATGGGAATTTCCTCTCCGTTTATCAGGTGCGTTTTATGTGCGACCTATTTGTCGCAGATTTGCAAAAGCTTCGCTGTCTGCATCAGCCCTTATGGGAGATCGGGCGCCGCTTCGGAGTGGGCTTCTGCGCGGCCTTCTTCTTGGCGGCTGGCTTCGGAGCCGGGACGGCGGCGGTCTTGCGGGCCTTCTTCACCGGGGTGACCTTGTGGAAGCTCATGACGTTCTCCGCTCGATCTGTTCGCTCTGTTTGCTTTCGCGTCGTTCACTGTCGACATGGAAAACACTACGGGACGCCAGAGACGGAAAAGGCCAATTCCACTGAGACCTCGGTTAATTGCGGCTGAGACGATTTTTCAGGCGCATTCGGGAACCAACGGTGGACTCACACAGGTTTTAATACGAAGAGGCGGCCGCGTCGGTGACGCGGCCGCCTCTTCCTCGCTACGGAGAGCCGGGGGTTACTGCACGATCGTGATCCTGCCCGTGACCGGCGGGGCGATCGGGCCGGTGGCCGAGGAGTGGGTCGTCAGGTACTGCTCCAGGGCCGTCAGGTCGTCGGTGCCGACGAGGTCGCCGGTGCCCTGACCCAGCGTGGTGAAGCCGTCGCCGCCGCCCGCAAGGAAGCTGTTGGTGGCGACGCGGTAGGTGGCGGCCGGGTCGATGGCCGCGCCGTTCAGCTTGATGGAGTCCGTCACGACCCGGTCCGCGCCGGCCTTCGTCAGGTCCAGCGTGTACGTCAGGTTGGCGGACGGCTGAAGGATCTTCGGCGCGCTCGCGTTCGACCCGCTCACCTGCTCCTTGAGCACCTGGATCAGCTGGGCGCCGGTGAAGTTCTGGAGGTTCACGGTGTTGGAGAACGGCTGCACGGTGAAGCCCTCGGCGTACGTCACCACGCCGTCGCCCTCGCTGCCCTTGGCCGCGTAGGTGAGGCCGGCCCGGACACCGCCCGGGTTCATCAGCGCGACGTCGGTCTCGGCGTCCAGCTCCTTGCCGTACCAGAGCTGCGCGTCCGCGATCAGGTCGCCCATCGGGGACTCGGTGCCCGTGTTGGGGACGTCACCGGAGATGTAGCCGATCGCGCGGTTGCCGATCGGGGCCGCCAGCGTGTTCCACTTGCCGATCAGCTCGGTCATGTCGGGCGCCTTGGCCACGGTCCGGGTGACGACGTGGTTCGCCGACTTCACCGCCGTACGGGCGATGTCACCCGTGAAGCGGTCGTAGGTCAGCGTGGTGTCCGTGTAGAGCCGGCCGAAGGACGCGGCCGAGGTGACCGTGCGCGGCTTGCCCGACGGGTCGTTGATCGTGCACGCGTACGCGGCGTGCGTGTGGCCGGTGACCAGCGCGTCGACCTTCGGCGTGACGTTCTTCGCGATGTCCACGATCGGACCGGAGACACCGTCACCGGCACCCGGCGAGTCGCAGTTGTAGTTGTACGCCGTCGACGCGGGCAGACCGCCCTCGTGGATCAGGGCGACGATCGACTTCACGCCCTGGCGCTCCAGCACCTTGGCGTACTTGTTGATCGTCTCGACCTCGTCCTTGAACTTCAGGCCCTTGACGCCCTCGGCGGAGACGACACCCGGGGTGTCCTCCAGCGTCACACCGATGAAGCCGATCTTGACGCCGTTCTTCTTCCACACCCAGTAGGGGCTGAGGATCGGCTTGCCGCTCTTCTCGTTCAGGACGTTGGCCGCCAGGTACGGGAAGTCGGCGCCCTGGAACTCCTGGTCCGTGTAGCAGCCGGCCGTCGGGTGGCAGCCGCCGTACTGCAGACGCTTCAGTTCCTTCGCGCCCTCGTCGAACTCGTGGTTGCCGACGGACGTGACGTCCAGGTCCAGCTTGTTCAGCGCCTCGATGGTGGGCTCGTCGTGGAAGAGGCCCGAGATCAGCGGCGAGGCGCCGACCATGTCACCGCCGGCCGCGGTGATGGAGTACGTGTTGCCCTTGCGGGCCTCACGCAGGTGCGTCGCGAGGTACTCCACGCCGCCCGCGTCGATCGTCTTCGTCGTGCCGTCGGCCTGAAGCTCGGTGACCCGGCCGGAGGAACCCGACGGCGGCTCGAGGTTGCCGTGCAGGTCGTTGAAGGACAGCAGCTGCACGTCCTGGTAGCGGCTCGGCAGCGGCTTGGAGTGCTTCGAGTCGTGGGCGTCCGCCGGAAGGGCGGCGGCCATCGCTCCGGCGGTGGCGAGACCCGCGGCGGCCGCGACCAGACGGTACGTGCGACGTCCGCCGCGTCTGTCGCTCGAATGCGGCTGGGAAGTGGCTGGCATGCGCCCCCCTGTGGCGTTGTCTGCGTCCCCCCGGGCCCCCGTCATGGACCCGTGGGGCGTGTGAGGAAATAGGCCCCGTCCGGCGCAGCCTAGAGTCAACGCGCGTAGCGCGACAGGGGGTTCTTGGTTACATCCTGGTTTCCCTTTGTCTTCCGCATTGCCTTTCCGCAGGTCGTTGCCCGTGGCGCCACTTTGTGCCGCCCGCCCTTTACCCTCGTCCCATGAGCAGCGACGACATCGCACGGGCCCACGGCTCCCGATCCATCGAGACCCACTCCGCGCTCTCCCCCGAACAGACCGAGGCCGTCCTCGAACTGCTCGCGGAGGCCGCCCGGACGGACGGCCAGCAGGCGGTGTCCGAACAGGGCCGGCTCCAGCTGCGCGGAGGCCCCCGCGAGGGCGTCTCCCATCTGCTGCTGACCGTCGGCGGCGAACTCGTCGGCTACGCCCAGCTGGAGGACACCGATCCGGTCGAGGCGCCCGCCGCCGAACTCGTCGTCCACCCCTCGCACCGCGGTCACGGTCACGGCCGCGCCCTCGGCTCCGCGCTGCTCGCCGCCTCCGGCAAGCGGCTGCGGGTGTGGGCCCACGGCGGCCACTCCGCCGCCCGCCACCTCGCCCAGGTACTGGGGCTGACCCTGTTCCGCGAACTGCGCCAGATGCGGCGGCCGTTGACCGGCCTCGACCTGTCCGACCCGGTGCTGCCCGAGGGTGTCACCGTCCGCGCCTTCGTGCCCGGCCAGGACGACTCCGCCTGGCTCGCCGTCAACGCCGCCGCCTTCGCCCACCACCCCGAACAGGGCTCCCTCACCCAGCGCGACCTCGACGACCGCGAGGCCGAGCCGTGGTTCGACCCCGCCGGCTTCTTCCTCGCCCTGCGCGGCGACCAGCTCATCGGCTTCCACTGGACCAAGGTCCACGCCGAGGAACAGCTCGGTGAGGTCTATGTCCTCGGCGTCGCCCCCGGCGCGCAGGGCGGCGGCCTCGGCAAGTCCCTCACCACGATCGGCCTGCGGTATCTCGCGGACCAGGGGCTGCCGACCGCGATGCTGTACGTCGACGCCGACAACAAGGCGGCAGTGTCGGTGTACGAGCGGCTGGGCTTCGTCACCCACGAGACGGACCTGATGTACCGGTCGGAGACGTGACGGGAGGTCAGCCGACGCGGGCCGGTATCAGCGGGTGACGTCTGAGCGGTTCCGGCGTCCACAGGGCGCAGACCGCCAGGGTCACGCCCAGGACCACCGCCCATCGCACCTGGGTCGCCTCCCACCAGGGGTCGTCCGGTGTGGCCAGCAGGCCCCAGCGGCTGGGGACGACGATCATCAGCACGGCCGCGGTGACCAGCCGGATCACCGTGCCCCGGCCCACCTCCGCGCGGTCCGTGAAACGGACGGCGACCGTGGCGAGGGCGAGCGCGCCGACGGCCATGCCCGCCGCCTGGAGGGTGACCGTCGCCGCCGAGGGGCGGGTCGCGGCGGGCACCAGAAGCAGGGCCGCCGTCCACCACAGCGCGGTGAGCGGGGCGACGAAGGCGATGCGCAGGGCCGTCCGGACCGCCCGGCCGACCGGCGTCGTCGCGCTGGTGTTGCGGGCCGGGTCGTCGAGCAGGAAGGCCAGACCGGACGCGCCGACCAGCGCGGTGAGGCGCAGGACGAACAGGCCCAGGTCGGCCCCCGGGTCGTCGTCCGGCAGCCGGGTGCTGCCCGCGAGCAGCAGGCCCAGCGCGCCGGCCGCCGTCAGCGCCCGCCAGGGCACGGTGCGCCACACCGACCGCACCAGGGAACGAAGCAGGGCTCCCGGGTCTCTCGGCATGTGCTCTACTCCTCGCACTTCTCCGCCTCCTTCGGCACCTCGACGCCCACCAGCTTCGCGGCCTGGGCCGTGGTCGTCCGCGCGGAGGTCAGTTCCGTCCAGTGCGCCTTGACCCGGGCCGTCATCTCGGCGCGGGGGCGCTCCAGCATGCTCCGGACCACGTCGGTCTGCTCGGCCGTCAGGCCCAGCCCGTTCGTCGGGGCGAGGATCGAGACCGGGCCGCTGATGCTGTCATCCAGGCTCACGTGCTGGAAGGTGTCCAGCGGGGTCGGGTCGGTGCCCAGGACCAGCCACATGATCGTCACCGGACGGGCGTCGCACATGCCCTCGAGCGTCACCGCCTCCGAGCCGCCGACCAGGACCGTGGCGGCTCCGACCGCGAACTCGGGGACGCGGTTGCCGCCCCAGCGGGTGCCCACCGTCACCTGGCCGGGGGTGCGGGAGGGCCACAGGGCGCTGTCGCTCTCCCCTCCGCTGCTGGCGTCGACACGTTGACGGATCGTCAGCGGGGCCTGGGCGGCGGAACCGCCGGCGGCGGACTGCACCCGGTCGACGACCGCGGCCCAGTCGGACCGCACGCCCTCCCACTCGGGGAAGGAGCAGTACGCCGACCTGCCGTACGTGGTGCACGACTGGACCTTCTGCGGGGTGTCGGACGCCGTCCTGCGGGCCGCGTCCAGCCCCGCCGTGTCGTGCGGGAGCTGACCGATCACACCGGCCGCGGTGGCCGCGAGGGCGAGGGCCGTCGCCGTTCTGACGGCCCGGGTGCGGCCCCCGGCGAGCAGCAGGGCCGCGCAGGCCAGCAGGGCGCACAGGCCCGCCACGTACAGCGCGTGCCAGCCGGCGGGGCGGCCGATCAGGTCGGAGGGGACCGGGTCCCCACCGCCCTCGCCGGAATAGACGATCGGGGAGAGCCAGCCCGACCATCCGCCCTCGCCCGCTATCGCCGACAGGAGAACGACGGCCATGTACGCGGCGATCGCGAACACCATGGGCGCGAAGGAGGAGGGCAGCGCACGGGCCAGCAGCACTCCCACGATCCCGGCCAGCAGCACGAACAGCGGGCCGACGGCGAGTTCACCGAAGGAGCCGTGGCCGATCGCGCCGGGCTTCAGCGCCTCCCGGACGTACTCGGCCGCGACGACGACCGCGGTGAGCGCCGCGAACGGCACCACGGAGAGCAGGTGCGCGGCGGTGCGCCGCCAGGGCTCCATCGCCAGGACGCCGAACTGCTGGACCGTGCCGTTCTTCCGCGAGCGCAGCGCCGCCGCGTTGGCGCACATGAGGACGGCGATGGCGACCAGCAGCGGGGTCATCTGGGTGCGGCGGTCGACGGTGTTGAGGACGGGGAAGTCGTCCATGCCGTCCACCCGCGCCATCCGCACGAAGACCACGAGGGCGTAGAGGGCGAAGACGAGCAGGATCGGAACCTGGAGGAACAGCTCGCGGGCCTCGAAGCGGGCGAGGGCGAGGACGGCTTCGGTGCGGCGCGGGTCGCGCGGGGGCTCGGGGGGCGTGGGGGCCGGGGCGGTGAGCGGGGTGGCCGTGGCGCTGCTCATGCCGTCACCTCCGCGGACTCGCCGTCGAGGGCGAGCAGATAGCCGTCCTCCAGGGTGGGCTCGACCAGGTCGGCGCCGGACGGCGGGTCGCCGATGTTGCGGAAGGTGCCGGCGCCGGTGCGCCAGCCGGCCAGGGCGCCCGGGGCGCGTTCCGCGCTGCTCCACACGCGGCCGGCCGCTCGGGCGGTCAGCTCCGCGGGGGTGCCCTCGAAGTGGACCCGGCCGCCGGCCAGGACCACGACACGGTGGCAGAGCATCGCCACGTCCTCCGTCTGGTGGGTGGACAGCAGGACCGTGCGCCCCTCGCCCGCCTGGGCGATCAGATCGCGGAACCGCATGCGCTGTTCGGGGTCGAGGCCGACGGTCGGCTCGTCCAGCACGAGGAAGCCGGGGTCGCCGACGAGCGCGGCGGCCAGGGCGACCCGCTGCCGCATGCCGCCGGACAGCCGCTTGAGGCGCTTGCCGCGCACCTCCGACAGGTCCACGGCGTCCAGGACGCGCCGCACCTCGCCGTGGCGGGCGGTGCGGTCGGTCAGCTCCTTGAGGATCGCCACGTAGTCGACGAACTCGAAGGCCGTGAAGTCCGGGTGGAATCCGGGGGTCTGGGGCAGATAGCCGAGCGTGCGGCGCAGCTCCAGGCGGCCGGCGGAGGTGCGCGGGTCGTGACCGAGGGCCGTGAACTGCCCGCTGTCCGGCGGCACGGCCGTGGCCAGCACCCGCAACAGGGTGGTCTTTCCGGCGCCGTTGGGGCCGAGCAGCCCGGTCACGCCCCGGGACAGCCGCAGCGAGACTCCGTCGAGCGCGCGCGTGCCGCCGTAGCGCAGGCAGAGGTCGGTGGCCGTCAGCGTCGCGGGGCCGACGGGGGACGCGGGGGTCATGCGGGGCTCCTGGAAGTCGGGGCGAGGGGCGGGGGCGGGGCCGGGCGGTGTCATCGGACGCCTCCGTCCTGGAAGCCGCCCACGGGGCGTGCGTCGAAGCGGTCCCTGGTCTGGTAGAGCAGCAGCGCGGCGAGGGCGGCGACCACCGCCGCGCCGGACTGTCCGGCCGCCGTGAAGGGGGCGAGCGTGTCGTGGGGCGCACGCTCGTGCGCCACGACCAGCAGCGTCAGCCAGGCGCCACCGACCGCCGTCGGGGCGAGGACCGGACCCAGCCGGGCGGTCAGCGCGAGGCCCGTGGCGGTGAGGGCGAGAGCGGGCAGCAGCCAGGCCAGGGCCAGGAGGCCGTACCCCGGCAGGGCGAGCGTCGCCAGGCCGTTGAGGACCAGACCGGCGCCGACCACCGCGACCGTACGGATCATCAGCAGCCGGAAGCCGTGCAGCGGGGCGACGACGGCCATCTCGTACGTCGGGTCCAGGGACCGGCCGTAGGAGAGGGCGACGCCGGCCAGCGGGAGCAGCGGGGCGAGCGCGAGGAACAGCGTGGGCTGGTCCGCCACGCGTACCGCCAGCACCGTGGTGACCAGCAGGAACAGCACCGACAGCAGCCAGGAGCGGCGCAGCACCGGCGTCGCCGTCAGCAGCCGCGCGGTGTGGTCGGCCGCGCCGAACCGCACGAGCAGCCGCTCGGTCAGGCTCGGTCGCGGCGCGTCCAGCTCGGCGTCCAGCCGCTCCCAGCCGGCGTCCAGCACGACCGGGTCGGTGCTCCGGGCGAGCCGGGCCCGGCACTCGGCGCACCGGGCGAGGTGGGTGTCGGCGGACCACAGCAGGGGCGGCGTCAACGCGCCGTGCGCGTAGGCGCGCAGGTCCTCTTCGGCCACGTGCCACGTCATGCCACTGCCTCCTTCGACCGCTCGACGCCCGCGCCCTCGCGCAGGCCTGTTCCGATCCCCCGCCGATGCGCGGCGCGCTCGCGCGGGCCGCCTCGTCTCGCGTACCGCCTCATGCCAGCGCCTCCCGCAACTGCTTGCGGGCGCGTAGGGCCCGCGTCTTGACCGTGCCGGCCGGGATGCCGAGCAGGACGGCCGCCTCCCGGGTGCTGAGCCCGTCGATGACGGTCGCCTGGAGGACGGCCCGCAGCTCCGGCGAGAGACGGGTGAGGGCCCCGGCGAGGTCCCCGTGCTCCACCCCCGCGAGCACGCGCTCCTCCGCCGACACCTCGTCGCGGTGGCGCAGCCGGGCGAGGGCCTGGCGCAGCCGGCCGCGCGCGCCGTCGCCGCGCAGGGCGTCGACCAGCCGCCGCGCGCCGATGCGCCACAGCCAGCCGGCCACGTCGCCCTCCTCGCGGTAGCGCGCGCTTCCCCGCCACACCGCGAGGAACGTCTCCTGCACGACGTCGTCGACTATCCCGGCGTCGGCACAGCGGCCGCGCATGCGCGCGGTCAGCCAGGGTGCGTACCGCCGGTACAGCTCCTCGAAGGCGTGACGGTCCGCGTCTGCCGCGATGGCCCGCAGCAGTTCCCCGTCGCTTCTCGTTTCGCTCACATCCCCTCATCGGAACGGGCCCGCCGATCGGTTCACGATCCGCCGCACGAATTTTTCCGACCCGCACGGCCCCCTCCGCGTCGCGCCGGAGGACCACTCTGCTCAGCGCCAGAGGCCCCCGGACCCGCACCAGACGGTCGCCTCCTCGCCCCTCCCCCCGCCTCTCCCCCGTCCCTGCCCGCCCCTGCCCGCCCCTGCCCGCCCCTGCCCGCCCCTTGCCGCGCCGATCTTGACTTCCCGACCCCGTTCCACCACCCTTTCACTACTCAATTAGTGAAAGGGTGGTGCCCGATGGTCGAATACCGCATCGACCGGCACAGCGGCGTGGCCACCTATGTCCAGATCGTCCAGCAGACCAAACAGGCCCTGCGCCTGGGCGTGCTGCGGCCCGGCGACAAGCTGCCCACCGCCCGCGAGGTCGTCGAGGCGACCGCCATCAACCCCAACACCGTGCTGAAGGCGTACCGCGAGCTGGAGCGCGACGGGCTGGTGGAGGCCCGGCGCGGGCTCGGCACCTTCGTACGACGGGGACTGAGCACCGCCCCGGCCGACTCGCCCCTGCGCAGCGAACTGGGCGCCTGGGCGGTCCGGGCCCGCGAGGCCGGGCTGGACCGCGAGGACGTGGCCGCGCTCTTCACCGCCGTACTCGACGAACACTTCCAGGGAGATCCCTCATGACCGTGACTGACACCGCCCTGGCCGCGTCCGGGCTCGGCAAGCGCTTCGGGCGGCGTGCGGGCTGGGCGCTGCGCGGGTGCACGTTCCGGCTGCCCGCGGGACGCGTCTGCGCAGTCGTCGGGCCCAACGGCGCGGGCAAGTCCACGCTTCTCGCCCTCGCCTCCGGTCTGCTGGCCCCCTCCGAGGGCACGGTCACCGTCCTCGGCACGGACCCGGCGTCCGCACGCGCGCGTGTCGGTTACGTCGCCCAGGACAAGCCCCTCTACCCGCAGCTCACCGTCGCCGAGACACTGCGCGTGGGCGCCGATCTGAACCCGGGCCGCTGGGACGCCGAGACCGCCGAGCGGATCGTCTCCGCGGGCGATCTCGCCCCCAGGGCGAGGATCCGTACCCTCTCCGGCGGCCAGCGCACCCGCGTCGCGCTCGCCCTGGCCCTCGCCAAGCAGCCCGAACTGCTCCTGCTGGACGAGCCGATGGCCGACCTCGACCCGCTGGCCCGGCACGAGCTGATGGGCACCCTGATGGCACGGGCGGCGCAGTACGGGACGACGATCGTGATGTCGTCGCACGTGGTCGCCGAGCTGGAGGACTCCTGCGACCACCTGCTGCTCGTCGGCGGCGGCCGGGTCCGGCTGGCCGGGGAGATCGACGATCTGCTCGCCGCCCACACGCGCGTGTACGCACCCACGGAGCCCCCGGCGCGGCAGTCGTCGGCACGGACCCCGGCTCAGGCCCCGGACAAGGCCTCGGCTCAGGCCGCGACTCCGGCCTCGGCGGACGCCGCCCTCGCCCCGCACACCGTCGTCGAGTCCCGTGTCACCGGCCGCCAGCTCAGCGCGCTGGTCCGCCCGGCGGGCCCGCTCCCCGACGGCTGGCGCACCGCGACGCCCTCCCTGGAGGAACTCGTCCTCGCCTACCTGCGCAACCCGGAGGCCGCCCCCCTCACCCCGGCGGAGGCCGAGGGCCGCCCGGCCGACGCGGAGGCCCGGGCATGACCACCAGGACCCTGGCAGCGCCCCTGGCAGCGCCCCTGATCGCGCCCCTGACGCCACCCCCACCCCCGCCCCTGACACCGTCCCCGACCCCCGGCCCAGCCCAGGAGGCCGCCGTATGACCGCCCTCACGCTGCGCCGCGAGTCACCCCCCGCGGCCACCGCTCCCCGGAACCCGCACCCCCGCTGGCTCCTGCGCCTGCACCGCCCCGCCCTGTACGTCTGGGCCGGTCTCGTCGCCGTCCTCGCCCTCGGCCTGGTGTGGCTGTGGGGCCCGCTCACCGACGCGTCGGCCGACGCCTGGCGGCAGTACCGCACCTGCGCCGGCGACGACGGCCCCTGCTCCTACGACCAGGACGCGATCGTCATGTACAAGTCGGTGTACAACTACACGACCGCGCCCCTGACCGCGCTCCCCTTCCTCATCGGCGCCTGGTCGGGCGCCGCCCTGGTCGGCCGCGAGCTGGAGCACGGCACCGCGTACCTCGCCTGGACCCAGGGCCTGTCCCCGACCCGCTGGCTGGCCACCAAGCTCGCCGTGCCCGCCGTCCTCGTCACCGCGGGCACCGGGCTGCTCGTCGCGCTGCACCACCTGGCGTGGTCGGCGGGCGAGGGCCGGATCGACACCGCCAAGAGCTGGTCGGACAGCATGACCCTGCACGCCAACGGCCCCACCACCGTCGCCTTCGCCCTCGCCGGCCTGGCCGGCGGCGCCCTCGCGGGCCTGCTGCTGCGCCGCACGCTGCCCGCGCTGCTCCTCTCCCTCGGCGTCGTCGCGGCCGTACGGCTCCTGGCCGGTCTGGCCATGCCGCACCTGTGGCCGGCCGTCACCCGCGTCAGCGGCCTCGAGGACGGCTACCGGGGTTCGGGCCTCTCGGTCGACGCGGGCCTGGTCACCTCCACCGGCGCGCACATCGCCGACCCCGGCTGCGGGCCGGCGACGGTCTCCTCCGGCTGCGAGGCCGTGTACGCCAGGCTCGACGCCACCGGCTTCTACACCACCTACCACCCCGAGTCACACTTCTGGGGCCTCCAGCTGACCACGTCCGCCCTCGTCCTGGCCGTCGCCGCCGCCCTCACGGTGGCCGCGTTCGCCCTGGTCAGGCGGACGACGGCCTCCTCGCGCGGCCTCCGGGAGAGCGCCGTATGACCGCCACTGGAGAGCGCACCAGGACCGCCGGAGTGCCTGCCGGAGTCCCCGCCGCCGCCCGCGAGGACGGCCGGACCGGCTGGGGCACCGTACGCACCGTGCTGCGCGTGCACCGCGCGGCGCTCGTCCTGTGGGGCGTCCTCGTGGCCGCCGCGGCCGGTGGGCTGGTGTGGCTCACCGAGGAGACCGAGCGCAAGGTGCGCGCCGAGCAGGAGGCCTGCCGGCAGGCGGGCCCGGAGTGGTGCGACATGACCGTCGGCTGGGTCGGCTACGACGCGCTGATCGGCTGGATCGGGTTCTTGACCGCCGGCGCCTTCGTCGCCGTGGCCGCCTTCGCGGGCGGCGCGCTGATCGGCCGCGAGCTGGACAGCGGCACCGCGCGCCTGGCCTGGACCCAGGGCATCACCCCCACCCGCTGGCTCGCCGCCAAGCTCGCCGTCCCCGCGCTCGTCGTGACGCCCGGCCTGACCGCCGTGGTCCTGGTGTTCCGCTGGGCCTGGTCCGCCACCCGTCCCGTGCAATTCGCCGACTGGTGGTCGTGGGAGTCGTTCGCGGCCCGCGGCCCGGTCGCGGTCGCGTACGCCCTGTGCGCGCTCGCCGTCGGCACGCTCGCCGGGCTCCTGCTGCGCCGCGCCCTGCCCGCCCTGGGCGTCTCCGTCGCCGCGATGCTGGGGCTCAGCCTGTTTCTGACGCAGTTCCGCGCCTCCCTGTGGCCCGCGGTGACCCTCACCGGACCCACGGACACCCCCGAGTTCCCCGAGGGCTCCTGGGACGTGGAGTCCGGCGTGCTGGTGCACGGGCGCGAGACCCCGGACTTCGACTACGGGCCGTGCGACCGCCCGGGGACCTCGCCGGAACGCTGCCTCGACGACCTGGGCGTCACCGGCTACTACACGCGTTTCCACCCCGAGTCCCACTACTGGCCGCTCCAGCTCGTGGAGAGCGGGATCGTGCTCGCCGTCGCCGTCCTCGCCACGGCCGCCGCGTTCCTCCTCCTGCGCAGCCGCACGGCGGCCACCGGCGGCTGATCCCCGCGTCCTTCGCACACGCGTGTGTCCCGCCACCGGGGAGGGGCACACGCGGACGCGATCGACCCCCGCGAGCCGCCCCCCGATATCCCATACGCCATGTCTCCGTAACCACCGGTTCAGACGACCTTGCGACGCTCGATCAATGAACCCCGCCGTGCCCGAGGCCTCGCCTCCCCCTGAGGGGAATCGCCCCGACGGGAGCGCCTCCGTGCTCCCCTCCGCACGTTCCGACGCGCCTGTAACGCCGCTGGCGCGGAAGAATGGGTACATGAGCCAGTCACACGCCCAGGCCGAGGTCCAGCACACACAGCCCTCCGTGGGCTCCATAGCCGCGCACCGCCCGCACACCATCGCGGCCGCGGTATCCGATCTGGAACCCGACCTCGACGCCGACCTCGACGCCTACGAGGACGCGTCGGACGGGGTCCAGCTTCCGCAGGGGCGATTCCTGGACCGGGAGCGCAGCTGGCTCGCGTTCAACGAGCGCGTCCTGGAGTTGGCCGAGGACCCGAACACGCCCCTGCTCGAACGGGCGAACTTCCTCGCCATCTTCGCGAGCAACCTGGACGAGTTCTTCATGGTCCGGGTGGCCGGTCTGAAGCGCCGTATCGCCACCGGGGTCGCCACCCGCTCGGCGTCCGGCCTCCAGCCGCGCGAGGTGCTGGAGATGATCTGGGCCCGCTCCCGCGAGCTGATGGCACGGCACGCCGCGACCTACCACGAGGACATCGCCCCCGCGCTCGCGGAGGAGGGCATCCACCTGGTCCGCTGGCAGGAGCTGACCGAGAAGGAGCAGGCCCGCCTCTTCACGCTGTTCCGGCACCAGATCTTCCCGGTCCTGACGCCGCTGGCCGTCGACCCGGCGCACCCCTTCCCGTACATCTCGGGTCTCTCGCTGAACCTCGCGGTCGTCGTCCGCAACCCGGTCAGCGGCCACAAGCACTTCGCGCGCGTCAAGGTGCCGCCGCTGCTGTCCCGCTTCCTGGAGAGCTCCCCGGGCCGCTACGTCCCCGTCGAGGACGTCATCGGCGCGCACCTGGAGGAGCTGTTCCCGGGCATGGAGGTGCTGGAGCACCACGCCTTCCGGCTCACCCGCAACGAGGACCTGGAGGTCGAGGAGGACGACGCCGAGAACCTCCTCCAGGCCCTGGAGAAGGAACTGATGCGGCGCCGCTTCGGGCCGCCGGTGCGCCTGGAGGTCGAGGAGTCCATCGACCGCGAGGTGCTCGACCTGCTGGTGCGCGAGCTGAAGATCTCCGAGGCCGAGGTCTACCCGCTGCCCGGTCCGCTCGACCTCACCGGTCTCTTCCGCATCCACGGCCTCGACCGGCCGGAGCTGAAGTACCAGAAGTTCATCGCCGGCACGCACCGCGACCTCGCCGAGGTGGAGTCCGCCTCCGCCCCCGACATCTTCGGCGCGCTGCGCAACCGCGATGTGCTCCTGCACCACCCGTACGACAGCTTCTCCACCTCCGTCCAGGCGTTCCTGGAGCAGGCGGCCGCCGACCCGGACGTCCTCGCGATCAAGCAGACCCTGTACCGGACCTCGGGCGACTCCCCCATAGTCGACGCGCTCATCGAGGCCGCCGAGGCCGGCAAGCAGGTCCTCGTCCTGGTCGAGATCAAGGCCCGCTTCGACGAGCACGCCAACATCAAGTGGGCGCGCAAGCTGGAGGAGGCCGGCTGCCATGTCGTCTACGGCCTCGTCGGTCTGAAGACCCACTGCAAGCTGTCCCTGGTGGTCCGCCAGGAGGGCGAGACGCTCCGGCGGTACTGCCACGTCGGCACCGGCAACTACCACCCGAAGACGGCCCGGCTCTACGAGGACCTCGGTCTGCTCACCGCCGACCCGCAGGTCGGCGCGGACCTCTCCGACCTGTTCAACCGGCTCTCCGGCTACTCCCGCCGCGAGACCTACCGCCGGCTCCTGGTCGCCCCGAAGTCGCTGCGCGACGGTCTGGTCTCGCGCGTCGAGAAGGAGATCCAGCACCACCGTGCCGGACGTCCCGCGTACGTCCGTTTCAAGGTGAACTCCATCGTCGACGAGGCGCTGATCGACTCCCTCTACCGCGCGTCCCAGGCGGGCGTGCCGGTGGAGGTGTGGGTGCGCGGCATCTGCGCCGTGCGCCCGGGCGTGCCCGGCCTGTCGGAGAACATCGAGGTCCGCTCGATCCTCGGCCGCTTCCTGGAGCACTCCCGGATCTTCGCCTTCGGCAACGGCGGCGAGCCCGAGGTGTGGATCGGCAGCGCCGACATGATGCACCGCAACCTCGACCGCCGTATCGAGGCCCTGGTCAGGGTCACCGACCCGGCCCACCGGGCGGCCCTGAACCGGCTGCTGGAAACCGGCATGTCCGACGCCACCGCCTCCTGGCACCTCGGCCCCGACGGCGAGTGGACCCGGCACGCGACGGACCCGGACGGCCAGCCCCTGCGCAACATCCAGGAGATGCTCATAGACGCCCGGAGGCGCCGGCGTGGCACAGCAACACCATGACCTGACGGACCCCGCGGCCGGGCCCTCCCCCACGCTCGGCGCCGGCCGAGCGGAAGGGACCCCCACCGGAGACGCCCTCGCGGGCTATCTCCGGGCCCAGGCCACGGACTTCCTCCGCGCCCTGCGTCTGCACCGGGAGGCCGGTGGCACGACGGGCGGCGCCGAGGGCTCCGTCGACGCGGTGCGCGCCCTGCGCCGCACCGCCCGTCGCATCAGCGGCAGCCTGCACACCTTCCGTCCGCTGCTCGACGCCGACTGGTCGGAACAGATCCGCCCCGAACTGGCCTGGCTGTCGGGCACGTTGGCCTTGGAACACGCGTGCGGGGCGCGTCTGGAGCGCCTGCTGCTGGCGCTGCACCGGCTGTCGGGCGCCGCGGTGGTGCCCGCCCAGGCGGGCGCGGTCATGGGCGGCCGTTCCGCTGGGGCGGACGCCGCCCCGCTGAAGGCCGGGTCCGCCGGACCGGCGCCCGTCCCGGACCGCGGCAACCTCACCGTGGGCGCGGCGAAGGCGGGTGCCCTCCTGGACCGCCAGCTCACCCTCGCCCGTACCCGGGCCCACTCCACGGCCCTCCAGGCCCTGGGCTCCTCCCGGTTCCACGCCGTCGCGGACAAGGTCGCCGTCCTCGCCAGCGAGGTCCCGCTCACCGCCGCTGCCGCCATCACCGACCTGCGCCCGCAGGCCGCCGCCGCCGAGGAACGCCTCGCGGACGCCGTCGCCGCCCTCCCCCTGGTCACCGCGGGCAACCCGTACAACGCGGAGGCCCTGGTCCACGGCCTCTCCCCGGACCCGGCCCCGCACCCGCAGGACGCCCCCTGGCACCAGGTCCGCCTCCTGCTGCGGCTGCACCGCTACGCGTGCGAGGTGCTGTACGGCCCCACCACGCCCCTCGACGTCCGGCTGCTCACCGCCGGCCAGGCCCTGGACCGGCACCGCGACGCGTCGGAGGCGGCGTCCGCGGCGGCCCAGGCCGCCCGTACCCCCCGCATCGCACCCGCGACGGCCTACGCCCTCGGCGTGCTGCACGCGCACCAGCGCCACGAGGTGGAGGCGGCCCGCTACGCCTTCCAGCGCTCGTGGCCCAAGCACACCATCGGCACGCCCTAGAACAACCCGCACGCCTTAGAACATCTGCACGCCTTAGAACAATCGGCACGCCCTAGAACAATCGGCACGCTCTGGAACAGCAGTCGAGCAGGCGGTGAGAACCAGGTGAGTTCCCCGAACGAGATCCCCGTCCAGGCTGCCGGATGCGTCCTGTGGCGCCGTTCGCCGGCAGACGGTGAACTGGAGGTGTGCCTGGTCCACCGACCGAAATACGACGACTGGTCGCACCCCAAGGGCAAGCTCAAGCGGGGCGAGGAGCCGCTCGCCGGTGCGCTGCGCGAGGTGGCGGAGGAGACCGGGTACCAGGCCGCGCCCGGGACCCGGTTGCCCACGCTGGAATACGAGGCGAACGGCCGGCCCAAGCAGGTGCGCTACTGGGCGGCCGAGGCCGTGTCCGGTGGTTTCATGCCGAACGACGAGGTAGACCGCCTGCTCTGGCTGCCGCCGGCGTCCGCGCGGACCCGTCTCACCCAGCCCCGGGACCGGGACCTCGTCGACGCCCTGCTGGCCGTCCTCCGCCTGGCGTGATCCGGAACCGGGCCGTGTCCTCAACGTAAGCCTTCCGTGACCTTACCGGGCATTCCCCACGGGTTCACCCTCCGTTCACTCGCGCCCGTAGGCGGCTTCACCTGTTCTGCCTAATTTCGGCCTTACCCGGTGCGGCACGCGACCTGACGGACGCGTCCATGCCACCCATGACTTTCGCACGCCGCCGAATTCAGGCCGGCGGCTCCTGGAAGGATCTCCCTCAAGTGAAGCTTCAGCGCATGAACCGGCGGGCCCTCACCCTCGGTGCTCTCGCCGTCTCCGGCGCCCTGGCCCTCACGGCGTGCGGCTCCGACGACACCGGCTCCGGCGACGCGACCAACAGCTCGTCCGCCACCGCCGCCGCCGGCGACATCAAGTGCGACGACGCGAAGGGCCAGCTCCTCGCCGACGGCTCCTCCGCGCAGAAGAACGCGATCGACGCCTGGGTCAAGAACTTCACCCAGGCCTGCAGCGGCGTCCAGGTCAACTACAAGGGCTCCGGCTCGGGTGCCGGTGTCACCGCGTTCACCCAGGGCACCGTCGCCTTCGCCGGTTCCGACTCCGCTCTGAAGCCCGAAGAGGTCACCGCCTCCAAGCAGGTCTGCACCGGCGGCCAGGGCATCGACCTTCCGATGGTCGCCGGCCCGATCGCCGTGGCGTACAACGTCTCCGGCGTGGACAACCTCGTCCTCGACGCCCCGACGATCGCCAAGATCTTCGACGGCAAGATCAAGAACTGGAACGACGCGGCGATCGCCAAGCTCAACCCCGACGCGAAGCTGCCCGACCTGAAGATCCAGCCGTACCACCGCTCGGACGAGTCGGGTACGACGGACAACTTCACCAAGTACCTGATCGCCGCCACCCCGGACAACTGGAAGTACGAGGGCGGCAAGGCCTGGCAGGCCGCGGGCGGCCAGTCGGCGGCCGGCTCCTCCGGTGTCGCCCAGGGCGTCAAGCAGACCAACGGCGCCATCGGTTACATGGAGCTGTCCTACGCCAAGGACGGTCTGGGCACGGTCGCCATCGACACCGGTGCCGCCGAGCCGGTCAAGGCCTCCTCCGACGGCGCCACGAAGGCCGTCGCCGCCGCCCAGGTCGTCGGCACCGGCAACGACCTGTCGCTGAAGCTCGACTACACGACCAAGGCCGACGGCGCCTACCCGATCACCCTGGTCACGTACGAGATCGCCTGCGACAAGGGCAACAAGGCCGCGACGCTGCCCGCCACCAAGGCGTTCCTGCGCTACATCGCCAGCGAGCAGGGCCAGGGCATCCTCTCGGGCATCGACTACGCGCCGATCCCCGACGCCATCATCACCAAGGTCCGCACCACCATCGAGGGCCTGAGCTGATCCGAAGGTGCGGTCCGGCACCGGGGTGACCCGGTCCGGACCGCACCCGTCCGGTGCACCGCCGCCAGGGGCCGCCCGTCGACGGCCCCGCCCGAGCCGCCCACTCCCGCAGACGGCTCCGCAGACCGGAGACCCCCATGGACATATCAACCAAGAAGACAGGTACAGGCGCCGACGACGCGCCTCCCCCCACGAACGCCCCGTCGGTCGAGCAGAAGCGCGCGGCCCGTGGCGCCACCCGCCCCGGTGACCGCATCTTCCTCGCTCTCTCCCGAGGGTCGGGCATCCTGCTGCTCGTGATCATGGCAGCGATCGCGGTCTTCCTGACCTATCGCGCCTATCTCGCCATCAGCAAGGACGACGCGAACTTCCTCACCACCTTCGAGTGGAACACCGGCCTGGTCCCGCCGAAGTTCGGCATCGCGGTCCTGGCCTTCGGCACGGTGGTCTCGTCGATCATCGCCATGGTCATCGCGGTCCCGATCGCGGTCGCCATCGCGCTGTTCATCACCCACTACGCCCCGCGCAAGCTGAGCGGTCCGGTCGCCTACGTGATCGACCTGCTCGCCGCGGTCCCGTCCATCGTGTACGGCCTCTGGGGCGCCCTCGTCCTCGTGCCGTACCTGGACGGCCTGTTCGGATGGCTGAACGAATTCTTCGGCTGGACCGGGATCTTCTCGTGGGACGAGGGCGCTCCGCGCTCGATGCTCACCGTCGGCATCCTCCTGGCGATCATGATCCTGCCGATCATCACCAACGTCAGCCGCGAGGTCTTCCGCCAGGTCCCGCAGATGCACGAGGAGGCGGCCCTGGCGCTCGGCGCCACCCGCTGGGAGGTCATCCGCATGTCGGTGATCCCCTTCGGCCGCTCCGGCGTGATCTCGGCCTCGATGCTCGGCCTCGGCCGCGCACTCGGCGAGACGATGGCCGTGGCCACCGTGCTCTCCCCCGACTTCGACATCCACGCCAGCCTGCTGAACCCCGGCGGCGGCACCTTCGCCCAGAACATCGCCAGCAAGTTCAACGAGGCGACCGAGTTCGGCCGTGACGCGCTCATCGCCTCCGGTCTGGTCCTGTTCGTCATCACCCTGCTGGTCAACGGCGCGGCGCGCATGATCATCGCCCGTCGCAAGGAGTACTCGGGGGCCAACGCATGAGCCACGCAGCAGTAGTCTCCGACAAGCGCCCCAGCACCCTGCGCGGCGCCAGCCTCCCGAAGTGGGCGCCGTACGCGATCGCGGCCGGCTCGATCGTCGTGGCCGTCGCCATCGGTCTGGGCGCCGGCCTGCACAGCCGGATCCAGTGGGGCCTGATCGCCGGCCTCCTCTTCGTCTTCGGCACGTTCGGCATCGCCGCGAAGGTGGAGGGCCGCCGCCAGGCGAAGGACCGCGTGGCCACCGCGCTGGTCTGGGTCGCCTTCTTCGCGGCCGTGGTCCCGCTGGTCTCTCTCCTCTGGACGACCATCGCGCGCGGCGTGAAGGTCCTGGACGTCTACTTCCTGACCCACTCCATGGGTGTGGTCGCCGACTCCGAGCCGGGCGGCGGTATCTACCACGCCATCATCGGCACCCTGGAGCAGGTCGGCCTGGCCACCCTGATCGGCGCGCCGATCGGCATCCTGACGGCGATCTACCTGGTCGAGTACGGCCGCGGCAGCCTGGCGAGGGCCGTGACCTTCTTCGTGGACGTCATGACCGGTATCCCGTCCATCGTCGCGGGTCTGTTCATCCTCAGCCTCATGCTGATGTTCGACATGCAGCCCTTCGGCTTCGCGGGCTCCCTCGCCCTGGCCATCCTGATGATGCCGGTCGTCGTACGCTCGACCGAGGAAATGCTGAAGCTCGTCCCGAACGAACTGCGTGAGGCGAGCCTGGCGCTCGGCGTCCCGAAGTGGCGCACCATTCTCAAGGTGGTGGTTCCGACCTCGATCGGCGGCATCATCACCGGTGTGATGCTGTCGATCGCGCGTATCGCGGGTGAGACCGCCCCTGTCCTGCTGTTGGTCTTCGGTAACCCCTTCATCAACAACAACCCCTTCGAAGGGGCGCAGGCGTCGCTGCCGCTGTACATCTACCAGCAGTACTCGCAGAGCGCGGGTTCGACGGCGGCCTACGACCGAGCCTGGGCGGCCTCGCTCACGCTGATCGCCTTCGTGATGATCCTCAACATGGTGGCCCGCGGCATCGCCCGCTGGAAGGCCCCGAAGACCGGTCGCTGACCGCGGCCCCTCAGCGACCGAGACTGGAAGTGAAGAAGTAGCCATGTCCAAGCGAATCGACGTAAGCGGACTGACCGCGTACTACGGCGCCCACAAGGCGATCGAGGACATCTCGATGACGGTCGAGCCGCGCTCGGTGACGGCGTTCATCGGCCCCTCCGGCTGCGGCAAGTCGACGTTCCTGCGCACGCTCAACCGTATGCACGAGGTGACGTCCGGCGGCCGGGTCGAGGGCAAGGTGCTCCTCGACGACGAGGACCTGTACGGCGCGGGGGTGGACCCGGTGTCGGTCCGCCGCGAGATCGGCATGGTCTTCCAGCGTCCGAACCCCTTCCCCACGATGTCGATCTTCGACAACGTGGCGGCGGGTCTGCGCCTCAACGGCAGCTACAAGAAGAGCGAGCTGGCCGAGGTCGTCGAGAAGTCCCTCAAGGGCGCGAACCTCTGGAACGAGGTCAAGGACCGCCTGAACAAGCCGGGCTCCGGCCTGTCCGGCGGCCAGCAGCAGCGCCTGTGCATCGCGCGCGCCATCGCGGTCGAGCCGAAGGTCCTCCTCATGGACGAGCCCTGCTCGGCCCTCGACCCGATCTCCACCCTCGCCATCGAGGACCTGATCGGCGAGCTGAAGGAGCGCTTCACGATCGTCATCGTGACGCACAACATGCAGCAGGCGGCCCGTGTCTCCGACCGCACCGCCTTCTTCAACCTGGCGGCCGTCGGCCAGCCCGGCAAGCTGATCGAGATCGACGACACGGAGCGCATCTTCTCCAACCCGTCCGTCCAGGCGACGGAGGACTACATCTCGGGCCGCTTCGGCTAGACCGACGCCCGCACAAGACCCCTCGCGGTGCTGCATGGCGGTGCCACCGCGAGGCCGCAAAAGGGCCCGCCCTCCGTTCCGGGGGGCGGGCCCATGCATTTGCCTCCGGCGGCGGACCGGCTTGGCTGGGCTGAACCCCGGCTCACCTTGATCGATGCGGGTCAGCGAGCTTGGGGGGCGACAGGGGGGACGTCGGCCGGCGACAGGGGGGACGTCGACCGACGGGGCCAGGGACGGGAAGGGGGGCGGGGACGGGAACGGAGGCGGGGACGGGGGCGGAGGCGGGAACGGGGGCGGAGGCGGGAACGGGGGCGGAGGCGGGAACGGGGGCGGAGGCGGGAACGGGGGCGGAGGCGGGAACGGGGGCGGAGGCGGGAACGGAGGCGGAGGCGGGAACGGGGGCGGAGGCGGGAACGGAGGCGGGAACGGAGGCGGAGGCGGGAACGGGGGCGGAGGCGGGAACGGGGGCGGGGCGGCGATGGGGACCCGGGGCGGGCGAACGGGAAGGGCCGGGGGAGACGGAAACCCCTGCGGGGGCAGGGGTGCGGGGGACGCAGACCCCGCGGGGACAGGCATGCCGGGGACGCAGACCCCGCGGGGACAGGCATGCCGGGGACGCAGACCCCGCGGGGACAGGCATGCCCGGCGACGGAAACCCCACGGGGACAGGCATGCCCGGCGACGGAAACCCCACGGGGACAGGCATGCCCGGCGACGGAAACCCCACGGGGGCGAGGGCGCAAGGGGACGAAGTCCCCGCAGGGACAGGGGTGCAGGGGACGAAGTCCCCGCCGGGGCCCGGGGCAGAGCCCCAAAACAACACCCACCCCAACCCACCGAGTCAAACACCCGACCAGGCACCCACACCCCAAGGAGACAAAGTCCCCGCGGACACAGGAGCGCAGGGGACGAAGTCCCCGCCGGGGTCCGGGGCGGAGCCCCGAGGCGAGGGCCACTCCTCATCCAACCGAGTCGGGTGGGTGGGTGGGCGAGGACGGGAGGGCCACCCCCTCACCCCAGGAAGAAACCCCCGCCCGACTACAGAAACGCCAGGTTCACGACCCAGAACGCCACCGCCGCGACCACCGCAGCCGCCGGCATCGTGATGAACCACCCCATCACAATGTTCTTCGCGACACCCCACCGCACGGCATTGATCCGCTTCGTCGCCCCCACACCCATGATCGCCGAGGTGATCACATGCGTCGTGGAGATAGGCGCCTTGAACAGAAACGCCGTAGTGAACATGATCGACGCCCCCGTCGTCTCCGCCGCGAACCCCTGCGGCGGATCCAACTCGATGATCTTCCGCCCCAGCGTCCGCATGATCCGCCACCCACCGGCATACGTCCCCGCGGACAACATCACCGCACAGACGATCTTCACCCACACCGGGATCGGATCCCCGTAGTCCTCGACACCCGCGATGACCAGCGCCATCACCACGATGCCCATCGTCTTCTGCGCGTCCTGGAGACCGTGCCCGAGCGCCATCCCGGCCGCCGATACGGTCTGCGCTATCCGAAAGCCCCGCTTGGCCTTGTGCGGATTGGCCCGCCGGAACATCCACAGAATCGCGGTCATCACCAGATAACCGACGATCAGCCCCACCACCGGCGAGACGAACATCGGAATGACGACCTTCTCCAGGACCCCGTCCCAGTAGACCGTCGTCCCCCCGGCCAGCGCCGCCCCCACCATCCCACCGAACAGCGCGTGCGACGACGACGAAGGCAGCCCGAAGTACCACGTGACGAGGTTCCAGGTGATCGCCCCGACCAGCGCGGCGAAGAGGATCCCCATCCCCGTCGATCCCTGGGGCGTCTCGATCAGCCCCTCACTGACCGTCTTGGCGACCCCGGACCCCAGAAACGCACCGGCGAGATTCATCACCGCCGCCATCGCCAGCGCGGCACGCGGCGTCAGCGCCCGTGTCGACACCGAGGTCGCGATGGCGTTCGCCGAATCGTGGAAACCGTTCGTGTACGTGAAAAAAAGCGCGACCCCAATGGTCACGACCAGAGCAAAGGTGTCCATGAACGGCTCAGGACTCCTTGACGGCGATGGTCTCCACCGTGTTCGCCACATGCTCGAACGCGTCGGCAGCTTCCTCCAGCACGTCCACGATCTGCTTGAGCTTCAGCACCTCGATCGCGTCGTACTTGCCGTTGAACAGATGCGCCAGCAGCTTCCGGTGGATCTGGTCCGCCTGGTTCTCCAGCCGGTTGACCTCGATCCAGTACTCGGTGAGGTTCTCCATCGTCCGAAGGTTCGGCATCGCCTCGGCCGTCAGCTCGGCCGCCCGCGCCAGCACCTCGATCTGCTGCTCGACCCCCTTCGGCAGCTCCTCGACGTTATAGAGGACGACCAGGTCGACGGCCTCCTCCATGAAGTCCATGATGTCGTCGAGGCAGGACGCGAGAGAATAGATGTCCTCACGGTCGAACGGCGTGATGAACGAGGAGTTCAGCTGGTGGAAGATCGCGTGCGTGGCGTCGTCACCGGCGTGTTCCGCGGCCCGCATACGCTCTGCGATCTCGGCCCGGCCGGACGAGTCCGCCCCGAGCAGTTCCATCAGGAGTTTCGAGCCCGTGACGATGTTGTCCGCGGATGCGGCGAACATGTCGTAGAAGCTCGTCTCCCTGGGGGTCAGACGAAAGCGCACGTGAGGTCCTCAGAATGCATCGGTTTCGGTCATGCGGGCGGCCAGGTTGATGCTAGGCGCACCATCCGACCATGGCTATCGGGCCGTCCCCCAGTGTCGCCCATCGGGCAGAGTGATCAGCACATGGGCAGTTCAAGGGGCCTCAAGGGCCCTGTACCCGCAAAGTTCGTTACGATATACCCGGCAGGGGTATATGTCCGGAACGGGAGGATGCGATGACGACCACTGAGGTCACCGAGGCCGCCGAGCCGGCCCCCACCGGGGCCACCGAGGACACGGATCCCAAAACCGACGCGACCGTCACGACCGCCACAACCGACGCGACCGTCACGACCGCCACGCCCGCCACGCCCGCCACGACCGGTGAGACCCACACCACGCACGGCTACCACAAACAGAAGGACGAGCACCTCAAGCGCCTGCGCCGGATCGAGGGCCAGATCCGCGGCCTCCAGCGGATGGTCGACGAGGACACCTACTGCATCGACATACTCACCCAGGTGTCCGCCTCCACCAAGGCGCTCCAGTCCTTCGCCCTCCAGCTGCTGGAGGAACACCTGCGCCACTGCGTCGCCGACGCGGCCATCAAGGGCGGCGACGAGATCGACGCGAAGGTCGAGGAAGCCACGAAGGCGATCGGCCGCCTACTCCGCACCTGACCCGGACACCGCACCCGCACCCGCACCCGCACCCGAAGGACCGGAACCGGACACCCCACCCGACCCGGAACCAGCAGCCGCCCCACTCCCCCCACCGGCCGCCGCCCGCTCCTCCCCCACCCGCAACACCTGGTCGATGCTCTCGAGACTGAGCCGCTCCTCCGCCGCCGACGCCGCGATGATCAGCTCCCCGCACAGCTCGATCTCGGCGAGGGCCACGTGGTCCTGAACTGCCGTACCGCCGACCGGAGCCACGCGCATCACCTCGTCTCTGCCGTCACCGGCTTCCTAGAGTAGGGAGCCGTATACACCGCGCGCATGGCACGGACGGGCTAGTCCTTGTGCCCGTCCCGTGACCGAATCCGACCGTCCGGCCCCCGTCCATCCGCCCTTGCGTCCTTCTGCCCCTGCCCCGGTCCCCTCACGTCAGTCCTCCGCGATCCGCCCGGCGTAGATGTCCCCGGGCGCCGGCAGCCGTACGTCGACGGGGGCCCCGAAGTCGTACAGCAAGGTCGTGGAGGCCACCGCCACCGCCTCCTCCCGCCGCCCGTTGACGAAGCTGAACCGGTGCCGGACCTTGCGGATCCGCCCCTCGTCGTCGAGGTACACATCGAACGGCACCCGCGCCGAAGCGAACCCTTTCGCCGCCGCCCGCAGCGACCCCCGGCCGCCCGCGGAGGCCCCCTCCGCCGCCATCGCCAGGTCCGCCGTCCCCCGGTAGTGCCACACCGTCGTCCCCGCCAGCTCGGTCCGTCCGACGTACGTCGCCGTACGCGTCCCCCGCAGCACCTCGGCCGCGGCGAACGGGTCGGTGGCCCCGCCGGTCACCAGGTTCCCGTCGGACAGCGTCGCCGTCTCCACCCGCACCCACTTGTCCTCGGGCACCCCCGCACCCCGGTTCTTCATGAACAGCGCGCCGGGCGCGAGGAGTTCGGTGATCGGCCGGTGCTCGACGGTCCCGGCCGGATCCTGCGGCAGCATCACCTTCAGCTCCCCGAGCTGCCGGCGGTAGTCGTAGACCCCCTGGCCTCGGATGGTGACCCGGGTCCCCCCGGTGGCCATCTCCATCGACGTGCGCGCCTTCGACGTCCCCGCCCGGACCAGCGTCTCGGCGGCCCGGTGCAGCAGCGGAACGGGATCGCCCGCCCGCCCGTCCTCGGCGTCCGGCCCGCCGCCGGAGCACCCGCCGGCCCCGGTGCAGACCCCGGCCACCAGACCCGCGACGACGACCACCGCACCCCGCCGTCTGTGCCACCGCTGCGCCATCGCCTGCCTGCCTGCCTCAACCGGTACGTCCGTCACGGGCCCCCTGTCGTTCCGGATAACGACGGGTAGGTGGCCCCGTCACGCACCCCCGGCCCCCGGCGACGGCCGAACGGGGCCTTCACCCGGCCAAGGGCACCGCCATAAGGGTTCTTTGCCGAACCTGGGTACCGTTGTCCTCGTGACTCAGCAGGACGGTTCGGCCCCACCCCGCACCGAGGGGGAACACATCACCACGACCGTCGAACAGGGCCGTTTCTGTGTGGCCCGCTGCACCACCTGCGGCTGGCGCGGCCCGGCCCGCAGGGCACGCAGCCTGGCGAGAACCGACGCCGAGGGCCACGGCACCGGCTGAGCACCGGGCTCGGCCCGCGTCACCGTTCCGTCACCGCCGACCCCCCGGAGGAACCCGTTCCCCCAAGGCCCCGTCTCGCAGCATGAAGCCGACAGGCCTAGGACAGCCAACAGGCCGAGGACAGCCGACGGGACGACGGAAGGCGCAGGACATGGAACGGCGTACGTTCATCGCGGGCGGCACGGCCGCACTCGCGGCGGTCACCACGGCCGGGTGCAAGAGCGGCGACAGCGCGGGAGGCGGCACGGACAGCACCGGTCACCCGTCCCTCACCACGACCAGCGTCTCCGCGCCCGCCAACTGGTCGGCCCTCGCCCGTGACCTGGACGGCACACTGGTCCGCCCCGGCGACGCCTCCTGGACCACGGCCCGTCAGCTCTACAACACCCGCTTCGACAGCCTCAAGCCGGCCGCCGTGGCCTACGTCGCCCACAGCGACGACATCCGCACGGTCCTGGCGTACGCCCGCGCCCACCGGACGAAGGTCGCGATCCGCAACGGCGGCCACTCCTACGGCGGCTGGTCCTCCGGCGACGGCCGGCTGATCGTCGACGTGTCGAAGCTGAACCGGGTCCGGGCGAGCGGCAGCTCGGCCGTCGTGGGCGCCGGCGCGAAGCTGATCGACGTCTACCGCGCGCTCGCCGCGAAGGGCGTGACGATCCCGGCGGGCTCCTGCCCCACGGTCGGCGTCTCGGGTCTGGTGCTCGGCGGCGGCCACGGCGTGGTCTCCCGCGCCTACGGCCTGACCTGCGACAGCCTCACCCAGGCCACGATCATCACGGCGGACGGCAAGCAGCTGGTCACCAGCGCCACCCAGAACAAGGACCTCTTCTGGGCGCTGCGCGGCGCGGGCAACGGCAACTTCGGCATCGTCACCGAACTCCACTTCAAGACCCACCCCGCGCCCCAGGCGGTCACGGGCTATCTCACCTGGCCCTGGGCGAAGGCGGCCGCGGTGGTGAAGGCCTGGCAGGAGTGGGGGCCGTCCCAGCCCGACGAGATCTGGTCCTCGCTCCACCTGTCCGCCTCGCCCGGCCGCACCCCCACGGTCTCGGTCGCCGCGTTCTGCATAGGCACCTACGGCCAGCTCCAGAACGCCGTCGACCGTCTCGCGGACCGGGTGGGCGCCCCGGCGTCGAGCGTGTCGCTGCGCCGCCGCTCGTACGAGGACGCGATGGAGATCTACGCCGGCTGCTCCTCCTTCTCCACCGACGCCCAGTGCCACCTGCCGGGCTCGACCCCGGGCCGCTCCCCGCAGGGCAAGCTGGGCCGGGAGACGTACGCGGCCCGTTCGGACTTCTTCGACCGCTCGCTGTCGACAGCCGGCGTCCAGACCCTGCTCAAGCAGATCACGGCGGTGCAGGGCGGCGCGGGCAGCATCGCGCTCACCGCGCTCGGCGGCGCGGTCAACCGGGTCTCCCCCACGGCCACCGCCTTCGTCCACCGCCGCTCGCGCATGCTGGCCCAGTACATCGCGTCCTGGGGGTCGGGTTCGGCGGGTACGGCGGCCCAGTCCTGGCTGACCAAGGCGCACAAGGCGATGGGCCCGTACGCCTCGGGCGCCGCCTACCAGAACTACGCGGACCCGACGCTGACGAACTGGCGGAAGGCCTACTACGGCGACGCGCTCCCGCGCCTGACCCAGCTGAAGAAGCAGTACGACCCAAAGGGCTTCTTCACCTACCCGCAGGCACTCTGATCCTCGGGGACCTGCCCCAGGGCTGCCCCAGGACTGGCCCAGGACTGGCCCAGGGCCTGCCCTAGGCGGCCAGGTCCCGCTCCTTGTCGGCCGCCTCGGTCCGCGCCCCCGGGATCACCGCGTCCCGGGCGCCCGCCCGGGCGGCCCGGCTGCGCACGGCCCAGCCGAGCCGGGGCGACCGCTCGACGGCCTTCAGCAGCGGGGTGAGCAGCAGCGAGGCGAGGGGCGACAGCAGCAGGGCGACGGCCGTACCGAGCGCGAAGCCGCCGACGACGTCCGTCGGGTAGTGCACGCCCATGTAGATCCGGCAGAACCCTTCGAGCAGGGCTATGCCGAGCCCCAGGAGCCCGAACCTGCGGTGGGCGACGAACAGCGCGACCGCCATGGCCATGGTGATGGTGGCGTGGTCGCTGACGAAGGAGTAGTCGGTCTTGCCGGAGACCAGGACCTCCAGGCCCTGGTGGTCGAGGAAGGGCCGGGGCCGCTCCACGAACCCGCGTATCGGCACGTTGACGAGGACGGCGACGGCGGCGGCGAGCGGGGCCCACACCAGCGCGGCGACGGAGGACGCGGCCTCCTCGGCGCCACCGGGCCGCCGGCGCACGGTCCACCAGCACCACATGATCAGCAGGATCATGGCGAACAGCAGCCCGTACTCGCCGACGAACTCGACGACCCGGTCCAGCCAGTGCGGAGCGTCCTTCGCGAGCCCATTGATGTCATAGAGCAGGTCGACGTCGGGGTTCGACCCGGAATCGGCGAGTCCAGCCATGGTGCTGCGGCCCCTTCGTCATGTCTTGCGCGGCGCTCGCGTGCGCCTGTCCCCACAGGAACGCACGGCCCCGGTTGATACGTTCCGCTCTCCACTGAATGATCACGCAGACGTTATCGAAGAGAGATACATCACCGCAGCTCAGGGGGTAGGTGGCTGCCTGGATCAGACGGTCGTGGGGAGCGCTTTCGCGCCATCTTCGGTCACGCGGGTGGCACCGAAGTACTTGCGGGTGTCGATCGGGTCGAACCGGATGACGGCGCCCGTGTACGGGGCGTCGATCATGTAGCCGCCGCCGACGTAGATGCCCACGTGGTCGATGGCCCGGGAGTTGGTGGGATCGGGCGAGAAGAACACCAGGTCGCCGGGGAGCAGTTCGTCGCGCGAGGGGTGCGGACCGGCGTTGTACTGGTCGTTGGCGACGCGCGGCAGGGTGATCCCGACACTCTCGTAGGCGGCCTTGGTCAGACCGGAGCAGTCGAACCGTCCCCCCTGGTCAGCGGTGCCGTTCCCGCCCCACAGATAGGGCGTGCCGAGCTTCTTCTGGGCGAAGTAGATGGCCCCTGCCGCCTGTTCGGAGGGGTCGACCCGGCTCACCGGCGCCGCGAAGGACTCCTCCAGGGTCGTGATCGTCTTCACGTAGTTCTGGGTCTCCGAGTACGGCGGCACGCCCCCGTACTTGATGACCGCGTACGCCCCCGCGTTGTAGGCGGCGAGCATGTTCCGGGTGGCGTCCCCGGGGACGTCCTTGACGTACGAGGCGAGCTGGCAGTCGTACGACGCGGCCGATGGAATCGCGTCATTCGGGTCCCAGACGTCACGGTCGCCGTCGCCGTCGCCGTCGATGCCGTGGGTGGCCCAGGTGCCCGGGATGAACTGCGCTATCCCCTGCGCGGCCGCCGCGCTCTGTGCCCTCGGGTTGAAGCCGCTCTCCTGGTACAGCTGGGCGGCGAGCAGCGCGGGGTTGATGGCGGAGCACAGATTGCCCCACTTCTGCACAAGGTTCTGATACGCGGCGGGCACGGCACCCTTGGCGAGCGTCCTGGCGCCGCCGCCGACGCCGTTGGTGAGGTTCCCGGCGACCAGGTACACGCCGACGACGAGCACCATCATGAAGGCGACCCCGGCACCGACGGCAGCGGTCGCTACGATCCATGCCTTACGCACCGTCAACCGCCCCTCGCCGCCCAGGAGTCCGCCCCGGCCAGTGTAGTGGCGGGCCTCACCCTCCGGGGTGATCACGCAGAAGGAGAAAACCGCACGTGGCGAGCCCCTATCCCCCACAGCATCCGGCCCAGTCCAACCCGGCCGCTCCGCAAGGGGGTTACCCGCCAAACGGGGCACCACATCCGGCCTACGCGGGCTACGGCGGCCAGGGCCCGTACGCCCAGCAGCCGACCCAGCCGTACGGCGCCCAGGCACCGGCGGCTTCACCGGCACCGGCACCGGCCTACGGACAGCCGCCGATCGCGGCGTACGGACAGCAGCCGCACGCCCCCGGCTGCCGGATCTGCGGCGCGTACCCGGCGGCGGAGGACGTCACGATCCGCCAGCACACGGGGCTGCTGGTGGCGATGCGGACGGAGAAGGCGGAAGGTCCGCTGTGCCGGACCTGCGCGACCGCGATCCACCGTCAGATGACCACGAAGACCCTGGCGGGCGGCTGGTTCAGCCCGATGTCCCTGTTCCTGCTGTGCTGGCTGACCCTGGCCGCGAACGTCCACGCCCACTTCAAGATCGCCAAACTCCCCCACCCCGCCCCGACCCCCGCCACCCTCCACCCCGGCAAACCGATCCTCCACCGCCCCCTCGCCTACGTGGGCCTGTCGGTGATCGCCAGCTGGCTGGTGTTCCTCATCCTGCGCGGCCTGAGCTGAGGAGGCCGAGCCGATGGGGGCCGACATCCACGGCTTCGTCGAGTGCCGGGCCACGTTCGGCTTCCGCGACTCCGACGACGTCACCTGGGACACGGCGATCGAGCTGGACATGCTCTACGGCGGCCGGGACTACGACGCCTTCGGCTGCCTGTTCGGCGTACGGAACCACGCGGGCTTCCGTCCCCTCGCCGAGGGCCGCGGCCTGCCGGACGACGCGACCGCCGAGACCCGGAGGGCCCATGGGACATGGGGTCCGCAGATCCACGACGCGACCTGGATCAGCTGGGCGGAACTGTCCGCGGTGGACTGGGACGAACCCTCGGACGAGGTGGACGGCCGGATCCACGAGTACGCGCCCGCCCCGGACCACGGCTGGGTCCTCATCGGCAAGCGGCACCGCCCCGGCCACGGCGGGCCCGAGGGCGACGAGTGGACGGAGAACGGCCGCCTCTTCCGGGTCGTACGCCTGACCCGGCGGGACGCTGTGCCCGCGGGCGGCGACTGGGACCCGGTGTGGACGGTCATGCGGACGCTCGCCGAGCTGCACGGCGGGGAGAACGTCCGGCTCGTGGTGTGGTTCGACAGCTGAACCGGTGACGGTCGACCGGGCGCCCGGTCAAGATCGACCCCGCTTCCCGTCAAGCGCCGGCCAACAACCACCCCCGTAATCCCCATCCACGGCCATGATTCGGCAACCCCGGCGCCGAGCCCCGGGTTCGGGCATACGTTCCCGCCGTGATCTCTCAAGACACCCCCCACAGAAGTGCCCGCCGTACCTTGCTGCGTGGCCTCGCCGGTGCCGCGACCCTGGGCGGCCTCGCCCTCGGCACGAGCTCCGCCTCCGCCGCCCCGCGCGGCACCTCCCCCCGGCCCACCACCACCCACCGCCCCGCCACGGCCGACGAGGCCCTGCGCGAACTCGCCGCCGGCAACCGCCGCTGGCGCACCTTCCGCGAGCGGCACCCCGACGAGACCCCCGCCGTCCGGCAGAGCCTGACGGCGGGTCAGCACCCCTTCGCCCTGATCCTCGGCTGCATCGACTCCCGCGTACCCCCCGAGCTGGTCTTCGACCAGGGCCTCGGCGACCTGATGACCGTCCGCTCCGCCGGCGAGGTCCTGGACGAGGCCGTCCTCGGCAGCGTGGCCTACGGCGTGCTCGAACTGGACATACCCCTGGTCGTCGTCCTCGGGCACCAGTCGTGCGGCGCGGTGAAGGCGGCCGTGCAGGCGGACCTGTCCGGCGAGGAGTTGCCCGCCCACATCCAGTACCTGGCCGACCAGATAGCCCCGAACATCGACCGCACCAAGGAGGGCGACGCCCGCGTCGACTCCACCATCGACGCCAACGTACGGGCCGTCCGCGACCGTCTCGCCGCCGAGCCCGACCTCGCCGCGAAGATCTCCGCCGGCGAGTTGGCCGTCGTAGGCGCCCGCTACGAACTGACCACCCAGCTCGTCCACCGCATCGCCTAGCACCCTCAGGGGACGGAGGCCGCGTCGCGAAAGAGCTCTGCGGCCTCCGCCCCCGAGACCACGCTGTACGAGATGTCCGCCGTGGCCCCGCCCTGTTCGTGACCGTCGAGGACCCCGACGACCTGCCCGTCCCCGCTGACCCACGGACTGCCGCTGGTCCCGCCGGTGAAACCGGGGCAGTCGATGCGCTGCTGGGTACGGCTGTGCGCGGCGGGCCGGTCGGTACAGCGGAGCGGGACCCATCCTCCGGTTACCGGGTGAGAGGAACGCCAGACGCAGCGTGAAACGCGCGGCTATCCCGTGCCGTACACAGGGAAGCCGTCGGTGGCCACCTCGATGTCCAGTGGCTCGGGCAGCCGCACGGACTCCCCGAACTTGCCGGGCAGCACGTCTCGGTAGGCGCCGTTGTCCGGGCGGGTGTGCAGGGCCCAGGTGCTTTTGCGGGGGTCGATGACGAGAAGGACGGGGACGCGGGCGACGGCGTACCAGTCGGCCTTGTCCCTGATCTCCCGGGACTTCTCGGACCGGGAGATGACCTCGACGGCAAGCGCTGCGTCCTCCGGGGCGGCCAGCCGGCTGTCGTCCTCCTCCCACTCCACGGGAAGGACGATCAGGTCGGGTGTGACGTAGTCCTCCGGGTCTCCTGGCAGGGCGATCGAGGACACCTCGTACACGTCCAGCCCCTCGGGCAGAGTCACACTCTCAAGCTGCCGCCGAAGCCGCTTCACCACGCCCGCGTGCTTCCCGCGCGGAGTCGGGGACATCACGAGCTTTCCTCCCACGATCTGCACCCGCAGACCTGTCGCACTCTCGATCTTCTCGGCGATCTCGCGCAGGTTCCCCGGACGGGGTTGCAGGTGGGGCCAGGCTCCCGGCGGCACGGACATGACTCGCTGCCTCCGTCCCTCAATCCCTTCGGCGTCCTCGGCCGCACCAGCGGGTTCGGTGGGAGGTCCGACATCCCGCTCGGCGTCGAAGCCACCGTACTGTGCGGTCTCCCCTCCCGCCTCCGTGTCCCGCTGCGCGCATGTGCACGTGCTCCTCCTGTGCCTCTGTTCAACCTTCGCCCTGCCACCCCTCCGTTACCTATCGATCACACTGCGCAACGCCAGACCACCTCACTGACATTCGGCCCACAGCACCTTCCCGCCGCTTCCGCCCAGCTCGGCGGCCCCCCAGCTGTCCGCACAGGCCCGCACGAGGTGCAGCCCGCGGCCGCCTTCCTCCCCGAGATCAGGCGGCACGACGCCGGAGACCCCCTCGGCGACCACGAACCCGGGAGGTACCCGGGGGTCGCTGTCCCACACCCCCACCCGAACCCGCCCCGACTCGGCCGACCGAAGCCGCAGCGCGTAGGGCCCGCTGGTGTGGAGCTGCGCGTTGGCGAGCAACTCGGCGGCGAGCAGTTCCGCGGTAGGGGTGAGCGCGGAGAGGGCACGAGCCTGGAGAACGGCACGGAGTGTGGCCCGGGCGATCCCCGGGGAGCGTGGATCGTGGGGCAGCTGGAGGGTGTAGGCCCAGGGCGGAGTTACGGTGGACATGGAAGTCTCCGGTCACTTAGGGGAGTTGGGGGACTGCGCCTGGTTGTAAAGTAGCGGGGTCCATATAAGTTCTTACACGGATACCGAGAAAGCACTGAATTACCACTCGTGTGAGTGACAGGGAGGCAGGACACCCGTGCGAAGCAATCCAACGGGTCGCCAACTCCGCCTGGGCACCGAGCTGCGCAAACTACGGGAGCGCGCGGGTCTGACCTCCACCCAGGCGAGCCGACTGCTCGGCGTGCAGCAGAACCAGATCAGCAACGTCGAGGCCGGCCGGGCCGGAGTGAGCCCCGAGCGCGTTCGCACCCTGGCCTGCCATTACGACTGCGGGGACAAGGCCCTCGTCCAGGCGCTCAGCGACATGGCGACCGAGCGGGCGCGCGGCTGGTGGGAGGAGTACCGCGAGATCCTGCCCGCCGTACTGCTCGACATGGCCGAGGTCGAACACCACGCCGCAGCACTCCGCACCGCGGTGACCGTCCACATCCCCGGCCTCTTCCAGACCACGGACTACGCCCGGGAGATCTTCCGCCAGGACGTACCCGAGATGTCACCGCCGGACATCGAGCACCGGATCTCGTTCCGTGTGAAGCGCCAGGCCGTGCTCTACCGGGACTCACCGACCCCACACCAGGCGATCATTCACGAGGCGGCCCTGCGCATGAAGTTCGGCGGCCCTTCAGTGACCGGTTCGCAGCTCCAGCACCTGCTGGCCATGAGCGAGCGCGAGCACATCAACGTCCAGGTGATCCCCTTCGACGCCGGCACCTTCCCCGGCTCGGGGCAGTCGATCTACTACTCCCAGGGACCGGTCCCGCAGCTCGACACCGTGAACCTCGACCAGTCGCACGGCCCGGTGTTCCTCGACTCCGAAGCCCAGCTCGACAAGTACCGCGTACTCCTGAACCGTATGGAGGCCTCCGCGCTCTCCCCCTCGGAGTCGCGGAACCTCATCCACAAAGTCGTTCAGGACCTGTGAGGAAGCCCATGCCCGCCCTCTCCTGGCAGAAGTCGTCCTACTGCGCGCAGGGCAACTCCTGTGTCCACATAGCCACCGGCGCCCCCGCCACCGTCCACCTCACCGAATCCGGCGACCCCACCGCCGCGATACTCACCACCACCCCCGCCGCCCTCTCCGCCCTCCTCACCACCCTCAAAAAGGACACCCCCCATGTCTGACATCCCCCCGGACCTCACCTGGATCCGCGCCGCCCCGCCGGAGGCGACCGGACCGGGACCCTGGATCGAGATCGCCTTCGGCGAGGGCGACGACGGCGAGGCCCCCGTCTACCTCCGCGAGACCAGCGACCCGGACAACGTCGTCACCACGAACCGCCGCAAGTGGGACGCCTTCGTCCTCGGCGTCCAGGCAGGCGAGTTCGACCACTTCGTGGAGGGCGTGGACCTGTCCGCTCAGCACGGTCAGTAGGTGTCGTGCAGAACGGCGAAGTTCTGCAGAAACTCCCCAGACGGCAACGCCCGGCCGGTGAACAGCCCCCGGGCGGTGGCGTCAGGGTGCCACGGTCTCGTGGCGGAGCCGTCCGGCTCCATGCCGTAGGTCCACAGGAGGTAGCACTCCTCGCCTTGCCCGGCACGGGCCAGCACCCCGGTGAGAGCGCTGTAGAACGAGTTCACGCCCCTGCGCTGCAACGCGCACCGGACAAACGTAGACAGCAGGTGAATCGCGTCGTCGATCCGGCCGGTGACTTCCAGGGATCGGGCCAGCTCAAGGACGTCGAACGACTCGGACCGCGACCACCAACCGCCCTCCGGGTCGACGAGAGTCCTGAGCACACATTGTTCGATCTCCCGGAACCCGCCCAGCCGCGCGAGGTCGGCGACCCTGCGCCGGCGGGCCAGGAAGAGGCCGTACTGGAAGCGGACCGAGGTCAGATCGTCGCTGTCCCCCGACCGCACCGCCCGGCGTACTTCGTCGTGGTACAGGGCGTCCGCCTCCGCCTCCGCGCCGTGGTCCGCCAGCAGAAGGGCCAGCCGAAGGCGGGGATTGGACGCGGGCAGCAGGTTCTTGTCGTAGTGCCCGACCGGCTCCAACAAGGCCCTCAGCAACTCCTCGGCCACGTCGGTCTCCCCGGCCCGCTCCAGCGCATCGACCAGGTGGACGGAGGCGAACACCAGGAATTTGTGTCTTCGGCCGTCGGCCTCCCTCCGCACGAAGTCCGCCGCCTCGCGCAGTCTGCCGCCCTGGACCAGCTTCTCCATCAGGGTCCGGTTGACCGATCCCTTGCCCGGTGGGACGCGGTCGAGCCAGTCCACCGCTTCGTCGTACCGCCCTATGTCCGCCAGCAGTTCCACCAGTCCGCAGGTCAGATACATGACGTCGCCGTGTGTCGTGGCCGCGCGTCTCAGCCACTCCGCCGCGTCGGACCGCCGGCCCGCGCGCAGCAGCATCAGGGGCGGGCTCTCCTCCAACCATGAACCGGACAGCGAGAAGCCGCTGCTGGTGATCTGCCGCCCCACCCAGATCGCGTCGATGTCCTCCTCGGGAGGAAACAGCTCCACGGCGTCATCGATCCGGCCGACCGCCTCCAGACATCGCGCGTAGTTCAGCCGCGCCCTCCGCTCCGCGTCACTGCCGCGGCAGAGGCGTACCTCGTGCCGTGCCCAGAACGCGGCCCGCACGAAGTCCTTCCGCCGCTCCGCACGCCGAGAAGCCTCCGCGGCCGCCTCCGCCGAACGCCTGAGGAACACGTCGATCCACAGCTGTGGATGGCGTCGGCGCACGGCCCAGCCGGCGACCGACGCCAGCAGGTAACCGAAGAACGCCACAACCATGGGGCCGGAGGCCCAGTTGCCGGTCACCCAGAGGTAGAACAGGAGGGCCACGTACACAAAGAACATCAACAGTCCGGAAGGCTCAAGGGGTGCCCAGGGCGGAGCGACCTCGGGGAGGTCGGGCATGCCTCTCTCGATGGCGTGGATCTTCTCGGCCGCGTAGCCGTTCAGCCGGAGGCGGCCGTGGTCCGACCACAGCAGCGTCGCGATCCGGAGGAAGTGGCAGTCGTGGGCGTGCCCCGCCGCTTCCCACCGCTCCCAGCCCGTGGCGTGCAGAACCGCCGCTTCCCACACACCGGGGGCGACGGGCCCGACGAGCAGGTCTCCCGCGTGCTGCGCCAGGTAGTCCGCCAGTTCGTGGACGTCCTCGCCCGTCCCCGACCGGGAGATCAGCAGGGGGGCGATGGGCTCGGCCCCGGTCAGCTCGCGCAGGGCGTCGGTCCACTCGGCCGCGTCGTGCTCACCGTCCGCGACGGCCGCCTCCAGCAGGTCCCTCGTCAGAGTCCGCAGGCCGATGCGCGAGGCGTCGAGTGCCGCGTCCAGGATCCGGCGGTGCAGCCCCGACCGTGTCTCGTAGTAGTTGACCAACAGCGGCCCACCGGCCAGGTACTGGGTCAGCTTCCCGTTCCTGCCGACCGCCTCGACGCCCTCGCGGATGGCCGGGTCGTACGCGATGGCGCGGTCCAGCTCTTCCCCTCCGTCCTCGGAGAAGTCGTCCGGTACGCGGACGCACCGGTATCTGGCCAGGAGGTGGGCCGTCTTGCGCACCTGGTCCCTTTCGATGGCGTCCCAATGTTCCGGCCACACGGTCGCCATGACCAGGAAGGGCCCCTGTCCGGGCCGCAGCAGTCGCTCCAGGGCGACGGCGACCTGCTCGGCGGAGTCGTTCGCGAGGAGCTGCCAGGCGTCGTCCAGCCACAGGACGGTGCGTGGCCCGACCCGGCCACTTCTCACCGCTTCCATCAGCTCGCCCGGATCGCTGGGGAAGAAGAGCCGCCAGTCGGGCAGGACCGCGCGGACCGCCTCGTAGGCCGCCCGCGACTTCCCCGTCGACGACCGCCCGACAAGGACGACCACGTCGGTCTCTCCCTGGGCGACCTCGGCGACACGCGCGCGCAGTTCGTCGTCGTGACGGCGTCCGACGTAGCTGGGCAGGGGGTCGTAGCGGGCGCCGGTCGAGCTGCCGCCGGCGACGGAGGGGTGGACGTGCAGATGGCGGACGGGGTGACAGTCGGTGACGGGGTCCCCCACCCACCGGTCGTCGTCCGTGAGCCGGGGGACGAGGACCTCGAACTCCGGCACCTCGTCGAATCCCAGCGCCTCGGCGAACCGTATGCCGTCCCTTCGGTCCAGGTGTTCTATCGCCGCCACGGGGGTGACCGTCAGCGACTGGTGGCCGGCCGCCGCGTTGGCGGAGGTCACCACGCCCAGCACGCGCCGCGCGTCGGGCGGCCCCGCCAGGACGACCGCGCCGGACATTCCGCCCCAGGGCGACCGGGGTTCCGTGGGTGCCTCACCCGGCGCACGGGCGCCCGGCGTCCGGTCGGCGGGCGCCCGATCGCCGACCAGCGTCAGGAGCGGCGGCCCGGCACGTGTCCCGGCGGCCGGCATCACGAAACCCTCGGCGAGGGGGACGTAGCCCTCCAGCTGAGCGGATCTACGAGACCCGCCGTCCGCGCCGCTCATCCTCCACCAGGGGAAGCCGACGGCCGTACAGCCGTCGATGCGCCCGAGCGTGCTGCGGTCCACCCGTGCGAACCGCAGCGTCTCCAGCCCGCTCACCGGTACCTCGACGACGAGGAGCGCGAGGTCCACGTCGTCCCGCCCCGTGCGAATCGTCCGGACGACCCGGAGCTCGACGGGAGGGCGATCGCCCCCGTCCGCCCGCATCACGACATGACCGCTGCCCACGGCGACATGACCCGCCGTCAGCACGACATCGGCGGACACGAACAAGCCCGAGCCGTGGCGCACCGTGCCGTCGATGTAGCGGATGCAGACGACGCGGCCGGTCTCCACCGCGCCCGCCCGCCCGGCCCCCATGCTCAGCCCGCGTCGTTCAGCGCCTCGTCGCGCGGCGCGGCGGCGCCGTCACCGTCGGAGATCCGCTGGTCGTCCGGCGGCAGCGGGCTCCCCTGGGCGTCGACGACGACCGGCGCCAGCTGCAGGGTGAGCGACTGCACGGTCTCCGTCTCCCGGGAGCGCTCACCACCGGCCGTGAGGACATGCCATCGGATGCCCGCGGAGCCCTTCCCCTGCTGAGTGACCGTCACACTGAGATTGAGTTCCACGGACGCCACGTCGAACCGCACCGCCCGACCGTTTCCCCGACTCCTGGCCCGCTCGAGACTGTCCCGCAACGCCTCGATGGCATCGGCCAGTTCCACCGCGTTCTCCCCCATGTGCCTCCCCCTCGGCGGTGCGTCCCGTAATCGCCAGAATAGGGAAGTTCACGCCCCGAGCGTAGAGCCCCGAAGGCTCAACAGGCCGCGGCCCCACTCACGACTCCCGCCCTGCCTCCTCCAGCGCCTCCACGAACCCCTCCTGGAACTCCCTCTCGGCCCGCCGGCAGGGTGCCGAGAAGAAGGCCCGCCCGGCCTCCCCCAGCGAACACCCCAGCAGGGCCTTGGTGACCAGCACCGCCTCGGCCCCGTCGCACCCGTGGTCCTTCAGCCACCGCTGGAGCACGTCGGTGTCCCGGGACGCCTCCCAGACGGGCCGGGCGGCCTCGACCGCGGCCGCGACCCGGTGCGCCCGCCCCCACACGTCCCCCCCGCACCACGGCATGCAGATGCTGGTCGTGCCACCCGTCCGCATGCAGCAACGCGCCCCGCATGGTCCCCTCGTACGCGTACCCCGCCTTCCCGGCCACCCGGCAGGACGCCTCGTTGCCCACGGCGTGGCACAGCCGCAGCCGGTGCAGGCCAAGCTCGTCGAAGGCCCACCGGGTCAGCCGCTCCACCGCGGGGACGGCAAGGCCCCGTCCCCGCGCCGGCGGCAGCAGCCAGTACACGATCTCCGCGCTGCCGCCCGCGAGATCGACGTCGTTCCAGCCGATGAGCCCGACGACGTCCCCGCCGCCCTCCGGCGCGACGGCCCAGATCGCCCCCGTCTCGGCCCGCCACCGCTCCCCCATGCGCGCGATCCGGCTCTCGGCGGTGTCCCGGTCGGCGACGCTCAGCAGATTCCACTGCCGGATCCCGGGATCCCCCGCGGCCGCCAGCAACGCCCCCGCGTCCGAGGCCCGCCAGGGCCGCAGCTCCAGCCCCCAGGCCACGAGCCCCAGCACGGGCTGCTCGGCACCGCTCATCCGACCGGCGGGGACGACGGGAGGCACAGGCGAGACCGCGTTCATCGCGGCATCGTGCCACGGCCCGTTCGCCGTTCGCCCATCGGTGTCATGAGACCATCGGAGAACATGAAGACGGACACTCACCCGACCAGCCGTCAGAAACGGTCCAGGGCCGTGAAGTGGGTCAACGACGGAACCACACCCAGGGTTCCGCACCGGCCTCATTGCCCGGGGTGACCTGCCGTGATACACAGAGTAACCGTACGAGACATTCATACGAATCCCGCTCATCAATGACGCCAAGTCGACATGCGACGGCGGCATTGTCGGCGACAATGAGGCCTGACCTCTGCACACCGCAGAGGACACGCGGAACTACCCACCAGGGGCGGTGACTTACATGCTGTTTGCGGCCGACAAGGGCGACATCAACACCATCATCGGCGGGATCGCTCCGGACTGGGGCCCCTTCGGCAGCCTGGGCAACGAGGCGAAGACGATGATCCAGGTGGTGATGGCCGTGGCCATCCTGCTCTGCCTGGGCATCGCCGTCTGGGGTGCGGCCAAGCAGCGCATCGGCGCCACGGCCCTCCGGGACACCTTCAGCGCGGAACAGGGCAAGGGCCTCATCATCGCCGGCCTGACGGGCGTCTTCATCATCGGTTCACTCGGCACGCTGTTCACGATCGTGTACGGCATGGCCATCTAGCCGAGCTCCCCGGCCCCCTCCACCCCACCCACCCGTCGTGCCCACCGGCTGAGGTTGCGTTTCCCTGATGTCGAGTCACCACACCGCGCCCGCGCGGGAACCAGCACGGCTACCGTCGTACTTCTACGCGTTCCGGTACGGCAGCGAGGGGGCGTCCGCGGCATGACTCCCGGCGACGATCACGACTACGGCGAACCGACGGGCACCCGCGTCCGCCTGCCCGACGCCGACCCCTACGGCGGCGCCCGCCGCCCGGCCCGCTCGTCCTCGCGCAGCCTGGTCACGGTGGTCGGCGTCGTCGTCCTCCTCATCGCGGCCATCGCCTTCGCGAACCGTGGAGGAGACGATTCCTCTTCCTCCACGACGAGCACGGAGGCGAACAAGCCGGAGACGAAGTCGACGGCGGCGACGGGCACGAAGCCGGTGGAAGGGAAGCAGGCCGGCATCCCGTCGGGGTTCGCCCACACCCAGCAGGGCGTCCAGTCGGCGGCCGCCAACTACGCCGTGGCACTGGGCTCGACGGGCATGTTCAAGAAGGACAGCAGACACACCCTGGTCGACACCGTCTACACCGCCGGTGCCGCGGCCAAGCTCCAGAGCGCCATGGACCAGGCGTACTCGGCCGACTTCCTCGCCAAGATGGGACTCGACGCCGAGGGCAACGCCCCGAAGGGCGACACCTTCGTCTCCCGCGTGGTGCCCGTGGGCACGACCGTCCGGGCGTACTCGGACACCACCGCCAAGGTCGCCGTCTGGTACCTCGGCCTGATCGGCATGTCCGGCACGGACTCGACCGACCCCGTCACCTCGTCCTGGAAGACCTGGACGTTCGACCTGAACTGGGCCGACGGCGACTGGAAGATCGCCGCCGACACCCAGAAGAACGGCCCCGCCCCGGTCCCCGGTGACGACCAGGCCGCCACGTCCGACGAGATCAGCAAGGCCATCGAGGAGTACGGAGGGTTCACGTATGCCCGGTAACCCGCGCCGCCTGCTCAGGCTCGCCGGAGTCGTCACGGCCGTCCAGACCTCCGCCGTGCTGCTGGCCACCCGTGCCTTCGCGGCCCCGTCGCCCGACCCGACGCCGTCCTCGTCGGGCTCGGCGACCCCCACACCCACCAACACCCTCGACTGCAGCATGATCTCCGGCGAGGCCAAGAAGTACTGCGAGCGGGGCAACGCCGGCTCCGGCACCACCACCAACCCCGGCGTAACCGACACCCTCGACCCCCTCTCCTCCCTCGCCAAGGGCTGTGCCGAGGCCGCCGCCTGGACCGTCGACAAGCTCAGCGAGGCCGTCAAGGACACGGCGAACGTCGACTTCACCAACCCCAAGTTCCTCCAGCAGTACGCGGTCGTCTTCGCCGCCTCGACCGTCCTCACCCTCCTGCTGTGGCTGCTCGCCGTGGCCAAGCGGGCGGTCCGCGGCGTCCCCCTCACCACCGCCATCGGCGAAGCCGTCGGCTTCCTCTGGCTGACCGTCCTCGCCTCCGCCTTCACCCCCCTGATCCTCTACACGGTCGTATCGGCCACCGACGGCATCACCGAGGTCCTGGCGAAGACCACCGGCAACCAGACCGACACGTTCTTCGGCACCTTCTCCGCCGCCCTGGAGAAGGGCGAGGACATCGGCGGCGGCCCGATCATGCTGATCGTCGTCTCCCTCGTGTCGATCCTCGCCGCCGGCGTCCTCTGGCTGGAGCTGGTCATCCGCGCCGCCCTCCTCTACGTCGGCGCCCTCCTCGGCACCGTCGTCTACGCGGGCCTGGTCGACAAGAACCTGTGGAGCCACGTCCGCCGCTGGGCCGGCATCATGATCGCCGTCATCCTGGTCAAACCGGTCATCGTGATAGTCCTCGGCCTGGCCGGCGCCCTCTCCACCGACGACGGCCCGAACGCGTTCTCCGCCGTCGTCTCCGGCCTGTCCATCATCCTGCTCGCCATCTTCGCCAGCGCGATGATCTACCGCTTCGTCCCCGGCTTCGGCGACGAGATCGCCGGCTCCCGCAACAACCGCATCATGCAGGGCGCCGAGGGCAAGGCCGCCGCCGTCATCAGCTCCCCCGCGACCCTCGTCGCCCAGGGCATCAAGACCCACAGCACCCGAGCCGACAACAACGGCGGCGGAACCACCTCCAGTGGCCCCCGCCCCGCCAACCCGGCCTCCGGAGGCGTCGCCGCACACAGCTCGCGCACCTCGAACGGGGGCGGCGGATCTGTCCCCTCCGCCGCACCCGCACCCCGCACGAGCAGCACGGCGAACACACCGCACGCAAGCAACACCCGCAACAACCGCACGGGAGGTGAAGGGCGTTGACGACCGAGTCCCACGTGTCCCACGCGATCTCGCCCCGCCGCACTTATCTGATCGGCCGCGCCCGGCCGAACGCGATCGTCGGCCGCAACCGCGAGACCGGCGAGATCGCGCTGATCATCGTCGGCGCGTTCCTCGGCATGATGTGCGGGCTCCTCGTCCCCGTCCTCTCGCTGCGCATCGTGCTGCTGACCGGCTTCCCGTTGATCGCGCTCGCCGCGGTCTACGTGCCGTACAAGCACCGCACGTTCTACAAGTGGTTCGAGATCAACCGCAGCTACAAGCGCAGCCTGCGCAAGGGCACCGCCTACCGCTCCGGCGCGATGGAGGCCGGCACCCGCATCGGCGGCGAGGAGATCGAGGTCGGCGCGCCTCCGGGCATCGGCCGCATCAGCTGGCTGGCCGCCCCCTTCGGCCCCGACGAGATCGCCGTCCTCCTGCACGCGGACCGCCGTACGGTCACCGCCGCCATCGAGATCGAGGGCCCCGGCGTCGGCCTGCGCGACAGCGAGGACCAGGAAGCCCTCGTCGACCGCTTCGGCACCCTCCTCAAGCACGTGGCCAACGGCGACGGCTTCGTCACCCGCCTCCAGATGCTCGCCCGCACCCTCCCCGCCGACCCCGACGCTCACGCCAAGGACGTCGCCCAGCGCGGCGACGAGAAGGCCCTGCCGTGGCTCCAGTCGTCGTACGACCAGCTCCAGTCGATGGTGTCGACGAGCAGCGAGCAGCACCGCGCCTACCTCGTCGCCTGTATGCACTACACCCGCGAGCTGGCCGCCGAGGCGCACGCCATGGCCCGCGCCGCCCGCCCCCAGGCCGGCCGCAAGCTGGACCGCGACGCCGGCCTCGCCGTCGTCATGGCGCGCGAGCTGACGGACATCTGCTCCCGCCTCCAGGAGGCGGACATCCGCGTCCGCCAGCCCCTCGGCCAAGGCCGCCTCGCCTCGCTCATCCACTCCATGTACGACCCGGACCACCCGATCGACCACATCCAGGCGATGACCAGGCGCAACGCCTGGCCGGCCGAACTGGACGCCATGGAGCCCACGTTCCTCCAGGCCAAGACCCGCGAGTCGGCCACCCGTGCCCCCTGGTGCCACGCCACGGCCTGGGTCAAGGAGTGGCCGATGACCCCCGTGGGCGTCAACTTCCTGGCCCCGCTCCTCGTCCACACCCCGGACGTCATCCGCACCGTCGCCGTCACGATGGACCTCGAACCCACCGAGGTCGCCATCGAGCGCATGCTGACCGAGAAGACCAACGACGAGGCCGAGGCCAGCCGCGCCGCCAAGATGAACCGCACCGTCGACCCCCGCGACGTCGCCGCCCACTCCCGCCTCGACCAGCGGGGCGAGGACCTGGCCTCCGGCGCCGCCGGCGTCAACCTGGTCGGCTACATCACCGTCTCCTCCCGTAACCCCGAGGCCCTCGCCCGCGACAAGCGCACGATAAGGGCGTCGGCGGGCAAGTCGTACCTGAAGCTGGAGTGGTGCGACCGCGAGCACCACCGCGCGTTCGTGAACACGCTCCCGTTCGCCACCGGCATCCGAAGGTAGGGGCTTCACATGCGGGACCCGCTGTCCGTCCTCACCGACGCCTTCACGGCCTTCCTCTTCGGCAAGGTCGAGACGACCCGGCTGCCGGTCCGCACGTCCACCGGCCAGGCCCAGGCGGTCTACCTGCCCACGGCCGCCCCGGGCCTCGGCGACTCCGGCGTGATCATCGGCCGCGAGGTCTACTCCGGGAAGGGCTACATCTACGACCCCTTCCAGCTGTACGGCCAGCAGCTCCCGGCCCCGCACTGGCTGGTCCTCGGCGAGTCCGGCAACGGCAAGTCGGCGCTGGAGAAGACGTACGTCCTGCGCCAGCTCCGCTTCCGCGACCGCCAGGTCGTCGTCCTGGACGCGCAGGGCGAGGACGGCGTCGGCGAATGGAACCTCATCGCGCAGGCGCTGGGAATAACCCCCATCCGCCTGGACCCGATGGCCGCCCTGGACCACGGCATCCGCCTGAACCCCCTGGACCCGTCGATCACCACGACGGGCCAGCTCGCGCTCCTGCGCACGATCATCGAAGTGGCGATGGGCCACGGCCTGGACGAACGCTCCGGCTTCGCCCTCAAGGTCGCCCACGCCTACGTCAACGAGACGATCGTCGAACGCCAGCCCGTCCTGATGGACATCGTCGAGCAGCTCCGCCACCCCGAACCCGAGTCGGCGGAGGCGATGAACGTCGCCATAGACGACGTACGGGCCTGGGGCCTGGACGTCGCCCTGGTCCTGGACCGCCTGGTCGACGGCGACCTGCGCGGCATGTTCGACGGCCCGACCACGGTGGGCATCGACCTCGACGCCCCCCTCATCGTCTTCGACCTCTCCCACATCGACCGCAACTCCATCGCCATGCCCATCCTGATGGCGATCGTCGGTGTCTGGCTGGAGCACACCTGGATCCGCCCCGACCGCAAGAAGCGCATCTTCCTGGTCGAGGAGGCTTGGCACATCATCAACAGCCCCTTCGTGGCCCAGCTGTTCCAGCGCCTGCTGAAGTTCGGCCGACGCCTCGGCCTGTCCTTCGTGGCGGTGGTCCACCACCTCTCCGACGTGGTGGACGGCGCGGCGGCGAAGGAGGCGGCGGCGATCCTCAAGATGGCGTCCACGAGGACGATCTACGCCCAGAAGGCGGACGAGGCACGGGCCACGGGCCGCGTCCTCGGCCTCCCCCGCTGGGCCGTGGAGATCATCCCCACCCTGACCCCCGGCATCGCGGTCTGGGACGTCAACGGCAACGTCCAGGTCGTCAAACACCTGGTCACGGAGACGGAACGCCCCCTGGTCTTCACGGACCGCGCGATGACGGAGTCGTCCGCCGACCACCTGGCCGCCGACGACGCCCTGCGCGCCGCCGAACGGGAGCAGGAAGAGCGGGCGGCGGCCTTCATGGAACAGCACCTGGGCGACTCGGAATCAACGGTGGCGTAGGGGGTGCGGTGCCATGAGACCGGGTGACGAGCGGCACGGGGGCCAGGGCGGCGGCATCCCCGACGGCCTGCTGATCGGCATACTCGCGTTCCTGCTCGGCATCACCCTGCTGACCTGGACCGCCACGGGCCTGGCCGCCGTCCTCACCCACGGCGCCTGGCCCTCCGGCCTCGGCTTCGCCCGCACTCCCCTGGCCATGCGCCACCTCGTCTCCGAGCCCCACGACATGGCGGGCGCCTGGCCCGACGCGAACGCGTCCGCCCTCTCGGGCTACGGCCTCTTCTGGGGCCTGTTCATCGGCCAGCTGATGGTCCTCTTCGTCCTGACCATCTTCACCATGGGCACGCTGGCCCGCTGGAAGGCGGTACGGGCGAGAAAGAAGGCGGGAGCCTACGACGCACCCGCACCGGTGCCGGCACCCGCACCCGCACCGATAACAGACCTCGCCCCCACGGCGACCGAGGCGCTCCCCACCGAGGCACTCCCGTCGATCCCGGCCCCGGCCACCCCTTCCGCAGTCACCCCTTCCGCAGTCACCCCCTCCACAGCCGCCACCTCTCTGTCCAAGGACGGACGACCCTGCGGCCGGGAGACACACCGCACCGAAGGCCCGGTGCTCTACGCCCCGCCCGGCAGCCGCAGAACCACCGCCACCCAGGCCATCCAGGACGCCGCGGGCCCCACCCTCGTCGTCACCTCCAACCCCGCCCTCTGGGGGGACACCAAGGACGCCAGAGCCAAACTGGGCCCCCTCCACCTGTACGACCCCGCCCACCTCTGCGACACCCCGTCCCGCCTCCACTGGTCCCCCACCACCGGCTGCGAGGACAAGGCCACCGCGGCACAGCGCGCCACCGCCCTCCTCACCCCCGTGAAGCCCACGGCCCGCCTGGACCAAGCGGTCAACGACACCGCCGAGACCCTCCTGCGCAGCTACCTGCACGCCGCCGCGCTCGACGGCCGCACCATCCGCCACGTCCACCGCTGGTGCCAGGGCACCGGCGTCCAGGATGCGGTCCGCACCCTCCGTACCCACCCCAAGGCCGCCCCCGGTTCCGCCGGCGAACTCGAAGCCGCCCTCACCGCGCACCCCGAACGCCGCGACATCGCCCACGAACTGACGACCCGCGCCCTCTCCTCCCTCTCCACCGTCAACATCCGCGAGGCATGCACTCCAAACCGAACTGATGCCCTCGCCTTGGATTCCTTCGTGGACGAAGGGGGAACGCTTTATGTGGTCGGCGAATCCATCGAGGACCCCAGGACGAACCCCGGCGCCATGCCCCTCCTCACGGCCCTCGTCTCCAGCGTGGTCGAGCGCGGCCGGCGCATGGCCGAACGGTCATCCTCCGGTCGCCTCGACCCACCACTGACCCTGGTCCTCGACGACATCGCGGCCGTGGCCCCGCTCCCCCAGCTCCCGGACCTCCTCGCTTCCGGAGCCGACCGCGGCCTGCCCACCCTGGCCCTGCTCCGCTCCCGCGAACAGGCCAGAGCCCGCTGGCCCCACCAGGAACTACCGGTCTGACCCGCCGGGCCTGTCGAGCACGAACTCCAGCTCGGACTCTCCCGAGTCCTCCCCCAGCGCCACGGTCACCCCGCTCGGCACGAACCCCACCTTCCGGTACGCGAACCGCGCCCGCGCGTTCTCCTCGTGCACGATGAGCCGCATCCGTTCCAGCCCCAACCCCCACGCCCACTCCAGCGCGGCATCGAACAGCCCCCGGCTCACCTCACCCCCACGCCACTCGGGCCGCACGTACACCCCGACGACATGCCCCTGCCGCCGCTCGACGGGAAAGCCGGCCCAGTCGACCGTCCCCGCCTCCTCCACCAGCACGGTCAGCGTCCCCACCCACGCGCCGTCCCCGGCCTCGGCGACGAACTGCCGCGCCCCGAGGGCCTCCTCGCCGGCCCCGGCGGCCCGCTCCTGCCAGAAGGAGTCCGGCCGCTCGACGGCGTCCTCGTACGTCTCCAGAAAGGCCAGCGGCGCCGCCGGATCCCTGAGCGCCAGCAAACGCAGCGCCTTCACCGAGTCCCACTCCTCGGCCCGTATGCCCCGCACAACGAAGTCGTTCATGCCGGTCACCGTAGTACCCGGGTACTACGGACCTCACCCGAAATACAGCCGCCCACCGACGCACCAAGCCCTGAACGCAGAAAACCCCGCACCATAATGGTGCGGGGTTTCCCACAATGATTGTTCGGCGGTGTCCTACTCTCCCACAGGGTCCCCCCTGCAGTACCATCGGCGCTGTAAGGCTTAGCTTCCGGGTTCGGAATGTAACCGGGCGTTT
>NZ_JBVJAB010000025.1:0-43455 GCF_055591025.1 Streptomyces sp. NPDC041784
GGCACGCGCGGGCTCAGTCGTCCTGAGTCCGCTGGATCGCCTCGGCGATCCGCTTGATGCGCTGGAGACGGGCGTCCCAGGCCGCCCCGACCGACGCCAACTGTGCTACCGCGCGTGCCAGTTGAGCCTCGTCGACCTGGTAGAGGCGCTCGCGTCCGGACGGCGTGACATGGACGAGCCCGACCCGGTCCAGCACGCCGAGGTGCTTGGCCACCGCCTGCCGCGTGACGGGCAGGTGCTCGCTCAGCGTGGTCGCCGTGCCCCCGCCCCCGGTCAGCAGCAGGTCGAGCATGCGCCGGCGGATGGGGTCGCCCACGGCCGACCAGAGCTCGTCGTCGACGGTGGCACTCATGGCGCCGACACCAGCCGCGCGACGTAGGCGACCAGGCGCGGCAGGAAGTGGTCCCAGCCGCTGACGTGCTCGCGGTAACTCTCCTCGAGGACGGCCGCCTCCCAGCCCTTCTCCCGGAATCCGGCCTCGGTGAAGCGCAGCAGCGTGCCCGCGCCTCGGGGGACGAGGGTGAAGGTCACCAGGAGCGAGTTGCCGGGGGCCGCGATCGCGCCCTCGTCGTACACCCAGCGGAAGGAGAACCGTCGGGGCGGGTCCGCCTCCACCACCGTGAGCGGCGCGATCTTCGCGTCCGGTGTGGTCGGGTCGCCGAACGAGATGACCCCGGTGGCGCCGGGCACCGGCTCCAGGTCCGCCTCGTCGGGCCACCACTCCCGCAGGTGTTCGGGCGTGCTGATCACCTCGTAGACCACTTCGGGTGTGGCTTCGATGTAGATCTCCCGCTCGATGCTGCCGTACTCCATCCGTCGGCCCTCCTTTCGCAACCTTTGGTTGCGTATCAGGGTAGGGGCTGCCTCGATAATGTGCAACCTTTGGTTGCTCAAGGAGGGGAGCTGAGGGGAGCACGGCGCGCAGGGCGACGCGAGTGGAGGACTCCGCCCTGCGGCCGTGGCCGAGTACGACGTGCGGCACGTGGTCACGACCCCAACCGGGCCTCCAGGGCAGGGGCGAGCCGGCGCCGAGAGGTCACATCCAGCTTCCGGAAGACCTTCCGCAGGTGGTAATCGACCGTGCTGGCGCTGATGAACAGCCGTGCGGCGATCTCGGCGTTGGTCGCGCCGCCCCCGGCGAGCCGGGCGATCGTCAGCTCCTGCGGGGTCAGCGGGCCGGTCGTCCCCGCCCGTGCCGGAACGACACGCTCTCCCGTGGCGGCCAGCTCCCGCGCGGCGCGGTCCGCGTACGCCGTCGCACGTATCGCGCGGAACATGGCCAGGGCGGCACCCAGGTGCTCTCGGGCGTCCCTGCGGCGCTTGTGCCGACGCAGCCACTCACCGTAGAGCAGGTGGGCGACGGAGAGGTCGGAGTCGGTGTCCGTGTCGGACAACAGCTCTACAGCCCGGCGGAACAGGGGCTCGGCGCTGTCCGCCGGGGCGAGCAGTGCCTGTGAGCGTGCCAGCACGCCCAGGGCCCAGCGCGTTCCGGCCGCCGTCGCACGGGAGGCGAGCGTCCGCAGCGCCGTTGCGGCCAGTACGCGGTCACCGCCGCGGACACCGACCTCGACCAGGGACGGCAGCAGCCGGGAGTGCAGCCCCAGCGCGTCCTGCAGGATCAGCTCCCGGGCGACGGGCAGGGCCGCGGCGTAGTCGCCGTTTCCCAGTGCGAGAACCACCGCGCCACTTCGTGCGAGGGACTCCATCGCACCGTTGCCGAGCGCCTCTGCCGCGCCGAGCGAGCGGCGTACCAGCTCGTGTACGTCGGGCCGGTCCGCGTGCCAGGCGATCAGCTCGGGGTTCTGGTAGAGCTGTGCGCGTGAGGTGCCCACGCCCGTGGCGGTGAGGATCTGCTGGTTCTCGGTCACCAGGTCGTCGGCGGCGGGCAGGTGCCCCAGTGTGGTCGCGGCCATGCACCGGCAGAACAGGACGGCGTTGAGATCCCACAGGGCGCCCGCGCGGCGTGCGGCGGCGTCGGCACGCCGCAGCAGTGCGTCGCGGGTCTCGTGGTCCCACAGCAGCGTGGAGAACCAGACGCCCAGCAGGTGTCCGCGCAGGACCGTGTCGTCGGGAGTGTCCGGCGCGAGCAGCGCGTCCATGGCCCGGCGCAGGTGGGGAACCGCCTGTTCGAAGCCGTCGGAGGCGAGTGCGGCGAAGGCGTGGAGCAGGTGATCGACGGGAGTCGCCGACGCGGGATGCGAGGGGTGGGCCTTCACCGCGGCCGCGATCTCGGCGGCTGTGCCGGGCGGGGCCCGGTGCGCCGCGGTCAGCGCCCACTGCGCTGCACGCAGCAGCGCCTCACGCGCCGGTGGCCGGTCCCGGAAGGCCGTCGCGGCGGCCAGGCACAGACCCGCCGCCCTGGCGTGGGACTCCGGTTCCCCCAGACCGTTGAGGACACCGGCCCGCACCAGCAGGGCACGGCCCCGGGTGAGGTCGTCCAGCGATGCCGCGTCGACGGCGTCCAGCAATGTCTTGGCCTGTAGATGGGCTCCGGCTGTTAAGGCCGACTCCGCCGCGGCGAGCAGCCGCCGGGCTCTCACGTCGTCCCGCGGGGTCAGCTCCGCCGCCCGCACCAGGAAGGTGGCCCGGGCCGCGTGGCCGCCCCGTGCGCCGGCCCGGTCCGCCGCGTGCTCGACCTGGTCGGCGACGGCCGGATCGGGGCCGGACGCCGCCGCGGCCCGATGCCAGGCCCGCCGATCGCTGTCGGCGGGACGATCGGTCACCTCGGCCAGCGCGCGGTGCGCCCGACGCCGTTCCACGCTCGTGGCGCCCGCATGGACCGCGGAACGCACCAGCGGATGCCGGAAGACGACGGATGTCCGCATCACCACCAGGCGTGCGAGTTCGGCCGGTGCGCAGGCATCGGCACCGATCCCCAGCCGGCGGGCCGCCGCCGCGATGTAGTCGAGCGCGCCGGCCGGCTCCGCGGCCGCCAGCAGCAACCAGGCGCGCGTCCGCGCGGGCAGCCTGTCCACCTGGCGCCGGTAGTGCTCCTCCAGCCGGCTGCCCGCGGGAAGCGGCTCGGGCAGCGCGAGCGCGCCGCACAGCTGCCGGACGGACAGTTCCCGGCCGAGGTCGGCCAGCGCCAACGGGTTGCCGTCCGTCGCGGCCACGATCCGCTGCGCGACCCCGGCGTCCAGCGGCCCCGCGGCCACCGACCGCAGCAGTTCCAGTGCCGGCGCCTCGTCCAGGCCGACGACCTCGGTGACGGGCAGTCCGGCCGGAGCGCGGAAGCCCGTGCGCGCGGCGAGGACGAGACCGACGCTCTCGGCCTGCACCCGGCGGCCGACGAAGGCCAGCACCTCCAGGGAATCCCGGTCCAGCCACTGAAGGTCGTCGACACAGGCCAGCAGCGGGCGCTCCTTGGCTGTCTCCGCGAGCAGGGTGAGGACCGCGAGCCCCACCAGGAACCGGTCCACGGGCATGCCCTCGGCCTGCCCGCACGCCACCCGCAGCGCCTGACGCTGCGCCGAGGGCAGCGTTCCCGGCTCCTTCAGTCCGTCCAGGAAGGGAACGAGCAGCCGGTGCAGCGCCGCGAAGGCGAAACCCGCCTCCGCCTCCACGCCCGCCACTCGCAGCACACGCAGGTCCGCGGCCTCGGCGGCCGCGTGGTCCAGCAGCACCGTCTTGCCGATACCCGCGTCGCCCGTCAGCAGCACCACGCCGCTCATTCCCCGACGCAGCTCGGCGATGAGGCCGTCGAGCTGCCGCCGCTCCGAGGAACGTCCTACCAAACGCACACGAAACACCCCTCGCGGGGGCCAGTTGTGGTGAGGCCCCGGTGAAGGAAGCCTGTCACGGGCGTACGCCGCCGGCCTGACCGTGGGCGCCAGAGCCTGACTCCTGTGTGCCACGGCCCTCGTAGGGCATCGCGTGAGTCGGCCGCGTACCGGACGCATGCCGGAACCCGGGAGTCAGGTGCCTGATGCACACAGCTTTGCCGGGACCGCCCGGCTCGGCGGAGACTGCTCCCGGGAAAGCCGCGGCCACAGGGCCGCCACCGGAGCCTGGGAGGCGCCGTGCTGGTGCTCGACACCGATGACCTTCCCGTCACCGACCGCCACGAGGCCCTCCGCAACGTGGTCGCCCGGGAGGGAGGAGTCGACACGGTCGAGGAGAACGAGCCGGCGGCCGGCATGTGGAAGCGGCTCGAGGTCTGGCACATCGGACCCCTGACCCTGTTCGACACGCGCGGTACGGGCGTGCGCTTCGTGCGGTCCTACCGCAAGACCCGCCGCGAACTGGTCGACAACGTCTCGATCATGACTCAGGCCGAAGGGTTCGGCACGGGCGCGTTCGGCTGTGACGGATATCAGCGGCATCTGGGACCTGACGGGGTGGGGCTGACGCCCCACATGGTCGCGTCACATGAGTACGGGTGGTCGGGAACCGGCTGCTCCGTGGCCTTCTCCGTCGCGATCGCCGATCTCGCCCTGCCGGTCGACACGGTGCGCGCCGCGATCCCCCTGCTCCGGCACAGCCCCGTCGAATCCCTGCTGGTGCAGCACATCCGCGGGCTGCGCCGGCACGCGGACCAGGTGAGCGGCGGCCCTGAGGCGGATGCCCTGGGTGCCGCCGGCGTGCAGCTCACCCGCGCCCTGATCGTGTCGGTCGCCGGACGCGACGACACCCGCAGGGAGGTGGCCCAGGAGACGCTTCTCACGCGTGTCCTGGCATACGTCCGCGCGCACTTGACCGAACCGGACCTCACCCCGCAACGTATCGCCTGGGCCCATGGCGTCTCCGTGCGCACCCTCTACCGGCTGTGCGAGGAGAACGGCCTGAGCCTGGAGAAGTGGATCATCCGCAGCCGCCTCGAAGGCGCCCGCGCCGACCTGGCCGCCCCGGCCTGCGCCGACCGCACCGTCGAGTCGATCGCCCGCGCCTGGGGCTTCACCCACCCCAGCCACTTCTCCCGCCGCTTCCGGGAGTTCTACGGCATCACACCGAGCGAATGGCGCCGCCGGCTCCGGCCCGACTCGCCCTCACCCATGGGGAAAGCTGCCCGAACGCGCGACTCGCTGTAGGGCGAAATAGCCCTTGACCTGCACGAACGCAGACGGGGAGCCTACGTCCGGTCGTCGCTGCCGAGGTGAACCTGGCCGTCTCACGGAGGTTGCCAGGGCGGCTCCGAGAGGCACGTGCCCGGAGTGGTCGCCACAGATCAAGCGGTGGTCGCCATACGCCGTGCTCGGCCGAACACGAGTCTGATGCACCTGACAGGCCGCGCCCTCGCGACCGGACCCGGCACGCGCCAAGGCAAGTGCCGCGCATCGTGGTGCGACGGATCGCAGAGATCGTCGATGCTGCGGGCGAGGTCGTGATGGCTCCCGACGCGCAGTCCTCGCGGCTCGAAGGCCGTTCTTCCGCGACGGCCAGGGCCACGGCCACGGAGCCCAGAGGGTGGGCCTCCAGCAGTTCCTCGATCCGGTGGGCCAGCAGTCCGCGCTGGTCGAGCGCTGCTTGGAGCGAGCCCGGTCGCGTCGCGGGTCGGGCCGCCGCCCGGGGTGGCACCCGGTCATCCTCACCGTCGCGCCGGGGCGAGGAGTTACAAGACGCCCTCGCCGTCGTGGACGCCGGCCGGGCAGACGGCGCCGGATGCGACCGGCTCTGTGACCGTGGACCTGGACGGCCGACCGAATACGACAGCCACCGCCCGCGTTTCGCGAGCCAGGCCACGAACTCGTGGCCGCCCGTGGTGTCGATGCCGTACAGCGCATCCTTCGTCGGCCAGGAGAGGAAGGCCGTCACAGGCTGCTTGCCGACTGCGAAGGTTCTTGCCGCCGTCGGTGCTGCGGGCCACTCCGTCGGCCGTGGTGGCCAGGACGAGGTCGGGTGCGAGACGGTCGAACTTCCGCTGATCTACTAGGCTGATTGGTGTTCAAGGTACTGGAAGGGAGTGGCCGTGCGTCAGCTGGGTGAGCTGGAGGCGGAGATCATGCACCGTTTGTGGGCCTGGGGGCGTCCGGCGACCGCACGCGACGTACTGACCGACATCAACAAGCAGCGGCCGCTCGCCTACAGCACCGTCAAGACCGTGGCCGACATCCTGCACCACAAGGGGATGCTCAAACGGCACAAGGAGGGCAGAGCCTGGGTGTACGAGCCCACCTGCACCCGGCAGCAGTACACGGCGGCGCTGATGCAGCAGGCCCTCGGCAGCAATCCGGACCCGGCCGGCACTCTGGTCAGTTTCGTGGAACAGATGACGCCCGACGAGGCTGACGCCCTGCGCTCGGCGCTTCGAGCGGTCAAGAGGCGGAGCGAAGCGTGAGCACAGCCGCGGTCCTCGTCGGATACGCCGTTGTGGTGGGCGCCCTCGTGCCGTCTCTGCTGTCCCGGGCGGCGTGGGCGCATCGCGCTCCGGTCCTCGCGGTCCTCGCGTGGCAGGGGCTCATGGTCACGTTCGTCTTCACCGCCATGCTCGCGGTGTATCACCTGCTTCTTGCCGATCATCACGTCCACGGCGGCCTCGTCGGGCTGCTCAGCGCCTGCGGTCTCGCCGTGGGCGCCCCGTTGGCGGGGCCCGCGCCCTCGCTGCCTCAGGTCCTGGCGCTCGCCACGCCCGCTGCGATCGTGCTGCTGCCGCTCGGCTGGTTCGTCGCCTGCTCCTGGCGGGCACGCAGGGCACGGCAGCGCCACCTCGACCTGCTCACCCTCGTGGGCGACCCGGCACCTGAGTACGGTGCCACCGTCGTCGACCACAAAACCCCGGCCGTTTACTGCCTGCCTGGCCGCCACTGTCGAGTCGTCATCACCCGAGGCGCGTTGGACGCCCTGTCCGAGGAACAGCTGTGGGCCGTCCTGGAGCACGAGCGTGCGCACATCGACGGCAGGCACCACCTGCTCCACCTCCTGGCGGACGCGTTCTCCCGGGCCTTCCCCGGTCTGCCGCTGGCCCGCCACGCCAAGGAGCAGACGGCGCTGCTGGTGGAGATGATCGCGGACGACCACGCCCTGCGACTCCATCCGCGGGAGACGCTGGCCACCGCGATGTGCGAGGTGGCAGCGGGTCGGGTGCCGCCGGTGGCTCTGGGGGCCGGCGGGGCAGGTGCCTTGGTCCGGCTGCGGCGCGTGCTCACGCCGCAGCCCCGGCCGCACCGCGCGACCTGGCTGGGCGTGGTCGCGGCCACTGTCGCGGCGCCGCTGCTGCCGCTCGTGGTGGCGTGCGGGCCCTGATCCGGCGTTGCCCCGGCTGCTCGCGGCCTGAACATGCCTTCGCCGCCCGGCCCATGCCCTTCGCGGACAGAGGCCAGGCGGCGGGTGGACGGCTCGAAGGGCCTACTTGAAGGACCGCAGGCGCAGACTGTTCGTGACGACGAAGACCGACGAGAAGGCCATCGCGGCACCGGCGATCATCGGGTTGAGCATGCCGGCGGCGGCGAGCGGCAGGGCCGCGACGTTGTAGCCGAAGGCCCAGAAGAGGTTGCCCTTGATGGTGGCCAGGGTCTTGCGGGACAGACGGATCGCGTCCGCGGCCACCCGCAGGTCACCTCGTACGAGGGTCAGGTCTCCCGCCTCGATGGCCGCGTCCGTGCCGGTTCCCATGGCGAGGCCGAGGTCGGCCGTGGCGAGGGCGGCCGCGTCGTTGACGCCGTCGCCGACCATCGCGACGGTACGGCCCTCGGCCTGCAGCCGCTTGACCACGTCGACCTTGTCCTGAGGCAGCACTTCGGCGATCACTTCGTCGATGCCGACAGCGCGCGCGACCGACTCGGCTACGCGTTGGTTGTCGCCGGTCAGGAGAACCGGCTTCAGACCCAGTCGGCGCAGCTCGGCCACCGCCTCGGCACTTGTCTCCTTCACGGCGTCGGCGACGGTGAGGACACCGCGAGCCTCGCCGTCCCAGGCGACGGCGACCGCCGTACGCCCCTCGGCCTCCGCCGCGGCCTTGGCCTCGGCCAGTTCGCGGGGCAGCTCGATCACCCTTCCCCACTCTCGGCTTCGCTCGAGCGGGGGGACCCCCAGCTCGAGGAGCTTCTCGCGGCCGACGAGTACGGCGTGCCCGTCGACGACGCCCCGTACGCCGAGTCCGGCGACGTTCTCGAAGCTCTCCGGTACCGGCAGGCCGCCGGCCCGCTCCACCGCGCCGGCCGCGACGGCCCGGGCGATCGGGTGCTCGGAGGCGTGCTCCAGCGCGCCCGCCAGCCGCAGGAGTTCGTCCTTGTCCACGCCCGGTGCGGTGAACACGTCCTGGAGCTGCATCCGGCCGGTGGTGACCGTGCCGGTCTTGTCGAGGACGACGGTGTCGACGCGGCGCGTCGACTCCAGCACCTCGGGGCCCTTGATGAGGATGCCGAGCTGGGCACCGCGGCCGGTGCCGACCATGAGGGCGGTGGGCGTCGCCAGCCCGAGCGCGCACGGGCAGGCGATGATCAGGACGGCCACAGCGGCCGTGAAGGCGGCGGCCGCGTCACCCGTGACGCCCAGCCAGCCCCCGAGGGTGGCCGCGGCGATCAGCAGCACTGCGGGGACGAAAACGCCGGAGATCCGGTCGGCGAGGCGCTGCACCTCGGCCTTGCCGTTCTGCGCGTCCTCGACGAGCCTCGCCATGCGGGCGAGCTGGGTGTCGCCCCCGACGCGCGTGGCCTCGACGACGAGCCGCCCGCCGGCGTTGACGGTCGCCCCGGTCACGGCGTCCCCGACGCCCACATCGACCGGCACGGACTCGCCGGTCAGCATGGAGGCGTCCACCGCCGACGCGCCCTCGACGACGATCCCGTCGGTCGCGATCTTCTCGCCCGGGCGTACGACGAAGCGGTCGCCGATCGCCAACTGCGCGACGGGGATGCGCACTTCCGTGCCGCGCCGCAGCACCGCCACGTCCTTCGCGCCCAGTTCCAGCAGCGCTCGCAGCGCCGCACCCGCCTTGCGCTTGGACTTCGCCTCCAGATGGCGCCCGGCGAGGATGAAGGTGGTCACCCCGGCCGCGGCCTCCAGATAGATGGAGGACGAGCCGTCGGAACGGGAGATGGTGAACTCGAAGCCGTGCCGCATGCCCGGCATGCCGGCGTGCCCGAAGAACAGCGCCCACAGTGACCAGCCCAGGGCGGCGAGCGTACCGATGGACACGAGCGTGTCCATGGTCGCGGCTCCGTGGCGGGCGTTCGTCCAGGCGGCCCGGTGGAACGGGTACGCGCCCCAGACGACGACCGGAGCGGCGAGAGCCAGCGACAGCCACTGCCAGTTGTCGAACTGCAGGGCCGGGACCATCGCCATCAGGACGACGGGCACCGAGAGCGCGAGCGACACGAACAGACGCTGCCGCAGGGAGAGCAACTCCCCGTCCGCGGCAGGGTGTGCCGCCCGCACGTCGCCTTCCTCGCCGGCCGGGGGAGCCGGGGGCGGCGGCTCCTCGGCCGTATATCCGGTCTTCTCGACGGTGGCGATCAGGTCGGCGACCTCGATCCCACCCGGGTACGAGACCTTCGCCTTCTCTGTGGCGAAGTTGACGGTCGCCGTCACACCGTCCATACGGTTGAGCTTCTTCTCGATGCGTGCCGCGCACGAGGCGCAGGTCATACCGCCGATGGACAGCTCGACCTCGGAGGCAGGCGCCGACGGGGGCGCCTCACCGGGACGTGTCATCTCGGGAACCGTGCTGGTCATGGAGGCTCTCCTGGGGAAGGCCGGGGACGTACGGCGTCCGTATCAGCGGAGCGGCACGTCCCGGCGGGGAGGGAAACGCGTGGTCCGGGGCTGTCTGACCCCGGACCGGCTCACGCCGCGTCGACGAGCTCGTAACCCGCCTCGTCGAGGGCGGCGCGGACGGCCTCCTCGTCGAGCGGGGCGGCAGAGGTGACCGTCACCTCACCGGTCTTGGCGACGGCCGTGACCGCGGTGACGCCGTCCAGTTCGGATATCTCCTGCGAGACCGCGCCCTCGCAGTGCCCGCAGGTCATGCCGGACACCTTGTAGACGGTGGTGACCCCGTCGGTCTGAGTGTCGGTTGCGGCGCTGGAGTGGCACGAGCCGTCGGTGGAGCAGCAGGAGCCGGAGTTCTTCTGGTCGGTCATGGCTTTTCATCCTCGGGGGTCGATGCGTGGACGACGCTCCGGGAGGGGCTCATCCCCGCTCCTCCCGGGCGAGTCGACAATATACCCCCTAGGGGTATCGCGAGGATGTGAGGATGCCCGCAATTTCCCGGCCCTTGGTGGCTGCTGTGGGGTTCTGGGGATCTCGACCGTTACGCGACCATCATCAGCAGCATGGCGGACATGGTTCCGCCCATGCCGATGTGAGCCGCGAGGGCGGCTTCTGGGGTGGCGCCGGCCCTGCGGCGACGACCGCCGTGGCGGCCCCGTTCCGCTGGGCGGGCCTTGTCCCAGACGGAAAGCGTCAGCGATGCGAGAAACACCACGACCGTGTCCGGCATGGAGAGCAGCCAGTGGCTCCAGCTGCGGCGCCGGCCGTTCTCGCGGCTGGTCGTGAGACCGGTCCGTTCGGTGCCGCGGATGCGCGTCCAGACCGAAGCGGCGATCGACAGCAGGAAGTAGACGGCGAGCGCGGCGATCACCAGACGCCAGACGGAAGGCGACGACGACGCGTCCGCTCCGGCGACGGACGTGTGCGCACTCATGTCGGCCATGTCCATCCCCGGCATGGACTCCATGCCGGCCATGCCCTCCGTCCCGCCGGTGTGCTGCGTGCTCGCGGCGTCCTCCATCCCCGGCATGCCCGGCATCGAGGAACCGTGTCCGTGCCCCAGCGCGAGGACCGGCCCGGACGAGGTCGTCGTCATGGCCAACGTCATGATCACCATGCCGGCGCTGCCGACCATGAGGTGCACCCAATGGCGGCCTTCCTTCCAGCCGCTCTCGCGCGCGTGCTTGACGGCCAGCGCCACCGCGCCGAGGCCGAGAAGGGCGAACGCCGCCGCCCACCACAACCCGTACCCCCCGTACCAGGCGGCCGTCGCGGGCAGGGCCATCGTGGCCATGCACACTCCCATGAGCAGATCGCCGCCCGCCGCGTACCGGCCCGCGCCGCTCGTGGTCACGACCCGGACCGCGCTGACGGCGGCGACCAGTGCGGCGACCCCCGCTATGGACCAGCTCAGAGCCAGAGTTCCCATGTCCACCCTTCCATGTGCGTCCCACTGAGCCGCGCAGGTGTTCGGCGGCTAGGACCTAGTACGCATCGGGGTGGGGAAGGACTCAGTATCTGCTAAGCAGATTAGTGCCCGAAGGCCGTCCGTGCCCGAAGAGGTTGCCCCTCTGGAGTACTCGCCGAAGCAAATCGGTCATGTGCTTGGCTCGTTAGCGCGATGGTGCGCGGGAGTCGGCGGATCAAGGTCTATGAACCGCTAGTATCACGGCGTGATTACGGCTTGGTCACTCCCGCGCATGGTGCGGGCCCGTGTTTCCGCGGGCCCGCTGCTCCGTGTGTCGGCCATGGCTGTACTGCTGTTCGGCGTCGTGTTCACGCACGGGCTGAGTGCCGAGAGCGTCAAAGGGCACCTGGTGACCAGCGCGGCAGCGCCTGCTGTGACAGCGCACGAAAAGGTTCTCGAGGCCGAGGCCGAGGCCGAGGGTGAACGGGCGGTGTCCCGGCTGGTCGCGATAGGTGACTCGGACGAAGGCCACGGCTCCTCGCATTCGAGCGAGCAATGCGTTTCCGGGCAGCCGCAGCAGGGCCCGGTGCTGCCGCCGCCGTGCTTTGCGGTGTCGGTCAGTGAATCGGCCACTGTCGGGCGCGTCTTGGACAAGCCGGGTTCCAACGAGTCGGCGCTGTCTGCCACGTCGTCGACAGCGGTGAGATCGTCCGTGGTTCAGCAGGTCTAGAAGCCGACTCCTCCGCATCCTCCGGCTGTTCCGGTCCCGCCCGTCACCGACTCAGGGTGAAGGGACGGTTCACCGGCTCCCGCACGACGAGCAATCGATCCCGCGCCCATGGACGTGACGCGGGCTCTGGATCGTCGATGCCGTCCTGCCCCCACCCCTGCTTGCCGCTTCCTCCGCCGTGGTTGCCGCCATGACCGAAGAGGGAGCCGGCGCACGGAGGACCTGTGCCGAACCATTCCCGTACGCCCGCGCACCCCCTGCGGGCCGTGCCCGATTCGCGCCTGCCGCGGCCGATCGTTGCTCTGTTGTCCGGCGTTCTGCTCGTGGTGATCGGCCTGTGCGCCGTTGCACATGGGCAGTCGGCGGAGCCGGACCGCACGGCACCCGCCGTAGCCACGGCGTCGGCCTGGCCGGCGGTGACGAGCGATGTCGTGCCCCACGGGCCGCACCCACACCACGGGAACGAGCACTGCGCCCTGGACGGGGCCGTCCGGACGACGGCCCAGGCCGCTCAGCATCCCCCTCCCGACACCGGGGCGACTCTGCCCGCCGGCGTCTTCGGGGTGCTGGTCGCTCGGCCCGCTCACCGTCGGCCGTATCGCTTCCGTACACGGCATACGGGCAGATCCGCGCTCGTCCGCACCTCGCGGTGGCGCATCTAGACCTCCCGCCCGCAGCCGACATCGCACGGCTGCCGCGCCACGGCTCCACACCCTCGGACGGACAAGGACCGTCCGCCGTGCGGCCGTGGCGCGAGATGAGCACGCACCGCGCATTCATCGAGCGAGAGCGAAAGACATGCAGTCAATGACCAACACCGCCGCCATGCCGGACCGGTCCGCCCTTTCGGCGCTGGTGGGCAATACGCCTCTACTCCGTGTGTCCCAGCCGCTGACACCCCCGGACCGCGGCTTCTGGGCGAAGCTGGAGGGCTTCAACCCGGGCGGCATCAAGGACCGGCCCGGTCTGCACATGGTGGAGCGGGCCCGGGCCCGCGGCGACCTGCGCTCCGGCGCCCGGATCATCGAGTCCACCAGCGGCACCCTCGGACTCGGCCTCGCACTGGCCGGCATGGTCTACGGCCACCCGGTCACCTTGGTCACCGACCCGGGCCTGGAGATCTCCATGACCAGGCTGCTCACCGCGTACGGCGCCCAGGTCAACGTCGTCTCCGAGCCGCACCCCACCGGCGGCTGGCAGCAGGCCCGCCGTGAGCGTGTCCAGCAGCTGATGGCACAGCACCCCGAGTCCTGGTGCCCGGACCAGTACAACAACCCGGACAACACCACCGCCTACACCCCGCTCGCCCTGGAACTGGCCACCGAGCTGGGCCACATCGACGTCCTGGTGTGCAGCGTGGGCACGGGCGGGCACTCCGCCGGCGTCTCCCGGGTGCTGAAGCAGCTCTATCCCGAGCTGGAGGTGGTCGGCGTCGACACCATCGGCTCCACGATCTTCGGCCAGCCGGCCCGGCCGCGGCTGATGCGGGGCCTGGGATCCAGCATCTATCCCCGCAACGTCGCCTACGACGCCTTCTCCGAGATCCACTGGGTGGCCCCGGCCGAGGCGGTGTGGACCTGCCGCCAGTTGGCGGGCTCGCACTACGCCACCGGCGGGTGGAGCGTCGGGGCGGTCGCCCTGGTCGCCGGCTGGCTGGCCCGCACCCTGCCCGCCGACACCCGGATCGCGGCGATCTTCCCCGACGGCCCGCAGCGCTACCTCGGGACGGTGTTCGACGACGACTACTGCGCCGCACACGGCCTCCTCGACGGCCCTCCCGCTCCCGAGCCCGAGGTGATCGGGCGCGTGGACGAGAAGGAAGTGGCTCACTGGACGCGGTGCGCCACCGTGGTCGATCCGCTCACCTTGGAGTCCGTGGAGGAGAGCCGGTGAAGGGCACCCTCGCACAGGTACGCACCTACGAACGCAGCGTCCAGCTGTTGATGGTCAATCAGTTCACCATCAACCTGGGCTTCTACATGCTGATGCCCTACCTGGCCGCTCACCTCTCCGGGACGCTGGGACTGGCCGGCTGGGTCGTCGGACTTGTCCTCGGCGTCCGCAATTTCAGCCAGCAGGGCATGTTCCTCGTCGGCGGGACACTCGCCGACCGGTTCGGCTACAAGCCGCTGATCGTTGCCGGATGCGTGCTGCGCACGGTCGGCTTCGCGACGCTCGGCCTGGTCGACTCGCTGGCCGCGCTGATCGCCGCCTCCGCGGCCACCGGGCTCGCCGGGGCGTTGTTCAACCCGGCGGTCCGGGCGTATCTCGCCGCCGACGCGGGGGAGCGCAGGGTCGAGGCGTTCGCACTGTTCAACGTCTTCTACCAGGCCGGAATCCTGCTCGGCCCGCTTGTCGGGATGGTGCTGACCGGGGTGGACTTCCGCATCACCTGCCTGGTCGCCGCCGGGATCTTCGCACTGCTCAGCGTCGTGCAGATCCGTGCGCTGCCCACGCGGCGCGCTGAGGACCCCAAGGGCGAGGAAGGACAAGACCGTGAGGGCGTCCTCACCCAGTGGCGCGGCATCATCGCCAACCGTCCGTTCCTGCTCTTCTCCGGAGCCATGATCGGCTCATACGTCCTCTCCTTCCAGGTCTATCTCGCACTGCCGCTGGAAGTGCGACGGGTCGGCGGGGATGGGCAGTTCGGCACGGCGGCGGTGGCGATGCTCTTCGCCGTCTCCGGGCTGAGCACGATCGTCGGCCAGACCAGGGTGACCGCCTGGTGCAAGGCCCACTACGAGCCGGGCCAGGCACTGGCCCGAGGACTGGCTGCCATGGGCCTGGCCTTCGTGCCCCTGCTGCCGGCCACCGCTCTGCCCGTCCCCGAGTCCGGTGCCGGCCTGTGGCTGCTGGCGGCGGTACCGCCCACGCTCGCGGCGCTCCTGCTGGCGGTCGGCACGATGATCGCGTACCCCTTCGAGATGGACACCATCGTCCGTCTCTCCGGTGACCGCCTTGTCGCCACGCACTACGGGTTCTACAACACCATCTGCGGGATCGGCATCACCCTGGGCAACCTCCTCACAGGCGCGGCACTCGACGCGGCCCGTGAGGCGGGGATGCCCGCGCTGCCGTGGATCTCCCTGTGCGCACTCGGTTTCGCCTGCGCGGCAGCCCTGTACGGCCTGCACCGCACAGGGCGTTTGACGACTCGGGTCGCCGACCCGCATCCCGTCGCCGCCTGACCCATCGACCGCGAACCGGGGTGGGTGCCATGCGGTGCCCACCCCGGCCGGGCCAGGCGCTTACTTCAGGAAGGCTTGCCCTCAGTGGTGCACCAGCGCGCTCGGCATGATGCCCTCGTATCCGCGCATCGCTCCTGGCTCCGGCTGATCCCGACTGCGGAAAGCTGGGCTGCGGAGTTGAGCCGGTTGAGGATCTCGACCTCAGTTGCCGAGTTCGGCAACTCATGGATCTCGCCTACCTGCCTGAGGGGCCGGTCATCGACTGGGCCGCGCCGGACCTGGAGCGGTGGCTGGAGCCGATGCTCGCGTATCTGAAGTCGCAGGGTGCGTTCTCGGTGAAGATGGGGCCGCCCGTGGTCGCCCGTCGCTGGGGTGCCGAGGCGGTCAAATCCGCGATCGCCGACCCGCAGACCCGGCGACTGTCGCCGACCCGCTGCGCCGGACGGGCCCGGCAGCAGACGAGCCCGGCGGCGAGGACGGCTTCGCCGCGGGGCAGGCGCGCCACGTGTTCCAAGTCCCCTTTTCCAGGCGGTCGTTGGAGGATGTCCAGCGCGGCCTGAACCAGCAGTGGCGCCGCAACATCAAGAAGGCGGAGAAGGCTGGCGTCAAGGTCGTCCAGGGCGGCTACGAGGACCTGCCCGCCTTCTACGACATCTACGTCGAGACTATGACGTCCGCGGTATCACGGACACCCTGGAGGAGGGGAACCACCTGCTGGGGCTGCTCCGGTTCAAGACGGGCAGCGGCGGCGAGGCCGTCGAATACGGGGGCTCGGTCATCGGCAACGGCAGCACCGAGGGCCCGGCCCCGGGGCACGGTCAACCAGAGGTCTCGAGGGCACAGGCTGTCAGGAGTGGGGAATCGTGGGGTAACCGTGGCGCACGCCCATCACGAACAATCCGCACGGAAGCTCGGCGGTCCGGGGAGCGTTCCGCCACGAGGTTGGCATGTGGAGCGTTCCCCCGGACGGCGCAGAGACGTCCGTCTCCACTCGCTGTCACCGGCACACATACGTAGCGTCAGACACGGCCTGTCCTCGAACGTGAATCGGAGGAACACGACATGGCAGTGTTGGTACACAACGAGGGTGCGGACTGGACACAGGACCTCTACCAGGCGACCTTCGACCGGGCGATACCGGACCCTGCGAATCCGCCCGCCGGGCTCATCGCCCACTTCGCGGCACCCCGCAAGGCGGGGGGCTGGCAGGTCATCGACGCCTGGGAGTCAGAAGACGCGTTCCGGCGGTTCCTGGAAGAGAAAGTCATCCCTGCCGCGAAGGAACTCGGAGCGCCGCCGTTCGAAACAAAGGTGGTCGAGCTTCACAACTCACTCATCCCGACCGCCTCATAGAGGACAAGTGTGAGGTCACAGGTGGTGCGGCGCGAGAACGCGCTCTGCCGTCGGCAACTCGATGGCCCGATCTCCTGCGAGTCGAGCCGTGGCGGGACGTCAGGTGACTTCCTCCACACCTCGGCACCGCGGGAAACCGAATGGCCTCTCTCCGTCACGGGATGAGACGGCGAGAGGCCATCGTGCGCGGAACGGCACGGCACGTGTACACGGTCTGTCGGGGTGGTGTCGTGCCGGGTATCCCCCATTCGGCCTGGTTGAGGACACGGCAGGGCCGGACCAGCCGCGAACGGGCCTCTGCGGATCCGGGCGGGTGCTGCGGGGGTGTTTCTCGCCAGGTCGGGGCAGGCAGGGGGCCGGAATTCCTGGCGGGGTGATCTAGAACCTTCCTCCCTGTCCGAAGTGCTCCTGTGAGTACACCTACGAGATGAACGCCCTCGTGGTCTGCCCGGAGTGCGGCCATGAATGGGTGCCCGCAGAGGGTGCCCAGGATTCTGGTGCTCCCGCCGAGCGCGTTGTCAGGGATGCTGTCGGCAACGTTCTGCAGGACGGTGACTCCGTGGTCGTGGTCAAGGCGCTCAAGGTCAAGGGGAGCCCTCCGGTATCAAGGCCGGCACCCAGGTGCGTGGCATCCGTCTCGTCGACGGGGTCGACGGCCACGACATCGACTGCAGGGTCGACGGCTTCGGGGCCATGCAGCTGAAGTCGACTGTGGTCAAGAAGGCTTGACCTGCCCGCGGAGGGTTTTCAGGGCGGCAGTCGGATGGTGAATTGCTAATTTTCGCAAGGGGAGGCGGACGAGGCGCTTGTAGCAGCAGATGGCGGCGCGAGTCCGAGAAAGGCCAGGTAGTTGCGGGGATTGCGTTCGTGGCAGGGGGCCGAGTCTGCGGTAGCCCGACAGCCACGACATCGTGCGTTCGATCACCCAGCGGCGGCAGCCCAATCGCTCGCTGGACTCGATGTCTTTGCGCGCGATCCGGACTCCGATGCGCTTGCCGCGTAACCATTTCCGCAGGTCGGCAGTCGACTTCGATATACCGAAGCATGGCGGCGGTTGACGCCGGACGCAGCCGCTGACCAGGACGGAGATGATGGCCGCGAATGGCGTCTCATCAGGGGTGTCCTGCGTTCCGCCGCCCTGCGGCCGCACCCTCGGCGCAGGGACCAGCGGCTTCGCGATCCCCCACAGTCCGTCCGGAAGAATCCAACTCCGCGTGCCCCGCCCCATGACCAGAACAACGACACCTCACCACATGGGACTCGGTCTTAGGTACTCCCGGGCAACGACTCGTCCTGGGCCTTTCACGCACCTGATGAGTCGTCAGGTAAGTCGGCATCCCATCAGCATCAGTTCCCGCGCAGTCCGAGACGGTTGTCCGAACAGCGTCTGACCGGCGGCGTCACACCAGCCCGGTTCGCGCGGAAACCGCAGGCAGGGAGCCTTCTCGTCAGAGTAGAGCGATGTTTCTCACAATCATCGAGTCCTAGCGTGCCGTTGTAGAGTGAAGAACGCCTTTGACCTGCAGAAAGCAGGCAGGGAGCCGTCTTCCAGGAGTCCAAAGTGCTGCGTACTCTGTTCAAGTCCAAGATCCACCGCGCCACCGTCACCCAGGCCGACCTGCACTATGTGGGATCCGTGACCATCGACGCGGACCTCCTCGACGCCGCCGATCTCCTCCCCGGGGAGCTGGTGCACATCGTCGACATCACCAATGGCGCGCGGTTGGAGACCTACGTCATCGAGGGCGAGCGCGGGTCGGGGGTCGTCGGGATCAACGGGGCTGCCGCGCATCTCGTGCATCCCGGAGACCTGGTGATCATCATCAGTTACGCTCAGGTCACCGACGCCGAGGCGCGGACGCTGGCGCCGCGGATCGTGCACGTGGACCGCGACAACCGGATCGTGGCCCTGGGTGCCGACCCCTCGGAGCCGGTGCCGGGCTCCGACCAGGAGCGCAGCCCGCAGGCAGTGACCGCCTGACCGGGACACCGTACGCATCGCACCGGGAGTGCCCATGAGCGACATCGAGATCCGCGACGACCGGGCGGCGGGCCGCCTCGAAGCCGTAGGGGACGGCGGCGAGGTCGTGGGCCACATCGCGTACTTCGTTCTGGAGTCGCCCCGCCCGGCCCTGGTCCCGGTGCACACCATCGTCGAGCCGGCCCACGAGGGAAAGGGCATCGCCGGGTCCCTGGCGCGCGAGCTGTACGGCATCGCCGCGCGCGAGGGCGTCCCGGTCGCCCCGCTCTGTCCGTACGTCGTGAAGTGGGCCGCCCGTCACCCCGAGGAGGCCCCGGTCGCCGACCCCGAGCTGCTGAGCGCCGCCAAGGACTGGCTGCGCGCGCACCCGGGCCGGTTCTGACCGACGATGCTCGCCCTGCTGCACACCTCACCCGTCCACATCCCGGTCTTCGACGCCCTGCGCGACGAGGCCCACCCGGACCTGGAACTCCGGCACCACGTCGACGAGGACCTGTTGTCCCGCACACGTGAACTGGGCCCCGACGCGGTCGCCGACGACGTACGCGCCGCCCTCGCCCGGGCGGCCGCCGGCGGCGTCCGGGCGGTGCTCTGCACCTGCTCGACCATCGGAGCGGTGGTGGAGGCGGCCGGGTCGTCGGCGGGTGTCCCCGTCCTGCGCGTCGACCGCCCGATGGCCGCCGCCGCGGTGGCCGCGGGGGAGCGGATCGTCGTCCTGGCGACGGTGGAGAGCACCTTCGCGCCCACCACCGAGCTGATCGAGGAGGAGGCCGCCCGGGCGGGCCGCCCCGTCACGGTCCGCACCGTGCTGGTCGACGGCGCCTGGGACCGCTTCGCGGCCGGTGACACCGAGGGGTACGTCCGTCTGGTCGCGGCCGCCGCCGACACGGTCGCCGACGCCGACGCCGACGTGATCGTCCTCGCCCAGGCCTCCATGGCCCCCGCCCAAAAGCTGACGACGACCCCGGTCCCCGTCCTCTCCAGCCCCCGCCCGGGCCTCGCTGCGGGTGCACGGGCGGCGTCACGGGGGTGAGCCGCCCGGGGGGACCCGAGTGAGTGGCCGGTCCGCCGCCGGGTACGCGGGGGAGTAGTCCAGAGCCAAGACCCACCCCTGGCCGGAGGACACGATGACCACCCCGCACCCCGACCCCGCGCCACCTCCTGTCCCCCCGGAGCCGTACCCCACCCCGGTACCGCCCCCCGCACCGCCCCCGGGCCCGGACCCGTCCCCGCCGCCTCCTCCGGTCCCCGGCCCGCCCCCGGAACCCTCCCCGTCCCCGATCCCCCCGGGCCCGGAACCGACCCCCAATCCGGAACCCGGCCCCCCGCTGACAGCCCTGTCAGGGGCGCGGGGACCTGCGCGCTCAACCCGCATGCGCCCCTGACGTGAAGCCCGGTGGGCGGCCCCTGGAAGCCACCGCCCACCGCAGCCCCCTCAGGGGCGCGGGGAACTGCGCGCTCAACCCCCACGCACCCGCACTCGCACTCGGACCTGCACCCGCACTCACGCCCGCGCGCCCCACGCACCCGCACGCGGACCCGTCCCGGCACCCGTACTCAACCCCGCTCCCCCCGCGGCCGGCGCTACGCCCCCACCTCCGCCCGATCCCCACCCCACAGCGTGTGGAACGCCCCCTCCCGGTCCACCCGCCGATACGTGTGCGCCCCGAAGAAGTCCCGCTGTCCCTGTGTCAGCGCCGCGGGCAACCGCTGCGCACGCAGCGCGTCGTAGTACGCCAGCGCCGCCGCGAAGCCAGGCGTCGGCACACCCTGACGCGTCGCGGACACCAGCACCTCCCGCCAGTCGTCCTGCGCCGCCGCGATCTCCGAGGCGAACGTCTCGTCGGACAGCAGGCTCGGCAGGTCCGGCCGGGCGTCGTACGCCGCACGGATCCGGTCCAGGAACGCGGCCCGGATGATGCAGCCGCCGCGCCAGATCGCCGAGACGGCCCCGAGGTCGATGTCCCAGCCGTACTCCTCGCTGCCCGCCGCGATCTCGTGGAAGCCCTGCGTGTAGGACACGATCTTCGAGGCGTACAGCGCCTGCTCCACCCGGTCCGCGAAGGCCCCCTGCTCCGCCCCGCCCAGCGGGGACGGCGTCGGCCCCGCCAGCTCGCGCGAGGCCTCCCGCAGCGCGGCGTGGCCCGACAGCGACCGGGCGAAGACCGCCTCCGCGATGCCCGACACCGGGACGCCCAGGTCGAGGGCGATCTGGACGGTCCAGCGGCCGGTGCCCTTCTGCTCCGCCTCGTCCACCACCACGTCCACGAACGGCCGGCCCGTCGCCGCGTCCACGTGCGACAGCACCTCGGCCGTGATCTCGATCAGGTACGAGTCCAGCCGCCCGGTGTTCCAGGTGCGGAAGATGTCCGCGATCTCCGCGGGCCCGTACCCGGCGACGTCCCGCAGCAACTGGTACGCCTCACCGATCAGCTGCATGTCGGCGTACTCGATGCCGTTGTGCACCATCTTCACGAAGTGACCGGCGCCGTCCGGGCCGACATGCGTCACGCACGGCGCGCCGTCCTCCGCCTTCGCGGAGATCCGCTCGAGCATCGGCCCGAGCGAGCCGTACGACTCGGACGAGCCGCCCGGCATGATGCTCGGGCCGTGCAGCGCGCCCTCCTCGCCGCCGGAGATGCCCGTGCCGACGAAGTGGATGTTCCGCTCGCGCAGGTCGCGCTCCCGGCGCCGGGTGTCGGCGAAGTGCGCGTTGCCCCCGTCGATGATCATGTCGCCCGGTTCGAGCAGCGGGGCGAACTCCTGGATCACCGCGTCGGTCGGCTCACCCGCCTTCACCATGATCACCAGTCGGCGGGGCCGCTCCAGCGCCGCCACGAATTCCTTCGCCGTCTCGGCGGGCACGAACGCGCCCTCGTGGCCGAACTCCTCGACCAGGGCGTGGGTGCGCGCCGCCGTCCGGTTGTGCAGCGCGACCGTGTAGCCGTTGCGTGCGAAGTTGCGGGCGAGATTGCGGCCCATCACCGCGAGTCCCGTGACGCCGATCTGGGCTGACGTGGTCATACGGCTGGCTCCTCAAGGCTGGAAAAGGATCCCGTACTCCATGGTGCCCGCGCAGGCCCGCCACCGCAGGAGAAGTCCCCTTCGCCCCACCCCGCGCACAACCCCGTCCGCCCACGGCCGTGTTGGCTCCCAAGCGGCTGGTTGCCGTCTTGTCCTGGCCGGTTAGCAGCCCTTACTTTTGCCCCTCCTGACGCATGTCGAGGGGGATCTCCATGGCCGTACGCGGCCGGCACCGCCGGTATCAGCCGAACAGGATCAACCGGGCCTCGCTCACCGTCACCGCGGGCGGCGCCGGTATGGCGATACCGCTGATCGGCACCGGCGTCGCCCACGCGGCCGACGTGGACACCTGGAACAAGGTCGCCGCGTGCGAGTCCACGAGCAACTGGCACATCAACACGGGCAACGGTTACTACGGCGGGCTCCAGTTCTCCCAGTCGACCTGGGAGGCGTACGGCGGCAAGCAGTACGCGCAGCGCGCGGATCTGGCCACCCGGGACCAGCAGATCGCCGTGGCCGAGAAGGTCCTGGAGGGGCAGGGGCCCGGCGCCTGGCCGGTCTGCTCGGTACGGGCCGGACTCACCCGGGGCGGCGACGCGCCCGCCATCCACCCTGACGGCTCGTCCGCGTCCGCCGGGAAGTCGGCCACGGGCGCCAAGAGCGCGGCGACGGGCGCCAGGAAGTCCGCCAAGACCTCCCTGGAGGACGTGCAGCCCCAGTCCACGCCCCAGTCCCGCGCGGGCACGGCGGAGATGTACACCGTCGTCCGCGGCGACACCCTCTCCGGCATCGCCGACGAGCAGGACGTCCGGGGCGGCTGGCGGGGCCTGTACGCCGCCAACCGGACGACCATCGGTGGCGATCCCGACCTGATCCTCCCGGGCCAGCGGCTGCGCGTGGACGCCCCGGGCGGCACCTCCGCCACCAAGGGCGACGCGGGCTCCCGTCCCGGCAAGGCGTCCTCCGGCTCTCCGAAGAAGGAGAGCAAGGAGAGCAAGGAGAAGAAGGAGACCAAGGAGAGGACGAAGACCGGCCACTCCCTGGTCGCGCCGGTCAGCGCCGCCACCGGCACGCCGTACCACGCGACCGGCTCCTCCTGGTCGAAGGGCTACCACACCGGCGTCGACTTCCCGGTGCCCACCGGCACCTCCGTGAAGTCGGTCGGCGCGGGCACGGTGGTCAGCGCCGGCTGGGAGGGCTCCTTCGGGTACCAGGTCGTCATCCGGCACTCCGACGGCCGCTACACGCAGTACGCCCACCTGTCCGCGATCTCCGTACGGGACGGCCAGTCGGTGAGCGGCGGCCAGCGCATCGGCCGGTCCGGATCCACCGGCAACAGCACGGGCCCGCATCTGCACTTCGAGGTGCGGACGGGGCCCGGGTTCGGTACGGATGTCGACCCGCTGGCGTACCTGCGGGGCGGCGGCGTCAGGATTTGACCCGCACCCGATGCCGGTCGACGACGACCGGCATCGGGACGTACGCACCGCCGTAGATCGAGCCGTGGAAGAAGACCGGGACGTCCTCCCGCACCACCGCCTGAACGTCCTCCCGCACCGCCACCGTCTCCGCCGCCTCGGCCGGCTCCGCGTTCCGTACGTCCGCGTTCCGTGCGTCCGCGTCCCGTGCGTCCGTCGCCCGCGCGGCGGTCGGCTGCTCCGGGATCTCCCCCAGGAGGCCGCCCGGAACAAGGACCGGTTCGGACGGTTCGGAGCCGCTCGGGGCGTCGACATGGTCGACCAGGTCGACGAGGTCGACCATGTCGACGAGGCGGGCCGGGACGGCCGGATCGGCGGTCTCGAGGGTGCCGTTCGCCGGTTCCGAGGCGTCGGCGGCCGTCACCGTTCCCGACTCCGTGGGCTCCGTGCGCGTCCCTTGGAGGCGCTCGGTAGTCAGCAGGATCAGGCCGCCCGCCGCCACGACACCGCAGCTCAGGGCGAGCACGGTGCCCGTGGTGCCGTAGCGGAACGTCTCGCCGAACATCGTGATGCCCACGGCGGCCGCGACCACCGGGTTGACCACGGTCAGCGTGGCCAGCGGGGCCGCGAGGCCCGCGCCCCGGTAGGCGGCCTGCGACAGCAGGATGCCGGCCGTGGCCAGCACACCGATCACGGCGAGCGAGGGAACGTCGGCCGCCGAGACGCCGCCGGTCCAGTCGACCGCGACGGTCTTGGTGAACACCGAGGACATGCCGAAGGCTATGCCGGACGCGGTCGCCAGCAGCACGCTGCGCACCGCCGGGTGCCGGTGCGCGGCCCGCCCGGCGATCATCAGTGCCACCACCGCGCCGGCGGTGACCACGGCGACCGTCACCCGCTGCGGGGTGCTCAGGGACTGCGCGTCGGCGGCGCCGACCAGCGACAGCAGACCGGCCAGACCCACCGTTGCCATGATCGCGCCCCGCCAGGCCGTCGCCCCGGCCCTGCGGCCGACGAACAGCGCGGCCATGGGCAGCGCGAACACGATGGTCAGCGCGCCCAGCGGCTGGACCAGACTCAGGGGGCCGTAGGCGAGCGCCACCACGTGCAGCAGACCGCCGAGGCCGTTCAGCGCGACCGCCGCCCACCAGCTCGCACGGCGCAGCGGCGCGTACTGTCCCTCGGGGGAAGAGACCGCGACCTGCTCCTGGACGATCGCGCCGGCGGCGTAGGCGACGGCGGACACCAGCGACAGGACCACGGACAACGCGAGGGCGCTCATGAGCTGCTCCTCTGCGTGAGGCCAGGACGCAGGGCCCGGCGCGGCGAACGGTCGGCTTCCATAACCAACACGATGCCCTGTCGATCTGTTCCCGTCGTCGTACCTGAGCACGCATTGAGTCCTACTGCCGATGGAGTACGACCGGCCCCCGGTCCTCCCCTAGGGGGGTGACCTCTGAGGGATCCCCCTGATCACGAACCCTGCCCTCCTTGGTACTACTGGCCGTCGTGGACCTCGACCCCGAACTCTCGGCGCTCCGCCCGCTCGGCGGCTTCTTCGTCCTACGCCCGGCCGGAGATCCGCCGCACCCGCTGCCGACCCTCGCGCAGATCTACGAAAACCGGACATCGGATGTTTACCGGGATTCCCTGACTTTCCGCATCCGGAAAGTGGCCGGGGCCCTGCGCACCCCCGAGGAGCGGGTCGCCGCCTCGATCGCCCAGCAGGGGCTCGCCGCCCGGCTCTGGTCGGTGACGCTGGGCTGCGCCGTCCTGTACGGCCGGATCCCCGACCTCGACCCCCGGCTGCTGCGCTGGGACCCGGACGGCAGCGCCCCCGACGACCTGTGGCCGGACGAGATCCGGCCGCTGCCCGGCGATGCGGCGACGCTGGCCGCGACCGTCCTGCACGGCCATCTGGAGCCCCTCTCGGCGGCCCTGCGCGCCCGCCACCGGCTCGCCCCCGGCCTGCTGTGGGGCAACGCGGGATCGGCGCTGGCCGGCGCGGCCCGGCAGCTTCAGGAGTGGGCCCGCGCGCAGGGCCGCCCGGAGACCGCCGCACACGCGCGTGCCCTCACCGCCGAACTGTTCACCCACCCCCTCCTCGCGAACACCGGCACCGGCACGATCACCGGCACGAGCACCAGCGCCGGCCCCTCCTCCCCTTCCCCCTCCCCTTCCCCCTCCTCCTCCACCGCCTCCCCCTCCTCCTCCACCGCCTCCCCCTTCTCCTTCCGGCGCCGCAGCTGCTGCCTGTACTACCGGGTGCCCGGCGGAGGCGTCTGCGGCGACTGTTGCTTCGCACGACCCCCGCGCTCTTCCGCCCACGGCCGGTCTGGGTGACCATGAGGAGAACCAGCCGCTGAGAATGGGGGGTTCCGGGTGCGTGTGGGACTGCTGACCCGGGAGTACCCCCCGGACGTGTACGGCGGCGCGGGCGTCCATGTGGAGTTCCTCGCCCGTGAGTTGCGGCGCCTCGTCGACCTCGACGTGCACTGCTGGGGCGAGGGGTCCCTCAAGGAAAGGGCCGAGGGCGTGCGGCGCCACCGCCCGTGGTCCGCGCTGGACGGCGCCAACGACGCGCTGCGCACCTTCTCCGTGGACCTCGCCATGGCCGCCGCCCTCGAAGGCCGCGACCTCGTCCACTCCCACACCTGGTACGCCAACCTCGCCGGCCATCTCGCCAAGGAGCTGTACGGCGTCCCGCACGTCGTCACCGCGCACTCGCTGGAGCCGCTGCGCCCCTGGAAGGCCGAGCAACTCGGCGGCGGATACGCCCTGTCGAGCTGGGCCGAGCGGACCGCCGTGGAGGCCGCCGACGCGGTGATCGCCGTCTCCGGCGCCATGCGCGCGGACATCCTCGCCTGCTACCCGACGCTCGCGCCGGACCGGGTGCACGTCGTGCACAACGGCATCGACACCGCGCTCTACCGGCCCGACCACGGCACCGACGCCCTCACCCGGATCGGCCTCGACCCGGACCGCCCCTTCGTGCTGTTCGTCGGCCGCATCACCCGGCAGAAGGGCGTCCCCCATCTGCTGCGCGCCGCACGGGACATCGACCCGGCCGCCCAGGTCGTGCTCTGCGCCGGCGCCCCCGACACCCCCGAGATCGACCAGGAGTTCCGCGACCTCTTCGCCGAGCTGAGCCGGGCCCGCGACGGCGTGCACTGGATCCCGCGCATGCTGCCGCGCCCCGAGGTGATTCAACTCCTCACGCACGCGGCCGTGTTCGTCTGCCCGTCGGTGTACGAACCGCTCGGCATCGTCAACCTGGAGGCGATGGCCTGCGGCACGCCCGTCGTGGCCTCCCGGGTCGGCGGGATCCCGGAGGTCGTCGAGGACGGCGTCACCGGCACGCTCGTCCCCGTGGACGAGGGGTTCGAGACGGGCCTCGCGCGGGCGCTGGACGCGATCCTCGGGGACGCGGCGGCCGGACGCCGGATGGGTGAGGCCGGACGGGCGCGCGCGGTGGGGGAGTTCGGCTGGGACGCTGTCGCCCGGCGCACGGTGGGGCTCTACGAGGAGATCCTCAAACAGGCTTAGTTCCCCGGGGCGGGGGCAAGCATGGTTCAACCAGGGTGAGGGGAGCGGCCATGCGTCGTGGTGGACCTTCGGTGCTCGGAATCGTGCTGGCGGGCGGTGAGGGCAAACGCCTGATGCCCCTGACCGCGGACCGCGCCAAGCCCGCGGTGACCTTCGGCGGCACGTACCGTCTCGTCGACTTCGTGCTGTCCAACCTCGTCAACGCCGACATCCTGCGCATCTGTGTGCTGACGCAGTACAAGTCGCACTCGCTGGACCGGCACATCACCACCACCTGGCGGATGTCCAGCTTGCTGGGCAACTACATCACCCCCGTCCCGGCGCAGCAGCGGCTCGGCCCGCGCTGGTACCTGGGCAGCGCCGACGCCATCCTCCAGTCGCTGAATCTGATCTACGACGAACGGCCCGAGTACGTCGCGGTGTTCGGCGCCGACCACGTGTACCGCATGGACCCGCGCCAGATGCTCACCCAGCACATCGACAGCGGTGCCGGGGTGACGGTCGCCGGGATACGCGTCCCGCGCGCGGAGTCCTCCTCCTTCGGGGTGATCACCCCGGGCTCCGACGGGCAGAGCGTCGAGCGCTTCCTGGAGAAGCCCGCCGACCCGCCCGGCCTCGCGGACGACCCGGAGACCGTCTTCGCCTCGATGGGCAACTACATCTTCACCACCAAGGCCCTCATCGAGGCCCTCCAGCGGGACGCCGAGGACGCACACTCCGTGCACGACATGGGCGGCTCGATCCTGCCCCAGCTCACCGGCCGCGGCGAGGCCCGGCTGTACGACTTCAGCGCCAACCACGTGCCCGGCGAGACCAGCCGCGACCGGGGCTACTGGCGGGACGTCGGCACCCTCGACGCCTACTACGACGCCCATATGGACCTGATCGCCGAGCGCCCCGCGTTCAACCTGTTCAACCGCAGCTGGCCGATCTACACCCACTCCAACCAGCTCTCGCCGGCCCGCTTCAACGCCGGCGGCATGGCCAGTGAGTCGATCATCAGTGCGGGCTGTCTGATCCGGGGGCAGGTCACCCGGTCCGTGCTGTCGCCGGGGGTCGTGGTCGACCCGGGCGCGGTCGTGCAGGGGGCGATCCTGCACGACAACGTGCGCGTCGGGCGGGGCGCGGTGGTGCGCGGGGCCGTCCTGGACAAGAACGTCGAGGTCCCGCCGGGTGCGACCATTGGTGTGAACCCTGAACGCGATGCCGAGCTGTACTCCGTGTCCAAGGGCGGCGTGATCGCCCTGGGCAAGGGCCAGCAGGTGCCGTGAACTTAATGCGCTGTTAACTGTGCGTAGCCTGATCATACTTGACCGTAATCGCCGGCACGGGGTTGACTGACGTCTCACCCGTCGTCGACGCGAGGCAAGCCCTTGACTGCTGATGATCTGCTGGCACCCCTCGACCTGGCGTTCTGGAGCATCGACTCACCCGAGCATCCGATGCACCTGGGTGCCCTCGGGGTGTTCTCGGCGCTCTCGCCCACCGCGGGTGCCCACGCCGCGGACCTGCTCGCCGCCCGCGCGGCCGCCGTCCCCGGTCTGCGCATGCGGATCCGGGACATGTGGCAGCCGCTCGCCTTCGGGCGCGCGGTGCGGGAAGCCGACCCGGACTTCGACCCCCTCCACCACGTCTGTCTGCACCCGCCCACCGCGGACTTCCAGGCCGAGGCCGGCCGGCTCATGGAACGCCCGCTGGAGCGCGGCCGCCCGCCGTGGGAGGCGCATGTGCTCCCCGGCGAGGACGGCGTCTCCTTCGCCGTGCTCTTCAAGTTCCACCACGCCCTCGCCGACGGGCTGCGGGCCCTGACCCTGGCCGCGGCCGTCCTGGACCCCATGGACATGCCCGCGCCCCGCCCCCGTCCCGCCGAGCCCGCCCGCGGACTCCTCCCCGATGTGCGCCGACTGCCCGGTCTGCTGCGCGGCGCCGTCTCCGACGTGGGCCGCGCCCTCGACATCGGCGCCTCCGTCGCCGTGTCGAGCCTGGGGGTGCGCTCGTCGGCCGCGCTCACCGCCGAGTCCACCGGCACCCGCCGCACGGCCGGAGTGGTCCTCGACCTCGACGACGTGCAGCGGGTCCGCAAGGTCGTCGGCGGCACCGTCAACGACGTCCTGATCGCCGTGGTCGCCGGCGCCCTGCGCCGCTGGCTGGACGAGCGCGGCGACGGCAGCGAGGGGGTACGGCCGCGCGCCCTGATCCCCGTCTCCAAGCGCCGCCCGCGCGCCGCCCACCCGCAGGGCAACCGGCTCTCCGGGTACCTGATACGGCTTCCGGTCGACGACCCCGACCCGCTCGGCCGGCTCGCCCAGGTCCGCACCGCCATGGACCGCAACAAGGACGCCGGACCCGGCCGGGGCGCGGGCGCCGTCGCCCTGCTCGCCGACCACGTCCCGGCGCTGGGCCACCGCCTCGGCGGACCGCTGGTCGGCCAGGCCGCCCGGCTCTGGTTCGACATCCTCGTCACCAGCGTCCCCCTGCCCAGCCTCGGCCTGAAGCTCGGCGGGAACCAGGTCGCCGAGGTCTTCCCCTATGCCCCGCTCGCCCGCGGCCAGTCCCTGGCGGTCGCCGTCTCCACGTACCGCGGCCGGGTCCACTACGGGCTGGTCGCCGACGCCGCGGCCGTACCGGATCTCGACCGTTTCGCGTACGCCCTGACCGCCGAGATGGAGACACTCATCACGGCCTGCCGTTCCTGACCCGATCGGGTTTGGAGGAGGGGCCCGGCGCTCCGTAGACTTCCCCGTTCGAAAGCGGGCGCGGTCGGAGCGCCGCACGGCGATCAGGAAACGGCAGCGCGATGACGGTGACAGAGGACGGCTCGGCGATCACGAGCGAGGTCGTGGACGACGTCGTGTACGGGCCCGGCATCGACCCCGAGCGGCTCGCCGTCTGCCTCGGCGTGCTCGAGGAACTCGACAAGCTCGAGGTCGACCACCCCGACGCGATCGCCGTACGCCGGGCCACCGCGGGCGTCTACCGCACGGTGAAGCAGCGCCGCCGCCAGGAGCGCCGGGCCGCCAAGACCGCCCACGACAAGTCGGTCACCGAGGCCACCGCGACCGGCTCCGCCCAGCGCATCGACGACGAGACCGAGGGCATCCTGCCGTCGTCGATCACCGAGGAGGGCCGGATCGCCGGGATACTCCAGCGGCCCCGCTCCTGCTACACCTGCAAGACCCGCTACGTCGAGGTCGACTACTTCTACCACCAGCTCTGCCAGAACTGCGCCGCCGAGAACCGCGCCCGCCGCGACGCCCGCGCCGACCTCACCGGCAAGCGCGCACTGCTCACCGGCGGCCGCGCCAAGATCGGCATGTACATCGCGCTCCGGCTGCTGCGCGACGGCGCGCACACCACGATCACGACCCGCTTCCCGAAGGACGCGATCCGCCGCTTCAAGGCCATGGACGACTCGGCGGACTGGATCCACCGTCTGGAGGTCGTCGGCATCGACCTGCGCGACCCGGCCCAGGCCGTGGCGCTCGCCGACCAGGTCGCCGAGGCGGGCCCGCTCGACATCCTCATCAACAACGCGACGCAGACCGTACGCCGCCTGCCCTCCGCCTACGCCGCCCTGGTCGGCGGCGAGAGCGCCCCGCTGCCCGCCGGCGAGCTGCCCGCCCACCACGTCATCGGCGCCTTCGGCTCCGGCGCGGTCGACGGACTCGCCGCGCTGCCCCTCGGCACCAGCGGCCTGGACGCGCAGCAGGTCGCCGACCTCGCCCTGGTCGCCGGCAACGCCAGCGTCGCCCGGCATCTCGACGGCACCGCCATCGACGCGGGCGGTCTGGTCCCCGACGTCGTCGACACCAACACCTGGGTGCAGACCATCGAGCAGATCTCCCCGGTGGAGCTGCTGGAGACCCAGCTGTGCAACTACACGGCGCCGTTCATCCTGATCAGCAAGCTCCGCCCGGTCATGGCCGAAGCGGCCAGGCGGGCGAGCAGCGGGCGCGCGTACGTCGTGAACGTCTCGGCCATGGAGGGCGTCTTCGGGCGCGGCTACAAGGGCGCGGGTCACCCGAACACCAACGCCGCCAAGGCCGCCATGAACATGGTCACGCGGACCAGCGCACAGGAGATGTTCCAGACCGACGGCATCCTGATGACCTCGGTCGACACCGGCTGGATCACCGACGAGCGCCCGCACTACGACAAGCTGCGCCTCGCCGAGGAGGGCTTCCACGCCCCGCTCGACCTGGTCGACGGCGCGGCCCGCGTCTACGACCCCGTGGTGCGCGGCGAGGCCGGCGAGGACCTGTACGGCGTCTTCATGAAGGACTACGCGCCGGGCAAGTGGTGACGGGCCGGGGTGCGCGCCGCGCGCACCCGCGTCCCGCCGTCGACCAGTAGGTCGGCGCCGGTGATCCACGCCGCGTCGTCGGAGCACAGCCAGAGCACCGCCCGCGCCACGTCCTCCGGCTCGCCGATCCGGCCCAGCGGCAGCCCCGCCGCGATCTCCGTCTCTCCGGGCTCCCAGACGAACCGGGCCATCTCGGTGCGTACGAGGCCGGGGGAGACGGAGTTGACCCGGACGCCCGGTCCCAGCTCTCCGGCGAGCTGCTGGGTGAGGTGGAGCAGGGCCGCCTTGGCGGTGCCGTAGGCGCCGACGCCGGGGCCGACGTGACCCGCGCCCTCCGTGCAGACGGTGACCACGGCCCCGCCGTGCTCGCGCATCCAGCCCCGCCACGCGCACTGCACCAGCCGCAGCGGCGCCTCGACGTTCACCGTGAACGCCTCCCGCCACACGTCCGGGTCGGCGTCCATGAGCGGGCCGAACGGCTGGTTGGTCGCCGCGTTGCTGACCAGCACGTCCAGCCGTCCGAACGCGTCCAGGCAGAGGTCGGTCAGCGCCCGCGCGTGGGAGGGATCGCCGACGTTCCCGGCCAGCCCGACCCCGCCCAGCTCACCGGCGGTCCGCCGCACCTCGTCGGCGTCCCGCGCGCTCACGCACACCCGCGCCCCGGCGTCGGCCAGCGCCCGGGCCACCGCCCGGCCGATGCCCCGCGTGGCCCCCGTGACGACGGCGGCCCTGCCCCGCAGTCCGTACGACGACGTCATCGGCGTACGGTCTCACGGCGGACCCTCAATCGACAGCCCCGAGACGTGAGTTGCGCTCGACGACCAGTTCCAGGACCGTCCGCCAGTCCTCCAGCACCCCCGCGTCGAACCCGGCGGACCGGCCGTCCTGGTCGGCCTGGCGCAGCCGGAGCAGATCGTCGTCGGCCGGTGCGGCGAGCCAGGGGTGGAGGCGGACCAGGTGGGCGACCCGGGCACCGAGCAGCGGTCGTACGGCCTCGGCGGCGCGCTCGGCGCGACCCGCGGGGTCGGTGGGGCACAGCAGCTGCCCGATGGGGTGGACCAGCCCGGTGAGCTGGAGTTCTTTGTCCGCGGGGCGACTTCGGCGCAGCAGCGCGGCCGTCTGGAGCGCGTGGTCGTGAAGATCGATCCCGGGGACGGCGGAGCCCTCCGGGGTGTCCCGCACGCCCCGGCAGGCGTACAGCAGGTCCATCAGCTCCTCGACGCTGCGCAGCTCCATGCGTCAGTCCTCCCGCGAGACAGCCGTTCGGTACGTCAGCAGATCATGGCCTGCTTGCGACGGGGCGAACGGGACTTGAACTGCGCGACGAACGTGGCGTCGGCCGCCCGTGTACGCCGGACGGGTGAACCCAAGGGGTGCTTTCGTGGGAAAAAAGGTTCAATTCACCTGCGGGGACATGCGGGTGACGCGTCATGGTTACCTCAAATTTTCAGCCCTATCGAGCGGCCCCCTGCTCATTTGGTTACTCTGTAGCGGACGGACAGCAGGACGGAGTGCCACCCACACCCACCGTCCGTCTGGGACAAGCCGGTTCACAACGGCCAGCTCTCCTCGGAGTCACCGGGCACGACCGCGTCGCCACCGACTCCAGCCAGACCCCAGGGAGCGTTCAGCGCCGGATCGCAGACTGACCGGCACGCCCCGAGGGTGACCCGACACATAAGGAGTGCGCGGTGACACCGGAGAAGACGAATCGCGAGCAACGCCCCAAGGAACGCCCGGAGCGGGCCGGCCGCAGGCCCGGCGAGATCCGCAGCCTCGACGTGTGGGCCCGCTCCGCCCCGATCCGCCTGGCGGGCTACGAGGACGACCTCGCCGAGCCCCACATCCTCCCCAGCGTGGACTGATCCCGCCGGCGGGATCCCTCGCGATCGCCCACCGCATGGGCGTGCGCGTGCGCAAGCCACGCCCATGCAGACCTCCGACGCTCTTCGCTCAGTCCAGCGGCGCCGTCCGACGCCACGGCCGCAGCGCCTCCAACTGCTCCGCCAGCCGCAGCAGTTCGCCCTCCGACCCCGGCCGCCCCACCAGCTGCACGGCGGCGGGCGTCCCGGACGGCAGCGTGCCGAACGGCACCGCCATCGCCGGCCAGCCGGTCAGGTTCCACGGCGGGGTCAGCGGCGAGTAGTACGTGTTCACCAGGACATTGCGCAGCCAGCCCCGCTCGTGCCACGGCTCCGACCGGGGCGAACGCCGCGCCAGCGCCGGGGTGAGCAGCACGTCGTACTCCGCGAAGAACGGCTCCAGCCGCCGCACCAGCTCCTCCCGCGCCGAACCGCCGCGCACCCCCTTCAGGAAACGCCGGCCGAGCGCCGCGTGCACCCGGGTGCGCCGGGTCAGCAGCCGCGCGTCGAGACGCGCCGCGTCCACCGCCGTGCCCGCCGTCCAGTGCGCGAGCGAGGTCACCCCCAGCGACAGCGGATACGGCGGCTCGGCCCGCCGCACCTGGTGCCCCGCCCGCATCAGCACCCCGGCCGCGTCCCGCGCCGCGCCCGCGTACGGGGCACTGACCGTGACCCCGGCCAGCGGGCTCCGCGCGGAGACGGCGATCCGCAGCGCGCCGGGCTCCTCGGGCCCCGGGGCGCCGGTGGCCGCGAGGACCGACAGCATCAGCCGCGCGTCCGCCACCGTCGTGGCCAGCGGGCCGTTCTCCGACATCCCGAACCAGTCGCCCTCGCCGATCCCCGCGGGCACCACGCCCCGGCCCGGCTTGATCGTCACCACACCGCAGTTGGCCGCCGGTATGCGCAGCGAGCCCATGCCGTCGTTGCCCAGCGCGATCGGCACCATCCCAGCGGCCACCGCGGCCGCGCTGCCGCCGGACGAGCCGCCCGCCGTGCGCGAGGTGTCCCACGGATTGCGGGCGGTGCCGTGCACGCCCTCGGTGGTCCCGAAGACACACAGCTCCGGCACGTTCGTCAGCCCCACGACCACCGCGCCCGCAGCCCGCAGCCGGGCCACCGTGACATGGTCGGCGTCGGCGGGCGTGTCCGAGGTCGCGGCCGAGCCCATCCGCGTCGACTCACCCCGTACGGCGAGATTGTCCTTGACCGCCACCGGCACGCCGGCCAGCGGGAGTTCGGCCAGGTCGGCGCGGGCGGCCACCTCGTCGGCCTCGGCCAGCGCCGCGTTCGCGCGCACCGCCCGGAACGCCCCGATCCGCCCGTCCAGCCGCTCGATCCGCGCCAGGTGCTCGGCGACCACCTCCCGGGGCGTGGCCTCCTTCGCCCGTACGGCGGCGGCGATCTCGACGGCGGTCCGGCCGACCCAGCTGGTCACGGCAGCTCCCTCGGTGTGCGTGCACTACTCGTGAGTACGTAGGGAGAACTGTGCCCCGCCGGGCGCCCTGCGTCGAGAGGCCGCCGCGTCGGGAGGCACCGCGTCCAGAGGCCGTCGCGCGGCGCTCAGATCCCTACCTGCGCCCTGAGCCACTCCTCCACCTCGCCCACGTGCGCGGCCGCCGCCGCCCGGGCCGCCTCCGGGTCACGGGCGGCCAAGGCGCGGTGGATCGCCGCGTGCTCGCGCCGGGTCCGGGCGAACGCGCCCTCCTCGCGGTAGCCACGCCGGACCCGGGCCCGGAAGGTGCGCGAGGACAGGCCCTCCAGGATCGCCGCCACCGTCTCGTTGCCGGCCGCCGCGGCGATCGCCCGGTGGAAGGCGAGGTCGTGGGCGAGGATCTCCTCCGGGTCGTCCGTGGCGTTCATCGCGGCCAAGTGCTCCGCCACGTCCGCCAGTTGCTCCGGGGTGATCCGGGCGGCGGCCAGCGCGGTCGCCGTCGACTCCAGGATCCGCCGGACCTCCATCAGCTCCACCAGACGCGGCCCGCGCGAGAGGTCGGCGACCACCCCGAACGTCTCCAGCAGGTCCCCGGCCTCCAGCGCGGTCACATAGATCCCGGAGCCGTGCCGGGCCTCCAGCACCCCCAGCACCGTCAGCGCCCGGATCGCCTCGCGCATCGAACTGCGGGAGATGCCCAGCTGGGCCGCGAGATCACGCTCGGTCGGCAGCCGCTGGCCCGGCTCCAGCAGCCCCTCGCCGATCATCGCCTTGATCTGCTCGATGGCGCGCTGTGTCACCGTGCCCCTGGGGGCGGGCGCGCTGCGCGGGGTCTCTTCCACGTGGCCTCTCCTGTCGCCGGTGCGCGGCAGTCTAACCACGGAGGTGGTCGGACCACTGGGTCACCACTGGGTCCGGAAACACGCCAGTGGGCGCTCTGAGGGTGTTCGAGGAGGGAAGTGGTCTGATAAATATGCGAAGCGGCGACCGCGATCCTGCAACAGCGACCCCGCAATCGCGACCCCGTGACCGGACCCCCGGAAGGAGAAGGCGGCGTGAGCGACTTCGAAGGGCTGACGGCCCTGGTGACCGGGGGTGCCTCCGGCATCGGCCGGGCCACCGCGGAACTGCTGGCCGCGCGCGGCGCCCGGGTCGCCGTCCTCGACCTGGACCCCTCGGGCGTCGACAAGCCCCTGCTCGGCCACCGCGCCGACGTCAGCGACGACGCCTCCGTACGGGCCGCCGTCGCGGCCGCCGTCGCCGACCTCGGCGGGCTGGACGTCCTGGTCAACAACGCGGGCATCGGCGCCCAGGGCACCGTCGAGGACAACGACGACGCCGAGTGGCACCGCGTCCTCGACGTCAACGTGGTCGGCATGGTCCGCGTGGCCCGCGCCGCGCTGCCGCATCTGCGCGCCTCCGCCCACGCGGCCGTCGTCAACACCTGCTCCATCGCCGCCACCGCGGGCCTGCCCCGGCGTGCCCTGTACAGCGCGACCAAGGGTGCGGTGTACGCGCTGACCCTCGCCATGGCCGCCGACCACGTCCGCGAGGGCATCCGCGTCAACTGCGTCAACCCCGGCACCGCCGACACCCCGTGGGTCGGCCGGCTGCTGGACGCCGCCGACGACCCGGCCTCCGAACGCGCCGCCCTCGAAGCCCGCCAGCCCACCGGCCGGCTGGTCAGCGCCGCCGAGGTCGCGGGCGCCATCGCCTACCTGGCGAGCCCCCTGTCCGGCGCCACCACCGGTACCTCCCTCGCCGTCGACGGCGGCATGCAGGGCCTGCGCCTGCGCCCGGCGGCCACCCGATGACCGCCCTGGGCCGCAGCGGCGTCGAGGTCACCGGCCTGGCCCTCGGCGCCGGCCCGCTCGGCAACCTCTTCACCGAGGTCACCGACGACCAGGCGTACGACACCGTGGCCGCCGCCTGGCGACGCGGCGTGCGCTACTTCGACACCGCGCCGCACTACGGGCTGGGCCTGTCCGAGAAACGCCTCGGCGCCGCCCTGCGGGAACACCCGCGCACCGAGTACACCGTGTCGACCAAGTTGGGCCGCCGCCTGGAACCCTCCGCGGACGGCGGCGACGACCTCGCCCACGGCTTCGCGGTGCCCGCCACGCACCGGCGGGTGTGGGACTTCAGCGCCGACGGCGTACGGCGCTCCCTGGAGGCATCCCTCGAACGACTCGGCCTCGACCACGTGGACGTCGTGTTCCTGCACGACCCGGACGACCATGCCGAACAGGCGTTCCGGGAGGGCTACCCCGCCCTGGAGCGGCTGCGCTCGGAAGGCGTCGTGGGCGCGATCGGCGCGGGGATGAACCAGGCCGAGATGCTCACCCGGTTCGTCCGCGAGACGGACGTCGACGTGGTGCTCTGCGCGGGCCGCTACACCCTCCTCGACCAGCGCGCCCGCGCCGACCTGCTGCCCGCGGCCGTCGAGCGGGGCGTCTCGGTCGTCATCGGCGGTGCCTTCAACTCGGGTCTGCTGGCGGACCCCGGGCCCGAGGCGACCTACAACTACGCCCAGGCGCCGGCCGAGCTGCTCCGGACCGCTCTGCGCATGAAGGCGGTCGCCGAACGCCACGGCACCACCCTGCGCGCCGCCGCGCTGGCCTTCTGCGCCGCCCATCCGGCGGTCGCGAGCGTCCTGGTCGGCGCCCGCTCGGCGGCCGAGGCCGAGGACTGCGCCGAACAGTTCGCCGTCCCCGTCCCCGCCGCCCTCTGGGCGGAGCTGAGGGACGCCGGACTGCTGCCGGCGGAGGAGCCGTCATGAGAGTCGCCCTGCACACCACGGTCCGCGCCGACCGGATCGACGCCTACGAGGCCGCCCACCGCGAGGTCCCGGAGGAACTCACCGACGCCATCCGGGCCGTCGGCGCCACCTCCTGGACGATCTGGCGGTGGGGGTCCCCCCGCGCGAGCGCAGCTGAGCGAGGGGGAGGAACCGACCTGTTCCCCGTCCTGGAGTGCGAGGACTACGCCCGGCTCCTCGCCGAGCTGGAGGAGCTGCCGGTCAATGTGGCCTGTCAGGCTCGTATGGCCGACCTGCTCGACGTGGTGCACGACTACACCGACGAGGGCGCGGCCGCCGGCCTGCCCGTCGTCCGGGAGCTGCCGTGACCGTCGACGCCCACCATCACGTCTGGGACCTCTCGGTCCGGGACCAGGGCTGGATCGACGCGGACAGCCCGCTGCGGCGCGACTTCACCCCGGCGGACCTCGCCCCCGAGGCCCGCGCGGCCGGAGTCGACCGCACGGTGCTCGTCCAGACGGTCACCGTGCCCGAGGAGACCCCGGAGTTCCTCGCCCTGGCCGCCGCGCACGACCTGGTCGCCGGCGTCGTCGGCTGGACCGACCTCACCCGCCCGGACGTGGCCGGCGAACTGGCCCGTCTGCGCGCACTCCCCGGCGGCCGCTATCTCAAGGGCGTCCGGCACCAGGTCCAGGGCGAGCCCGATCCGGGGTGGCTGCTGCTCCCGGAGGTGACCCGGGGCCTGGCCGCCGTCGCCGAGGCGGGCCTGGTCTACGACCTGGTCGTCCTTCCGCACCAGCTGCCCGCGTGCGCCGAGGCGGCCGCGGCCCTGCCCGGCCTCACCTTCGTCCTGGACCACCTGGGCAAGCCGCCCGTCGCCTCCGGCGCCCTGGAACCCTGGGCGTCCGACCTGCGCGCGCTGGCCGCCCTGCCCAACACCGTCTGCAAGCTCTCCGGCCTGGTCACCGAGGCCGACCCCGCCTCCTGGACCGTCGACGACCTGCGCCCGTACGCCGACACGGTCCTGGACGCCTTCGGCCCCGGGCGTCTGATGTTCGGCTCGGACTGGCCGGTGTGCACGCTCGCCGCCTCCTACGGCGAGGTGGCCGCCGCCGCCCGGGAGCTGACGTCCGGCCTGGACGCGGCCGAGCGCGCCGAGGTGTTCGACGGGACGGCCACCCGCGTCTACGGCCTCTGATCTACGGCCTCTGATCTGCGGCCTCTGATCTGTGGCCTCTGATCTACGGCCTCTGCACCGTCGCCGCCAGCCGGGTCGGCGGCAGGTACTCGCGCACATACGTCCGCTCCCAGCAGGCGCCCGTCTCCCGCAGCTCCCGCCAGCTGGTGTAGCGGTAGCGGAAGAGCCGGGCGCGGACATGACGGGGCGGCCGGTCCGGCGGGAACGGCGAGCGGCGCAGCAGCCTCAGCGTGTCCCGGTCGTTCTCCAGCAGCCGCTCCACCAGCGCCCCGAACCACGGTCCGGCGTACGCGGGGGAGAGCGCGGCGAACCACATCAGCCAGTCCAGCCGCAGATGGTAGGGCGCGAACTGGCGCGGCCAGTGCCGTGGATCGCCCGGCTTGCCCTTGAACTCGTACTCCCGCCACTCGGAGTCCTCGCGCGGGACGTCGTCGAGGGTGCCCTCGACGACCACCTCGTAACGGATCCGGCTGACGCTGCCGAACGCGCCGTAGGTGTTGACCAGGTGGAGCGGGTCGAAGGAGCGGTTCATGACCTGGCGGCGGGAGAGCATGTTCACCACCGGGTGGTAGCTCAACAGGACGAGGAGCGCGGCCACGGCGAGCACCACCACCTCGTACCAGAGCGGGGTCGAGGGGAAGGAGCGGTCCCCTGAGGGCAGGGCCAGGGCGGGGACGGCCAGGACGATGGCGATCCAGTTCAGCCACGAGAAGTTGCCCGAGAGCACCAGCCACAGCTGGGTCAGGATCATCAGGGACGCGGCGGCGGTCGCCACCGGCTGCGGGGTGAACAGCAGGAACGGCACGACCAGCTGGGTGACGTGGTTGGCGGCCACCTCGACGCGGTGCAGCGGCTTCGGCAGGTGGTGGAAGAACCAGCTCAGCGGGCCCGGCATCGGCTGGGTCTCGTGGTGGTGGTCCAGACAGGTCAGCTTCCGCCAGCACTCGTCGCCCCGCATCTTGATCAGACCCGCGCCGAACTCCACCCGGAACAGGATCCAGCGCAGCAGGAAGAGCACCAGGACCGGCGGGGCCACCTCGTCGTTGCCGAGGAAGACCGCGAGGAAACCGGTCTCCAGGAGCAGGGACTCCCAGCCGAACGCGTACCAGGTCTGGCCGACGTTGACGATCGACAGGTACAGCACCCAGGGCACCACCCACAGCAGCATCCCGGCCCCCAGCGGCAGCAGGCCGTCCAGCCCCGCCAGCAGCGCCGCCGACACCGCGCACCCCGTCCAGGCGCATCCCGCGAACAGCCGGTCGGAGTAGCGCAGCTGGAACAGGCTCGGCGCCCGCCGGAAGTCGACCCGCGCCGTGAAGCGGGGGATCGGCAGCATCCCGCGCTCCCCGAGCAGCGCGCGGAACTGGAGGGCCGCCGTCAGGAACGCCACCAGGTACACGGCGGCCAGCGCCCGCTGGAAGACCAGCCGGCTCAGCCAGTAATCGGGTGCGGTGAACCACTCCACGGCCGTGCGCTCCTTCGTTCCATTCTGGCCCCGTCACCGTGGGTGTTCCTGTCCTCCGTTTGCGTAACCCTGGTGGGTGAAGCAGACAATAGTGGACGAACTGACACCGGGTGATATGGGAGAACGCGGTGCGACTACCCACGACAGTCCTCCTCACCGGCGGCGCGCTCGCGGCGACGCTGCTCATCGCCGAACGGGGCGACGCGGGCACGGACCCGACGCCGGGCACCCGCCTCGTCGTCCCGGCGGGCGAGGCGCGCGACGCCCTGGCCGACCCCTTCGGCTCCGACCTCGAATCCGGGCTCGGCCCCGACGGCCTGGGCCCCGACGGTCTCGGCCCCGAGACCGTCCCGGAGATCCCGGACCTGCCCGACGGCGGCGGTCTGATCCCGGACGGGCCCGACGAGTCCGACACGGCCGACGCCGACGGGCGGGTCCCGGAGGGTCCCGACGCCGCCCCGCGGGAACCCGCGGCGCCCGGCGAGCCCGCGGAGGCCGACGACGGCGCCCCCGCCTCCTTCGACACCGTCTTCGGCAGTCCCGCCGACGCCCTCACCGGCGGCCGGTGACCCGAGGTCGCTCCCCGGTCGAAGAATCGGGCAAACCCTGGCAAGGTGGCCCCATGGTTGATCGGGGAGCGAGCGCCCTGTCAGTCCCGGACGACTGGCCCGCCCGCCCGGATCCGATCCTGGCGCTCAACCGCATGGGCACCTTCGACTGGGACCTGGACTCGGGGCTGTTCCACATGGATGCCCGGGCGCACGAGATCTTCGACCTCAGGCCCGACGAGTACGACGGCAACCCTGTCTCCCTGGGGATCCGGGTCCCGGCGACCGAGGGCACCCGGCTGGACGCGCTGGTCGCCCAGGCCATCAAGGACGGCAGCGAGAACTACGGGGCCTACTTCCGCATGCGACTGCGCGACGGCACCCTGCGCTGGACCCACACGCAGGGCTACATCCGGCGCGACGGGACCGGCCGCCCGCGCCGGATCGTCGGCATCGTCCGCGACGCCACCGACGAGCTGAGCGACCTCGCCGCCCGCCGCGACGAGGCCGACGAGGACGACGCCCGGCGCGAACAGACCAACGTCGTCCAGCTCACCACGGCCGCCCTGGCGCACGCCCGGACCGTGCAGGACGTCATCGACGTCCTCAAGGACACCCAGGGCCTCACCCACCTCGGCGCGACCAGTCTCGTCATGGGTCTGGTCGAGGCGGGCCGGATCCGGCTGATCGCCGAGGGACCCGAGGGCAGCTTCGTCCCCGGCACCCTCGTCACCCGGATCGACGAGCCGTACCCGATGAGCGAGGTCGTACGGACCCTCACCCCCCGGTTCATCGAGTCGCCCGAGGAGTTCGCGGCCGGCTACCCCGTGCTGTGGCCGCACATCACCGATCTGAGGATCACCTCGGCCGCCTATCTGCCGCTCATCGTCCAGGCCCGCCCGATCGGCGCGATGGGCCTGCTCTACAGCAACCGCGCGGGGTTCACCCCCGAGGAGCGCAACATCCTCGTCGCCCTCGGCAGCAGCATCGCCCAGAGCCTTCAGCGGGCCATGTTCTACGAGCAGGAGAAGGACATCGCGCAGGGCCTCCAGCAGGCCATGCTGCCGCGCACCATCCCCGGCGTGCCCGGCGCCGACATCGCCGTCCGCTACCGCGCCGCGACCATCGGCGGCTCCCACGGCCGGGACATCGGCGGCGACTGGTACGACGTCATCCCGCTGCCCGGCGGCCGGGTCGGCGCGGTCATCGGCGACGTCCAGGGCCACGACACCCACGCGGCCGCCGTCATGGGCCAGCTGCGCATCGTCCTGAAGGCCTACGCGGCCGAGGGCCACACCCCGGCCACGGTGATGGCCCGCGCCTCCGTCTTCCTGCACGAACTCGACACCGACCGCTTCGCCACCTGCCTGTACGCGGAGGCCGACCTGTCCACCGGGGTCGTCCAGGTGGTCCGCGCCGGGCACATCGACCCGCTGCTGCGCGACCCCGACGGGACCTGCCGGCGCGTCCCCGTCCCCGGCGGGCTGCCGCTCGGGCTCTCCGCCGAGTTCGGCAGCCTCGAGTACCCGGTCGGCACCGTCGAACTGGACCCCGGCCACACCCTGCTGCTGTGCACCGACGGCCTGGTCGAACAGCCCGGCATCGAACTCGACGACGGCATGCGCGGCCTCGCCGCCCTGATCACCGCGGGCCCCGACGACGTGTGGAAACTCGCCGACCAGCTGATCGACGTCGCCGAGGAGCGCGGCGGGGACGACGACGTGGCGCTGCTCCTGATGCGCCGGCGGGGCCTGGACACCCCGCAGACCGGCGGCCGGCTCCAGCAGCACGTGGCGCCCGGCGACCCGGAGGCCCTCACCGAGGCCCGGCACATGATCCGCGCCGCCGTGCGCGCCTGGGGCGCCCGGGACCGCGCCGACGAGATCGAGCTGGTCGCCGACGAACTGATCACCAACGCCCTGATGCACACCGAGGGCGCCGCGATCGTCACCCTGCGGGTGCTCACCGGTGGCGACCGGCGGCTGCGGGTCGAGGTCGAGGACTCCTCCAGCGCCCTGCCGCGCCGCCGCGAGGCGGGCGAGTCGGGGGTCTCCGGACGCGGCCTGCTCCTGGTGGACCTGCTCACGGACGTCTGGGGCGTGGAGGCGCGGGGCGGCGGCAAGTGCGTGTGGTGCGAGTTCGTCGTACGCGAGGACCACTGACCCCTCGTGGCACTCTGGACGTATGCCGGAACTCCCCGAGGTCGAAGCGCTCAAGGACTTCCTGGCCGAGCACGTCGTCGGCCGTGAGATCGTGCGCGTCCTGCCGGTGGCGATCAGCGTCCTGAAGACGTACGACCCTCCCCTCACCGCCGTCGAGGGCCACGCGGTCACGTCGGTGCGCCGGTACGGCAAGTTCCTGGACCTGGCGACCGGCGACGGCCCGCACCTCGTCACCCATCTCGCGCGGGCCGGCTGGCTCCAGTGGAAGGACCGGCTGCCCGACGGCCCGCCCCGCCCCGGCAAGGGCCCCCTCGCCCTGCGGGTCGCCCTGGAGACGGGGGAGGGCTTCGACCTCACCGAGGCCGGCACCCAGAAGCGGCTGGCGGTGTACATCGTCCACGATCCTCGGGAGGTGCCCGGCGTCGCCCGGCTCGGCCCGGACCCGCTGGCCGCCGACTTCGACGAGGCGCGTCTGGCCGCACTGCTGTCGGGCGAACGCCGTCAGCTCAAGGGCGCCCTGCGCGACCAGAGCCTGATCGCGGGCGTCGGCAACGCCTACAGCGACGAGATCCTGCACGCGGCCCGGATGTCCCCGTTCAAGCTCGCCGCCTCCCTCACCCCGGCCGAGACCCACACCCTCTACGAGGCTCTGCGCACCACGCTCACCGAGGCGGTCGACCGGTCCCGGGGGCTGGCCGCCGGGCGGCTGAAGGCCGAGAAGAAGAGCGGTCTGCGGGTCCACGGCCGCACGGGCGAATCCTGCCCGGTGTGCGGCGACACCATCCGCGAGGTCTCCTTCAGCGACTCCTCGCTCCAGTACTGCCCCACCTGTCAGACGGGCGGGAAGCCGCTGGCGGACCGGAGGATGTCCCGCCTGCTGAAGTAGCCTCCCGCCGGGGCGGAGTGACCTGAACGCACTCCGCTCCGGCGTCAGTCGGACGGCAGCGTCACCAGGTGCTCCCCGGCCGCGGTGCGCAGCTCGTACCGGGCGATCTCGTCCGGGTGCCAGGCGGCACCGCCGTGCATCGTGTTGGGGCGGGCGTCGTGCAGGGGAACGTTCCAGCTGGTCACGGTCTGTTCGGTGCCGTCGTGGCCGATGGCGACCAGCCGGCAGGGGCGCGGACCCGCGCCGTCCTTCACCTTCAGCTCGATCTGGCTGCCCCAGGCCGCGTCCTCCACGGTGACCTCGGCCCACACGCCCGACTTCTCGTCGGTCGCGGTGACCCGGACCGGGTCGTCGCCGTCGTCGCCGCCCGCCATCATCGCGATCGCGGGTCCGGCCAGGGCGACGACCACGGAGGCGGCCAGGGCGAACATCAGCCGGCGGCGGGGGGGCCGCCGCCGGGGCGCCACCCCGCCGAACAGGGGGGCGAGCAACCACGGCACAGGCCCCCCTAACGAGTGCACGGTCCGCGGGGTCGCCCACCGGTAGAG
>NZ_JBVJAB010000025.1:43465-122799 GCF_055591025.1 Streptomyces sp. NPDC041784
AGAAAAGATAGAGACCTCCATTGTGCGGGGGGGGGGGGGTGTTGCCCCCTCCCCCCCCCCCCCCCCCCCCCCCCCCCCCCCCTGCCCCGCCCCCCCCCCCCCCCCCCCCCCCCCCCCCCCCCCCGGGCCGCCACCTCGCCGAGCAGGCGGTCGAGCAGCCGCGGCCCGGGCCCCGCGAACGGGTGCACGGTCCGCGGGGTCGCCCGCCGGTAGAGCATCATCTGCCGGGCGGTCGGGCCGAACTCGGTGACCTGTGCCGCGCAGCTGGGACACTCCATGAGGTGGTCCTCGAAGCGGAAGGCCTCCGCCTCGTCCAGCACGCCGAGCGCGTACGCGGCGACGTCGCGATGCCTCTCCAGGGACCTCATGCCGAAACCTCGTGCCTTTGGGTGCCAGTGGGGTTACTCCTTGCTCCCACCGGTACGGACCAGGCACCCGAATCACTCAAGCCACGTACCGAATCGTGACCCAGGTGTTCGGAGCGGTCGGTCCCACGGATTGGTGCGAATCTAAAAAAGATGGATCGCGAGGTGTCCGAGGGGCAGTCCGAGCTGCCAGGCGGGCGTCCAGACCTTCGGTCCCTCGTCCTCTCCCACCCCCGGGGCGCCGCCCGGGACCGCGTTCAGGTCGGGGGCCAGCAACTCGGTCTCCTCCAGCCACCGCCAGGCGGCCTCGGCCAGATCGAGATCGGGTGCGGGACCGTCCGACCGGGCGGCCTCGGCCCTCAGTTGGGACATACGTTCACCGACCCAGTCCTGCCACGGCTGGTCGTACGCCGTGAGCGAAAGCCAGGTCTCCAGCTGGGTCACGACCCGGATGCCGGGCAGTTCCCCGTCGGTGTCGGACAGGAAGATCGTCAACGCCAGCGCGTCGCGGCCGGCGCGGAACTCGAAGGACGTCGGCGGCATCAGATCGCCGGTCCGCAGCAGCTCGTCGGCGATGTATTCGGCGTACAACCAGGCCATGGGGACGGTGAGCTGACCTCCGTCGGAACCGTCCGTGCTCTGATGACCTCTGTGCAGCATCCCTTCCTGCCTTCCTCCGGTGCGTGCGCGTCGCCCGATGCCGGGATCCCCCAGTCCGGAACACGGATAAGGACACCCGATTACTCAACCGAGGTCCTCGGCAAGGCGCTTTACGGAGGTTTGACTCGACGCTGGGTTTCAGGCCAGGTCGGGCGCGTAACCGGGAAGCACCCGGCGCAGGGCGCGCAGCGCGTAGTACGCGCGCGACTTCACGGTACCGGGCGGGATCCCGAGGGCCTCGGCGGCCTCCGCCACACTGGCCCCCTGGAAGTACACCAGCACCAGGACTTCACGGTGCTCCGGAGTGAGTGTCTTCACAGCCTCGCGCACATCGAGGGCCGCGGCGGCCCGTTCGGCGTGGTCGGCGCAGACCGGCGCGTTCTCCAGGACCGCGTCCCCGACCTCGGCCGGCCGGGCCTGCCGGGCCCGCCGCGCGTCGATCGCCAGCCGCCGTCCGACGGTGAGCAGCCAGGGCCGCACGGATTCGAAGGTGTCGGCCCGCAGTGCCTCGGGATGCTGCCAGGCGCGCACCAGGGTCTCCTGGACGAGGTCCTCGGCGCGCTGGCGGTCGCCGTCGCAGAGCCGCAGGAGCAGCGCGAAGAGCGGTCGGCCGTGCTCGCGCTGGAGCGCGGCCAGCTCGTGCTCGGCGGTCGTCGTCCTGGCGGTGAGGGTGGTCCCGGCGGTCATGGGCGTATGGCACCGCAAGGGACGGTTTCGGGACAGGGCGCGCACAAGGGTCTGCGGCGGACGGTCGATCGCGTCGACGAACGGTTCGACGAACGGTCGGGGCGGCCGGGAACGGGGCGTACCGGATCGGGGCGGACCGGGGCGGTCGCGAACGGCTGGACGGGATCGGGGCGGTCGCGAACGGCCGGACCAGCTCTAGTCCGATCGCGCGCATCGGGCGGAGCGTCGGGAGTGCCGGGGCCGTCTCTCCGCGCGTATGAGCTAGGAGTGATACGTGCGTAAATATGACAATGCATTCGAAGGGGGGTGACCCGGTGTTCCTCGCCCGCAGACACCAGGTGGCTCTCGCCCTGACCGCTCTCCTCGCCGCGGCCGCCGCCTGTCAGGCCCGCGATCACCCGGCCGAACGGGCCGGCAACCCGGCCCCGTCCGCCGCCCGCAGCTTCACCCTGGTCGCCTCCGGCGACATCATCCCGCACGCCACGATCATCGACCGGGCGCGCTTCGACGCCGGCGGCACCGGCTACGACTTCCGCCCGATGCTCCGGGGCATCCAACCGGTGGTCTCCCGCGCCGATCTGGCGCTGTGTCACATGGAGACCGTGTACGGCGCGAACGGCGACTACACCGGCTACCCGGTCTTCAAGTCCCCGCCGGAGATCGCCGCGGCCGTCGCCGCCACCGGCTACGACGGCTGCTCCACCGCCTCCAACCACAGCCTCGACGACGGCGCCGCCGGAGTGCAGCGCACCCTCGACGCCCTCGACGGCGCGGGCGTGCGCCACGCCGGAACCGCCCGCACCGAGTCCGAGGCCAACTCGGTCACGCTCCTGCGCGCCGGTGGGGCCGAGGTCGCCCACCTCGCCTACACCTACGACACCAACGGCTTCCCGCTCCCGCCGGGTCAGCCGTGGACCGTCAACCTCATCGACGAGGACCGCATCGTCGCCGACGCCAAGGCCGCCCGGAAGGCGGGCGCCGACGTGGTCGTCGTCTCCCTGCACTGGGGCACCGAGTGGCAGGACGCGCCGGACGACCGCCAGCTCACCCTCGCCCGCGCCCTCACCGCCTCCCGCACCGGCGGGCGCGCCGACATCGACCTGATCCTGGGCACCCACGCCCATGTCCCGCAGGCGTACGAGAAGGTCAACGGCACCTGGGTCGTCTACGGCATGGGTGACCAGATCGCCGGTGAGATGTTCAACGACCTGGGCTCCCGGGATCCGCGCGGCAACCAGTCCACCGTGGCCCGCTTCACCTTCGCCCCGCCCGCCCGGCCCGGTGGCCGCTGGGAGGTGCGCAAGGCCGAGTTCGTGCCGCAGTTGTTCGACGTGGACGCCGGCCGTGTCGTCGACCTCAACCGGGCCCTCGCGCAGGGCGCCGCCGTCCAGGGTGTGCGCGACCGGATCCGGGACGTCGTCCTCGGCCGGGGCGCCGCGAAGGACGGGCTGAGGATGGGGGAGTAGCCGAGAAGGGGGCTGGGCGGCAGGGGAAGGCGCGGCAGGGAGAGGGGCGGCAAGGGAAGGCGCGGCAGGTCAGTCACCGACGTCGACGTGGTCGAAGGTCCTCAGCATCTCCGTCAGCACCCGTACGCAGGCCCGCACCTCGGCGTCGGTCAGGTCGCCCCCGACCTGGCGGTTCAGGGTGTGCTCGCGCTCCAGGACGGAGGTGATCAGCGTCCGGCCCTCGTCGGTGAGCCGGATCAGGGACGAGCGCTGGTGCGCGGGATTGGGGACGGTCTCCGCCCACCCGTGCGCCATCGCGTCGTTGACCATGCGCTGCACGAACTGCCGGCTCAGCGCCTGCATCCGGCTCAGCTGCGGGACCGTCATGTCCCCTTTCCGGCGCAGCAGATCGAGCACGGAGCGCACGCCGACGGAGGCCCCTTCGACGGCCTCGCCCTGCTCGACCTTGCGCAGGGCGCGCCGGTAGAGCGGGCCGATCAGGTCGAAGACCTGGGCGAGCCGGTGGCCGAGTTCGTCGGGCGGGAGGGGGGCGTCGCCCGCGTGCTCGTCGCCGCCGGGCTGGGCGGACCTGTCGGTGTCGTTCACTCCCCCATCATGCATGCCCCCAGTATGACACCTTGGTTGCCAAATTCCCTCCAAGATGACACCTTGGTTGTCATGACTACTGCTTCGGAGCACACCTATCCGTCCATGAAGTCCTTCGCCTCCGCCGACGGCGATCTCGCCTACCGCGAGGCCGGCACCGGCGACGTCGTGGTCCTGGTCCACTCGGGATTCGTCGACCACCGCGTGTTCGACGCGGTGATCCCGGCGCTCGCCGCCACCCACCGGGTGATCGCGGCGGACGTACGCGGACACGGCGCCTCCGCCAACGCGAGCAGGCCCTTCCGCTGGGCCGACGACCTCGCCGACCTGATCCGCCATCTCGACGCGGGCCCCGTGGTGCTCGTCGGCGCCTCCATGGGCGGCGTCATCGTCAGCGAAACCCTGCTGGAACACCCGGAGCTGGTCCGCGCGGCCGTCGTGGGCGGCGCCTCGACCGGCGAGTTCCAGGACTCCGACCCCTGGCACCGGGCGATCCAGGACGAGATGGGCCGCGCGCTGACGGCCGGTGACATCGGGGCCTGGCTGAAGGCGTTCCTCTCCTATGTGCCCGGCCCGCACCGCACGCTCGACGACGTGGACCCGGACATCCTGCACCGGCTGCGGGAGATGGCCCTGCACACCCTCTCCAAGCACACGCCCGGCGAGCCGGACTGGCGTGTCCCGGTGACCGACACCTGGTCCCGGGTACCGAAGATCGACGTCCCCGTGCTCACCGTGAACGGCGCCCTGGACACCGCCGACGCGATCGCCGCGGCACAGCGCCTGGCCGACGGCGTCCGTAACGGCCGGTCCGTGCTGATCGAGGGCACCGGGCACTACGCGAACATGGAGAAGCACGAGGAGTTCACGGCGGTAGTCGCGGACTTCCTGCGCGGCCTCTGACCGGCCGTACGGCTACGGCACCACCGTCACCGGCCATCGCCCGGCCTTGACCAGCCGCACGGCCACCGATCCCACGATCCGGTGGCCGGCCTGCTCGGAGGCGCCCACCACCACCGCGTCGGCCTTCAGGTCGTCCGCGGCCTTCACCAGCCCGTTGTACGGGTCGCCGCGGAACGTGTGGAACTCCCAGCGCACGTCGAATATCCCGCGCGTGCGCTCGGCCGACTCCCGGATCTGCGCGACCAGGTCCTCGGCGATCTCGTCGGTCGTCTCCGAGACCGGCACCCCGAGCGCCGCGCCCGCCGCCAGCACCGGCTGCACGTACACCAACGCGAGGAGCGCGTTCTGGCGGCGGGCCAGGCCGCCCGCGTAGGACGCGGCCCGCAGCGAGGAATCGGAGCCGTCCACGCCGACGAGGATCACCTTGGGGCCGTCCGTACCCCGCTCGAACCGGTGCGCGGGCTGCTGCGCGTGCTGTTCCGTCACGGTCCGAGGCTATCGGAACCCCCAGGTCCGTTCCGCGCGCGGGCCCTGGATCCGGCCGCCCCGCGGGCCGCTCGACGGGCGCGGCCGCCCGGCTGTTCCTACAGCCGGAACATGAGTGCCACCGTGGCGAGCACCACGGCCAAGGACACCGCGGGCCCGCCGGGGCGGCCCGCGGACCGCTACCTGAGCCGGGTGCCCGACGTCTTCGCGACGTTCTTCGGCGCCCTGGGTCTGCTCTGTGTCCTGCTCGCGCTCTTCCCGCCGCTGCGCCGCCTGCTGCGCCCGCTCGTCCGCTTCCTCGACCTGGTGATCGTCCCGGTCAGCGCCAACCTCGCCTACGCGGCCCCGCAGGGTTCACCGTCCTGACGGCTGATCAGCTCTCCCTGCACCTCTCCCGCACGGACCCCTCGGCGGGGCCCTCTTCAACAGCTGGGACTGACCGCTGCGCCGCCTGAGTGGATTCGTGCCGCCGGAGCGGTGTCGCCGTGGTGCGTCGGGGGCGCAGCGGGCGACTGATGACTGCATGAAGAAGGATCAGTTGTTCACGCGGCGCCGGGTGTTGCTCATCGGCACCGCCGCCGTCGGGGCGGCCGGTACGGCCGGACTGCTCCGGGGCGCGGGCGAGAAGCCGCCCGCGGCCGCCGCCCCGGCCGCGGGCGCCCCCGCGCGCCGCCTCCCGCTGAAGCCCTCCGCCTACCGCCTCCAGCCGCTGACCGGGTACGGTCCGCCGCGCACCGCGCCCGGCCGCCCCCCGGTCCGCCGCGCTCCGCTGCTGAAGATGACCGGCCGCGGCCGCACCATGGTGCTGACCTTCGATGACGGCCCCGACCCCCGCTACACCCCCGCCATCCTCGACACTCTCGCCGAGTACGACGTCCGCGCGATGTTCTTCGTGTGCGGGGAGATGGCCGTCGACCACAAGGACCTCCTCGCGCGGATGGCCGACGAGGGGCACGTCGTCGGCAACCACACCTGGTCCCACCCCCTGCTCACCGCGCTCACCCGCCGCCAGATCCGCTCCGAGATGACCCGCACCTGCGAGGTGATCGAGGACGGCTACGGCGAGCGGCCGCACTGGTTCCGCGCCCCCTACGGCGCCTGGAACCGCGCCGCCTTCCAACTGGGCGCCGAACTCGGCATGGAGCCCCTGGGCTGGACCGTCGACACCCTCGACTGGACCGCCCCCGGCACCGGCACCATCGTCGACCGCGTCGAGAACGGTGCCGGCCCGGGCGTCGTGGTGCTCTCGCACGACGCCGGCGGCGACCGCTCCCAGAGCGTGCGGGCCCTGCGCCGCTATCTGCCCCAACTGCTGGACTCCGGCTACCACATCACCGTCCCGCGCCGGCAGTACTCCTAGGCGCGCGGCGGGTTTCCCGCCCGGTCGGGGCCGTTCAGCGGACCTCGACCAGGCGGGCGAAGGCGACCACGTTCCCGTCGTATCCGTTCGCCTTGGAGAAACCACCGCCGCAGGTGATCACCCGGAGTTCCGGGGCGCCCTTGGAGGCATAGACACGGTCGCCGGGGAAGTCGTTCTTCGCGAAGACCTCGATGCCGTAGATCTCGAAGACGGCCGTCTTTCCGTCCTGCCGCGCCACCTCGACGCGATTTCCCTTCTTCAGGGCCCCGAGTCCATAGAAAACGGCGGGGCCCAGCCTGTTGTCGACATGGCCGACGACGACGGCCGTCCCCTTTTCGCCCGGTGTGACACCCCCGGTGAACCAGCCGGCCAGATTGGGGTCCTCGGGGGGCGGCGCGGCCACCCAGCCGTCCGCGTCCAGCCCCACCGGCATCACCGGCGCGTCGACCCGGATCGTGGGAATCCGCACCCGGGCGGGCAGCCCGTACGGCAGCGGATCCGGGGCCTTTCCGAAGACGCCGACCCCGGTCCGGCTGTCCGCGGCCGCCGCCGACGCGGGCTGCGGCGGCCCGATGTCGAATTCCCCCGAACCGTTCCGGATGAGCGCGAGACCGGTCAGCAGAACCAGCGCTATCACCCCCCAGGGGGCCCGCTTCCGCTGCCGCTCCTCCTCTTCCGCCACCTCGGACAGCTCGTACGCAGACATTCGCCAGCCCCTTTCGACGCGGCCGTCGCCACGTCCTTTCGCGCATAAGAGAACGCTAAGTGTCCCAAGGGAAACCGGCGACGGGGCCGCAGCGAACGGGTGGCGTTCCGGGCTTTCGGTGCGCCATCCGAGTTGCCGACGAAAGTAATTTTCTGACGGTCCGTGACCTGCGGCGATATCCGAATGCGCGCTTTTCCCCCGGCGTGTCCTCTCACCAGGACGGACCATTCTCGACATGCGGGCACGCAGACGGCATCTGAGGGTCGTTCCGGGAGGCGCTTTCTCGCCGACACACCGGGGACGGGCCCCGGGGTGCCTTCCGCGGAGGAACACATGCGCAGCACTCGTATCGTGGCGGCCTCGGCGGTCTCGGCCGCCGCGGTCGCCGCCCTCGGCCTCGCCGCCCCGGCGGCCGCCGCCCGGGACGGCGCGAACGTCAGCCCGAGGAACATCGTCGTCCTGCCCAGCGTCATCGCCCGCGGCGGCCAGATCACGGTCATGGTCGACGGCTGCCCGACCGGCGGCACCATGACCTCGAACGCCTTCCGGCAGTCCAACCTGACGCCCATCAACGGTGTCAACCAGACCGCGAAGGGCACCGCGACCATCGACAACAACGCCCGCCCGGGCCCCTACGACATCACCGTCAACTGCTCGGGCCGGACGCTGACCCGCCCGGCCGCCTTCACCGTCATCGGCGGTGTCCGCGGCGGTGTCGGCGGCAGCTCCACCGGCGCCACCCCCACCGACGTGGCCATCGGCGGCGGGCTGGTGGCCGCGGCCGTGGTCGGCGGCGGCCTGTTCTGGATGCGGCGCCGCGCCGAACGCCGTATCTGACGGCGCTGTCGGACGGCGCTGTCCGACGCACCCGCACAGCTGCTCTCGGCGGACAGCAGCAGGAAGGGCCTCGCCCCGGATCCCCAAGGGTCCGGGGCGAAGCCCCGTGGCCGGTCAGCCGCCATCCTCGCCGGTGCGCCGCCGGGAGAAGTGGTACGCGGCACCGATCGCGCCCGCGATCAGCGCGGCACCCAGGCCGATCTCCTTCAGATCGAACCCGGCGGCGCTGCCGCCCTCGCCGGCGTGCACCCCGTGGTACAGCGGATAGGGCACCGGAGTCGGATTGCCGGGCCGCACGGCGGCGATGGTCAGCTCCTTGACGGCGCTCAGACCGCCGCAGCTGAACGTCACCCGGTACGACGCGCCGGGCTTCGCGTCCCAGTCGACCTCCGCCACCGCCGACGACGACCCCCGGGGGATGGTGACCGTGTCGAACACCCCCGACGACACCGTCACCGAGCTTCTGCACCCGGTGACCTCCCGGTCCACCCGCAGGACGACCTCCCCGCCCGCCACCACGGTGGCGGGCACCACGCTGTACCCGGTGGACATGACGTAGTGGTCGTCGCCGCTGATCGCGACGGCGGCCGGTGCGGAGAGGGCCAGGGCGCTGATGCCCAGCAGTGCGGCCGAAGCGACGCGTATCGCGTGCATGGTGGATCCTCCGGTCCCCGAGGAGCAGCTGCGGACCTGTTCCGCTCGCGCCAGAAATGCACCTCGATGACCGAAACGCTAGGAACAGGTGTGCGCCCGCGCGATCGCAGTCGCGCGAATGGGGCACGGGTGTGGGCCGCTCAGGGGACGTCCGCTGCTGCGTCCGGGGGACGGTGACGGCGTGGCGGCCGCCCGTCCCCCGGTGGGCCCGCTCAGTCCCCGGCGGACGGGAAGAGGTGCAGGAAGGGTTCGGCGGACGCGGTGATGCCCCGGCTGTAGGGCGCGTCGAAGTCCCAGATGAGGAACAGCAGGAACGCGATCAGCGCGGAGAACAGCCCCGCCAGGATCAGTTCACGGGGGGTACGCCGGATCTGGAGCGCGAAGACCATGCCGATCGTGATGAGCGCTCCGGCGAGCAGGCCGAACCACACCACTCCGGGCATGGTCGCCCCGGTCGAGCCGGCGCGGGAGTTGCGCGCCTGGTCCGCCGCGGCCATCTGGTCCAGCAGCGGCTGGTAGGCCTGTGCCTGGAAGTCGTCCGCGGGCTCGTAGTCGGTGACGTCCGCCCGGACGCGCTCGAGGAGCTCGTCACCGCGCTCGGTGACCTCGCCGTCCTCGGCCATCTTCTTCCACTCGACGGTGACGACGTGTCCGACATAGGCGTTGACATCCTCCCGGATGCGGTCCCTGACGTCGGCCGGGTAGACCCGCACCCGCTCCGAGATCTCGTGCAGCGCCTGGGCCTCCGCCTGGACGTGGTCCTGCGCGACGCTGCGCGCCTCCCAGACACCGGCGATGGCCAGGCCCAGGACGATGGCGTACACCACACCGATCCACATCGTCATGTACTCGATGACGTCCGGGGTCTCGGAGGGGTCCTCGTCGTCGGCCGCCGTGCGGTGCCGTACGAGGGTCACGACGATCACCACCGCGCAGGCGGCGAGCATCGCGAAGGTGAGAACAAGCCATTCCGGCAAGAGAAGCCTCCTGTATCGGCATGGGGCCCGCCCCCTAGCGGGGCCGCAGCGCGGCGACGGCGACCAGCGCGGGCACGGTGATGAGCAGGACGTAGGTGACCGGTGACGAGCCGCCGCCGGACGACCGGGGGCGCGCAGGGGAGTGGTACGCCGGGTAGCTCACCGGGGTCGCCGAAGGGGTCGGAGTGGGCTTCGGTTTGGGGGTGGGCTTCGGTTTCGGGGTGGGTGTGGGGGTGGGCGTCGGGGTCGGCAGCGGACGCGGTGCCGCGGGCGGTGCGGGCGCGGGCGGCGGGGCCGGCCGGGGGGTGGTCCGGGGCGGCGGCTTCGGCGGCTTGGGTGTGGGTTTCGGGGGCGGTGAAGGCTTGGGCTGCGGGGGCGGTTCGGGCGGGGGCGGCGGCTCGGGCGTCGGGGTGGGCGTGGGGGTCGACACCGGGCACACCGGGGGCGTCGGCTTCGCCGGCCACGAAAGGCCCCCCGAGACGCTCCCCGCGGCTCCTGCGGCGCTTCCCGCAGTGCCTCCCGCGGCGCCGTCCGCGGTGCTCCCCGCGACGGCCACCGCCGCGCTGCCGCCCGGGCCCGTCGAGGCGTACGCGCACGCGTCGGCCGCGGCCACCCCGGCCGGCCCGGCCGCGAGGATCCAGGTGGCGGTCACCAGGGCCAACGCCCTCGCGGCGACGGCGGCGGATCGGGTCGGTTCGGATCCATGCACGTCGGAGATCATGCGGCCTGCCGCACCCGGCCACGCCCGCCCCGGTCGGGATTGCCCCGAACGGGGGAAGTCCGCGCCCGCAGGTTTGGCGGGCGGATGTTCGCGCCACCACTCCGGGCACACGTGTACGACGGTCGCGGCCTGCGTCCGGCCATGGCCCGATGCGGCCCGTCGGGCCCCCGGAACACAGCTCCCGGAAAGAATTTTGTGCCGCGTTTGAACGCAACGACCCCCTCCGTGCGTACCCAGTGTCGTGCGGCGGCGCAGCAGGGCGCTGCAACACCCTTGCGACTATCGGGGAGTTGTTGACGATGAAGACCTCCTGGCGGAGCGCCTCGCTCACGGCGAGCGCTGTGGCCGTGCTGACGCTGACGACGGCGTGCGGTCAGGAAAGCGGGACGTCGAGCTCGAGCCAGAACGTGGGCGCCACGGCCCCGGGCACGATCGCGGGTGTGGGTGCCGGGGCCGGTGTCGGCGCGGGCGTGGGTGCCGGTGCCACGGCGAGCCCGACCGGTGGGACCGGTGCGGACGCCGCGGGCGGTAGCGGGGGGCTGGCGGTCAGCGCCAACGCGGAGCTGGGCAAGATCCTGACCGACGGCAGCGGCAAGACCCTCTACCGGTTCGACTCCGACACCGCCGAACCGCCGAAGTCCAACTGCGACGGCGACTGCGCCACCGCGTGGCCTCCGGTGTCCGCCGACGACGTGACCGCCGGCGACGGCATCGACAAGTCGCTGCTCGGCGAGGTCACCCGCTCCGACGGCACCAAGCAGCTGACCGTGGCCGGCTGGCCCGCCTACTACTACGCCAAGGACGCCAAGGCCGGTGACACCACCGGCCAGGGCGTGGGCAACAAGTGGTTCGCGCTGGCCCCCGACGGCAAGAAGGCCAAGTCCGCCGCGGGCTCCGGCTCCGCCACCGACGAGCCCGGGCTGTCCGTGCGCAACGACCCCAACCTGGGCGAGATCGTCGTCGACAAGAACGGCATGACGGTCTACCGCTTCCTGAAGGACAAGGCGTGGCCCGACCCGATCTCCAACTGCGAGGGCGCCTGCGTGGAGAAGTGGCCGGTCGTCGCCCCGGTCGCCACCAACGACACCGAGGGCGTCCAGAAGAAGGGCCTCATGAGCTTCACCCGGGGTGACGGCGTCAAGCAGATGACGGTCAACTGCTCGCCGATCTACACCTTCTCCGGTGACAAGGCCCCGGGTGACATCAACGGGCAGGGCGTGGGCGGCCAGTGGTACGCCGTGGCCCCCGACGGAAAGCTGGTCGGCGCGCCGGAGCAGTAGAGATCACCTCCCCAGGGCTGATCCCCGCAACTGCCCGACGCGCCCGACCCCCCGGTCCGCCCCCTCCGCGCCGCACGGAGGGGGCGGACCGCTGTGCTGTGACGTCATCCGTCGTATGCGTAGACTTTCGCCGCCCTTCAGGCCACTTCGGAACTCTCCGGAACGCTTCGGGTGCTTTTCGGTGGCCCCTTCGGGGGGCGTCAATTCGGCACGTGCCGCAGGCAGTGACCGGGAACGGACGGTCAATTTCCGTTTCGGCTCGCCCGTTTGGCGGGCGATCAGTAGCCTCAGCTCGAACACCGGATCGCCTACGCCTTGGAGAGATACATGGAGCGTCCCGCCTGGGCCCCACGGAGCATCGACATCTCGGTGCCCAGTGTCTCGCGGATCTACGACTACTACCTGGGCGGTTCGCACAACTTCGAGGTCGACCGGGAAGCGGCCCGCAGGGCCATGGAGTTCATGCCGGGGCTCCCGAAGATCATGCAGGCGAACCGGGCGTTCATGCGGCGCGCGGTGCGCTGGGCGGTCGGTGAGGGCATCACCCAGTTCCTCGACATCGGATCGGGCATCCCCACCTTCGGCAACGTCCACGAGGTGGCGCAGTCGGCCTACCCCGGCGCCCGTGTCGTCTACGTCGACCACGACCCGGTGGCCGTGGCGCACAGCCAGGCCGTGCTGGCGGGCAACGCGGACACGGACGTCGTCGCCGCCGATCTGCGCAAGCCGCGGGAGATCCTCGCCAGCCCCCAGGTGCAGGGCCTGATCGACCTGGACCGGCCGGTGGCCCTGCTGCTCGTTGCCATACTGCACTTCGTGGAGGACGCGGACGACCCGTACGCGGCGGTGGCCGAGCTGAGCGCGGCGCTGGCGCCCGGCAGCCTGCTCGTGCTCACCCATGCCTCGTACGAGGGAATCCCGCTGCCCCCGGAGCGGGCCGAGGGCGCGGTGGACGTGTACGAGGACATCCGCAACCCGCTGATCATGCGCTCGCGTGACGAGATCGCGCGGTTCTTCAAGGGGTACGACATGGTGGAACCGGGACTGGTGCCGATGCCGCGATGGCGGCCGGACACAGCACCGGAGGACGAGGATCCCTACGCCTTCTCCGGGTTCGGCGGCGTGGGGCGTACCGCGTGACCGCCGAACCGGACGGGCCGGAGGACAGACTGCGCCGTTTCGCGACGATCTGGAGCCGGGCGGTGTTCCCGGTGACCTCGACGTCGCTGACCCGGCCGGAGTTCGAGGAACAACTCCTGCCACTGGCGCGACGGTTGCGCGGGGCGCTGCTGGCGAGGGCCCTCGACGCCGACACGGGCAAGGAGGTCGGCGCGGCCCTCGTCGCGGCGCACTGCACCGACCCCGAGGCGCTCAGCCGCGCCCTCGACTGCGTCGACGCCTATCTGGTGCTCTACTGCGGCGAGGACGGCCCCCAGGAGGACCTGCGCACCCGCGCCTCACGCCTCCAGCACGCCATGGCCGCCGGGTACGCGCAGGCGCTGCGCGAGCGCACACTGGCCGAGCAGGAGGCCATCGCCCAGGCCGCGTTGCGGGCCCAGGGCGTGGTGGCGCAGGCGCTGCACGCGAGCGAGGCCCGCTTCCGCGCGGTCTTCGAAGGGGCCGCGATAGGAATCGGCATCGCCGATCTGGACGGCAACGTCCTGGAGTCCAACGGTGCCATGCTGCGCATGTTCGGCGGTTCCGAGCAGACGGTGCGCGGCCGCAACCTCCGCGAGTGGACGCACGCCGAGGACGCCCCCCAGGTCTGGCGCCTCTACGAGGAGCTGGTGCGGGGCGAACGCGAGCACTACCACACGGAGAAGGCGTTCTACCGCCCCGACGGAACGGTCCTGTGGACCAATCTGACGGTCTCCCTGCTGCGCGACCCCGACGGCCGGCCGCAGTACCAGCTGGTGCTGATGGAGGACACCACCGAGCGCCGTCTGCTCAACCTCCGGCTGCGCTACGAGGCCACCCACGACGCGCTCACCGGTCTGCCCAACCGCACGCTGTTCTTCGAACGACTGGAGAAGGTGCTCGGCGCCGGCGGGGACCAGCGCTTCGGGCTGTGCTACCTCGACCTGGACGGCTTCAAGACCATCAACGACAGCCTCGGCCACGCGGCCGGCGACCAGCTGCTCGTCGAGGTCGCCGACCGGCTCCAGTCCTGCGCGACCGCGCCCGGCGAGATGGTCGCCCGCCTCGGCGGCGACGAGTTCGTGGCGCTGACCACCAGCCCCGACACCTGCCGCGAGGTCGACGAACTCGCCACCCGGATCCAGAACGCCCTGGTCGCGCCCGTGCGCATCGACGGCCGGGAGCTGACCGTGCGCGGCAGCATCGGCATCGTCGAGGGCGCGGCGGGGGAGCGCAGCCCGGCCGAGGTGCTGCGCAGCGCCGACATCACCATGTACCGGGCCAAGTCGGCGGGCGGCAACCGCTTCGAGCTGGCCGACCCCGAGGCCGACGCCCGCGCGATCACCCGGCACGGGCTGACCACGGCACTGCCGGCCGCCCTGGAGCGCGGCGAGTTCTTCATCGAGTACCAGCCGCTGGTGCATCTCGGCGACGGCAGTGTGCGCGGCGCGGAGGCGCTGGTGCGCTGGCTGCATCCGCAGCACGGGGTGCTCGGCCCCGACCGGTTCATCCCGCTCGCCGAGCACACCGGCCTGATCGTGCCGCTGGGCCGCTGGGTGCTGGAGCAGGCCGTCGGCCAGGCCCGGCAGTGGCGGGAGCGGGGCGGGGAGACCGATTCCCTCCGGATCAACGTCAATCTCTCGCCGTGCCAGCTCACCCACCCCGGCCTGGTGCAGGACACGGTCGACATCCTGGAACGCGCGGGCGTCGAGCCGCAGGCCCTCTGCCTGGAGGTGACCGAGTCGGCGCTGATCGGCGCCGACGACGACCTGCTCAAGCCGCTGCGCCGGCTCGCCGAGATGGGCGTCGACATCGCCCTGGACGACTTCGGCACCGGCTACTCCAACCTCGCCAACCTGCGCCGGCTGCCGGTGAGCGTCCTCAAGCTGGACCGCTCCTTCACCCAGGGCATGCAGCAGTTCCCGGCCGACCCCGTCGACCTCAAGATCGTCGAGGGGATCGTCTCCCTCGCCCACAGCCTGGACCTCGCGGTCACGGTGGAGGGCGTGGAGACCGGTGCCCAGGCCGAACAGCTGCGCATACTCGGCTGCGACACGGCCCAGGGCTGGTACTACGCCCGCCCGGGCCCACCGGAACGCCTGCACGACCTGGCGCTGGTGGACGCCATCGGGTGAAGGGCGAAGGGTGAAGGCGAAGGGGGCGAGGACGCCGAGGACGCCGAGGACGCCTCCCCCCGTGGGCCTTGCCGCGGGCGGATCTCCGTAGCGTGTGCGGGGTCCGCCCGGCGCGCCTCGGGTCAGCCCGCCGCGTGCGGGTCCAGGTCGCCCGCCACGGCCAAGGCGGCGCGCACCAGCGCCGCCGCGGACGTCGAGCGGGACCGCCGGAGCCGGGCGACGGCCAGGACCGAGGGTGGGGCGTCCGGGACCGGGTGGCAGACGATGCCGTCGCGGGGACAGCCGGCGCCGACGGAGCTCGAGGCGGCGGCCGGAATCCGGCCGGTCACCTCTCCAGCAGCATCCGCTGCAACTCCCGGGCGGCCCGGGGCGGAGCCACGTCGCTGCGGTGGGCGAGGGCGATCGTGCGGTGCAGGCCGGGGCGGGCGAGCGGGGTGACGCGCAGACCCCGGCCCGAGCGGGCCGCCACCATGCGCGGGACGACCGCCATGCCGAGGCCCGCCCGTACGAAGCCCAGCACCGCGTCCATCTCCCCGCCCTCCACCGCGAAGTCCGGCTCGAACCCCTCCGCCCGGCACGCGGCCACGGTCAGTTCCCGCAGGTCGTAGCCGTGCCGGAACATCACCAGGCGCTCGCCCTCCAGATCGGCGATGCGGACGGTGCGCCGTCCCTCGCCCGGCCGGGGCGCCTCCGGGGAGGACACCACGACCAGGTCCTCCCGCAGCAGTTCCACCGTCGTCAGCGCCGGGGACGGCGTTGGCAGGGGCAGCACGATCAGGGCCAGGTCGAGGGCGCCTCGGGCCAGCTCCCGGACCAGGTCGTGCGAGCCGCCCTCCTCGATCAGCAGCCGGATGCCCGGGTAGCGGTCGTGGAAGGCGCGCAGCACGTCCGGCAGCAGGCCCGTGCACAGACTCGGGGTCGCGCCCAGCCGTACCCGGCCGCTGCGCAGCTGCACCAGTTCCTGCACCTCGTAGCGCGCGGTCTCGGTGTCCGCGAGGATCCGCCGGGCCAGCGGCAGCAGCGCCTCCCCGGCGTCGGTCAGCGTGATGTTGCCGCGCGCCCGCTGGAAGAGATCAGCGCCCAACTCCCGTTCCAGCGCCCGGATCTGCTGCGACAGCGAGGGCTGCGCGACATGCACCAGTTCGGCGGCCCGGGTGAAGTGCCGGGTCTCGGCGACCGCCACGAAGTACTGGAGCTGCTGGAACTGCATCCAGCCATGATAGGCACAGGCTATGGAAACGAGCCGTTCCATGTCTTGGACCGATGGGGTCGAACGGCCCTAGCGTCTGGGGCATGGCTCTGGCAACGCGGACGGACCGACGGCCGTCGATGGCGCGCACCGTGTGGAACTCCTCCGTCGGCAAGAAGACGGTGATGGCCGTCAGCGGCCTGATCATGCTGCTGTACCTGGTCGTCCACATGATCGGAAACCTGAAGATCTTCTTCGGGCCGGGCGAGTTCAACCACTACGCGCACTGGCTGCGCACGGTCGGCGAACCGTTCATGCACTACGAGTGGACGCTGTGGCTGATCCGCGTCGTCCTCGTGGCCGCCGTCGTCGCCCACGCCACCTCCGCGTACCAGCTCAGCCGCCGCGACATCAGGGCCCGGCCCAGCAAGTACGTGCACCGGAAGGCGCGGGCGAGCTACGCCACGCGCACCATGCGCTGGGGCGGGATCATCCTCGGCCTCTTCATCGTCTGGCACGTCCTGGACCTCACGACCGGCACCGTGCACAGCGGCGGCTTCCAGGAGGGCCACCCGTACCAGAACGTGGTGGACACCTTCTCCACCTGGTACGGCAACCTCGTCTACATCGTCGCGATGCTCGCCCTCGGCCTGCACATCCGGCACGGCTTCTGGAGCGCCGCCCAGACCCTCGGCGCCGGCAGCCGCACCCGCGACCGCGCCCTGAAGACCACGGCCAACGTCCTCGCACTGCTGCTCACGGCCGGCTTCATCGCCGTACCCGTGGGCGTCATGACCGGAGTGGTGAGCTGAACATGACTACCCATTACGCGGACTACCCGACCGGTGAGCCGGTCGTCGACGCCAAAGCCCCCTCCGGACCGGTCGGCGAGCGCTGGGACAAGCGCCGCTTCGAGGCCAAGCTGGTCAACCCGGCCAACCGGCGCAAGCACACGGTGATCGTCGTCGGCACCGGCCTCGCCGGCGGCTCCGCGGGCGCCACGCTCGCCGAACAGGGCTACCACGTCGTCCAGTTCTGCTACCAGGACTCCCCGCGCCGCGCCCACTCGATCGCCGCCCAGGGCGGCATCAACGCGGCGAAGAACTACCGCAACGACGGCGACTCCGTGCACCGGCTGTTCTACGACACCGTCAAGGGCGGCGACTTCCGCGCCCGGGAGTCGAACGTGCACCGGCTCGCGCAGATCTCCGTCGAGATCATCGACCAGTGCGTGGCGCAGGGCGTGCCCTTCGCCCGCGAGTACGGCGGTCTGCTCGACACCCGCTCCTTCGGCGGCGTCCAGGTCTCCCGTACCTTCTACGCCCGCGGCCAGACCGGCCAGCAGCTGCTGCTCGGCGCCTACCAGGCCCTCAGCCGGCAGATCGCCGCCGGGAACGTGGAGATGCACCCGCGCACCGAGATGCTCGACCTGATCGTGATCGACGGGCGGGCGCGCGGGATCGTGGCGCGGGACCTGATCACCGGCAAGATCGACACGTACGTCGCGGACGCCGTCGTCCTCGCCAGCGGCGGCTACGGAAACGTTTTCTACCTGTCGACCAACGCCATGAACTCCAACGCCACCGCCGTCTGGCGGGCGCACCGGCGCGGCGCGTACTTCGCCAACCCCTGCTTCACCCAGATCCACCCCACCTGCATCCCGCGCACCGGCGACCACCAGTCCAAGCTCACGCTGATGAGCGAATCGCTGCGCAACGACGGCCGGATCTGGGTGCCGAAGGCCAAGGGCGACACCCGGCCCGCGAACCGGATCCCCGAGGACGAGCGCGACTACTACCTGGAGCGCATCTACCCGTCCTTCGGCAATCTCGTCCCGCGCGACATCGCCTCCCGCGCCGCGAAGAACGTCTGCGACGAGGGCAGGGGAGTGGGCCCCGGCGGACAGGGCGTCTACCTGGACTTCGCGGACGCCATCGCGCGCATGGGCCGGGGGGCCGTCGAGGCCAAGTACGGCAACCTCTTCGACATGTACCAGCGGATCACCGACGAGGATCCGTACGAGGTGCCGATGCGGATCTACCCGGCCGTGCACTACACGATGGGCGGCCTGTGGGTCGACTACGACCTCCAGACCACCGTCCCCGGCCTCTTCGCGATCGGCGAGGCCAACTTCTCCGACCACGGAGCCAACCGGCTCGGCGCCTCCGCCCTGATGCAGGGCCTGGCCGACGGCTACTTCGTGCTCCCGGCCACCATCAACGACTACCTCGCCCGCAACCCCCACCAGGGCGAGGTGACCGGCGACCACCCGGTCGTGCAGGAGGTGCTGGCCGAGACCCAGGACCGGCTCAACCTCCTGCTGTCCGTCGACGGCGACCGCACCCCCGACTCCTTCCACCGCGAGGTCGGCGAACTGATGTGGGAGTTCTGCGGCATGGCCCGCAGTGACGCCGGCCTGCGCAAGGCCCTGGAACGCATCCCGCAGATCCGCGAGGAGTTCTGGCGCCGCATCAAGGTCCCCGGCACCGGCGAGGAGTTCAACCAGTCGCTGGAGAAGGCCAACCGGATCGTCGACTACCTGGAACTCGCCGAGCTGATGTGCCTCGACGCACTGCACCGCGCCGAGTCCTGCGGCGGCCACTTCCGCGAGGAGTCCCAGACCCCCGACGGCGAGGCCGCCCGCCGCGACGAGGAGTTCTCGTACGCGGCCGCCTGGGAGTTCACCGGAACCGGCGAGGCCCCCACCCTGCACAAGGAAGACCTGGTCTTCGAGTACGTCCATCCCACCCAGCGGAGCTACGCATGAAGCTCACCCTGCGCGTCTGGCGGCAGCGCGCCGCCGACGCCGACGGCGCCATGTCCACGTACGAGGTGGACGGCATCTCGCCCGACATGTCCTTCCTGGAGATGCTCGACACCCTCAACGAGGAACTCATCCTGCGCGGCGAGGACCCGGTCGCCTTCGACCACGACTGCCGCGAGGGCATCTGCGGGGCGTGCAGCCTGGTCATCAACGGTGACGCGCACGGCCCCGAGCGCACCACCACCTGCCAGCTGCACATGCGGTCCTTCCAGGACGGCGACACGATCGACGTCGAGCCGTGGCGGGCCGCCGCCTTCCCGGTGATCAAGGACCTGGTGGTGGACCGGTCGGCGTTCGACCGGATCATCCAGGCCGGCGGGTACATCACCGCGCCGACCGGAGCCGCGCCGGAGGCCCATGCCACCCCGGTGCCCAAGCCGGACGCCGACCTCGCGTTCGAGCACGCGGAGTGCATCGGCTGCGGGGCGTGCGTGGCGGCCTGCCCCAACGGGGCGGCGATGCTGTTCACCTCCGCCAAGATCAACCATCTGAACGTGCTGCCGCAGGGCGCGCCCGAGCGGGAGACCCGCGTGCTGGACATGGTCGCGCAGATGGACGACGAGGGGTTCGGCGGGTGCACGCTCGCCGGGGAGTGCGCGACGGCCTGCCCGAAGGGGATTCCGCTCGTGTCCATCACCAGCATGAACAAGGAGTGGCTGCGCGCGACCCGTCGGGTGGCCAAGCGGTAGGCCCACCCCGGGATACAAGGGAAAACGTTCGCCGACAGTGCGGACGGGCGGGACCGGGAGTGGTGCTCATCCCCGGTCCCGTCTGGCTTTTCCGGGGGCTCGGACCCTGGCATTCAACATTCCCACATCCGTTCTCTCGGCACCGGTCACGTACACGCCAACCGGGGTCGGGAGAAACAGGGGGAGCGCCACCGTCCCCGCTGTGGCCCGTCCCCAGGAGTGAGCCATGACCGGCGTTTCCACCCTCGACCGTCCCCCGCAGTCCACGGCCCCCGTCCGCTACACCGTCACCCTGGCCCGCGACGAGGCCGACGTGCGGGCCGCGCAGAAACTGCGGCACGACGTGTTCGCCGGTGAGATGGGCGCCCTGCTGACCTCCCCGCAGCCCGGCCTGGACGTCGACCCCTTCGACGCGTACTGCGACCACCTGCTGGTCCGCGACACGGAGACCGGACAGGTCGTCGGCACCTACCGGCTGCTGCCGCCGGAGCGCGCCTCGGTCGCCGGACGACTCTACTCGGAGGGCGAGTTCGACCTGTCACGCCTCGACGGGATCCGGCCGGGACTGGTCGAGGTCGGCCGCTCCTGTGTGCACCCCGACCACCGCGACGGCGCCGTCATCGGCCTGATCTGGGCCGGCATCGCCCGCTACATGGTGGACCGCGGCCACGAGTGGCTCGCGGGCTGCTGCTCGATCCCGCTCGCCGACGGCGGCTCCCTCGCGGCCGGCACCTGGGACCGGGTGCGCGACAAGCACCTGGCCCCCGAGGAGTACCGCGTACGGGCCCTGCTCCCGTGGGTGCCCACCGTGCCGGCGCCCGAGGGCCGCACCGAACTGCCCGCCCTGCTGCGCGGCTATGTGCGCCTCGGCGCCTGGGTGTGCGGGGAGCCCGCGCACGACCCCGACTTCGGGGTGGCCGACCTGTACGTGCTGCTGTCGATGCGCCGGGTCAACGCGCGCTACCTGCGCCACTTCCTCTCCCTCGTCCCGGCCTCATGAGCGTCTGGCTGCCCGGCGCGCCCTGCACCCCGCGGGCGTGCGTGCAGGCCACCGCCTCCCTCACCGCCGTACCGCGGGCCGTCCTGCGGCTCACGGCCGTGGTCCTGCTCGTCCTCGTCGGGGTCGTGCTGTCCCCGCTCGGCCGGAGGATCCCGGCCGGTGCGGTACGGCGGTGGAGCCGGGCGGTGGTGCGGGCGGCGGGCGTCCGGGTCCGGGTGACCGGCACGGCCGCGCCCGCCACCGGCGGACTGCTCCTGGTGGCCAACCACATCTCCTGGCTGGATATCCCGCTGCTGGCCGGTGTCCGCCCGGCCCGGATGCTCGCCAAGGCCGAGATCCGGGCGTGGCCGGTGGCGGGCGCGCTGGCCGCGCGCGGCGGCGTCCTGTTCATCGACCGGGACCGGCTGCGCGCGCTGCCCGGCACGGTCGCCCGGCTCGCCGAGGTGATGCGCGGCGGACAGGCCGTCGCGGTGTTCCCGGAGGGCAGCACGTGGTGCGGCCGCGCCCAGGGCCACTTCCGGCGGGCGGTGTTCCAGGCGGCGCTGGACGCCGGCGTCCCGGTCCAGCCGGTGCGCATCCGCTACCGGGACGGCCGGGGAGCGGCCAGCACCGCACCCGCGTACGTCGGCGACGACTCCCTGTCGGCGTCCCTGTGGCGGGTGGCCTCGGCGCGCGGACTGGTCGCCGAGGTCGAGGTGCTGCCGGTGATCGGGCCGGGCGGCCACACCGACCGCAGGGCGCTCACGGCGGCGGCCGGGGCGCGGGTGCTGGCCGGGCCGCACGAGCACGGTCGCCCGGTGCACGCATTCCCGTCGAGCAGGGGGGTGCCGGGCGCCCGGGATGGGATCATGGCGCGCATCCCGACCACCTGAGGGGAGCGCGCGTGAACACCAGCCCGGCCGGCCGGACGGTTCTCGTCACGGGAGGCAGCGGCTTCGTCGCCGCGCACCTGGTACAGCGGCTCCTGGAGCGCGGGTACCGGGTGCGCACGACCGTACGCGGTACGGCGAACACGGCGAAGCTCGCTCCCCTGCGTGCCCTCCAGGACGCCCACCCCGGCCGTCTCGACCTCTTCGAGGCGGACCTGTTGAAGGACGGCTCCTTCGACGAGGCGCTGAAGGGCTGCTCGGTGGTCTTCCACGTGGCCTCGCCCTTCCTCATGCCCGAGAAGATCAAGGACGGCCGCCGGGACGTCGTGGAACCGGCCCTGCGGGGCACGCGCAACGTCGTCGCGGGCATCGACCGCACGGAGACCGTCGAGCGGCTGGTGTTCACCTCCACGGTGGGCGCGATCTTCGGCGACTACGCGGACGTCGAGCGCATGGACGGCCGTACCCTCTCGGAGACGTACGTCAACACCACCAGCACGGTGGAGAACAACCCGTACCACTACGCCAAGACGGTCGCCGAGCAGGCGGCCTGGGAGGCGGCGGCCGCGCAGGACCGCTGGCACATGGTCTCCGTCAACCCCGGCCTGATCCTGGGCCCCTCGCTCACCCCGGTCTCCGCCTCGGGCAGCCTGTTCCTCCTGGACGAGCTGTTCAAGGGCTACTTCTTCTACGGCGCCCCGGACTTCAGCTTCACCACGGCCGACGTACGGGAGGTGGCGGAGGCCCACATAGCGGCGGCGGAACGCCCCGAGGCGCACGGCCGCTACATCGTCGCGGCGGCGGAGATGACCTCCTTCCACCAGATGGCCGAGGCCCTGCTGAAGCACCACCCGCGCAACCTGCGGCTGCCCCGCACGGCCCTGCCGCACTGGCCGGTGCGCGTCCTCGGCCCCGCGTTCGGCCTCACCCAGGACTACATCCGCAACCACCTCGGCATCCGCTTCCCGGTCGACAACCACCGCAGCGTCGAGGAACTCGGCCTCACCTACCGGCCGATCGAGGAGACACTGGTGGACCACTACCGGTCGTGGCGGGAACAACGCAACGCGGCACGCTCCGCCTGACTCCCCGCCTCCGGTTCAGGGGCGGCCAGGACCGCCGGTCGCCTGCCCGGCCGCCCACGCGGCCAGCCGCGTGAAGTCGGGGGGAAGGAGGCCGCGGCGCGGGTCGACGTGGTGCAGGAGGGCCGGGCCGGGGTGGTGGGCGGCCACGAACTCCCGGTCCCGGTCGGTGATCTCGTCGTCGATCCAGGCGAACGGCCGTCCGGCGGCCAAGGACACGACGAGGCGGGTCTTCCAGAACGTGCCCGCGGGCGGCGGCGTGCCGTCGCCGGTGTCCCAGTCGATGTACGGCAGCTCCGGCAGCCCGATCCGCGGCGCGATCCAGGTGTTGGCGTCGGCGGCCCACGTCGTGGCCCACACCAGGTCGTACGGCAGCGCTCGCAGGGCCGGCCCGTGTGCGGGGTTGAGCCAGACCCGCAGCGGCTTCAGAGACGGGTCGTCCCAGCCGCGCGGCCGCATCCGGTGGGTGGTGTACCCCTCGGGCCGCCGCTCGGGCTTGGCCGCGTAGGGGTTGAGCGGACCGTCGACGTCGATGAGGAGCAGGGGGCGGTCCGCCGCGGCGGTGTCGGACATCTCTGAACTCCCCGTCGTCGGCGGCCGGACGGGCCCGGCGGCGTCCCGTCGCGAGTCTACGGCGCCGTACCGCCCAGGGCCCGTGCCAGATACGGCGCCGTGGCACTGTCCCGTGCCGCCGCCACCTCGCCCGGCGTGCCCGTGGCCACGATCCTGCCGCCCGCGTCGCCGCCGCCCGGGCCGAGGTCCAGGACCCAGTCGGCGCCCGCCACCACCGCCATGTCGTGCTCGACGACGACCACGGTGTGCCCGGCGTCGACCAGGCCGTGCAGGCGCTCCAGCAGGGCCTCCGTGTCCGCCGGGTGCAGACCCGCGGACGGCTCGTCGAGGACGTACACCACGCCGAACAGCCCGGAGCGCAGCTGGGTCGCCAGGCGCAGCCGCTGGAGCTCGCCCGCCGAGAGGGTCGGCGTGGCGCGGTCCAGCCCGAGATAGCCGAGGCCCAGCTCGACGACCGGCGCGATCCGGGACAGCAGATCGCCGGCGAGCACCCGGGCGGATTCCGAACCGGACCCGGAACCGGGCCCGGAACCCGCCCCGGCCTCCAGGGCGCGGTGCAGGCCACGTCCGGCCGACCGGCACGGGAGCGGGGCGTCCTGCCAGGGGTGTCCTGGCAGGGTTTCCTGTCACGGGTTCCTGCCGGAGGCGTCCTGTCAGGGGCCGAAGCTCCACACGTTCCCCACCGGTCTGCCGTCGCGCCGCAGTACCGTCCCCAGGAGGGCGGTGAGTTCCTCCTCGACCTCGGCGACGACGTCCGCGCCGAAGACGCAGAGGGACTCCTCCTTGAAGTTCCCGTAGGTACCCATGCGCAGGTCGCCGGAGACCTGGACGACGTTCTCGTCCACGAGATACGCGTAGCCCGGCCACCGTGGCTGCCCGGGGCCTCCCGCCCGGGTGGGATCCCAGCGGGAGCCGTTGATGTACCACTTCAGCCGGTACAGCCGGTCACCGGGCCGCCCGCAGGCCCGCAGCCCGCGGGCGACCACGGCCTCCACCTCGGCGAGCAGCGGGTCGCGCACGGTGTGGTCGACGGCGGCCATGTGCCAGGTGACCGATCCCGGGGGTTCGGCGATGCCGTCGTAGGCGGTCTCGTACGTCACTTCGAAACGCCGCTCGAACCGTCGCCAGATCTCGTCGTGCTCCGGCTGGCCCAGCAGCCACCCCACCGGACGCTCCCGGGCCGGCTCACCGGTCGGCGCCCAGCGGTACGTCGTCACCTCGGCGACCTCCCGGAAGCCGGCCCCGAGATGGACGGGCACCAGGTCCCCGCTCGCCTCGGCCACCAGGTACCGGGACCCCTGCCGCCCCCACAGCCCCCGGGCGGCCCACGCCGCCGCCGCGTGCAGCAGCTCGGGGCGCGGCCCGCTGATGCCTCCGACGGAGGTGAACTCCGTGCCGGGGACCCGCTCCATCCAGACCGTGTCGACGGCCCGCCCGTGCCGGTCCAGGACCAGGACCTCCATGGCGGCGTCGGTGGACCACACCGCCCCGTCCGCCATCAGCTCCGTCAGCGGCCTGCGCTGCTCGGGGGCGGCCGCCGCGAGCCGCTGGACCGCCGCCTGTTCGTCGGACGAGCCGCCCGCCCGGCGGGGCCGCACCCGGGCGTCCCGCGGCGCCGGTACGTCCGCGACCTCGGCCACGAGCAGGGAGCGGGCCGCGCCCGGCGTGAAGCCCGCCGCGCCCAGCGCCCGGGCGAGTCCGGGCGGGTCGGCGGAGGACACCTTCCACTCCACCGGCTCGACCCGCCCGGCGCACACCTCCTGCTGCCGGTGCACCAGGTCCGGCAGGCTCACGCCGGTGAGGTCCCCGTGGTGCACGACGGCGTGCGTGCCGCAGTGCACGCGGACGACCGGTCCGTCCTCCTCGACGACCGTGCCGCAGGGCGTCCGGAAGGGGTCCTCGGGCACCCGCGCGCGCAGTTGGTCCCGGCAGGCGGACAGCAGTTCTTCGGCGGTCACTCGGTGTGCTTCTCCCCGTTCACGATCCCGGCCAGTCGCCGGTAGGAGTCCAGCAGCGCCACACGGTCGTACGTGCTGGTCGTGACGAGGATCTCCTGCGCGCCGGTGTCCTTCAACAGCATTTCCAGCTCCGCGGCCACCTGCTCCTCGGTCCCCGCGAGCTGGCCGGCCAGACCGGACTCGTAGAACCCGCGCTCCTTCGCGGTCATCTCCAGCGCCTCGACCCGCTCGGCGGGCGGCAGCGGCGGGAAGGTGCCGTGCGTGCGCGAGGAGGCCATCGACCAGGCCTCCGGGAGCAGGATCCGGCGGGCCGCCTCGGGGGTCGCGGCCACGGCGACCGTGCCCGAGACGACGACGTACGGCTCGCTCGCCCACGGCGACGGCCGGAACCCCGCGCGGTAGGTGTCGACACCCCGGCGCATCCTGTCCCGGTCGCGCAGATCCCCGATGACCATCGGCAGGCCCGCGCGGGCGGCGATCGCCGCGCCCTCGCCCATGGCCAGCACGAACGGCGGCACGCTCAGCCCCTCCGCCGGATACGCGTGCACCCGGGTCGGGGAGGTGCCCCGGAACCAGCCGAGCAGCTCGTCGAGGTGGGCCGCGAAGTCGTCGGCGTCGTCCTTGTCGCGGCCCAGCGCCCGGCGCACGCCGTCGGTGAAGCCCACCGAGCGGCCCAGGCCCATGTCGATCCGGCCCGGGAAGAGGGACTCCAGCACGCCGAACTGCTCGGCCACCACCAGCGGCCGGTGGTTGGGCAGCATCACCCCGCCGGTGCCGACCCGGATGGTGCGGGTCGCGCCCGCCACCGCGGCCGCGAGGACGGTGGGCGCCGAACCGGCGACCCCGGGCACCCCGTGGTGCTCGGAGACCCAGAACCGGTGGTAGCCGAGCCGCTCCGCCTCCCGCGCCAGCGCCACGGTGTCCCGCAGCGCCCGGGCGGCCGTGTGCCCCTCGCGGACGCGGGAACGGTCGAGGACGGAGAAGCGGGCCGAGGCGATCACGGAACTCACGGAACTCACGGAACTCATACCGGGTTCAACACCGCACGGCCCGCGGGATTCCTCAGGGGACGATGTTGTGGTTCAGCCGGAACAGGTTCCCCGGATCGTGACGCCGCTTCAGTTCCGTGAGCCGGGCGTAGTTCGCGCGGTAGTTGGCCCGCACCCGGTCCTGGTCGTCGCCGTCCATGAAGTTCACGTAACCGCCCTCCATGGCGTGGGGCGTGAGCGCCCGGTGGAAGCCGCGCACCCAGTCCTTGTGGGCCTCGCAGTCCGCCCGGGTGGTGAGGGTCGGGCTGAGCGCGATCGAGAAGTCGGCGTCCCGGTAGGAGAACGCGGTGTCCTCGGGGCCGACGCGGTGGCAGGCGCCGTCGACGGGGAAGACGACGGTGACGCTCTGCACGGACGGGGTCGTGGGGCCGTACTCCACGAACGCGTCGATCGCGCCGTCCGGCAGGCCCCGGGTGAAGGTGCCCTTCCAGTAGTGGAAGAGACCGGCGGGGACCAGGTCGTCGAAGAGGGTGTTGATCACCGGGTAGGGCATGCGCTCCAGATGCCGGCCCACCACCGGGCCGAGGGCCGCCAGCCGGTCCCGGATCCGGTCGTCCTCCTCCCGCGGGCCGCTCCAGCAGCCCACCACCCCGCACACCGGCCGGCCGTGCCAGCGCTCGGGCAGGAAGGGCACCGGCGGGCCGAGCCCGACGACGAGCACCGCCCCGAGCAGTTCGTCGCCCTCCGCGACCAACTCGCGGTAGCGACGCAGCACGTCCGCGTCGAGCGGGAAGAACGTCGGCCCGCCGAGGATGTCGGCGATCGGGTGCAGCCGGTACGAGAAGGAGGTGACGACGCCGAAGTTCCCGCCCCCGCCGCGCACCGCCCACATCAGGTCGGCGTTCTGTTCGTCCGTGCAGGTCACGAAGGCCCCGTCGGCCGTCACCAGATCCACCGAGAGCAGGTTGTCGCAGGCCAGGCCGCAGCGCCGGGTCAGATGGCCCATGCCGCCGCCGGTCGTCAGACCGCCCACGCCGGTGGTGGAGACGATCCCGCCGGTGGTGGCCAGGCCGAAGGCGTGCGTGGCGTGGTTGACGTCCGCCCAGGTGCAGCCGCCCTCCACCCACGCCCGGCGGGCGCCGGGATCGACCCGGATGCCGCGCATCAGCGCCAGATCGAGGACGACCCCGCCGTCGCAGGTGCCGTACCCGGGCACGCTGTGGCTGCCGCCGCGCACGGCGAGCGGGAGCCCCTGCTCGCGGGCGAAGTCCACGGTCGCGATCACGTCGCCCGCGTCGACCGCCCGCACGACGAGGGCCGGCCGGCGGTCGATCATCGCGTTGTAGACCGCGCGCGCCTCGTCGTACTCCGGGTCGCCGGGCTCGACGAGGTCGCCGCGCAGGGCCCCGCGCAGCCGTTCCAACAGCTGGTGGTCGAGGGTCGGGGTGTAGGTCGTCATGGCCGCCACCCGCCTTCCGGTAGAGGAGGTTACGTAGGGGAGGGGGCACTGGAGGAAGGGGCACGTGGAGGAGGGGTCACGACACCGGTCTACGCCCGCGAGCGTGGCGCGCTCATCGCCGGAATCGCCCATCCCGCGCCGGACCGGGCATGGGCAGAACGGCCCATACGGCGCTCAGGCCAGCCCGTGCGTACAGGCGTACGCGGTCGCCGCCGCCCGCGAGGACACGTCGAGCTTGGCGAAGATGTTGTTGAGGTGCCTCGCGACCGTGTGCTCGCTGATCGTCAGCTCCGCCGCCACGGCCCGGTTCGTGCACCCCGCCGCCACCAGCCGCAGCACCTGGACCTCGCGGTCGGTCAGCCCGCCCGGCCGCCGCCCGCGCCCCGCCGTGAGCAGCGCCGCAGCCCGGCGAGCGTCCGGTACGGCGCCCAGCTGGCCGAAGGTGCGGTGGGCGGCCTCCAGCTCCAGCCGGGCGCCCTCCTCGTCACCGGCGGCCCGGTCGGCGGCGGCCAGCGTCATCCGTACCTGCGCCGCCTCGTACGGCACGCCCAGCTCCAGCCAGAGCGCCAGCGCCCGGTGCAGCCCGGTCTGCGCGGCGTCGAGGTCACCGGCCGCGAACGCCACCGCGCCGGCCGCCGCCGTGGCACACGCGTGCGGCAGCGTCGTCGCCGAGCCGCACAGCCGCCGCCACTCCCGGGCCAGCGCCTCGAGCTCCCCGGCCGCCGTCCGGGCCTCGTCGACCCGGCCGAGCGCCAGGGACACCTCCACCCGGGCGGCGAGCAGCCGGCACCGCTCCAGCCGGCCGTCGCCGTCGTGCCGATGGGCGAGGGCCGCCGCCGAGGCCTCGGCCTTGCCCTGCGCCAGCCGCAGCAGCGCCAGACCGGGCTGCGGATCACGGCCCAGCCGGTGCGCCGTGCCGTAGGCCTCCTCGGCCGCGGCCGGCTCACCGCGCCGCCGCCGGACGTCCCCGACCAGGTAGAACACCTCGCCGGCCGCCCGCTCCTCGTGCGGCAGCAGCTCCTCGCAGGTGCGGACGGCCTCGGTGAGCGCCAGGTCCCACTCGCCGCGCAGCTCCAGCACCTCCACCCGGTGGATCCGGCACAGCCCGCGGAAGTTGTTCTCGGCGGGCATCGACGCGCACCAGCGCATCGCCGCGTCGGTCCACTCGGCGGCGCGCTCCAGGTCGACGCAGGCCATGGACTGCTGGAGGCCCAGGCAGTACACCCAGCCGGTGAAGAAGGACGAGAGCTCGCCCGCGGCGGCCGCGCACATCGCGTCGTCGAGCAGATCGAGCCCCTCGGCGATCCGGCCGCGCGCCACCAGCACGGACGCCTGCGCCTGGACGCTCATCGCGTACAGGTCGGGGCTGTCGCAGCGGCGGGCGACGGCGGCCATCCGCCGGGCGCAGGCCATCGCCTCGTCGAACGCGCCGCGCCGCTGCGCCGCCTCCGCGTCCATCCACGTCAGGTAGCACTGCTCGGCGCACTCGGGCTCGCCGCCGAGGTGCTGCCGGGCCCGGCGCAGCCAGCCGGCGGCCACCGCGGTGCGTCCGGCCAGCTGGTGCTCGTAGAAGAGGAGCCAGGCCATGAGCCCGGCCCGGCGGGCGGCGCCCGCCGCCGCGTACCCGGAGTAGGCGTGGGTGCGGTGGACGACGGACTCCTCGATCCGGCTGGTCCACCAGGCGGCGTCCGCGAAGCCGGCGTGGTCGTCGGGGGTGAGCCGGGCGGGGTCCAGGCCGGACAGCAGACGGTGGGCGTCGGCCCACGCCTCCCGGGCCACGGCGTCCCGCGCCCGGCGCAGCGCGTCCGCGCCCGTCCCCGTGTCCGTCTGCGTGGCCGTGGCCGTCCGGCCGGCCGTCCGCCCAGTCACACGCGGCTCCCTTCTCGCTCGCCGCGAGCAGGACCGTCCCTCTTCAGGATAGTCAGGGCACGGGGGCCGCGAGCCGGTCGCTCCACGGCATCCCGGTCAGCCCTCGGGGCGCAGCAGGCCGCGTTCGTACGCCTTCACCAGGTGCTGCGGCACGAGGTGACGGACGCCGTCGACGGTGACCGGGACCAGCCGTGGCGTGCTCGCCTTCCACTGGGCGCGGCGGTGCCGGGTGTTGCTGCGGGACATCTTCCGTTTGGGGACGGCCATGGGGATCCTCCTCGGTGAGCTGGGCGGACGGGCTCCGAGGACGCTATATGAAAATGGATCCCATTAGCAATTGGCGCGGAGTGGGACCGTCGTGGCTGCCGGGGGGCCGGCTGTCTAGGGTGGGCGGTGTGACCGACAGCAGCAGACGGCCGCTCGCCGTGTTCGATCTGGACAACACCCTGGCCGACACGGCCCACCGGCAGCGTTTCCTGGAGGGCAGGCCGCGCGACTGGGACGCCTTCTTCGCCGCCGCGCCGCAGGACCCGCCGATCCCGGAAGGTGTCGCGCTGGCCGTGGCGAGCGCCGAGGAGTGCGAGGTCGTCTACCTCACCGGCCGGCCCGAGCGCTGCCGCGCGGACACCCGGGAGTGGCTCGCCACGCACGGGCTGCCGGAGGGGCGGGTGTACATGCGGCGCGACCACGACCGCCGGCCCGCCCGGCGCACCAAGCTGGAGATCCTGCGGCGGCTCGCCCGGGACCGGGAGGTGCGGGTGCTGGTGGACGACGACGAACTGGTGTGCGCCGACGCCGTACAGGCCGGATTCACGGTGGTCCGGGCGCGCTGGACGGCCCCGTCCGCCGAACTGAGGACCGCTCAGGAGCGGGACGGGCGGACGTAGTCCCGCTCGGCCCTTCCCGCTCGCGTCTTCCCCGTCCGTTCGGGTCGTCAGTCCGACTCCTCCAGGCGGAAGCCCACCTTCAGTCCCACCTGCCAGTGGGCGATGTCGCCGCCCTCGATCTGCCCGCGCACCTGGGTCACCTCGAACCAGTCCAGGTTGCGCAGGGTCTGCGAGGCGCGGGTGATGCCGTTGCGGACGGCCGCGTCGACGCCCTCCGGCGAGGTGCCGACGATCTCCGTGACCCGGTAGGTGTGGTTCGACATCAGGTGCTCCTCTCGGCCGCGACGGCGGCGTCACGTGTGTCACGCGTCACTCCACCGTGCCCCACGCCGCGCCGCGCCGCCATGCGTGCGCCGACGCCCTCCCCGTTCGTGCGCCGTGGCTCGGCCCTTCGTGCCAGCCACGCACGCTTGGGGGTAAAAAGTCCGATATTGGTATCCATCCGATGATATAAGGATCACGTGAAGGGGGTGGCTGTACGCATCGGTGGTCCGTACGGCCGCGCCCACTATCCGTGATTGGGGGTTTGAAGGAGACCATGCGGCTGTTCAGAGTCCCGATGTCCCGACAGGCGCCGATCCCCGTGGCGCGTCCTCCCGTCCGGCGCGAGGAGACACGGGCGCCTTGGTACGGCCCCGCGGCCGTGTGCGTGGACGTCCTCGCCGCGGGCCTGCCGGTCGCGGCGGCCATTGTCGAGGTCCATGAGCCACACCCGCTGCGCCTGGCGGCCGCCTCGGCCCTGCTGTGGCCCCTCATCGGGGTGTTCAGCAAGCGGTACACCCCGCTGGCCTGGGGTGACGGAGGCGGTCTGCGGGCCGTGATACGAGACTGGCTGGTCCTCGTCGGCGCGCTGGCCACGCTCCGGGTGGTGTGCGGGCTGGACAGCGTGCCCGCCGAGGCGTTCACGGCCCTGATCCCGGCGCTCGTCCTCACCGGCATCTGCCAGAAGGCGATCCACCGGCATCTTCTGGCCGCGCGCCGCAACGCCCGCGCCCTGCGCCCCGTGGTGGTCGTCGGCGAGGCCCCGACCGTCGACGCCGTCGTCGAGCAGCTCGCCCAGCGCACCGACCACGAGTACGTGGTGGTCGGCGCCTGCCTGGTGGGTGAGGGCGAGGTGCGCTCCGGGGTGCCGGAGTACGTCCGGCTGCCCGGCGAGGCGCCCGAGGCGCCGGAGGCGGACGCCACGGCCGTGCTCGCGGCCGCCGAAGAGGTCCAGGCCGACCTGGTCTTCGTGGCACCCGGCCGGCAGATGTCCGGGGAACGGGTGCGCCGGCTGTCCTGGGCGCTGCACGACCGGGGCCGCTCGCTCATGGTGCTGCCCGGCATCACCGACGTGGCCCGCCGGCGGGTGCGGCTGACCTCGGCGGCCGGTCTCACCCTGCTGCACATCGCGCCGCCGTTGCAGCGCGGGATGCACACGCTGACGAAGTCCGCACTCGACCGGGCCGGCGCCCTGTCCCTGATCCTGCTGCTGTCGCCGTTGCTGATCCTGCTGGCGCTCGCCGTCCGGCTCGGCTCGCCAGGCCCCGTCTTCTACCGCCAGACCCGGGTCGGCCGGCAGGGGAAGCGGTTCGCCATGTGGAAGTTCCGCACCATGGTGGTCGACGCGGACCGGCTCAAGTGCGGGCTGGAGGCGCAGAACGAGAACGACGGGCACATGTTCAAGATGCGCCGTGATCCCCGGGTCACCCCGGTGGGCCGGATCCTGCGTCGCTACTCGCTGGACGAGCTGCCCCAGCTGTTCAACATCCTCTTCGGCCACATGTCCCTCGTCGGACCGCGCCCCCCGCTGCCCGAGGAGGTCGTCAAGTACAACGGCGTCGAGATGCGCCGGCTCAGCATCAAACCGGGCCTGACCGGGTTGTGGCAGGTCAGCGGACGCTCGGACCTGTCCTGGCGCGAGACCGTCGCGCTCGACCTGCGCTACGTCGACAACTGGTCGCTGGCCGGGGACATGAACGTGATGGCCCGTACCCTGCGCGCGGTGCTGGACGGCCAGGGCGCCTACTGACCACGGACACGGGCTGACCACGGACACGGGTGCGGCTCCTCGGAACCGGGAGCCGCACCCGTGTCCGTGTGCCGTCCCCCGGTCCGCGCCTCGCCCGTAGCCCCGCTCCTCGCCCGCCGTCCGGGGCGCGTCCGCCATCCGGGCACGTCTGCCGCCAACACGCGGTGAACCGGGGCGCTGCGTCCCCGGGGGCGTGAAGGATCGCGTCATGGTACAGACCACATCCGCCCAGCCCGCAGCCGTGGCGCGGTCCCTGCGCGGTTTCACCGGTGCCGGATACGACAAGGGGCGCCCGCCGCTGATCCAGGCCGCCTGGTTCGCCGCGCTCCATCTGCTCTTCGTCAAGTGGTGGTTCCCGGCGCGCTGGCGGCCCGCCCTGTTGCGCGCCTTCGGCGCCCGCGTCGGACAGCGGGTGCTGATCCGGCGCGGGGTGCGGGTCCACTGGCCCTGGAAACTGGACATCGGCGACGACGTCTGGATCGGCGAGGACGCCTGGATCCTCAACCTCGAACCGGTCACCATCGGCAGCGACTGCTGTGTCTCGCAGGGCGCGTTGCTGTGCACCGGAAGCCACCGCCGTCGTTCCGCCACCTTCGAGTTCGACAACGGCCCCGTCCGGCTGGAGCCGGGCAGCTGGGTCGCGGCCCGCGCGGTCGTGCTGCGCGGGGTCACGGTCGGCCGGGGCGCGGTGGTGGGGGCCGGCGCCGTCGCCCACCAGGACCTGGCGCCGGGCGCGGTCCTGGCGAACGGTGCGGCCGGCACGTCCCGCTCGACAGCGTCGACCGCGTCGACCGCCTCCTCCGTCTCGTCCGCCCCCGCCGCTTCGTCCGCCCCGTTCGTGAAGGAGATCCCGGCATGAGGATCGTCCATGTGGTCACCCTGGTCAGCGACGACGGGGCGTTCGGCGGTCCCACGAGCGTGGCTTTGGCCCAGCTCGAGGAGTGCGCCGCGCGCGGGCACGACGTGACGCTGGTGTCGCTGTGGCGCGGCAGGTCACCGGCCGCGACGCGCCTCGGCGGCGTCCGCTTCCTCTCCCGCCCGGCCCGGCGGATCGTCCCCGGCCGGGGCTGCCTCGGGCTGATGAATCCGCTGCTGCTGTGGGACCTGTGGCGGGCCGTGGGAGGCGCGGACGTCGTGCACCTCCACGCCGGCCGAGACCTGGTCTCCCTCGCCGGGCTCGCCGTCGCCCGCCTGCGGGGCAAGGACTTCGTCACCCAGACGCACGGCATGGTCGAACCCCGCACCGGCACGGTCGCGCGGCTCTTCGACCGGGCGTTCGTGCCCCTGCTGCGCCGGGCCCGCGGCTGTCTCGTGCTCACCGAGCGCGAGCGCCGGGAACTCGCCGCCGTGCTGGGCCCGGACGGCCCGCCGCTGGTGTCGCTGCCCAACGGCCTGCGCTGTGCCCCCGAAGAGGCGGGCGGCCGGGCGCGCGGCGGGCACGAGGTGATGTTCCTGGCCCGGCTGCACCCGCGCAAACGCCCCGAGGCGTTCGTCGAGATGGCCGCGCTGGTCCACAAGGAGAACACCGAGGCCCGCTTCACGCTGTACGGGGCGGACGAGGGGTCCCTGTCCCAGGTGCGGCGGCTGATCGCCGACCGGGGGCTGACCGAGGTGGTCTCCTACGGCGGCGCGCTGGAGCACTCCGCCGCGCTGGCGGCCTACCGCCGGGCCGCCGTGTACGTCCTGCCGAGCGTGCGGGAGCCGTTCCCGATGACGGTCCTGGAGGCCCTGGCCGAGGGAACTCCCGTCGTGTGCACGGACAGCAGCGGGATCGCCGCCGAACTGGCCCGCAGACAGGCGGCCCTGGTCACCGACGGCAGCCCCGAGGAGCTGGCGGACGCGGTGGGCCGGCTGCTCGCCGACGCGGACCTGCGCGCCCGGCTGGCCGGTGCCGGGCGCCGCGCGATCGACGAGGTGTTCTCCATCCGTGCCGTCGTGGACCGGCTGGAGGAGCTGTACCGGGACCGGCCGGGACGCGGATGACGACAGCGGGCGGTCCGGCCGCCGTACGCGGCCGGACCGCCCGTCGGGGAGGCCCCGGGTCCTCCCGGTTCAGCGCGTCGGGAGGAGACTCACCGACCGCAGGATGTCCTCGAACCGGGACGCGCAGTCCTCCAGGGCGAACTCCCGCTCGGCCAGGGCACGGCTCTCCTTGCCCAGGGCCTCGGCGCGCGCCGGGTCGGACAGGATCCCGCGGGCCCAGGCGGCGGCGGCGTCGAGCGCGGACTCTTCGGGCGGGAAGACCGCCGACCCCGCCCGGCGCAGCAGCCGCGCGGCCAGATTGCCGGCGGGCATCAGGCCGAGCACGGGGCGCCCGGCGCACAGATACGACAGGGTCTTCGACGGGACCGAGAACTGCCCGGCGTCCGCGCCCAGCAGCACGACGAGCAGATCGCCCGTGCCCAGCACCTCGGGCAGCCGCCCGTAGGGCTGGAACGGCAGCAGGGTCAGCTCCACGCCCCGGGCGGCCGCGGCCTTCCGCAGGACCGGCACCGCCGGGCCGTCGTTGACGACGACCAGCCGCACCGGGCTGCCGCCCTCCCGCAGCCGCTCGGCCAGCCGCACCAGCAGCTCCGGGTTGTGCTTCAGGCCGAGGGTGCCGGAGTACAGCACCGTCCGCACACCGTTCAGACCCTGCTCGGCGGACCAGGCGTTGGCCCGGTCCACCGGGACGATCTCGTCCAGCGGCGCCCAGTTGGGGATGACGGTGACCTTGTCGGCGGTGCCCCACTCGCGGTGGATCCGCACGAAGGACTCGGCGATCACCACCACGGCCGCGGCCCGTCGCGCGGACCACTTCTCGCCCGCCCCGAAGACCTTGGCGGCGATCCCCATCGACCGCGCGACGCCTTCGGCGGCGAAGCTCTTGAGCGCCACCGCGGTCACGTCCTGGTGCCACAGCACCCACGGGATGCGCAGCCGCCGGAGCATGCCCGCCGCCACCACCAGTACCGGGATCGGCAGGTTGGACAGCAGCGCCACATCGGGCTTCTCCCGCCGTACCTGCCGGGCCAGTTCGAGGCCCAGCAGGGTCTCCTGGCGGAGCCGGCGGACATAGGCGTCCTTCTTCAGCGCGGTGCCGTCCCCGATGGTGGCGAAGCGCAGACCCGGGGTGTCCCCGGCGAGGTTGCCCTTGCCGGAGACGTACGCCGTGCACGTCGAGTGGACGACGTCGTGACCGCGGCGCGCCAGCTCCCGGCTCAACTGGGCCTGGAACGGGTGGCCGCTGTAGTCGTGGACGAGGATCCGCATCGGTTCTCCCTGTCCTGGTACCCGGTCCGACATCACTGGTGGGCGCGCTTGACCTGGTCGTAGACCCAGGCGTACGTCCGCTCGAGGCCGTCGACCAGGGCGACCGAGGGCTCCCAGCCGTGGATCTCGCGGATCAGCGTGTTGTCGGAGTTGCGGCCGCGCACGCCCTGCGGGGCGTCGAGCCGGTGGCGGCGCTCGCAGCGCACACCCGCGATCCGCTCGACGATGTCGACGAGCTGGTTGATGGTCACCAGCTCCGAGGAGCCCAGGTTGACCGGCTCGCCACTGTCCCCGCGCATGATCATCTGGCTGCCGTGCAGGCAGTCGTCGATGTACATGAAGGAACGGCTCTGCTGTCCGTCGCCCCAGATCTCGATCCGGTGGTCACCGGAGAGGACCGCCTCGGCCACCTTCCGGCACACCGCCGCTGGGGCCTTCTCCCGGCCGCCGGTCCAGGTGCCGTGCGGGCCGTACACGTTGTGGTATCGGGCGACACGTGTGACGAACCCGTAGTCCTCCGCGTAGTGGCGGCACATGCGCTCGGAGAACAGCTTCTCCCAGCCGTAGCCGTCCTCGGGCTGCGCCGGGTAGGCGTCCTCCTCCCGGAGCGCGGTGACGTTCGGGTCGGTCTGCTTGCCGGCGGCGTACACGCAGGCGGAGGAGGAGTAGAAGTAGCGCTCCGCACCGGCCTCGTGGGCCGCCCGCAGCATGTGGGTGCTGGTGAGCACCGACAGCATGCACGCGGCCTTGTTGTTCTCGATGAAGCCCATGCCGCCCATGTCGGCGGCGAGCATGTACACCTGGCGGGCGCCGCGGACGCCCGCGCGGGCGCTCTCCAGGAGCGAGAGGTCGTCGACCACGTTCTCGGCGTCCGGGTGCACCTGGTACCACTCGTGCCGGGGCTTGATGTCGATCGATCGGACGGTCAGCCCCTGGGCAAGGAGGTCGCCCACGAGATGACCACCGATGAATCCCCCGCCTCCGGCGACGACGACGTCGACCTGCTTGCTCATGGCACAACTCCTCTGGGATTCCGGAGATCTGATGCGCGGTCAGTCCGACCGGCGTCCATAAGCAATACACATTTGTCATGATTTGAGGTAAATGGCGCGCCGCGCCCGATCGTGCACGTCACCTCGATGACTCTGTTCGGGGACTGTCCCGTCCAACTGAATGATTCGTGCGCGCCTGGACCGATTTACGAGATATGAGCGCTATATATCTTTCAGTGATGTTTCAGCCTAAATACTCGCTCGGCAGAGAGGTCGGGATGCAGGACGCTCGCGTCCGCAGTGTGGCTGCGGTCTTCGTCTGGGCCGTGGTGCTGACCGTCGTGCTTCCGGGGCTGATCCTCCAGTCGCACGGCGTGCGGGCATCGGCCGCACTCGCCCTGCAAGGCGTCGTCGTGGCCCACACCGGGGGCGCGGTCGCCCGGGTGCTCACCGCGGCCACCGTGCGGTTCGTCGCCTTCGGCTTCTGGGTCTTCGCCTACATCTGGCTCGGCCTGGCCCCCCTGGCGATGCTCGCCTCCGACACCTACCCGTGGCCCTACCGCACCTCCGGGGTGACCGCCCTGGGCGCCGTGGCCGTCGTCGAACTCGGACTCCTCGCCTACAGCGCCGGAGCGGCTCTCGCCGCCCGCCGGGACCAGGGGGGCGCGGCCACCGCACCGCCCGGACTCATCGAGCGCGTCCTGTCCCGCCGTATCGCGCCCTGGCGCCTGCTCGGGCTCTGCGTGCTCGCTCTCGGCCTCGCGGTCCTGCTGATCGCCGGCCAACCCGGACGCCTGGGCGCGTACTTCACCAGCCGGCAGGCCATCACCGAGGCCGGCGGCGAAGAATCCTCCCTGCGGTCCCTGCTCACCTGGTCGCTGTCCGTGCCCGCGTTCTGGGCCCTGCTCGGTCTGCTGCGCGTACCGCGGCGGCCCGGCGGCGACCGATGGCTGCGCGGGGCGCGCTGGCTGCTGCTGCCGGTGCTCGTCGCCCTCAACGTCGTGGTCAACAACCCCATCAGCAAGCCGCGGTTCTGGGCCGGCATGGTCCTGCTGACCCTGCTGTTCTCGGTGCCCCGGCTGTGCCGGCCCCGTGCCTTCCGGATCACCGGGGCCGCCCTCATCGCCGCGCTGCTGTTCGTCTTCCCCTACAGCGACTACTTCCGCTACAGCGACCGGGAGGACGTCGCCGTCGTCTCCCTCTCCGAGCAGTTCACCAGCAACGGCGACTACGACGCCTTCCAGCAGGTGCAGACCGGCATCGACCACGCCCGCGACGACGGGTTCCTCCCGCAGAACGTGCTCGGCCCCCCGCTGTTCATGGTGCCGCGCTCGCTGTGGCCGGAGAAGCCCGAGGACACCGGCATCGCCCTGGCCCGGTACGCGGGGTACGACTTCCACAACCTCTCCGCGCCCCTCTGGATCGAGAGTTACCTGTGGGCCGGACCCTTCGCGGTGGTCGTCGTGTTCTGTCTGCTGGGCGCGTTCGGACGGCGGGTCGACGACGCCCGGCACCGGCTGCGCGACCGGGCGGGCGTCCTCGCGGCGCTGCTGGTCCCGGCCTTCGCCTTCTACCAGATGGTCTTCCTGCGCGGCAGCCTGCTCGCCATCGCGGGCCCGCTGACGCTGCTGGTGGCCGTCCCGCTGCTCATCAGCATCCCCACCGCCCGAGCATCCCGGTTCCCCTCAACGGCGATGCCGACCGCACCCAACCGTCACGCATCGATCCCCGGAACAGGAGGGCACCCGTGACCGGCCCCATCCACTTCGACGACCGGTACGACGAGCCGGACCAACTACGCGACCAACTGCGTCGCATTCTGCGGCACCGCATGCTCATCGCACTGGGGATCCTCCTGGGAGTGCTCGGCGGGCTGGCCCTGGCCCAGCAACGCGCCCACACCTACAGCGCCACCAGCGAAGTCCTCGTGCGCTCCACCTTCGACCAGTTCGGCGCCGTGGGTGTGAGCGCCGACAACCAGGTCAGCATGACCACCGAGCAGCAGATCGCGGGCAGCGCCGCCGTCGCCCTGCGCGCGGCACGCCTCCTGGGCCGCCCGGACAGCGAGGCAGGCGACTACGCCGCCCGGGTCCGGGTCACCAACCCGCAGAAGTCCCAGGTGCTGCGCTTCGAGTTCACCACCGCCGGACCCGAGCGGGCGGCACGCGGCGCCAACGCCTTCGCCGAGGCCTACCTCGCCGACCGCAAGAACCGCAACGAGGCCACGGTGCTGCGCGCCACGCAGGCCCTGGACCAGCAGATCGCCGTACTGAACGAGCAGCTGGCCAACGACACGGCGCCTGCCAAGACCGCCGCGCAGAGCCAGCTCTACACGCTCCAGAAGCGCGTCCTGGACATCAAGTCCCGGGACATCGACGCCGGTGACGTCGTCCGCCGGGCCATCGCCCCCACCCTGCCCGTCGGCCCCGGTATGCGCACCCTGCTCGGCCTCGGGCTGGTGTGCGGTCTGCTCCTGGGCGTCGTGCTGGCCTGGGTGCGCTCCTCCCTCGACAACCGGATCCGGTCGGTCGGCGAGGTGCAGGGCGCCCTGGGCGCGCCGGTGCTCGGCATCCTGCCCGCCGACGGCCGCCAGGGCGACGCCCTGCTGACCGTCGGCCGCACCGAGGGCCCGCGCGCCGAGGCGTTCCGGGCGCTGGCCTTCCGGCTGCGCCAGGTCGCCGGCCCCTCCGGCCCCGGCCAGGTGCTCGTCGTGGCCCCGCGCCACTCCGACGTCGCCGAGGAGGTCGCCGCCAACCTGGCCGCGGCCCTGGCCGACGACGGCGGTGAGGTCCTGCTGGTGGACGCCGCCCCCGACACCTCCGACCTCGCGGCCCGGCTGCCGCTGATGCCGTACGAGGCGCCCACCCTGGAGGAGGCGTTCCTGCCGGTCGGGAGTGTCCTCGTCGACGCCGACGTCGCCGGACGCTTCGCCTTCGCCTCGGGCGGCGCCAACGCCCCGCGCGTCCGCGCCGCCGACCGAGACCACCGCACGCAGGCCGACGGCGACCTGTCGACCGTCGTCGTCACCGGGCCGTTCCTCGCGGACGCCGACGCGCTCGCGGTCGCCCAGCGGGTCGACGGCGTCCTCGTGGTCGCCGGCCTCGACGGCACCCGGCGCGACGACCTGCGGCAGGTGGAGGAGCTGATCGGCTGCGCCGGCGGTCGTCTCCTCGGCGCTGTCCTCGACGCGGGCCGCCCGCGCCGTCGGCTGGGGCTGCTGCGCCGCCGTCCGAAGTACCGTCCCGCGTCGCCCGCCTCGGCGTCGACCATGGAACTCCCTGTGCAGGACAGCACGTTCACGGTCTCCCGCCGATGACCGCCCCCGAAGCGGCTGCTCCCACCCGCCCCGGGGCCCCGGCCCCGAGCGGGGTGGCCGCGGCCGCCCGGGGCGGGTGGTGGGGCGTGGCGGGCTCCGGCGTGAACGCCGTCTTCTCGTTTCTGCTCGTCGGCCTGATCACCCGGGCGGTCGGAGCGGACGGGGCCGGCGCGATCTTCACGGGCGTCGCCCTGTTCACCATCCTCAGCAACACCTGCAAGCTCGGCGCCGACACCGGGCTGGTCCGGTTCGTGCCGCGGGATCTCGCCGTCGACGACGGCCGCTCGGTGCACGCGCTGCTGCGAACGGCCGTCCTGCCGGCGGCCGTCGCCGGCACCGCCGCCGCCGTACCGCTGCTGATGTCGCCCGCCGTGGCCACCACGCTGCTGCCCGACCTGCCCCCGGCGGACGCCGTCGCGCTGGTCCGGCTCTTCGGGCTGTTCCTGCCCGCCGCCACCGTGGGGATGATCCTGCTCGGCGCCACCCGGGGCTACGGCACGGTGGTGCCGTTCGTCGGTGTGGAGCAGATCGGCAAACCGGTGCTGCGGGTGCTGATCGCCGTCCCGCTGGTCTTCTGGGCGCCGGGGACGCTCTCCCTCGCCTCGGCCTGGCTGCTGCCCACGCTGGCCGGCTCCGTCGCCGCCTGGGTCTCCCTGCGCCGCTGCCGGGCCGCCCGCCCGCCGGCCGACCCCGCGCCCGGCACCCCCGGCGGCTCCGTGACCTGGCGGGGCTTCTGGGGCTTCGCCGCCCCCCGCGCGGTCTCCTCCGTCTTCGACATCAGCGCGGTCTGGGTGGGCGTCCTGATGCTGTCCGCCCTGGCCACGGCAGGCGAGGCGGGCGTCTACACCGCGATCGGCCGGGTCGTCACCGCGTGCACCCTCATCCAGCTCGCCGTCCGGCTCGCCGTCGCACCGGAGATCAGCCGGCTGCTCGCCGTCGAGGACCTCGCCCAGGCGCAGGCGCTGCACCGCGTCTCGACCTGCTGGACCGTTTTGTTCTCCTGGCCGCTGTTCGTTCTCGTCGCCTCCTTCCCCGGCACCGTACTGTCCGTGTTCGGGCCGGAGTTCGGCGTCGGCGCGCCCGCGCTGGTGGTGCTGTGCGCCGCGTCGATGGTCAACGTCGCGGTCGGCAACGCGCAGACCGTGCTCCTCATGGCCGGCCGCAGTTCCTGGCATCTGGCCATCACCGCCGTGTCGTTCGGGGTGCAGCTGACCGTGGGACTGCTCGCCGTACCGGCCTGGGGAGTGCTCGGCGCCGCGGTGTCCTGGGGGGCGGCCATCGTGGTGGAGAACCTCGCGGCCGCCGCGCTGGTCCGCAGCCGGCTCGGTTTCACGACCGTGGACGGGGCCTACGCCGTGGCGCTCTGCGCCGGCCTGGCCGTCACGGTCGTCCTGACGGTCACCCGCCTGCTGGAAGGTGACACTCCGTCAGGACTCGCCGTGGGGATGGCCTTGGGATTGTGTGTATTTGGTACTAGCTTGTGGCGATATCGGACGTCGCTGGGAGTGAGCGAGCTGGTCGGGGTGCTGCGCCGCCGCGCCGCATGAGCACCCAGTCGGCGTCACGGTCCGCCTCCCACTCACACCACTGCTCTGGGGTGTCCATTGCGCCTGAGAAAGCTCCGTACGAAGCCGGTCACGAGGGTCGCCGTCACCGCCCTCGTGTGCACCACCGCCCTCCTCGACGCCTCCTTCGCCGCTGCCGCCGAAGGTGACCCCGCAACGCTCGCCGCCGATCCGCTCGCCACCTGGCAGCCGGAGGGCATCGTCTGGTCGCTGGCCGCCGCGAACGGTGTCGTCTACGTCGGAGGAACCTTCGAAGCGGTCCGCCCGCCCGGCGCCGCTCCGGGTCAACGACTGGTGAAGCGACAGAACTTCGCCGCCTTCGACGCCAAGACCGGCAAACTGCTGCCCTGCGCACCGGCGTTCAGCGGGCACAACCACACCGTGCGGGCCATGAAGGCCTCGCCCGACGGCCGGGTGCTGTACGTGGGCGGCTCCTTCGGCCAGGTCGGAAACCACCGGGTGGCCAACGTGACGGCCATCGACACCAAGACCTGCACCGTACGCAAGCAGTTCAAGCCGTCGGTCTCCGCGACGATCCGGGCCATCGACGCCACGGACCGCACGGTGTACCTGGGCGGCGACTTCGTCCGGGTCGGCGGACAGCCCCGGCCCCGGATCGCCGCCGTCGACACCAAGGGCACCCTGCTGCCCTTCAAGGCCGATTTCGACCAGCCGGTGCGCGCCCTGTCCGCCGCGCCGCAGCACCGGACGCTCTACGTCGGCGGGGACTTCGAGTCGGTGGACGGACGGCCCATCCGCTCCCTGGTCGCCCTGAACCCGACCACCAGCGACATCCTGCTCACCTACCCGGGCTGGTTCCCGCGCCAGTCGTCGGTCAAGACGATCGCCCGCGACAAGACCCGCTTCTTCGTGGGCGCCGAGGGCCACGGCCCCGGCATCTACGACGGGCGCATCGCGGGCCGGCTCACCAACGGGACCATGGTCTGGAAGGACACCTGCTACGGGGCCACCCAGTCCGTGGTGCCCTTCAAGGGCGTCCTCTACAGCGCGTCCCACGCGCACAACTGCAACGAGACGCCGGGCGGGTTCCCCGAGCGCGGCGACCGCCAGCATCTGCTGGCCCAGTCGGTCGACGACCGCAGGATCCTGCACTGGTTCCCCGACACCAACGGCGGTCTCGGGGAGGAGGTGGGCCCCCGCGCCCTCGTGGTGTCCCGGGACCATCTGTGGGTGGGCGGCGAGTTCACCACGGTCAACGACAAGCCGCAGCAGGCCCTCACCCGGTTCGGCGGCACCGACACCGGAGCGCCGAAGGTGCCCGCCCTCAAGCTGGACAGCGCCGAACCCGGCAAGGTCACCCTCGCCTGGCGTGCCACCTGGGACCGGGACGACGCCGCCCTGACGTACCGCATCTACCGAGACGGGAAGCTCGTGGCTCGCAAGACGGAACGATCCACCTACTGGGACATGCCGAGACTGACGTACACCGACACCGTCGCCGCCGGCTCGCGCCACACCTACCGCATCGAGGTGACGGACGGGAAGAACACCTCGGCCCGGTCCGACGCGCTGAACGTGACCGTGCCGAAGCCCGCGAAGCGGGTGGCGGACGCCCCGTCGCAGTCGGCGCGGCAGCAGTCGTCCGGCGAGCCGCAGCAGTCGGCCACCGCCCCGCAGACGCAGCAGCAGCAGCCGTCCGAGGAGACCCAGTCCGAGGCGGGTGACGCGCGATGATCCGCATCGGATTCGCTCCCGGCGTCTACGACCTGTTCCACATCGGGCATCTCAACATCCTGCGCGAGGCGCGCCGACACTGCGACCGGCTGGTGGCGGGCGTGACCTCCGACGAACTGACCGAGCGTCTGAAGGGCCGAACCCCGGTCGTCCCGCTCGCCGAACGGCTGGAGATCGTGCGCAGCGTCCGCTTCGTCGACGACGCGGTGGTGGAGTCGGAGGTCGACAAGCTCACGACGTGGCGGCGGGTCGGCTTCCACCGGATCTTCAAGGGCGACGACTGGCGCGGCACGCCCAAGTGGCTGGAGCTGGAGCGGCGTTTCGCGGAGGTCGGCGTCGAGGTCGTCTACTTCCCGTACACCATGCACACCTCCAGCACGAAGCTGCGCGGAGCCCTGGAACTGCTCTCCGCGCCGAAGCAGGCGGAGATCCCCTCAGCGCAGTTCCCGGTACCACTTCACCAGGAAGGCGGCCATGAAAAGGACATGGGCCACCAGCAGCGCGCAGTACACCGCAAGGAAGACGTCCTGGCGTCCCAGGAATAGGAAGCTGACGCAGGTCAGGCCGTAGTCGACCGGCAGCAGCAGCACGGAGCGCAGCGCCGGGGCCGAGGCGGGCGCGGTCCGTTCCGGGGTCCGGCGCTTGAGCTTCTCCGTCAGGGTCCCGGCGAAGAAGATCACCACGGCCGCGAGCTGGAAGAGCATCGGTGCCAGCAGGAAGGCCGGGCTCGGCAGGGTGAAGAAGCGGTAGAACGACACCAGCACGACCAGATGGAGGGCGACGATCTTGACGCAGTCCAGCACATGGTCGAGCCACTCGCCCGACGGGCTGCCGGAGCGCTGGCCCCGCGCGAGCTGACCGTCCGCCGCGTCCAGGGCGAAACCCACGGTCAGGGACGCGGCGACGCAGACGGCCAGCTTCGGTCCGGGCGGCACCAGCGCCACCGCCGCCAGGGCCGGAAAGGTGAACAGGGCGCCGAGGACGGTCAGCTGATTCGGTGTCGCCCCCGCCCTGAATGCCACCGCGGCCAGCAGCCGGCCGGCCGGACGGTTCACGAACCGGGTGTAGAGAGAGGCCCCCTTCGCGGGCTTCTGCGCCGCGGACAGCTGCCGGAGCACCTCGGCAAACTCGGTCATTTCTCTCCTTGAGTTACAAAACCGCTGGAAAGAAGGCAATTATGGCAGAACGGGGAGGCGGGATGGCTCGTGTCAGCCGTCGGCAACTTCTGCGTGGCGGAGCGACGATCCTGACCGCCACGGCTCTGACCGCCCACAGCGCGTCAGCCGCCGTGGGGCCGGGACGCGACGCGGCGGCACGGGCCGCTTCCGGGCGGCCGCGCCGCTCCGAACTGCTGGCCCGCGTGATCAACGTGGCCGACTTCGGCGCGGTCGGCGACGGAAGCACGGACGACAGCGCGGCGTTCGAACTCGCCTACGCGCATGCCGTCGCCCGGATCACCCGGGGGATCGGGCGCACGGTGATCGAGATTCCCGCCGGCGAGTTCCTCATCACCCGCCCGAACGCGCTGCTCAACGGCGTTGCCCCGCTGCCGCCGGTCAACGGGCTGCGCTTCTGCGGGGCCGGCAAACGCATGACCACGATCGTGTTCCGCCCGCGGACCGGCCCGGGCTCCTACCTCTGCCGCAACGCCGACGTCTGGTCGAATCTCAGCTTCGAACGCATGCAGTTCCGCTCGGCCACGCCGGGCGCCTCCTTCTTCAGCTCGTACTCCACCGGGCAGGCCCAGGACTACCGGTTCTCCGAGTGCGAGTGGATGGGGGAGTGGGAGTACGGTCTCGCCCTGGACGGCACGGACACCAACTCCGAGATGCGGTGGGAGGCGTGCCGGGTCGGCGGCGGCTACCGCCGGGCCTTCCTGTACTCGGGCCTGTCCCGGCGTCGGCGGGCGGACCCCAACGACCAGGACCAGTTCCTCAACTACTGGTTCACCGACATGAAGGTCGAGTACGAGTGGGGCAACTTCCTGGAGTTCCCCTACGGCGGGTCGATCACCTGCCGGGGCGGCTCGTACATCATCACCGGCACCCGCCCCCAGAACACCCCGGAGTACGGCACCACCAGCACGTTCTTCCGGTTCCCGGTGGCCCAGCACCACGACTCGGTGCAGCGCTTCCACGCCCAGGACATCCGGTTCGAGGTGCGCAACCCGGACGCGCGGATCATCGACTGCCAGTGGGGGAGCGGCACGGTCCACTTCAGCGACTGTGACGACACCGGGCACGCCTTCAAGGACTTCTCCGCCGACGTCCGCGCCCACCGCTACACCGTGGGGCCGCGCGGACCGCTGATCCGTTACGACTCCTGCCAGCTGGTGGGCCGTCACGAGTACCGGGCGGCCGACCGGGAGGAACCCCTCCAGGCCGTCGCCCGCTACGACATGTGCCTGCTGCGCAGCCACCCCGAGGACGACTTCGTGGCCGCCGAGGCCGTCACCCGGGGGCCCGGCTTCGTCACCTTCGTGGACTGTCTGGACGGCACCGGCGACCCTGGGGTGACCCCCGGGCAGCCCGAACCCGCGGCCCCGGACGCGCCCACCGGACCGGACGCGCCCTCGGGACCGAAGGCACCCGCGAGCCCCGGGGCACCCGCGGGTGGCCCCGCGGCCGCGCCCGCCGCGCCGGAGTCGCCCTCCGCCGCGCGGCGGCCCGACCCGGCACCGCCCGGGAACCCGGCACCGCCCGGGAACCCGGCGCCACCGGCCCAGGCCGCCTCGCCCGCTCCCAGCGGGAGGTGACGCGGACGGCGGGCCGGGCGCGCCGTCCTCACCCTTGCCCGGGTGGCCGGGTGACCGTTCAGGTTCCTCGGCCCCCGCACCCGAGCGGGTGAGGGGGCCGAATCCCATGACGCGGTCGGGGCTGCGGGTGAGGCTAGCGGGTGGTGGCGAGGATGACCGCGAACCCGGCTTCGGAGTCTGCCCACACCTGATCCGTGCGCAGGCCAGCGGAGTCCAGCTCCGCCCGCAGCCCTTCCGTGGTGAACTTCGCGCTGCGCTCCGTGATCCATTCCTCGCCGCGGTCGAAGTGCACCGTGAGGTCGAGCTCGCGGAGCTTCACCTGCTGATCCGCAAGGCTGCGCAGCCTCATCTCGATGTGCTGCTCGGCCTCGCACCAGACCGCCCGGTGTTCGAAGGCGTCGGGGTCGAAGTCGGCGTGGAGCTCGCGGTTGAGGACGTGGAGGAGGTTCTTGTCGAACGCGGCGGTGACGCCGTCGCTGTCGTCGTAGGCGGCGATCATCTCCTCGGTTTCCTTGACCAGGTCTGCGCCGAGCAGCAGGAAGTCCTGCGGGCGCATGATGCCGCGGAGTTCACGGAGGAAGGGGACGCGGGTCGACCGGCGGAAGTTCCCCAGTGTGCTGCCGATGAAGGCGATCAACCGTGGGCTGTCGGCGGGCAGCTCCGGCAGCACGAAGGGAGTGGTGAAGTCGGCCCGGAGGGCGTGGAGGGCGAGGTGCGGATAGTCCTGGACGAGTTGGGCGCCGGCTTGGTGCAGAGCGTCCTCGCTGACGTCGACCGGGACGTAGTGGAGGCCGACCGGGCCCAGCGCCTCCAGGATCAGCCTCGTCTTGGTGCTACTGCCCGAACCGAGTTCCACGAGGCTGCGGGCCCCCGTACGCGCGGCGATGTCGCGAGCGTGCAGCATGAACAGGCCGAGCTCCGCCCGCCACAGGGGGTACTCCTTGAGCTGGGTGATCTGTTCGAAGAGTTCGCTGCCCCGGGCATCGTAGAACCACGTGGGCGCTGTGGACTTCGGGGTGCGAGTCAGCCCGGCACGGATGTCGGAGCGCAGCGCCGTGGCGTAGTGCTCGGCGTCCAGGGTGTTGGTGTAGCCGTAGGCGCGGGTGCCGGTCATGAGTGCCTCGCTTCGGTCGGCAGCAGACTGGGGGAGGTCTGGAAGCTCAGTCCGGTGGCGCCTGGAAGCGGCTCGCTGCCGTGCGCGTCGTGGATCCACTGGAGGGTGCGGGTGATCTGGAACGGACTCACGTGCCGGTCTCCTTGGGGGGTACGGGTACCGCGTCGGTGCTCGGGTCCTTGAGCGGGGTGAGCAGGACGTCGGTGCGGCTCGCCGTGAGGAGGGTGCGGTCGGGAACCTCCTGCCAGCGCGGATCGTCGTCATGGGGCTCGGAGGCCACGACCGTGCGGCCGCCGGGCTCCGTCAGGTACCAGAGGGTGTCGCCCCAGGCGGTCGCGGTGATCGTGTCGCCGTTGGTGAGGAGCAGGTTGAGGCGGGAGCCCGGGGCCGCCGCGGCGACCTCGGCGACGGTGTCCGTCAGCGCCTGGGCCTCGCCGTCCCCGGCCCGCAGCCGGGCCAGGACCAGCGCCCACACGAACGCGGAGTCGGTGCGGGCCTCCATCGACAGCACATCGGCCGCGGGCAGCGACCGCACGAGGCCCGCCAGGGATCCGGGCCAGCCGGCGACCGCCCCGTTGTGGCTGAACAGCCAGGTCCCGGCCGCGAACGGCGCCGCGGCGGCCTCCGCGTCGGCCCCGGCCAGCGTCGCGTCCCGGACGGCGGCCAGCAGCGCGCCCGAGCGGACCACCCGGGCCAGGTCGGCGACGGACAGGTCCGCCCAGACGGGACCGGCCCGGCGGTAGCGGGCCGGCACCGGGTCGCCCTCGGCGTACCAGCCCACCCCGAAACCGTCGGCGTTGACCGTCCCGTACCGCTGTCGGCGGGGCGCCCACGACTGGCGGTACAGGCTGTGCGGGGGGTCCACGAGGACGCTGCCGAGCGGCACCTCGGGGCCCACATAGGCGAGATGACGGCACATCAGACGGCCCCCGAGCGGGCCGTGCGGAAGCCGGAGAAGATCTGCCGGCGGATCGGGTAGTCCCAGTTGCGGAACGTGCCCCGGCAGGCGACCGGGTCCACCGCGAACGAACCGCCGCGCAGCACCTTGTACTCGGGGCCGAAGAACACCTCCGAGTACTCCTTGTACGGGAACGCCCGGAACCCGGGGTAGGGCAGGAAGTCGCTCGCCGTCCACTCCCAGACGTCGCCGATCAACTGCCGTACACCGAGCGGTGATTCACCGGCCGGATAGCTTCCGGCCGGGGCCGGGCGCAGATGGCGCTGGCCGAGGTTGGCGTGCTCGGGCGCTGGGTCGGCGTCGCCCCACGGGTAGCGCATCGAGCCGCCGGTCGCCGGGTCGAAGCGGGCCGCCTTCTCCCACTCGGTCTCGGTCGGCAGCCGGCGTCCGGCCCAGCGGGCGTAGGCGTCGGCCTCGTACCAGCACACGTGCAGCACCGGCTCGTCGGGCGGCACGACCTCGGTGATCCCGAACCTGCGGCGCAGCCACTGCCCGGCGTCCCGGTGCCAGAACAGCGGGGCGTGCAGCCCGTGCCGGCGGACGTGCGCCCAGCCCTCCCTCGTCCACCAGCGCTCGTCGTCGTAGCCGCCGTCGTCGATGAACGCCTGGTAGGCGGCGTTCGTCACCGGGGTGGTGTCGATGTAGAACGGGTCCACCTCGCGCCGGTGCGCGGGGCGTTCGTTGTCCAGCGCCCAGGGCTCGGCGGAGGTGCCCATGAGGAACGGGCCGCCGGGGACGAGGACTTCGGCCGGGCCGGTGAACAGCGGTGCCGGGTCCGGGTCGGGGGCGGTCAGGGCCTGAGGGCCGGTGCGCAGCTGATGGGTGATCAGCATGGTCTCGTCATGCTGCTGTTCGTGCTGCGCGATCATCCCGAAGGCGAACCCCGCCTCGGTCAGCCGCGTGCCGTGGAAGTCGGCCGACTCCAGCAGGTCCGTCACCCGGCCGCGCACCTCCGCCGCGTACCTGCGCGCCTCGGCGGGCGGCAGCAGCGGCAGCGACGGGCGCTCGGAGCGCGGATGCTCGAAGGCGTCGTACAGGCCGTCGATCTCGGGGCGCATCGCCTCGCGGCCGGCCACCGTGCGCAGCAGCCACAGCTCCTCCTGGTTGCCGATGTGCGCGAGGTCCCACACCAGCGGGGACATCAGCGGGGAGTGCTGGGCGGTGAGGTCGGGGTCCTCGACACAGCTGGTCAGGAGGGTGGTGCGGGCCCGGGCGGTGGTGAGGGTGGCCAGCGCGCGGGCGCGGAGGGTGTCGGCGTCCAGGGCGGGCTCGGTCATGTGCGGAGGTCCTTCCCGTGCGCGCGGGTGTCCGTGCCGCGCAGGCGGTCGAGCAGGTCGTCGGCGGGGGTGCGGCCGGGCAGCACATAGCGGTCCCGGAACGCCGTGACGGCCTCCAGGACGGCGGTGGTGGTCCCGAGCCGGGGCAGGGCCTCCAGGGCCGCCGCGAAGCAGATGACGGCGGCCTCGTGCAGCTCGGGGTCGGTCAGCCCGTCCCGGGCCGCCTCGATCCACAGCGGATTGTGCGGGGCGGGCAGCGGCACCGCCCGCTCGGCCAGGGGTTTCACGGCACGGTAGGCGGTCTCGGCCGCCTGCGGGTCGTCGAACAGCGCCGTGGTCACCGCGACCGGCACGATCCAGCCGTCCTCGCCGGACTGCGCGTCGATCATGCGCAGCTCCAGGTGGCCGCGGGGTCTGACCGGCGGGAACAGGGTGGTCAAGTGGTAGTCGAGATCGGCCCGGGTGGGTGCCCCGGTACGGGTCCACTCACGGAACGTGAGCCGCTCCGGCACGTCCCACGGGCCGCTGTCGCGCCGTACACACATCACCGGTGCGTCGAGCACGTGCCGGGCCCAGGCGTCGCGCGGTTCGCCGTCCAGGGCGGGGGCGCCGGCGCGGCCGGCGCCGATCTCCATCCACAGCAGTTGCCGGCTGGAGCGCCAGCCGGTGGGCTCGCCGCGCAGGAACGGAGAGTTGGCGAAGGCCGCCACCAGGACCGCGCCCAGGGTGTGCGACAGCCACCAGCGCCGCCCGTGTCCCAGCGGGCCGGGCTCCTCGTAGCCGGCGTCCAGGCAGACCTGCACGGAGGCCGAGGTGCACATCATGGCGCGGCCGGCCGGGCCCGTACGGTCGAGGTACGCCTCCATGGCGTCGTAGCGCGGCTCGCGCAGATACCGGCGGGGAGTGTGCCAGGGGTCCGTGCCGAGGCCGGTGAGGGTGAGGTCCTGCTCCCGCAGGACCGCGCGGACAGCCGCCAGATCGGCGGAGACGGTGCCGATGACTTCCGTCAGGGAGGCGGCGGGCAGCGAGCTGAGTTCCAGCTGGCCGCCGGGTTCGACGGTGAGCGCCGAGCCCAGGGGCACGCTCTCCAGCGCGGCGTAGGCCGCCGCGAGTCGTTCGGGTGTCACGGGGAGCCGCGGCGTGCGCAGCTCGTGGACCAGCCACTCCAGCTCGATGCCCACGGTGGTGGGCGGGCCGGTCTTGAAGCAGATGCCCCTGACCAGGGCCTCCACCTCGGCTTCGGAAAGGGGATGTCGGTGCTCCGTACAGTCGGTCGGGTCGGTACCGTCGCTGGCCGAATCGGACATGTCGGGATCCTCCTGAGATTCCACCATGCCACCGGTCCGGCCTCGGGGCGGCCCGACCGGCATCGCTCGTCCCACCCAAGACCCTCGTCCCGAATCGCACAAGGGTGCACATCGGCGCTTTCGGGACCGGGAGTCTCCGGTTCCAGGCCGCTTTCGTGCTGTTTCCTGGGTGTTTACGACCGCGTTGTCGACGTGTTCCCGCGCCGGGAAAACGCGTTGCACGCCATGTCCAGGATCACTCACGATGCGTGCATGAGCACGACGGGGGAGACGGGCGGGGTACGCGGGACCGCGCGGCGTACGGTCATGGCGTCCACGGGGGTGGCGCCATGAGCGCACGGCTGCGCGGTATCGCGCGGGAGACGGAGCAGATCGTCGCGGCGGGCGCCTACCGGGCGTCCGACGGGCGTGAGGTGTCCCTGGCGGCGGCCGTGGCGGCCGCCAGGGCGGGGACCCGGATGGTGGGTCCCGGACCGGTCGAGGTGGCCGACCTGCCGCCGGTGGAGCCGGTCGTCGAGGTCACGGGCGAGAGCAGCACCCAGGCCGCCCGCCGCCTCGCGGACCGGCAGGTCGCCGTCCTGAACTTCGCCTCCGCCCGCAACCCCGGCGGCGGCTATCTCAACGGCGCCCAGGCGCAGGAGGAGGCGTTGTGCCGGGCCTCCGCGCTGTACACGTGCCTGCTGCGGGCGCCGGACTTCTACGCGTACCACCGCGCCCACCGCGACCCGTTCTACACGGACCGGGTCATCCACGCGCCGGCCGTACCGGTCTTCCGCGACGACCGGGGCCGACTGCTGGACGAGCCCTTCACCGCCGGATTCCTGACGGCCGCCGCGCCGAACGCGGGCGTGGTGCTGCGGACGGCCCCGGAGCGCGCGGCCGAACTTCCCGGTGCCCTGGCGGTCCGCGCCGAGCGGGTCCTGGAGACGGCCGCCGCCCACGGCTACCGGCGCCTCGTCCTGGGCGCCTGGGGCTGCGGGGTGTTCCGCAACGACCCGGCACAGGTGGCGGACGCGTTCCGGACCCTCCTCGCCCCCGACGGGCGATTCGGCCGGACGTTCGAACATGTGGTGTTCGGGGTGCTGGACCGGACGGCGGGGAGCGTGGTGCGGGGGGCTTTCGAGAGGGCGTTCGCCGCGCTCTGAGATCCGTCCAAGGTCCGTCCCCTGGTCGATCCGTACCCCCCCGGGGCGTACCGGAAGTGGAAGGGCCCCTCAGGTCCAGCCGTACCGCTCGTGCAGCCGCTGCCTGACCAGGTTGAACCGCATGCGGTCCAGGGCGCAGGCCTCGCGGCGCATACCGTCCTCGTGGAGGCGCAGGACGCGGTCGACGTCCACCCAGGAGTCGCGCCCGGAGCGGTCCCAGGGGCCGCTGCCGATCGCCACCCACTCGCGGTCGTGGTCGTGGCGCTTGCTGGAGAGCTGTACGGCGAGGAGCGTGCCGGCCGCCTCGCGGGCCACGACGAGCACCGGACGGTCCTTGCCCCGGCCGTCGTTCTCCTCGAAGGGCACCCAGGTCCAGACGATCTCACCGGGGTCGGGGTCACCGTCGTGCGCGGGCGCGTACTCGGTGCGCACCCGGCCGACCTCGCGGGTGTCGGCCTCGGCGGTGGCGGTGGGGCCGGAGCGGCCCGGAACGTTCTCATCGGTAAACGCGGTCACGGGGGCACCTTACGGGCTGCCCCCGTGACCGTGTCCCCTCAGCCGCCCTCGATCGGTACCTTCTCCGAGGGCGGCGTCGCCGACCCGTTGACGGACGGAGTCCCGTCCGGGTTCTGCCCGTTCTGGTTCATCGACGCCAGCAGCTGACGTGCCAGACCCAGCCCGGTCCCGCCCATGGTGAGCGCCTTGGCCAGCATGTCGGCCACGCCGTCGGCGCCGTTGAGCACCACCATGTTGTCGACGTTGCCGAACGCGGACGCGCCGGCCTGGACGATCTCCGGCCACTTCTCCGCGAGTTGCTGGGCGACGACGGCCTCCTGGTTCTCGGCGAGGGCGGCGGCCCGCGCCTTGATGGCCTCCGCCTCGGCGAGCCCCTTGGCCCGGTTCGCCTCGGCCTGCGCGAGACCCTTGGCCTGCGTTGCGGCCGCCTCCGCCTCACCGGTGGCCCGGGTCTCCGTCGCCTTGGCCTCGGCGGCCGAGATCCGCGCGTCGCGCTCGGCCTCGGCCAGCGTCCGCTTCTCGTACGCCTTGGCGTCGGCCGGCTTGCGGACGTCGGCCTGGAGCTGCTGCTCGCGCCGCTGCGCCTCGAGTTCGGCGACCCGCGTCTCCTGGACCACGACCTCCTGGCGGGCCGCGGCATCGGCGAGCGGACCGGCCTGCCGGGCCTTGGCGTTGGCCTTGTCCTGTTCGGCCTGGTACCCCGCCTTGAGGATCTCGCTGTCCCGGGTGGCCTCCGCCATCCGTCCGAACGCCAGCTGCTCGGCCTCGGTGGCGAGCCGGTCGGCCTCGGCCTGCGCGATCCGGGCGTCCCGCCGTACGGCCGCCAGGTGCGGCGCGGACAGGTTCTTGATGTACCCGGTCGGGTCCTCGATCTCGTGGATCTGGAGCGAGTCCACGATCAGGCCCAGCTTCTCCATCTCCGTGCCACAGGCCGCACGGGCCTGCCCGGTCAGCTTCTCCCGGTCGCGGATCATGTCCTCGACCGTCAACCCGCCCACGATGGCCCGCAGATGACCGGCGAACACGGTGTGCACCCGCTCCGCCATCAGCTTCTGCTGGTCGAGGAAGCGGCGGGCCGCGTTGGCGATCGACACGAAGTCGTCGCCCACCTTGAAGATGACCACGCCCCGCACCTTCAGCGGAATGCCCTGGTGGGTCACGCAGTCCACGTGCAGTTCCGTCTGGTTCAGGTCGAGCGAGAGCTTGCGCACGGCCTGCATACCGGGCGTCACGAGCGTGCCGCGCCCGGTGACGATCCGGAATCCCATCCCTTCCTCGAGACCTTCGAGTTTGTGCTTGGAACCGGAGATGATGAGCGCCTCGTTGGGCTCCGCGACACGCCACATCAACTTGAACGCACCGATCAGGACGAGGACGACACCGACTGCCGCCCCGACGATGAAACCGACTTCCATGGGCATGCACTCCCCCAGTGCAGGGTGCCCTCGGGGCACCGTACGTAACGGGAGTGTGAGCCCGCGCACGAGCCGTGTACAGACGCGGCCGAACCGCTGTTGCCCGCTTGGTACATACGGCACACCACGGGCGCGCCGCCTCAACTGCCGTACATCGCCGAGACGTAGACCGTCCGCGGCGGCAGGTACTCCACCACGGTGACCATCGTCCCCCGCTCGATGCGCTCCGTACCGGAGGCGGCGTAGGCGAGAAAGTGCTCGGCACCGCCGCGCACGCGGACGATCACCTCGCCGACGAGCCCGGGCCCGACCGTTCCGGTGACCCGCCCCATGAGCCCGACCATCGACGCTTCGTCCATGGTCACAGAGTAGGGGCCGGTGACCCCGTAGTCGGCCTCGGTCCGCCACGGGATCCGTCGACTTGACCGGCACCGGACCGTGGGGGCGCGGTTCCCGGCGTACGAGGGAGACGAGCGCGCGCGGTGTTCCGGCACTTCGCCCGGAGCGGGGGCCGCGGTTCCGGCGGGCCGCCCTGCTCGTCGGCGAGCCGGTCAGGCCGGCTCCGGTACAGCGTCACACCGCCGGTCCGCACGGGCGGTACCGGGGGCCGGTGGACACACCCGGCTCGGACCCCGGGGAGCGTTCCCGGCTCACCCGGTCGGGAGAGCCCCCGGCTCACACCGCTGGCGAGGGCCCCAGGGCCGTCCGCTCCGGCCACCGCTCGTGCCAGCGCAGGTCCGCCTCCAGCTGGGCGGAGAGCGAGAGCAGCAGCGGCTCGCTGTGCGCCGGGCCGAGCAGCTGCGCGCCGACCGGCAGACCGTCGGGGGTGAAGCCCGCGGGGACGTTGACGCCGGGCCAGCCCAGCACGTTCCACGGCCAGGCGTAGGGACAGGCGGCGATCATCGCGCGGTCGGTGGCGAACCCGCCCAGCTCCAGCATCGCCCCGATGCGCGGCGGGGGAGCGGCCGTCGTGGGCGCGAGGACCACGTCGTACGACGTGAAGAAGCCGCCGATACGGCGGTGCAGGACCGCCTCGGCGCGCCGGGCCGTCCGCAGCGGCGCGCCGGCCAGCAGCCTGCCCAGCCGGGCGGCGCTGCGGGTGCGCCGGTCGAGGAGGGCGGGGAAGGGCGCGTCGGCGACCCACTCGGCGATGCCCGCGGTCGCGCGGGGCACGAAGGTGAGCCCGATCTGCCCGTACGGCGGGTCGGCCTCCTCGACGTGGTGCCCCAACGAGGCGAGTTTCTCGGCGAGTTCGACGACCCGGGCGCGCACCTCGGGGAGCAGCCGGGCGGGCACGGCGGTGAACGGCGGCTTCAGCGAGAGCGCGATCCGCAGCCGGCCGGGGTCGCGGCCCACCGCCGCCGAGGCGTCGACGGCGGGCGGCCGGTGCGGGTCGAGGTCGTGGTTGCCGCTGGCCGCGTCGAGCAGCAGGGCCGCGTCCGCGACCGTACGGGCCAGGGTGCCGTTGACGGTGATGCCCTGGAAGGACTCGCCGCGCGGCCAGGTCGAGACCCGCCCGCGCTGCGGCTTGACGCCGACGAGATGCGTCCAGGAGGCCGGGATCCGGACCGAGCCCGCCCCGTCCGAGCCCAGCGCGGCCGGCACCAGGCCCGCCGCCACGGCCGCGGCCGAGCCGCCGGAGGAGCCGCCCGGGGTGTGATCGGTGTGCCACGGGTTGCGGGTCGCGCCGAAGGCCGGGCCCTCGGTGAACGGCCACTGGCCCAGTTCGCAGGTGTTGGTCTTGCCGACGATCACGGCCCCGGCGGCGCGCAGCCGCCGTACCGCCTCGCCGTCCTGGGCGACCGCCGGATGGGTGCCCGGGCAGCCGAAGGCGGTGGGCTCGCCGGCCACGTCCATGTCGTCCTTCACGGCGACCGGCACACCGAGCAGCGGCTTGCGGACCCCGGCCGCCAACTCCCGGTCCGCCGCATCGGCTTCGGCGAGCGCGGCCTCGGTCCGTACGATCCGGAAGGCGTTGAGGGTGTCCTGGGTGGCGGCGATGCGGGCGAGGGCCTGCTCGACGAGTTGCCGGGAGGTCACCTCCCCGGCGGACAGGGCGCGGGCGGACTCGGCCAGGCCTTGGGCACGGTCGAGCGTCATTGCGGGACCACCTCCGGGTGCACGACGTCTACCGGAGAGTAACTCTCGAACGGGCCGAGTCGTACAGCTTTCGCACAGGTGGCGTCCGGGCGTGTTGAAACCATTGACGTGCACCTGCCTCAGCTCTACCTTCTGCACGACTTCTCGAACCATGTTCGATATATCGGACAATTGTATGAGCCCGCACGAGCCCGCACGAGCCCGCACGAGCCCGCACGAGCCCGCACGAGCCCGTACGCATCTGCGTCTGCACGAGTCCCAGGGAGAGCCGCCCGTGACCGCACGTCCCTCCACCCCCTCCCGCCGCGCCCTGCTCCGGGCGATGGCCGCCCTGCCCGCGTCGGCACTCGTCCTGGGTGAACGGCCCGGACTGCCCGGACTGCTCGGCACCGCCGCGGCCGCCGCCCCCGCGAGCGGCGCGGCCACCCGGTACACGATCGTGCCGTTCCTCAATAGCAATGACGGCACGGTGAACGTCTACCAGTCCGACGACGCCACCGATTTCCGGCTGCTCCAGGCGTCCGCGTACACCCCGCCGAGCAACCGCATCCGGGACGCCGGCATCCTCAAGCACACGGACGGCTACTACTACGTCACCTACACCACCCACACCTGGCAGGACGTCAGCACCACGATCGGCTTCGCCCGCAGCTCCGACCGGGTCAACTGGACCTTCCTGTACGACTACACGGTCCCGATCGCGAGCCTCTCCCGCGCCTGGGCGCCGGAGTGGTTCGTGGACAGCGACGGCAGCGTCAACATCATCGTCTCCTGCTCGGTGACCAGTGACGAGTGGATCTTCACCCCGTATCTGCTGAAGGCCACCAACTCCGCTCTCACCGCGTGGAGTTCACCGGTCGCCCTGTCCGGTATCGGCGCCAACCACATCGACACGTTCCTCGTGAAGATCGGCTCCACCTACCACGCCTTCACCAAGAACGAGACGACGAAGTACATCGAGTACGCCACCGCCACCAGCCTCGCCGGCCCCTACACGATCTCGCGGACCGGCGACTGGGCCGGCTGGGGCAGCTACCGCGAGGGCCCGGCCCTGGTCCAGCTCGACAACGGCGCCTGGCGGCTCTTCTTCGACGGCTACGGCGACGGCAGCTACTACTACAGCGACAGCTACGACACCTTCGCCACCTGGAGCGCGCCCAAGGCCCTCCCGGTCGTCTCGGGCACGGCCCGGCACTTCACGGTGATCAAGGAGACGGTGTCCGGCGGCCCGAGCATCACCAAGAACGCGACGCGCTCCTTCCGGTCGGTCAACTACACCACCCGCCACTGGCAGCAGCAGTCCGCGCTGCTCAACCTCCCCGTGGTCACCGCGTCCAGCACCACCGCCGAGAAGCAGGCGGCCACCTTCACCGTGGTGGCGGGGCTCGCCGACGCCAACGGCTACTCGTTCCGTGACGCCTCCGGCAACTATCTGCGCCACTACAACTTCCGCGCCCGCTTCGACGCCAACGACGGCACGTCGACCTTCGCCCGCGACGCCACCTTCGTCGCCCGCACCGGTACGACGAGCGGCGCGGTGCGCTTCGAGTCGTACAACTACCCCGGATACTACCTGCGCCACTACAACTACCAGCTGCGTCTGGAGCAGACGGACGGCACGGACCTGTTCCGCCAGGACAGCTCCTTCGTCCCGGTGACGGCCTGGGCCTGAGCGGCCCGCCCCGCCGTTCCCCGCCCCGCCGTTCCCCGGCCATCGGGAACCCGGCCATCGGGAACCCGACTGTCGGGAACCCGGCGGCCGGGAGGGGCGGGGCACGGCCCTCGCCGTGCTTCGGCCGGCGGGCAGGGGGTACGCGGAGGGCGGAAGGAGCGGCAGCCATGCGGTTCCGTGATCGCGCACAGGCCGGGCGGGAGCTGGCCGGCCCCCTGCGGGCCCGGCAGCAGCGGGGCGAGCTGCCCGATGCCATCGTCCTCGCCCTGCCCCGGGGCGGCGTCGCCGTCGCCGCCGAGGTGGCCCGCTCGCTCGACGCCCCGCTCGACGTGCTCGTCGTACGGAAGATCGGCGCCCCCTTCCAGGAGGAACTCGGGGTCGGCGCGCTCACCGGCGACGACGACCCGCTCTTCGACGAGGACTCCCTGGTCCGGCTGGGCCTCACCCGCCACGAGCTGGCCCCGGTGGTGGCGCGGGAACGCGCCGAGCTGCACCGCCGCGAGCGGCTCTACCGGCAGGGCCGGCCCGCCCCCGAGCTGCGCGGCCGGACCGTGCTCGTGGTCGACGACGGGCTCGCCACCGGGGTGACGGCCCGCGCCGCACTGCGCTCCGTACGGCGCCGGGCGCCCCGGCGGTCCGTGCTGGCGGTGCCGGTCGGCGCGCCGGAGTCGGTGGCCCTGCTGAGCACCGAGGCCGACGAGGTGATCTGCCCGCACCAGCCGGCCGCCTTCATGGCCGTGGGTCTCTGGTACGAGGACTTCGAGCAGCTCTCCGACGCGGACGTGCTGGACGTACTGCGGGCCGCTACGGGCGCAGCAGATAGTGGGTGAGCAGCGACTCGGCCCGGTCCGGGCTCAGGCCCAGCGCCGTACCGACCCGCTCCCACGGCACCTCGTCCTCCTGGACCGCGTAGGCCGCCTCCTGGGCGATGTCCGCGGTGAGGCGCTCCAGGGCGGTCGCGGCCCGCAGCGCGGCGACCGGCGCCTGTTCGGCCAGGAAGGACAGCTGGTCCTCCAGCCGGTCCAGCAGATGCGTCACCTCGTCCGGCAGCGGCACGGTCCGGCGCTCCACCGCGCGGATGTGCTCGCACCAGTCGCGGTACGCGTCGCCGGTGTCCACGTCGTGCCCGCTGCGGTCCGCCTGCCGGGCCCAGTCGATCGGATACGGCTCGCCCCGCCAGCCGCACGCGCACGCGGCACGGAAGGCGGCCGCCCTCGGACGGCCCGCGTGCCCGTCGTAGGCCCACCACTCACCGGTCTCCCGGACACGGTCGGCACCGCTGCCGAGGTCCAGGTACACCGGTTTCGGCTCACCGCCCCCCGCGAGCACCGCGCCCGCGATCCCCTCGTGGGACTCCCCGAACTCCTCGGTCATCCACCCCACCGGATCTTCCCCCCTGCTCCAGAGTCCACCAGAACACGTCCGGGGCGCTGTGCGGCTCGGCACGGTGACGGACGCCCCCGTCGGCGAGCATGCCCCGGGCCGCCCGCCGGTGAACGGCGGCCGCGATGAGACCATCCGTTCATGGAGACCGGTGCCGGGCAGACGATGATCGACGTTCCACCGGGGCGGGTCACCCTGTCCGACCGGCGGACCCGGCGCACCTGGGACGTCGAGCTGCCGGGCTGCCGGCTCGGGGCGCACCCGGTCACCCGGGAGCTGTACGCGCGGGTCACCGGCCGGGACGCGGACACCGCCCGCGAGGACCGGCGGCCCGTCGAGGGCGTGTCCTGGTGGGACGCGGTCCACTTCTGCAACGCCCTGTCCCTGCGCGAGGGGTGCACGCCGGCCTACCGGGTCCTGCCCGACGGCGAGTCCGTCACCTGGGACGACACGGCCGACGGCTACCGGCTGCCCACCGAGGCCGAGTGGGAGCACGCCTGCCGGGCCGGCACCGGCGGACCGCGCTACGGGCTGCTCGACGACATCGCCTGGTACCGCGCGAACTCCGGCGATCGGATCCACGAGGTCGGTGGCCGGCTCCCCAACGCCTGGGGCCTGCACGACATGCTCGGCAACGTCTGGGAGTGGTGCTGGGACCTCTACGACCCCGAGGTCTACGGCGGCTACCGCGTGCTGCGCGGCGGCGGCTGGTTCGACGAGCACTGGAGCTGCCGCGCCTCCGTACGCCGCCGCAGTCACCCCACGTTCCGGGTGGACGACGTCGGCTTCCGCGTCGCGCGTCCGGCCCTCTCCGGCTGACGTAGGCCGTTACGGGCGGGGCCAGGGGCGGCCGCCGATGGACTCGATGCCGTTGTTGAAACGCCGCAGGTAGGCGGCGAAGGCGGCGATGTCGTCGTCCGACCAGTCGTGCATCACCCGGTCCAGGATCTCGACGGTCCCCTCGCGCTCCTCGTCCAGCAGCCGGGTGCCCTCGTCGGTGAGCCGGAACTTGCGGGCCATCCCGCCCTCCGGGTCGGGGATGCGCTCGATGAGGCCCGCCCGCATCGCCGCCGCGGTCTGCCGGTTCAGGGTGGAGGCGTCCAGCCCGAAGGCCTCGCTCAGCTCGCCGATCGACATCGGTCCCTGGACCCGGATCCGGCTGAGCAGGATGTAGGCGCTGCGCTCCATGAGGCTGTTCCTGCGGCGGCCGCCGCGCTGGTTCAGGAACGTGTGGCGGCTGAGCAGCATCTGCTCGTACTCGACCTCGTGCGTGGGCGTCTCCATCGGCCGGCCCCTCCTGACTCCGTGCGGCCCCTCATCCTGGCATACCACCGTGTATGGGCCACATCACATGCTTGATACATAGGGCATGTACGATGCACATCCTCCCTTGATCTCCTCCCCCCACACCTCCTCCCCCCACACCTCCTTCCGTCACGCTTTCAGAAAGTCGAGGAGTCCGCCGATGGACGCCCCCGCTCCCCGGACCACGGCCCGCTCGGGCGCCGTGATCGCCACGCTCGCCTTCGCCGGCACCACGGCGGCGATCATGCAGACGCTGGTCACGCCCCTGATCGCCGAACTGCCGCAGATCCTGGACACCTCGTCCTCGAACGCGGCCTGGGTGATCACGGTCACCCTGCTGGTGGCGTCCGTGTGCGTGCCCGTCGTCGGCCGCCTCGGCGACCTGGTGGGCAAGCGCCGGATGCTGCTCGCCTGCTCGGTGCCGCTGATCGTGGGCTCGGTGGTGTGCGCCTTCGCCTCCGACGTCGTCACGATGATCGTCGGCCGCGGCCTTCAGGGCATGGGCATGGGCATGGTGCCCCTCGGCATTGCGCTGCTGCGGGACGTCGTACCGGCAGAGAAGCTCAGCGGTTCCATCGCGCTGGTCAGCGCCTCCATGGGCATCGGCGGTGCCATCGGCCTGCCGGTGGCCGCCGCGGTCGCCCAGTACGCGAACTGGCGTGTGCTGTTCTGGGGCTCCGCCGCCCTCGCCGCCGTCGTCGCCGTCCTGATCTTCGTGCTCGTCCCGGACGTCCCGGCCGGCGCCAAGGGCCAGCGCTTCGACCTGCCCGGCGCGATCGGCCTCGGTGTCGGCCTGGTCTGTCTGCTGCTCGCGGTCTCCAAGGGCGCCGACTGGGGCTGGGCCTCGGGCACCACGCTCTCCCTGTTCGCCGCCGCCGTCGTGGCGCTGGCCGGCTGGGGCGTGTGGGAGATGCGCACCGCCGACCCGCTGATCGACCTGCGCACCACCGCCCGCCCCCGGGTCCTGCTCACCAACGTCGCCTCGGTCTTCATCGGCTTCGGGATGTACGCGAGCATGCTGGTGATGCCGCAGCTGCTCCAGTTCCCGGAGGCCACCGGCTACGGCCTCGGCCAGTCGATGCTCGCGGCCGGTCTGTGGATGGCGCCCGGCGGCCTGATGATGATGCTGGTCTCCCCGCTCGGCGGAAAGCTCACCAACGCCCGCGGCCCGAAGTTCACGCTGATCTGCGGCGCCCTGGTGCTGGCCGCCGGCTATTTCGCCTCCCTGGCCCTGATCGGCTCCGCCTGGGGCGTCATGCTGGTCACGATCATCACCAGCAGCGGCGTCGGCCTCGCCTACGGCTCCATGCCCGCGCTGATCATGAGTTCGGTGCCGCTGACCGAGACGGCCGCCGCCAACGCCTTCAACACCCTCATGCGCTCGCTCGGCACCTCGATCGGCGCCGCCGTCATCGGCGTGATCCTCGCCCAGATGACCACGACCATGGGCGGCTACACCTTCGCCTCCGAGGACGGCTTCCGCACGGCGCTCGTCGTCGGCGGCGCCCTCGCGCTGATCTCCGCGGCCATCGCCGCCGTCATCCCGGCCGCCCGGACCGCCGTGTTCGGCGAGGGCGGGGCCGACCAGGCCGCCGAGCCGCAGCAGGCCAAGGTCTGACCTTTCGTACGGGGCACCCGCGCGCCGGGTGCCCCGTCCTCACCGGCGGCTCACGCCAGGTCCAGCAGCCCCCGGCGCACCGCCTCCGACACCGCCGCCGCCCGGTTGTCCGCGCCGAGCTTGCGGTAGACCCGGACGAGATGCGTCTTGACGGTGGCCTCGCTCAGGAACAGCGCCTCGGCGATCGCCCGGTTGCTCAGCCCCTCGGCCAGCAGCCGCACCACCTCGACCTCCCGCCCGCTCAACTCCCGCTCGGGCGCGGCCACCCGGCCGACCAGCTCGCCCACCACCTCCCGCGCAAGACCGAGCGCCCCGGCGGCCGCACCCCTGACGGCCCGGAACAGCTCCTGCGGCGGCCCCGCCTTCAGCACATAGCCGCGGGCCCCCGCCTCCAGCGCGCGCACGACATCGGCCCGGCCCGAGTAGCTCGTCAGCATCACCACGGCCACCCCCGGAGCCGAGGCCGCGAGCCGCCGCACCGCCTCCACCCCGTCGATCCCGGACCCGGCCCCGCCGAACCGCAGATCCATCAGCACCACGTCCGGCACCAGTTCCGCCGCGAGCCGTACGGCCTCCTCGCCCGTGCCCGCCTCGGCGGCCACCTCGAGATCCGGCTCGCCCTCCAGCAGCGCACGCAGCCCCGCCCGTACGACGACATGGTCGTCGGCCAGCAGCAGCCGCAACCGTGTCGTGGTCACCGGGCGGCCACCGGGGCCGGGCTGGACTCCGGCAGCGCGGGCACCGAGGCCCGCAGGCACGTGCCCCGCCCCGGCGCGCTGCCGATGTCGAGATCGCCCCCGCACTCGCGCAGCCGCGCCCGCGCGGCGGGCAGCCCGAGCCCACGGGCCGGGTGAGCGGGGGCTCCGGCGCGGCCGGGCTCGAACCCCGCGCCGTCGTCCCGCACTTCCAGCTCCACCCGGTCCGGATGCAGGTCGAGCGTCACCAGGACGTTCACCGCACGGGCGTGTTCGCGCACATTGGCCAGCGCGCTCTGCGCCACCCGGAACAGGGTCGCCGCGGCCTGGCCGTCCAGGGCGGGCCGGCGGGTGCCGGTCGAGCGGAACCGGACACGGGCCGCCGCCCCCTCCGCCTCGGCCCGGGCGCACAGCAGCCGCAGCGCACCCTCCAGACCGGCCTCGTCCACGGCTGACGGCGTCAGGTCACGGATGATCCGGCGGGTCTCCCCGAGGTTGGCGTGCAGTCCGTCGGCGACGGCGCGGATCCTGGTGCGCGCCACGTCCGGACGCGCGTCCCAGTCGCGCTCGGCGGCCTGGAGCAACATCACGCCGCCCGCGAGTTCCTGCGCCAGCGTGTCGTGCAGGTCCCGTGCGATCCGGGCCCGCTCGGCCAGCACGCCGGCCTGCCGCTGCCGGCGCGCCAGGACTTCCCGGGTGCCCCGCAACTCCTCGACCAGCCGCAGCCGTTCGGCGGCGTCGCGCTGCTGGGCGCGGTAGAGCGCGACGGTGCCCCACACGGCGGCCACCGGGATCAGGACGATCTCCGGGTCGAACTGCCCTGCGCTGCGGACGAGTTGCCCGGCCAGGACCGCGGTGAGCACGGCCAGGGCGACCCCGGCGGAGCGCCGGCCGAGCACCCTCAGCGCCGCGCAGGCCAGCGGCACCGCGCACCACACATAGGCGGACGTGAGCGAGGTGGGGGCACGGACCAGCAGCGTGGTCCACAGCACCAGCAGCGCCGCCACCCACAGGGGCCGGCCGAACCGCCCCAGCCGCTCCCCGGCGGCGAGCCCGCCCGCGTACACCAGCGCCAGTAGTCCGCTGACGGCCACGATCTCCCAGCAGGGCCGGATGCCCAGGTGCGCGAGGCGGACCAGAGCGGCGCCGACGACCAGGAAGAACGTCAGATGGGCGGTGTACGCCATGGCCGACCGGCTCCCGCGGACGACCCTCGCCGAGGCACGGACGGGAGCGCGATCGGACACGGTGGATCCCCTTGCGCGATGATCTGTTCGAACAGGGGAGCCGAGTCTATCCACCGGCTGTAGGGCCCGTGTGAGGACGCCGTGCGCCCCGCGTCAGGCTCCGGGGCGCAGTCCCAGCACGCCCGGCGTCGGCTCGCCCCGCACCTCGCCGAAGTACAGGGCGAAGGTCTGCTTCAGACGCTCCACCTCGGCCCGGTCGGCCATGAAGCGGGGGAAGCCGTCGAGGTTGGCGTTCGGGTATTCCCAGACCGGCTTGAGTCCGGCCGGAGGAGCGATGTCGGTGCGCACCGACCAGCCGTTGAAGGACGCCCCCTGGGTGGCCGTGGACAGCTGCCAGTTGAGGTAGAGCTTCGCGGCCGTGGAGTTGCGGGCCGCCTTGAGGATCGCGGCCCGCTGACCCCACGCCATGAACGGCGCTTCGTCCGGAACGACCCACTTCACCGGGCCCGTCGACAGGGGCGCGCCGGAACCGCCGACCCCGATCGCGTACTGCCCCGCGCGCACGGCGTCCCCGGGCGAGTTGCTGCCGCGGGCGAACCGCACGTCCTGCGCGGCCAGCCGGGCCGCGAAGTCCCAGCCGTACTTCTTGACGTACAGGGAGTAGAGGAACAGCACCGCGTCGTCGTCGTGCGGGTACGACGAGGCGATCTTGCCCTTCCACTTCGGGTCGAGCAGGTCCAGCGGGGTGCGCGGGGCGTCCGCGCCGACCGCGGCGGACGCGTACAGGAAACTGAAGCCGATCGCCGCGATCGCGACCCAGGCGCCCTGCGGGTCCTTGAACTTGTCGTAGACCTGGGAGAACCCGGCGGGCTTGTACGCCAGCAGCCGGCCCTGGGCCTTCCAGCGGACGAAGTCCTGGAGGGTCTGGAGCTGGACGACGTCGGGGACGAGGGTGCGGGTGGCGAACTGGTTGTCGATCCGCACGTCGTGGAACTTGCTGTAGTCGACGATCAGCTTCAGATCGATGTCCGGGAAGCGCCGCAGGAAGGCGGCTTTGGTGCCGTCCTGCTGGGTCGGGGTGTCCCCGCCCGCGTAGATGACGAGCTTGCCCCCTTCCGCGAGGGCGGCCCGGTACAGCTCGTCGAGGGACCGGGTCTCCTCGCCGCCGGCGCCGGCGCCGGCGGCGGCGGTGGGGCGGGGCGAGGACGACGTGGGGGTGGCGGCGGGGGAGGCCGAGGCGGGCGTGGCGGCGAGGGCGCCGAGGCCGAGGGCGGCGCCGGCACCGGTCGCGAGGAGACGCCTGCGGCTGGGGGAGCTGGGCATGCGGGGGAGACCTCTCTGCTGTCCGAGGGGGGTGAGGACCGGGCGCCACGGTCGACACCGATCCTGCTCTCCGCCCGGCCCGGCCCGCGTCGTCCGGACGGACCGGATGACACGCGGGCGGTGGAATCCCCTGTCAACCGATCGGTTGAACGCCCGCCGCCGCACCACTTCCTACGGCCGCGCCGGTCGGCCTACGGCCGTGCCAGCCGGCGCATCGTCAGCGCGAGGTGCAGCCGCAGCCGGCCCTGGGGCGTGCGCACCGGCCAGCCGAGCAGGTGCTCGGCGTGCGCCAGCCGGTCCTGGAGCGTGGAGTGGTGCACGTTCGCCTCGGCGGCGGCCGCCCGCAGACTCGGCGTCGCGGTCACCGCGTACAGGGTGGCGAGCAGACCGGGCGTGTCCGCGGCGGCCGTCTCCAGCGCGTGGACGTCGGGCGGCGGCTCCGCGCCCGGGACGACGAGGTCGGCCAGCAGGGCGATGCCGCCCAGTTCGTCGGCGTGCACGACGAGGGGGCCGGGGTCGTGGGCGGTGCCCTCGGCGGTGAACCGCAGCGCGGTGCGGGCGGCGGCCCAGGAGGAGGGCAGCTCCGGCACGAGGACGGCGGGGCCGACACCGGTCCGGCCGGCGGCCGGCTCGGGGCCGGGTGCCTCCGGCGGTGCGGGGACGACCCGGGGCGGGCCGCCCGGGGTGGCCAGGGCGCGGGCGGGGACACGGGGATCGAGGCCGAGCCCGCGGGCCGCGTGCAGCCGGGCCGTTTCCGGGGCCGTGGCGTCCAGGAGGGTCTCGACCAGGGCGGGGTCCTCCAGCGGGGCCCGGCCGCGGGTGCGGTCCAGGACCAGCCGCGCCGCGCCGGCCGCCCGCTCCAGGATCACGGCGTCGACCACGCTGGGCTCCGCGCCGTGACGTTCCAGCCAGAGCGCGGTCGCGCCGTCCGGCGTCAGCGCGGCGGACGGCCACGCGGGGTCCGGCGGCAGCTCGGTGTCCCGACGGGTGCCGTCGGGCTCGACCCGGATCCGCACCCGCCGTTCCGCGTCCACCAGCCGCGCGGGCACCCCCGCGAGCACGGCGGCTCCACGCACCAACGCCTCCACCCCGGCCCGCGCCTCCGACAGCCGGTCGAAGTACGCGATCACCCGCACGGCCGCCCCGGCATCGGGATCCAGCGCCGTCAGCCGCCCGGCCAGCTCTTTCATACGGCCATGATGCGGCATGCGCCCGCCGGTGAGGAGAGTGGCGACCCCGCGTCCGATCAGGCTCGGGCATGGCCGATCGGATCCGTAAGCGATGTGCCAGAGTGGCGGAAAACCGATGGGCTGAGCACCTGGGGGTGGGCGACATGCCGGAGCTGGGCAAGGGCGGGAACACCACGATGAGCACCGGACGGGTGACCGTGGAACTGGAGACCGAGGGCGACCCCGTCGACCTCAGCGCCCTGCTGGTCACCGCCGAGGGCAAGGTCAGGTCCGACGACGACCTGGTCTTCTACAACCAGCCCTCCGCCGAGTCCGACGCCGTACGGCACCGGGCCGCCGACACCGAGGGGCCCGAGCGGATCGAGGTGGCCCCGGCGGCACTGCCCGCGGACGTGGACCGGGTCGTGCTGGTGGCCAGCTGCGATCCCGACGACGTCACCCGTACCTTCCACGGCGTCAAGAACGTCCGGGTGCGGGCCGTGCAGGACGGCGGTGAGCCGGTCGTCTTCCGCCCGCCGGCCCTCGTCGACGGCGAACGCGCGGTCCTGCTCACCGAGTTGTACCGCCGCGCCGGGGCCTGGAAGCTGCGCGCCATCGGTCAGGGCTACGCCGACGGACTGGCCGGCCTCGCCACGGACTTCGGGATAGAGGTCGCCGAGGCGGAGGAGGAGGGACCCGAGCCGACGGCGCAGGGGAGAGCGGAGGAGCGGGCGGAGCCGACGGCGGAAGGCGCTGTTCCGGTGCCCGCGGCCGCGCCGGCCCCGCCCCGGCCCAGCCTGGTGAAGCCGCCGCTCGGGAAGATCAGCCTCGACAAGGGCGGCCAGGTCTCCCTCAGCCTCGACAAGGCCGACCGCGAACTGGTGGTCACCGTGGCGCTGGAATGGGACGGCGGCAGCGAAGAGCGCCGCAGACGGGGCGCCGACCTCGACCTCTACGCCCTGTTCGTGCCCGCGGGCAAGGCACTGGTCGGCACCCACGAGCCCGGCACCCTGGTCCGGTCCGGGCACGTCCCGCAGGGCGAACCGCTGCGCCCCGGCGGAGCCGCGCCCTCCGCCGCCGCCCAGCCGGCCCGCAAGGGCAAGAAGAAGGCGGCGACGGCGGTCTACTACAACCGCCTCGGCTCCCTCACCGCCCGCCCCTACATCCGTCTCGACGGCGACTCCCGCGTCCCCGGTCGCGAGGCCGTGCGGATCGTCCGGCCCGACGAGCAGGGGTATGTCCTGCTGTGCGCCTACTCGGCGGTCAGCAACGGCTTCGGTTCCTTCCGCAGCTTCGGCGCGAAGGTCGTCGTCGACGACGGCCGCGGCTCCACGGTCACCGTGCCGCTGTACGAGAACACCAAGACCCGCTACTGGGTGGCGATCGCCCTCGTCGACTTCACCTCGGACGACGGGGCGCGCATCCGCCACGTCGAGGCCTACAGCGCCCGGATGACCGAGCGCCGGCCGGTCCTGCACACGGACGGGACCGTCGAGATGAACGCGGGGCCGATCGAGTTCAAGCGCCGCTGAACCCCGCCGCCGAGCCTGCCGCCGGGGTCTCGCCGGGGAGGAACGCCTACTCGGCGAGCAGCCTGCGCAGCCAGTCCAGGTGGGCCGCCCGGGCCGCCCGGGACAGCGCGGCCTGGGGGGCGAAGCCGTCGAAGCCGTGGAAGCCGCCCGGCCAGACGTGCAGTTCGGCTGTCCCGCCGGCCTGCCAGATCCGGGAGGCGAAGGCGACGACCTCGTCCCGGAAGGTCTCCGCGGAGCCGACGTCGAGGAAGGCCGGGGGCAGCCCGGAGAGGTCCTCGGCGCGGGCGGGCGCCGCGTAGGGGGAGACGTCCGGGCCGCCGCGCCGCTCGCCGAGCAGGGCCGTCCAGCCCGTCTCGTTGGCGGTGCGGTCCCAGACGCCGAGGCCCGCCATCTGGTGGGAGGACGGGGTGTCGTTGCGGTCGTCGAGCATCGGGCACAGCAGCAGCTGGCCGATCGGCCGCGGGCCCCCGCGGTCGCGCAGCAGCAGCGCCAGCGCCGCGCTCAGGCCGCCGCCCGCGCTGGCCCCGGCGATCACGATCCGCTCCGGGTCCGCGCCCAGCTCCTTGGCGTGCTCCGCCGTCCACAGCAGACCGGCGTACACGTCCTCGACCGGCGCCGGGTGCGGGTGCTCGGGGGCCAGCCGGTACTCCACCGACACCACGACCAGGTCCAGTTCCCGTGCCCAGTCCAGGACCACGTCCAGGCCGACCCGGTTGGTGCCGATGACCATGCCGCCGCCGTGCACGTGGTAGACGACCGGTCGCGGGCGGGCGGGTGCCGGGGTGGTGGGACGGCAGATCAGCAGGGAGATCTCCGGGGCGCCCGCCGGCCCCGGCACGGTCCGGTCCTCGGCCTCGAAGGCGCCGCCCGCCGTCACGTCCAGGTCGGCCAGCATCGAGATGCCCGGCCCCTGGCGGATGGCCTCGATGTCCTCCAGGGTCATGGTCGGCTGGACCACGTCCTTGATCAGCTCCAGGGCGGCGGCGAGTTCGGGATCGAACGGCGGCGGGACGGACGTCATGGCATCTCCTCGGACGGGAACGCGGCGGCTCGTGCGCACATGATCCGCGCCCGGCCGGCCGCCCGGGGCGCCGCCGTACGGCGGAAACTGCCCGCCGTTCGGCGGGTGGCCCCCGCCGAGGCGGCCGCTACGGCTTGGGCGCCGACTCCGCGCGCATCATCACGCAGTCGAACTCGATCACACGTCCCGTGGTCGCCTCGCGGGTCACCGGGTACATGCCGGTGATGCCGAAGCCCTCGGCCTCGTACGCGGCGACGGCCTCGCCCATGGTGGGGCTGCCGTCGTAGAGCCGCAGGCAGGCGACCTCGGACTGCATGCCGACGAACTCCCCGATCCGCTTGCCGGCGCCGGCGAACACCTCGAGGTCGTAGCCCTGGGTGTCCATCTTGAGGTAGGGGACGGGGTCGGTGAGGCCGTCGAGGGCCTCGTCCATCACCTCGTCCAGCCGGCGGATGCGGATCTCCTCGGTGTCGGACTTCTTGAAGCGGCTGTAGCGGTCCTTGCCGTACTCACTGGGCGGCAGCAGGGAGTTCATCGTCAGCCAGCTCGTGTGGATCTCGGCGGTGGTCTCCTCGCGGCCGAGGCCGCACTGGTACACCCGCCACTCGGGGTCCTGCTCGGCGGCCTTCTCCAGTTTGGCGAACGTCGCCGAGGTGGGCTCGAAGGAGACGATCCGGCCGGTGTACCCGGCCTTGCGCAGCCGCTTGGCGTACTGCCCGGTGTTGGCGCCCACGTCGAACACGCAGTTCACGCCGTACAGCTGGAGCATGGCGGTCACATGCTGCACGCACAGGTACTCGGCAGCGGCGAGCTGCATCCTGCGTTCGTCCACCCGCTCCGGCGCGTCCATCAGCACCAGGGCGCCGGACTCGGCGAGCGGTACGACGCCCTGCTTGGGGATCTCGGCCCGCTCGCCGCCGCGCGTGCGCCGCAGCAGCCAGGTGTCCTTGTCCACGCCGGTCACCTGGTACGGGCCGCCGCGCCGGGAGAGCACCGTGGTGCCGGGGCCGACCTCGGTCGCCTCGTAGGGGGTGCCGCGGCGGGAGACCACCGCCGCTCCCGGGCCGAGGTCGGTCACCTGGACGCCGATGCGGGGCATGAGCCGGAGCAGTCGTCGATAAAGGGTCTGCATCCCTCAAGCCATATCAGACATGGCGGGGAGCGGTCTTCGGGTTGAACGACTTTCGACGTCCGGTTACGTGAAGGAAACCGGGCGGACCCCCCGAGGCGGGCCTTGACTTCGAGAGCACTCCAGCGCCTAGCGTCACGGGGGCAGAGGAAGATCCGGAGGGCGGGGCGTACATGCGTGTGGGTGTGCACATCAACCAGTTCGGCAACTCCGGGGGCGCGCCCGCCCTCGGTGCCGAGCTGGCGGCGGCGGGGGCCGCGGCGGAGGCGGCCGGGGTGAGCCGGCTGTCGGTGATGGACCACTACTTCCAGATGGAGTTCAACGGCGGGGCCGAGGCGCCCATGCTGGAGGCGTACACGACCCTGGCGTATCTCGCCGCCCACACCTCCACGGTCAGACTCGGGGCCCTCGTGACGGGGGTGACGTACCGGCACCCTGGGCTGCTCGCCAAGATCGCCACCACCCTCGACGTGCTCTCGGGAGGCCGTGCCTCTCTGGGCATCGGTGCGGCGTGGTACGACCGCGAGCACACGGGCCTGGGTGTCCCGTTCCCGCCGCTCGCGGAGCGTTTCGAGCGGCTCGAGGAGACGCTCCAGATCTGTCTGCGGATGTGGGACCCGCAGGACGACGGGCCGTTCGTGGGCCGCCACTACCAGCTGCGGGAGACGCTCTGCGTGCCGGCGCCGGTGAGCGATCCGCGCCCGGAGATCCTGATCGGCGGCGGGGGCGAACGCAAGACGCTGCGGCTGGTCGCCCGCTACGCGGACGCCTGCAACCTCTTCGCCGCGGGGCCGGCCCTGGTCCGGCACAAGCTGGACGTCCTGCGTGAGCACTGCGAGAGCGAGGGACGCGACTACGACACGGTCCTGAAGACGATCACATACACCGCCGATCCCGCCACCGCGGGCGACCTCGACGCCTTCCTGCGGGATATCTCGGGCTATACCGGGCTGGGTGTCGACACGGTGATCCTGGCGCCGAAGCTGGGGGAGACGGCCGGCTGGATCGAGCGTTTCGTGGCCCCCGTGGTGGAGCGGCTGGCCGAGCTGGACTGAGTGACGGCCGGGCGGTGCGGCGAGACGGAGCGGGGGCCGCGGCGGATGTGCCGCGGCCCCCGCTCGGGCTGCGGAGATCAGGCAGCGACCTCGCCGGCGTGGCCGTGCAGCCGGGCCACGACCTCGGTCAGCTGGCCGGCGACCTCGGCGTCGTCGACCGGGTGGGTCTCGGCGAAGCGGGTCAGGGAACCGGGGATGGAGAGCTTGAGGTCCTCGATCACCTTGCCGCCGGCGATGCCCACGGCCTTGCGGGCCTCGTCCTGCGCCCACACGCCGCCGAACTGGCCGAAGGCGGTGCCGACGACGGCGACCGGCTTGCCGCCGAAGGCGCCGGCGCCGTACGGGCGGGACAGCCAGTCGATGGCGTTCTTCAGGACGGCCGGGATGGTGCCGTTGTACTCGGGGGAGAAGAGCAGGAAGGCGTCGGCGCCCTGGGCGGCCTCACGCAGCTTGGCGGCGGCGGCCGGGACGCTGCCCTCGACGTCGAGGTCCTCGTTGTAGAAGGGGATCTCGGCCAGGCCCTCGTAGAGGTCGACCTGCGCGCCCTCGGGAGCGAGCTTGACCGCAGCCTCGGCGAGCTGGCGGTTGGTCGAACCGGCGCGAAGGCTGCCGACGAGCGCGAGAATGCGAACGGACATGGGTACTCCCAAGGGGCTGAAACAGTGCCGTAACGATCCGGACCGGGGTCCGTTTAATGTTGTAGCACTCTAACCGGACCGTGGTCCAGTTTCATTCCCGGTGCTTTACGCTGTGTTCATGTCCGCCGACCTGCCGCTCTTCTCGAACGTCCAGGGGATCACCGGCGAGCCCGAGTTGTTGCAGCTCGGGCCGGCCGGCGATGAGCCGTGCCTGCGTGCCGACGCGGCCCGCAACCGCGCCAGGCTGCTGGACGCGGCCGCCCGGCTGATCGCCGAGCACGGCGCCGCCGGCGTCACCATGGAGGCGGTGGCGGCCGCGGCGAACGTGGGCAAGGGCACGGTGTTCCGCCGCTTCGGCGACCGCACCGGGCTGCTCACCGCGCTGCTGGACCACTCGGAACGGAAGTTCCAGGCCGCCTTCCTCGCCGGCCCGCCGCCGATGGGGCCGGGCGCACCGCCCGACGAGCGGCTGCGCGCCTTCGGCCACGCCCTGCTGCGGCGCACGGTCGAGGAACTCGACCTCCAGCTGGCGGCCGAGCCGGACCCCGTGCGCCGCTTCTCCGTGCCGGCCCGGCAGGTGCTGCACGGCCATGTGCTCCTGCTGCTGCGGCAGGCGGTGCCCGACGCGGACTGCGAACTGCTCGCCCATACGCTGATGGGCTACCTCAACCCCGCCCTCGTCCACCACCTGACCCGCCAGTGCGGCCTGCCCCTGGCGCGCCTGGAGAACGGCTGGAGCGACCTGGTGACCCGGCTCACGGCGCCCACGACCTGCTGACAACTCCCACGGTCCCCGGCACCCGGCCCGCCTGTTCCCGTCAGCTGTTCGTGATCACGGCGCTCACCTGGTTCTTTGACGGTTCATCACATCTGAACGTCCCCCGGGCGAAACCCCGTTGCCGGCTTCTGCCAAGATGCCGTACGTCATGGTGCAGATACCGAACACGCCCGCGCCGACGCAGTCGCCGGCGCCGCGCTCCGTGCCCACGAGTGCCGACGTGGCCCGCCTGGCCGGCGTCTCGCGCGCGACCGTCTCCTACGTCCTGAACAACACCAGCGCGGTCCGGATCAGCGAGCCCACCCGCCGCCGGGTCCACGAGGCCGCGAAGGAACTGGGGTACGTGCCGCACGCGGCCGCCCGCAGTCTGCGCGCCGGACACAGCCGGATGGTGCTGATGCCCGCCCCGCCGATCCCTGCGGGACCGCTCTACAGCCAGTTCGTCCACGACTTCCAGGGCGCTCTCAGCCGCCTCGACTACACCGTCGTCCAGTACGGCGCCTGCGGGCTGCGCGGGGACGACGCCGCCCGCGCCTGGGCCGAACTGCGGCCGGTCGCCGTCCTGGTGCCCGGACCCGGTATCGGCCCGGAGGGGGTGGCCGTCCTCAAGCGCTCCGGCGCCCGGGCCGTGGTCACCCTCAGCTCCGAGCGCGTCGAGGGCGCCCACGCGCTCCTCATGGACCACGACGGCGTCGGCCGCAGCGCCGCCGCGCACCTGTACGCCCGGGGCAGACGCCGGATCGGCGTGGTCGTCCCCGAGGAGCGCGGCATGGACATGTTCTCCGTGCCCCGGCTCGCCGGTGCCCGTGAGGCCCTGCACGGCACCGACGCCACCGTCACCGTGCTGCCCCTCGCGTACACGGAGGAGTCCGCCGCGGAGCTCGCCGGCCACTGGCCGGAGCTGGGCCTGGACGCCGTGTTCGCGTACAACGACGAGTACGCCATGCTGCTGATGCGGGCTCTCCAGGACGAGGGCGTGCGGATCCCCGGCGACACGGCCGTCATCGGCGCCGACGACCTGCTGCTCGGCCGGCTGCTGCGGCCCCGGCTCAGCACGATCCGGATAGCGCTGCCCTCCGGCCGTGACCTCGCGGAACTGGTCGACCGGGCGGTGCGCAACCCGGGCGCGGCACCCGAGGCGCACGAACTGCTGGCGGCTACGGTGGTGCACCGCGACTCCAGCTGACCGCGCAGGTCTCGCCCGCGGGACTAGGATGTTGCGCGCTCAACTAGATGGGACTTCGCTCCCCGAGTCCGGAGTCCCACGGGTCACCGATCGGAGAGCCCTGATGCCGCTGCTCGACCCCCAGACCTGGCAGACCTCGCAGACCGCGCGGTCCCGTCCCCTGACGGGACCGGAGTACCCCGTCACCGAGCCCGCCACCGGCGAGCGGCTCGGCACGGTCGTCCTGGCCGCCGCCGAGGACGTCGCCCCAGCCGCCGAGGCCGCCCGAGCCGCCCAGGCCGACTGGGCCCGCCTGCCGCACTTCGTCCGCGCCGGGGTGCTGCGCAAGGCCGGTGACCTGTTCGCCGCGCACGCCGACGAGCTGCGCGACTGGATCGTCCGGGAGTCCGGCTCCATCCCCGGCAAGGCCGACTTCGAGCTGCACGTCGCCGCCCAGGAGTGCTACGAGGCGGCCGCCCTCGCCTCCCGCCCGGCCGGCCAGGTCCTGCCCAGCGAGGCGCCGCGGCTGTCGTACACCCGGCGGATCCCGGTCGGGGTCGTCGGCGTGATCGCGCCGTTCAACGCCCCGCTGATCCTCTCCATCCGCTCCGTCGCGCCCGCCCTGGCGCTCGGCAACGCCGTCGTGCTGAAGCCGGACCCGCGCACGGCGGTGTGCGGCGGCCTCGCCCTGGCCGCCGTCTTCGCCGAGGCCGGTCTGCCCGAGGGACTGCTGCACGTGCTGCCGGGCGGCGCCGACACCGGTGCGGCCCTGGTCGCCGACCCGCATGTGCCGGTGATCTCCTTCACCGGTTCCACCGCCGCCGGACGGGCGGTCGGCGAGGCCGCGGGACGCCACCTCAAGCGCGCCCACCTCGAACTGGGCGGCAACTCCGCACTGATCGTCCTGGAGGACGCCGACCTCGACGCGGTGATCTCCACGGCCGCCTGGGGCTCCTTCTTCCACCAGGGCCAGATCTGCATGACCACCGGCCGCCACCTGGTGCACGCCTCCCTCTACGAGGAGTACGTCGAACGGCTCGCGGCCAAGGCCGACTCCCTGGCCGTCGGCGACCCTCACCGCGACCGGGTGCACCTCGGCCCGCTCATCGACGACGGTCAACTGGCCAAGGTGCACGGGCTGGTCGAGGCCAGTACGGCGGCCGGCGCGAAGCTCGCCGCGGGCGGCACGCACGAGAGCCGCTTCTACCGGCCGACCGTCCTCGCGGGCGTCGACGACCGGACCCCCGCTTACGCGGAGGAGGTCTTCGGACCGGTCGCACCGGTGCGCGCCTTCGGCACCCCGGACGAGGCCGCAGCCCTGGCCGCCGCCAGTTCCTACGGCCTCTCCCTCGGCATCGTCACCCGCGACGCCGCCCGCGGCCTGGACCTCGCCGAACGCATCCCGACCGGCATCGTGCACATCAACGACCAGACGGTGAACGACGAGGCCGTGGCACCCTTCGGCGGCGTCGCAGCCTCCGGCACCGGCGCCCGCTTCGGCGGCGAGTCCAACCTGGAGGCCTTCACGGACGTCCGCTGGACGACGGTGCGCGGCGACGTGGCGCCGTACCCCTTCTAGGGATCCGTTCGGCTTCCAGGGATCTGTTTGGCTTCCAGGGACCTGCTCGGTTCCGGAGACCGCTCGTTTCCGGGGACTACTCGGCCTGGCCCTGGGCGGCCTGCTGCTCCTCGACCGACTTGCGGACCTCGTCCATGTCCAGCTTGCGGGCCTGGCCGATGACGTCCGTCAGCGCGGCCTCGGGCAGGGCGCCCGGCTGGGCGAACACCGCGACCCGGTCCCGGACGATCATCAGCGTCGGGATCGACTGGATACCGAAGGCCGCGGCCAGCTCCGGCTGCGCCTCGGTGTCCACCTTGCCGAACACCAGGTCGGGGTTGTCCTCGGCGGCCTTCTCGTACACCGGGGCGAACTGACGGCACGGCCCGCACCAGGACGCCCAGAAGTCGATCAGGACGAAGTCGTTCTCCGTGACCGTCTGGTCGAAGTTCTCCTTGGTGAGCTCCACGGTGCTGCTCATGGCGTGATTCCCTCTTCCCGGTGCTTCCTGCCAGGGGTGTCCTGACATGGGGTGAGCCGTCCGCACAACACGGCCGGCCGGGTCCGTATTCCGCGCCCCTACCCGTGTGGCCAGGCCGCACACCACCCACCAGACTGACCTCATGACGGAAACGGAAACCAACACGTACGACGTCGTGGTGCTCGGGGCCGGGCCCGTGGGAGAGAACGTGGCCGACCGCACCCGCGCGGCCGGTCTCACCACCGCGGTCGTGGAGAGCGAGCTGGTCGGCGGCGAGTGCTCGTACTGGGCCTGCATGCCCAGCAAGGCCCTGCTGCGCCCGGTCATAGCCCAGGCCGACGCCCGCCGCCTGCCCGGCCTGCGCCAGGCGGTGCAGGGCCCCCTGGACGCGGCGGCCGTGCTCGCCCGCCGCGACGGCTTCACCTCGCACTGGAAGGACGACGGCCAGGTCGCCTGGCTGGAGGGCGTCGGCGCCGAACTGGTCCGGGGCCACGGCCGTCTGACCGGCCCCCGCACGGTGACCGTCGGGGACCGGGTCCTGACGGCCCGGCACGCGGTCGTCGTCTCCACCGGCAGCCGGGCCGTGCTGCCCGATCTGCCGGGGCTGGCCGAGGTGCGGCCCTGGACCAGCCGGGAGGCCACCAGCGCCCAGGCCGTGCCCGGACGGCTCGTCGTGGTGGGCGGCGGGGTCGTCGCCACCGAGATGGCCACCGCCTGGCAGGCCCTCGGATCCCGCGTCACGCTCCTCGTCCGCGGCAAGGGCCTGCTGAACCGCATGGAGCCGTTCGCCGGCGAAATGGTCGCCGAAGCGCTCACGGAGGCCGGCGTGGACGTGCGCACCGGCACGTCCGTGGCGTCGGTGACCCGGACGGACGGCACTGTCGTGGTCGTCACCGACTCCGGCGAGCGCCTCGAGGCCGACGAGATCCTCTTCGCCACCGGCCGCGCCCCGCGCACCGAGGACATCGGCCTCGACAAGGTCGGCCTGGAACCGGGCTCCTGGCTCACGGTCGACGACAGCCTGCGCGTCACCGGCACCGGCTGGCTGTACGCGGTCGGCGACGTCAACCACCGGGCCCTCCTCACCCACCAGGGCAAGTACCAGGCGCGGATCGCGGGCGCCGCCATCGCCGCCCGCGCCACCGGGACCGGCGTGGCCGAGAACGACCCGTGGAGCAGCCACGTGGCCACCGCCGACCACCACGCCGTCCCCCAGGTCGTCTTCACCGACCCCGAGGCCGCCGCCGTCGGCCTCTCGCTCGCCGAGGCCGAAGAGGCCGGGTACCGGGTGCGCGCCGTCGACGTCCCGCTGTCGTCGGTCGCCGGAGCGGGCCTGTACGCCGACGGCTACAAGGGCCGCGCCCGCATGGTCGTCGACCTGGAGGAGGAGATCCTGCGCGGGGTCACCTTCGTCGGGCCGGGCGTGGGGGAGCTGATCCACTCGGCGACCATCGCCGTCGCCGGACAGGTCCCGATCGCCCGCCTGTGGCACGCCGTACCGTCCTACCCCACCATCAGCGAGGTGTGGCTGCGCCTGCTGGAGGCGTTCCGGGACAACTGACCGGCCGTCTACGGCAGTTCGAACCCCAGCGCCCGGGCCGCCTGCGCCGGCGTCGGCTGGGTCCAGCGCTCCAGCGCGGTCTGGTTGGCGCAGAGCGAGCGCGGCTCGGCGTGGTCGAGGTAGAGCGTGCCGTCCAGATGGTCGGTCTCGTGCTGCACGATCCGGGCGGGCCAGCCGGCGAACACCTCGTCCAGCGCCCGCCCGTGCTCGTCCTGCCCGGTCAGCCGGACCTCGGCGTGCCGGGCCACCACCGCCTGGTAGCCCGGCACGCTCAGACAGCCCTCGAAGAACCCGGCACGGGCCGGACCCACCGGCTCGTACGACGGGTTGACCAGCACCCGGAACGGCTGCGGCACCCGGCCGCGGGCCAGCCGTACCTCCTCCGGCACCGGCGCCGGGTCCTCGACAACGGCGATCCGCAGCTCCACCCCGACCTGCGGGGCGGCGAGCCCCACCCCCGGCGCCGCGTGCATGGTGATCCGCAGCGCCTCGACGAAGCGGGCCAGGAGTGCGGGGTCCAACTGCCCGTCGTAGCGCTCGGTGCCGACGCGCAGGACCGGGTCGCCGGCCGCGACGATGGGCAACGGGCCGCCGGGGGCGAGGAGTTCCTCGATCCGATCGACAAGGGGCGCGCGGGGACTGGGATGTGCCATCGGGCCAGAATGCCACGGCCCATGAGTGTGTGACTCAGGTCACTGGAAGTGGCGGGAACTCGACCGGGTCCCGCCCCGACTACTGGACCGTCACGGCTGAAAATCGTCCCCCTGCCCCCGGAGAGCCCGCTCATGTCCACCGCTCCCTCGACCCTCACGGACGAGGCCCCGCAGCAGTCCGAGCCCGCGGCTCCCACCCGCGGCCCGTGGGCCCCGCTGCGCCCGCTGATCCTGCGCCTGCACTTCTACGCCGGAGTGCTCGTCGCGCCGTTCCTGCTGGTCGCCGCCGTCACCGGGTTCCTTTACGCCGGCTCGTTCCAGGCCGAGAAGCTCGTCTACGCGCACGAGATGACCGTGCCGGTCGGCGACACCAAGCTGCCGATCTCCGAGCAGGTGGACGCGGCCCGGAAGACACACCCGGAGGGCACGGTCTCGGCGGTCCGCCCGTCCCCGGCGGCCGACGCGAGCACCCGGGTGCTGCTCTCCGGGGTCGAGGGCGTGAACCCCGACCACACCCTCGCCGTGTTCGTCGACCCGTACACCGCCAAGGTGCGCGGCTCCCTCGAACAGTACGGCTCGACCGGCGCGCTCCCGCTGCGCACCTGGATCTCCGAACTCCACCGCAACCTGCACCTCGGCGAGACCGGCCGGCTCTACAGCGAGCTGGCCGCGAGCTGGCTGTGGGTGATCGCGGGCGGCGGCATCGTGCTCTGGTTCTCCCGCCGCCGAGCCCTGCGCAAGGTCCGCGGCACCAGCGGCCGGCGCCGCACCCTGGGACTGCACGGCACCGTCGGCATATGGGCCGCCCTCGGCTTCTTCTTCCTCTCCGCGACCGGTCTGACCTGGTCGACGTACGCCGGCGCCACCATCGACGAGCTGCGCACCTCCGTCCACCAGGCCACGCCATCGGTCTCGGCGGCCGCCGGCGGCGGCGAGCACGCCGGACACGACGCGGCCTCCGGCACCGGCGGGGACGGCGAGCACGGCATCGGGCTCGACAAGGTCCTGTCGGCCGCCCGTGCCGAGGGGCTGGGCGACCCGGTCGAGATCGTCCCGCCCGCGGACGCCGAGTCGGCGTACGTCGTCAAGCAGGTGCAGCGCAGCTGGCCGACCAAGCAGGACGCCGTCGCCGTCGACCCGGCCACCGGCGAGATCACCGACACCCTGCGGTTCGAGGAGTACCCGGTGCTCGCCAAGCTGACCCGCTGGGGCATCGACCTGCACACCGGTGTCCTGTTCGGCCTGGCCAACCAGATCCTGCTGATGCTCCTCGCGCTCTCCCTGATCCTGCTGATCGTCTGGGGCTACCGGATGTGGTGGCAGCGCGGCCGGGGCAGCGCGTTCGGCCGGCCCATCCCGCGCGGCGCCTGGGCCCAGGTCCCGCCGTACGTCCTCGTCCCGCTGATGGCGGTGATCGCGGTCCTCGGCTACTTCGTCCCGCTGCTCGGCATCCCGCTGGCCGGGTTCCTCGTGGCCGACGTGATCCTCGGGGAGATCGCGCACCGGCGGGGGAGGCGGACCGCGGCCTGAGCCTGTGGCGGATGTACGGCAGCGGGGGGGGGGGGGGGGGGGGGGGGGGGGGGGGGGGGGGGGGGGGGGGGGGGGGGGGGGGGGGGGGGGGGGGGGGGGGGGGGGGGGGGGGGGGG
>NZ_JBVJAB010000026.1:0-2960 GCF_055591025.1 Streptomyces sp. NPDC041784
ACACCCGAGGCCGTTCATCTGGACGAAGACCGCCGACGAGATCCTCGACAAAGTAGCCGCCTACTGCCGACGAATCTCCGACTCAGGTCACTAGGGGGTGTCTTGTGGATCAGGTCGGCTCCCATCGGCGGGCCCCACACGGAGCCCGCCGGGAGCGCCATGCACCTGTCCAGAAGAGCCCTGCTCGCCGCCACCGCGACGGTACCCGCCCCGGTGGCGGCGCCCGCACGGCCCCGACTGCGCACCGGGTTCGAGCGCCTCGCGGCCGACGGTTACCGAACCCTCCGCGGTCGGCGGGTCGGCATCGTCACCAACCCCACCGGCGTCACCCGCGACACCCGTCACATCGTCGACGTGATGCACGCCGACGACCGGGTGAACCTGACCGCCGTCTTCGGCCCGGAGCACGGCTTCCGGGGCACCGCGCAGGCCGGCGGCTCCGAGGGCCGGTACGACGACCCGGCGACCGGGCTGCCCGTGTACGACACGTACCTGAAGAACGGGCAGCCGCTGGCCGACGTGTTCACCGCCTCCGGCGTGGACACGGTCGTCTTCGACATCCAGGACGTGGGCGCCCGCTTCTACACGTACATCTGGACGCTCTACGACTGCATGGAGGCGGCGCGGCTGGCCGGGAAGCGGTTCGTGGTGCTGGACCGGCCGAACCCGGTGACCGGGCGGGCGGCCCGGGGGCCCGTGCTGCACCCGGAGTCCGCGAGCTTCGTCGGGCGCCGGCCGATCGCGCAGGCGCACGGGATGACCGTGGCGGAGCTGGCCCGGCTCTTCGACGGGGAGTTCCTGGACTCGGCGGTGGAGCTGGACACCGTGGAGATGAGCGGGTGGCGGCGGACGGAGTGGTTCGACGCCTCCGGGCTGCCCTGGGTGCCGCCGAGCCCGAACATGCCGACGCCGGAGACCGCGCTGGTGTACGCGGGGACATGTCTCCTCGAGGGCACCAACCTGTCGGAGGGACGTGGCACCACGCGGCCGTTCGAACTGCTCGGTGCGGAGGGGATCGACGGGCGGTGGGCGGCCGCCGCGAACGGTCTGGGGCTGCCGGGGGTGCGGTTCAGGGAGGCGTACTTCGCGCCCTCCTTCTCGAAGTTCCAGGGCAGGACCGTGGGCGGGGTGCAGCTCCATGTGCACGACCGGGACGCCTACGACCCCGTGCGCACCGGGATCGCCCTGCTGGTGACCGCGAAGCGGGTGTGGAGCGGTTTCGCCTGGCGCTCCGACCGGTGGATCGACAAGCTCACCGGTTCGGCCTGGGTGCGGACCGCGGTCGACGCCGGGGCCGGGGTCGAGGACGTGGTCGCCGGGTGGCGGGAGGAGCTGGAGGGGTTCCGGCGGACCCGGCGGAAGTATCTGCTCTACGGATGAGACGTGACCTATGGCCAAGGTCGCCCGTTGGCAGGACGATGCGCCCACATCACCCACATCGCGCGCACCGCTCCGGGGGACGGGGGCCTGTCATGGCACAGTCGGCAATGAGCGTGACTCCCTACTGGGAACTGACCTTCGACGCCGACGGGGACGTCGACGGCGCGCAACGGGACCGGCTGCTGGCCGGGGTGAAGCAGCGCGAGGTCCGCGATCTGATCGTCTTCTCGCACGGCTGGAACAGCGACCGGTCCGGCGCCACCCTGCTCTACAGCCGCTTCTTCGCGCCGATCCCCCAGCTCGTCCCGAAGGCCCGGATCGGGTACGTGGGGGTGCTGTGGCCGTCGATGCGGTTCGCGGACGAGCCGATCCCCGACTTCCCGCGCACCGTCGCGGCCGGGGCGAACGGCGGTCCGGTGCTCGACGAGGAGACCCGGCACGCGCTGCTGGAGACCTTCCCGGGCCGGGCCACGGTGGTCGAGCAGATCGCCCGGATGCTGGAGCAGCGGCCGCCCGAGGAGGGCGAACTGGACGAGTTCGGACGGCTGGTGCGGCTGCTGGTGGACGTCGTGCCGCCGGGGCCGCAGGCGCCGTTCGCGGCGGACACGGTGGCGGAGGGGGTGCCGCAGGACGAGCCGGAGATGTTCGCCGGGCCGACGGCGGCGGCCTGCGACACGTTCGCGGCGGCGCTGTGCGGGCTGGAGTCCGGGGGCGGGACCCAGGGGTTCAGCCTGCCCAACCCGTGGGACGGCGCGCACGAGTTGCTGCGGCAGGCGACGTACTACGCGATGAAACGGCGGGCCGGGACGGTCGGCGAGCGGGGACTCGGGCCGCTGATCGGACGGTTGGCGGCCGCGCTGCCCGGGGTGCGGGTGCATCTGGTGGGGCACAGCTTCGGCGCGCGGCTGGTGTCGTTCGCGCTGCGTGGCCTGCCCCGGGGGGTGCACACGGTGAAGTCCGTGACGCTGCTCCAAGGGGCCTTCTCGCACTACGCGTTCGCCGCCCGGCTGCCGCACGACGCGCGCGCGGGAGGCGTGCTGCAGGGGCAGCAGAACCGGGTCGACGGTCCGGTGGTGTGCTGTTTCTCGAAGCACGACTCGGCACTGGGCACGATGTACCCGCTGGCGTCCCGGATGGCCGGTGACGCGCGGGGGGTCCTGCCGGAGCCGGGGGGCGCGGAGCCCGGGGTGGTGGAAAGCGGGGGCGTGGAGCCCGGTGACACCGGGGCGGCCGTCGCGGAGTTCGGTGTCGGGGGCATGCTCGGTGCCAAGTGGGGGGCGATGGGTCACGACGGTGTGCAGGCCGTCCCGGGCACGCGCGTGTACCCGCTCGCCAAGGCCCTGGCCGGGCCGCTGCCCACGTCGGGGTGCGTGAACGTCGACGCGGCGGTGGTGGTCCGGCGCGGGGGCGCGCCGGCCGGGGCGCACAGCGACATCGTGCACTCCGAGCTGGCGCGGCTGGTACTGGGGGGGGGGCGGAGTCACCGACCAGCCCGCCGCCCGCCGGGCGTCCCCGGTGGGGCGGGGACCCCCCCCCCTTGTGGGAAGTGGGGCTGGTTTTTCCGCTTATTTTGCCCTTTT
>NZ_JBVJAB010000026.1:2969-91100 GCF_055591025.1 Streptomyces sp. NPDC041784
CTCCCCCTCCCCCACCCCCCCCCCCCCCCCCCCCCCCCCCCCCCCCCCCCCCCCCCCCCCCCCCCCCCCCCCCTGCCCCCCCCCCCCCCCCCCCCCCCCCCCCCCCCCCCCCCCCCCCCCCCCCCCCCCCCCCCCCCCCCCCCCCCCCCCCCCCCCCCCCGCCGGGCGTCACCGGTGGGACGTGAACTCCACCACCTGCTGGAAGGTGGGCCGGTTCTGCCAGCTGATGTTGCCGTGCTTGATGCCGCCCAGGGTGCGCTGGACGATCGAGTCGGCGCACCACTGGTTGCCGGCGGCGCACAGGGCGTCGCTGGGGTAGACCTGGGCCGCGGTCCGGCCGGCCGCCTCCTTCAGGGTGCCGATGAGGACGTCCCGGCAGCCGGTCAGGGTGCCGCCGCCGCAGAACCTCCGGGTCAGCCCGCCCTGCACCGGCTCACCGAGCACGGAGCGGATGTCCTTGTCGACATAGCTCCACCAGCCGTACTGGAAGGAGCTTCCGGCGTGCGAGCCGGTCGGCCCGTGGGCGGCCGACGGGGACTCGTCGATGGGCAGGTTGTGGGAGAACGCGGTGTAGAGGTCGGTGCCGAGGCCCGGTTCGAACTCCGCCTTCACCAGCAGCGGCCACCAGGCGTCCATGATGCGGATCGCGTCGGCGTGGGCGTACGTCTTCGAACCGGCCGTGGTCTCCGTGCGCCTGCCGCCTGCCGTCAGCCAGGTCTGGAGCTTGGTGACGGCGGCCGCCGCGGTGGAGTCGGTGACTGTGGAGCTGTTGATCACCTTCAGCAGGTCGGGCAGGACGTCCTCGGCGCGCAGGTCGGCGAGGGCCGCGTCCGCCATCGCCTTCACCAGGGAGGCGCGGGTGACGCCGCCGGCCGTGACCAGCTTCTTCACGCGGTCCTCGAGGAGGTTGCCGCGGTGCACCGAGCCGTTGCCCCAGGGGGCCGTCGAGTAGTCCAGGGCCTGCTTGTTGTTCCAGGAGATGTAGTAGTCCTGGTCGATGGAGTGGGGGTGCGCGGACGGCGGGGTGTAGTCGGCCGTGTTGGTGGCGGGGACCCAGTTCCGCCACTCGTAGGCCGACTGCGCCCACACCGGGAACTCGGGGTCGACGCCGGCGGCGCGCACCGGGTTGTCACCGCTGTTGTAGTACGCGGTGTGCGTGGAGTCGGCGTAGAACCAGTTGAAGGTGTAGTTGATGTGCTGCACCGCGCTCTGGAAGGTCTCCGGGCCCTTGACGTGATCCGGGTCGTTCAGCATCTGGAAGCCGATGATGGAGTCGGCCTCGTGCATGAAGGACGAGCGCAGGGTGGTGTAGGCGACCTTCTTGCCGCCGACGGTCGCGCGGTACTCGACGGGTCCGTACTTCGTGCGCCACACCCGCATGGTGTACGAGCCGGCGGCGGTGCCGTCGGCCGTGGTCGGCTTCCAGGCGTTCTTCTGCTCGACCTTCTCCATGGCGGTGCAGGTGCCGCGGTACAGGTAGTGGTAGTCGTCCTGGCACAGCTCGACCGCGTAGGTGTCGATGATGTCCTGGCCGGAGGTCGTGGCGCTCCACGCGTAGTCCTGGCCGCGGCCCAGTTCGACGTACATGCTCAGGCCCGCGAAGGAGGCGCCGCGGGCGCTGATGCCCGGGCCCTGGATCTCCTGGAGCATGAGCAGCTGCGGGGCGAAGTAGCCGGTCTGCGGGCCGAAGACGGCGATCGGGTGGCCGCTTGCGGTGGACTGCCCGCTGACCACGAGGGCGTTGGACATGCCGCGCCGGGCGGAGCTGACGGCGGCCGCGGCCGCCGTGGCGGAGGCGGCGGTGGCGGCGGCGTCGCCGCCGGTGCCCGTGGCGTCGTGGATCAGTGGTTCCCGGGCGACCGAGCCGGCGTCGGGGAGGGCCTCGCCCTGCGCGTCGGCGGGCTTGGTGGCGTACGGGAAGCTCTGGCCGTCGTGGACGGTGAGGACGGCCTCGGGGTCGTTGCGTTCGCGGAACGCCTCCCAGACCTCGGTGCCCTCCGCGACGCCGTACTTCTCCTGCGCGGCGAGCAGGGAGAGGGCGTTGTTGACCTCGCCGCCGCCCCCGGAGCCGAAGAGCGCGCCGATGACCGAGGCCAGCGCCACCAGGTCGGTGACCTTGAAGTGGTCGATGGTGCCGGCGTTGGTGATTGAGTCCTTGTGGCCGGTCAGGACGTATTCACCGGGGAAGTAGCGGCCGCTGTCGGAGGCGTCGATGTACGCGTTGATGCCGTCCAGGTAGGCGTTCGCGTCGGCCAGGGCCTGCTGGCCGCGGGCGCCGTTGGTGGCGACGGCGTTGTCGATCTGGGCCTGGAGGTCTGCCTCGGTGTACGGAGCGTTGCGCCAGAACTGCTGTTCCAGCCCCTGGTTGGAGGGGTCGCCGCCCGCGAAGGTGGTGAGCTGGCCGCGGCCGACGTGGCGGAAGACGTCCATGAGCCACAGCCGGTCCTGGGCGGCCGCATATCCGACACCGAACTCGGTGCCGTATCTGGTGGTACCGGTGATGTGCGGCACACCCGTCTTCTTGTCGCGGACGATCGTCACGTCGCTGCGGCCCGCGGGCTTCAGGGTGGAGGCGACTTGATCGGACGGGACTCCGAAGGACGCGTCGTTGAAGAAGGTGTTGATGGTGGCGTTGGTGAGGGTGGAGTAGCCCTTGGCCAGGTTGGCGTAGGGGCCGAGCTGGTCCTCGGCGTGTTCGGGCTGGGTGCCGAAGGCCTGGTTGAGCAGGATCTGGGCGAGGGTGGCGTTGCCGTTCTGACCGGGCGGCAGGATGTCGGAGCACTGGCCGCCGCAGTAGTCGTTCGCCGCCGTGACCTGCTCGGCGGCCGAGGCCGTCTGGGCCGTCTGGGCGAGGGGCGACAGAAGACCGGCGATGAGGGTGCATACGGATGCGGTCTTCAGGAACCCGGGGAATCTGCCGGGAGTTCTCAGTCTGTCCAGAGTGGTGCGGGAGGTTCGCCGTGGCATCGGCTGCTCCTAGCGACGGGGGTGGCCGGAAGGTTACCGCCGGTATCCCCGGGTTTGAAGATGAACATGCGTCAAGTTTTCGGCTGGTGGAGGTCATCGGAGATCGGATGGAGCCGAATCGCTTGTCGATACGTCTATTCGACGACGTCCGTACGACGACGCCGAAGTGACCGAAGTACAGGTGCAGATGTGACGGAGGTGCAAGGCGATGGCCGGTTTCCGGAGTCTGGCGAGACAGGTACGAGACCCCCGGTGCGATCTGGCACTGCGGCGGTACTCGCTGCGCAAGTGCCTGGAGCGGTTCGCCCCTTATGGGCACCGGGCGACCTGGGACCATCTGTGCTCCCGGGGCGGGTTCGGACCGGAGGACCGCTCCCCCGATCCGGCGCGGCTCGTGGCCGCACTGGACGAACTGGAGGAGGCGCGTGCGGTGTGGCTGGCCTACGAGGTCGAGTTCGCCGAGCGCCGCAAGAAGGAGAAGCACGACGGGCTGCGCAGGCCGGGCAGTGTCGACGACTGGCACCGGCTGACCTGGGGCGGCTTCGGCGTGGCATGGTGCGACGACCCGCGGGTCCACCCCCGTGAACCGCTGGCCGAGGTGCTGCGCCGCCTGATCGCCGCGCTGGAGCGGGCGCCGGGCTCCTCCTGCCCCGTCTGCGGCGGCGAACGGCTGCTGTGGAAGTACGACCTGGACCACGAACCGTCGGCGGGTCCGGTCTGCTCGGACTGCGGGATCCTCGTCCCGCGGCCCGTGCTCACCCCGGAGGCGCTGGCGTACGCCCGGCGCGGACGGCTGCTGGTGTCGGCCTGACGCGCCCCTGAGAGCACGGCGGGGGTGCGCCGGGGATGCCGCACCCCCTGTTCACGCCGGATTCCGCGGCTACGGCCGGTTGTCGGTGGCGGGTGGCACCATCGAGGCATGCTGCAGGTCTGTTTGAACGGCGCGCGGGGGGCCGCCGACGGTGCGGCGGTGCCACTGACGCCCGAGGCGCTGGCCGCCTCCGCGGCCGGGGCCGTCGCGGCCGGGGCCACCGAGATCCATGTCCATCCCAAGACACCGTGCGGGCGGCACAGTCTGTCCCCGCGCGTGGTGGCGCCCGCCCTCGACGCGATACGGCGACGGGTGGCGGTGCCGGTCGGGGTGACGACCGGCGCATGGGCCGAGCCCGATCCCGTGCTCCGGCCGGAGCGGGTGCGGAGTTGGACCGCGCTCCCCGATCACGCCTCGGTGAACTGGCACGAGCCGGGCGCGGAGGAACTCGCCGGGACACTGCTCGACCTGGGGGTCGGCGTCGAGGCCGGCATCTGGTCGGGGACGGACGGCGCGGCCCGGTTCGCCGCCTCCGCGCTCGCGCCGAAGGTGCTGCGCGTGCTCGCGGAGGTGACGGACCCGGATCCGCGGACCGCCGAGGAGTCGGCGCGGGCCCTGCTGTCCGAGCTGGGCCCGGCCGCCGGCCGCCCCGTGCTGCTGCACGGCGAGGACGGCGGCGCGTGGCCGGTGCTGCGGCTGGCGGGGCGGCTGGGGCTGGCGACCCGGATCGGACTGGAGGACACCCTGCTCCTGCCGGACGGGCGACGGGCCCTGTCCAACGCTCAGTTGGTGGCGGAGGCACTTTCCCAGTACGGATGAGCCCAGCGCTCGGCCTCGGGCAGCGCGAGGAGTTCACAGCGCACGGCGAGGTCCGGCTCGCCGGCGGCACGCAGCCGGGCGGCTCCGGGGCCGGCCAGCCAGGCACGCAGATCCGCGAGGCCCGCGTCATGGCTGTCGTCGTACCACCAGGTGAACGGCGAGTCGTCGGAGAGCAGGTCGTACAGCCAGACGTCGGCGCAGCGCGCCAGATGCGCGTCGGCGACCGGCCCGTCGGCCCACCCGTCCAGGAACGGGGTCACGGTCCTGGCTATCGTGACGCAGGTGTCGAAGATGTCGTCGATACCGAAGGGCGGTTCCGGCGTGCCGAGCGCGTCCTGCCACCAGGCGATCAGGAAGGCGTCGATCGCGGCTGCCTGCCCGGTCGGCCAGGCGCGCCAGTCCACCCGGCTCAGACCGTGTCCCCCGTAGCCGATCGTCCCCAGGGTGCCGTCGGCCATCGCCCGTGCGGCCGGCGGCAGCAGGCGCCGCATGGCCGTCTCGTGATCGTCGAAGTGGTCGGGTACCTCGTAGAGGTAGTACCGCACCACGTCCACGGGGACCTGGACATGCGGCGTGCGCAGATACGCGGTCTCCTCGGGCGCGTGGCAGTAGCCGCATCCGGTCTCGCTCGGGTTGGCGAAGCCGTCGAAGACCGCGTCGATGTCCGCGAGGGCGGCAACAAGGGCCGGTGAGGTCATGGGAGTTCGTCCCGTCGGGACTCCGTGCGCGACGGCGTCGCCGCCGGCCGAAGAGCGTGACATTACCAGCGGCTAATCGGGTCGCTCCACACCTTTCCCGTAGGGAGAGTCAGGGGTGATGAAACCGAGCTGAGGTACCGAAGGAGTCACCCGTATGTCGACGCTGCGCGTCACCGCAGAAGTGCTGACGGTCCATGAGCATCCCAACGCCGACGCCCTCGAACTGGCCCAGGTCGGCCTGTACCGGGCGGTGGTCGCCAAGGGCGCCTACCGCACCGGTGAGGCCGCCCTCTACATCCCCGAGCAGTCGGTGCTCCCCGCCGCGCTGGTCGAGGAGCTGGGGCTGACCGGGCGGTTGGCGGGCGGCAACTCGGACCGGGTGAAGGCGGTGCGGCTGCGGGGCGAGCTGTCGCAGGGCATCGTGTGCCGGCCGCGGGCGCTGGCGGACGTCGACCTGGCGCGGGCCGCCGCGGAGGGCACCGACTTCGCGGAGCGGCTGGGCATCGTGAAGTGGGTGCCACCGATCCCACCGACCATGAGCGGCGATGTCGAGGCGGCGCCGGATCTGCTGCCGTGGGTCGACATCGAGAACATCCAGCGCTATCCCGGCATCTTCGAACCGGGCGAGCCGGTCGTCCTGACCGAGAAGCTGCACGGTTCGGCGTGCCTGGTGACGTATGTCGCGGACGAGGGGCGGGTGTACGTCTCCTCGAAGGGCTTCGGCGCGAAGTCGCTGGCCCTGAGGGAGGACCCGCGCAATCTCTACTGGCGGGCCGTGCACGGCCACGGCGTCGTCGAGGCGGCGTCCCGGCTCGCCGGGCGGCTGGGCGCGCGACGGGTCGGGATCTTCGGCGAGGTGTACGGCGCGGGGGTCCAGGACCTGACGTACGGCGCGGACGGGCGGCGCGAGACGCTCGGGTACGCGGTGTTCGACGTGTCCGCGGAGATCGACGGGGCGGTGCGCTGGCTGGACGCGGCGGAGCTGGTGGGCGGGGAACTGCCGCTGGTACCGAGGCTGTTCGCGGGGCCGTACGACAGTGAGCGGGTGCTGGAGATCGCGACGGGCCGGGAGACCGTGTCGGGGCGGGAGCTGCATCTGCGGGAGGGGGTCGTGATACGGCCGGCCGTCGAGCGGTACAGCTCCGTGACCGGGGGCAGGGCGATCGCCAAGGCGGTGAGCGGGGCCTACCTGACACGGAAGGGCGGGACCGAGTGCGAGTGACTGGGTGAGCGGTGCGGGTGCCGCATCCTGCGTCGGTGCGGGTGCGGCGCCCGGTGTCGGTCCGGGGGGCGGGGTGTGCGCCCCGCCCCTACTTCTCGGTCTTCCTTCGCTCCACCAGCAGGCGCGAGCCCGACGCGCGTTGGCCGAAGGCGTCGTCGGGGTTGGACAGGACGCAGGTGTCCAGCGAGAGGCAGCCGCAGCCGATGCAGTCGGTGAGGTGGTCGCGGAGGCGGTTGAGCTGCTTGATGCGCTCGTCCAGCTCGGCCCGCCAGGCCGCGGAGAGGCGCGCCCAGTCCTCGCGGGTGGGCGTGCGCTCCTCGGGGAGTTCGGCGAGGGCCTCGCGGATCGTGGCCAGCGGGATGCCGACCCGCTGGGCCGCGCGGACGAACGCGACCCTGCGGAGCGCGTCGCGATGGTAGCGGCGCTGGTTGCCTGCGGTGCGGCAGCTCCTGATCAGGCCCTTGGACTCGTAGAAGTGCAGGGCGGAGACGGCGACGCCGCTGCGGGCGGCGAGCTGGCCGACCGTGAGCTCGTTGATCTTCTCTGGAATCTGGGGCACCCCTCGAAGCCTACCCATCACGTCACACCCCGGGTCCGTTGACAGCGGCCCCGCACCCGACCATGCTAAGCAGTCGCTTAGCAGGACACCGTGCGAGAGGGCCGGAGACACATGGCAGAGCCGAGGATCTTCACGTCCGCCGACGAACTGAAGTCGGCCGTGGGCGAGCAGCTGGGCCACACCGACTGGCTGGAGATCGACCAGAAGCGCATCGACCTGTTCGCGGAGGCCACCGGTGACCACCAGTGGATCCATGTCGACCCCGAGCGCGCCGCCTCGGGTCCGTTCAGGACGACCATCGCGCACGGGTATCTGACCCTGTCCCTGCTGCCGCTGTTCGGGCCTCAGCTGATCGCGGTCGAGGGCGTGAAGATGGGCGTCAACTACGGGACGAACAAGGTGCGTTTCCCCGCGCCCGTCCCGGTCGGCTCCCGGGTGCGCGCGACGGCGCGGATCACCGGCGTCGAGGACGTGACCGGCGGCGTCCAGCTCACCCTCGCGTTCACCGTGGAGCGCGAGGGCGGGGACAAGCCGGTGTGCGTGGCGGAGTCCGTCTCCCGCTACTACCTGTAGCCCGCACCGGCTACTGCCTGTAGCCGCAACGGCTACTACCTGTAGCTGCTTCCGTTGCTACCGGTAACCGCCGTGGGCGCTACTTCGCGGCGCCCACCATCCGCAGCACGAGGTCGGCGTAGAGCGCGCCGACCTCGTCGGGTGTGCGCGGGCCGTCGACGTTGAACCAGCGGGCCACGTCGATGCAGAGGGAGAGCACGGCGAGGGTGGTGCCGTGGACGTCCAGGACGTCGAACTCGCCGGAGGCCACACCCTCCTCGATGATCCCGCGCACCTCGGCGTCGACCTGCCGGCGCAGCGCGAGGATCTCGGCGCGGGCGTCCGGGCCGAGCGCCTCCAGCTCGTACTGCACGACCCGCGCGGTGGTGCGCCGCCCGGCGTGCCAGCGGACGAAGGAGCTCACGGCGTCCGCGAGCCGCTCGGCCGGGGTGCCGTCGCCGTTCGCGGCCGTGCGCAGGATGCTCAGCGCACGGTCGTGACCGATCCGGCTGATCCGGTGGAGCAGCTCTTCCTTGGTCTTGTAGTGGATGTAGAGCGCCGCCGGGCTCATGCCCGCACGGCCCGCGATGTCCCGGGTCGTGGTCGCGTGGTAGCCACGCTCGGCGAAGGCCTCCACGGCGGCGACGAGCAGTCGCCGGGCCGCGTCAGGGGTGACCTCTTCCCACGGCTCGATCTCGCCGCCGGCCGTCTCCTCCGCCGTACTCATCGCTCGCTCGCCCCTCTCGGTACAGGAGCTACACCATACCGCCCGAGGTGAGCGGCCGCTTAGAGTGGCCGATCAGCCGAGGGGAAACCCTCAGATCTTCTCGAAGGGGTCGTGTTCGGCGAGGAGCTTCTCCAGGCGGGCCTGGTCGACCCGGCTCACGATCGTGCCCGCTTCCTGGCGGTCCCGGATGACCTTCGCCAGGGTGAACGCGGACGTCACGAGGTACAGGACCGCGATCGCCAGGAAGGACCGCACCCAGGCGTCGGTGTTCAACTGGTAGATGCCGATGGCCGTGGCCGCCATGGCGATGGCGAAGGAGGCGACGGCCTGACCGTAGAACGCGGCCGTGTTCTGCTGCTTGACGGGTGTGTCACTCATGGGAAAAGGATCCGGCCGACGTGGCGCGTGCCACATCCGCACGGATACTCAGATGGGTACTCAGAACGCCGAAACCCCCGTCAGCGCCCGCCCGATGACGAGTTTCTGGATCTGGCTCGTGCCCTCGTAGAGGGTCATCACGCGGGCGTCCCGCAGCAGCTTGCCCGCCGGGTACTCGTCGATGTAGCCATAGCCGCCGAAGACCTGGAGGGCGTTGTTCGCGGCGCGCACGGCGGCCTCCGAGGCGAACAGCTTGGCCTTGGAGGACTCGGTGGCGAAGGGCAGGCCGCGGTCGATCAGGTCGGCGACGCGCCAGGTCAGCAGGCGGGCCGCGTCGACGTCCACGGCGATGTCGCTGAGCAGCTCCTGGACGAGCTGATGGTGGGCGATGGTCCTGCCGAACTGCTCGCGCTCGCCGGCGTACCGCACCGCCGCGTCCAGTGCGGCCTGGGCTATGCCGACGCAGCCCGCCGCGACCGACATCCGGCCCTTGGCCAGCGCGGACATGGCGACCGAGAAGCCCTTGCCCTCCTCGCCCAGCAGCGCGGACGCGGGGACCTCGACGTCCTCCAGGACCAGTTCCGCGGTCGTCTGGCCGCGCAGGCCGAGCTTGCCGTGGACGGTACGGCGGCTCAGGCCGGGGGTGTCGGTGGGGACGAGGAAGGCGGAGACGCCCTTGTGGCCGGGGGCGTCGGTGGAGCGGGCGAAGAGCAGGACCACGTCCGCCCAGGTGCCGTTGGTGATGAACATCTTGGTGCCGTTGATGACGTACCGTCCCCCACTCTCGGCTTCGCTCGAGCGGGAGGTGCCCCCATCGTCACGGACCGCGCGCGTGGTGAGGTTCCCGGCGTCCGAGCCGGTGCCGGGCTCGGTGAGGCCGAAGCAGCCGACGTACGCGCCGGAGGTGAGCCCCGGCAGCCAGGCACGCTTCTGTTCCTCGCTCCCCCAGGCGGCGATCGTCTTGGCGACCAGCCCCAGCGACACCGAGACGATCCCGCGCACGGAGGAGTCGCCGCGGCCCAGCTCCTCCGTGACCAGGCAGTACGCGAGATGGTCGCCGCCGCAGCCGCCGTACTCCTCGTCGATCGTCAGGCCCAGGAAGCCGACCTCGCCGAGCTTCTTGACCAGGGACCGGTCGACCTCCTCGGCGCGGTCCCAGGCGACGACGTGCGGGGTGATCTCGCGGTCCACGAAGTCCCGGGCGAGCCGTCGGACGGCCTCCTGCTCCTCGCTGAGCCCCAGGTTCACCACGAGATCACCTCACAGAAGTAGGCCTTTGAAAGCCGGACATTTAAATTAGCACTGCTAGTTTCAAGGCGCAGCCCTACTATGTGCGCCATGGCCCGACCGCGCAAGCCCTTGCTCAGCACCGACCGGATCGTCGAGACCGCCCGGGTGCTCGTGGACGCGGAGGGCCTCGCGGCCGTGTCCACGCGTCGGCTCGCCGCCGAACTGGGGGTCAGCGGGCCCTCGTTGTACAACCACTTCCGCACCAAGGACGAGATCCTGGAGGCCGTCGCCGACTCGGTGAGCGCCCAGGTCGACCTGTCGATGTTCGAGGACGGCCGGGAGTGGCGGACCGCGCTGCGCGACTGGGCGGTCTCCTACCGGGCCGCCCTGCGCGACCACCCGAACATCGTCCCGGTGCTCGCCCGGGGCCCCGGCCGCCGCCCGGCCGGGCTCCGGCTCGCCGACGCGGTGTACGGCGGGATGGTCGCGGCGGGCTGGCCGCCCGCGCAGGCCACCTCCGTCGGCGCGCTGATGCGGTACTTCGTCATGGGCTCCGCGCTCGGCTCGTTCGCCGGCGGCTTTGTGGACGACGCGAGCGCGTACGACCCCGCCGACTACCCGCACCTCGGCCAGGCGCACCGGCTCGCCGAGCAGCAGGAGAAGATCGACGAGCGGGCCTTCGAGACGGGCCTGACGGCGCTGCTGGAGGGCCTGGCCCTCCAGTACGAACGCCTGCGGCGGATCGCCTGACCAGGCGGTCCCGGCACACTTCGGCGGACGCCGAAACGTCCCGGGCGCATGCTGGGACGCATGACCACCAGGGACGTACGGGCGCCGGGGCTGGCCGCGCTGGCCGGGCTCATGGCCGACGAGACACGGGCCGTCTGCCTGCTGGCGCTGCTCGACGGGCGGGCCTGGACCGCCGGTGAGCTGGCCCGGCACGCCGGGGTGGCCGCGTCGACGCTGAGCGAGCATCTGGGCAAGCTGGTCGCGGGCGGGCTGCTGGCGCAGGAGCGGCAGGGGCGGCACCGGTACGTCCGGCTCGCCGGTCCGCGGGTCGCCCAGCTCGTGGAGGACCTGGCGGCCCAGGTCACCCCGGACGCGGCCCCGCGCCCGCGCACCCTGCGCGCCGCGACCGCCGGCTCGGCGATGGCCCGCGGCCGCACCTGCTACGACCATCTCGCCGGACGCCTCGGCATCACCGTCACCGACGCGCTGACCGCGCGCGGCCTGCTGAGGCAGGACACCGGGTTCGCGCTGACGGACGGGGGGCTGCGGTGGTTCGCGGACGCGGGCATCCCGCTCGACCGCGCGTCCCGCCGCCCGCTCGCCCGCGCCTGCCTCGACTGGACCGAACGCCGCCCCCATCTCGCCGGCGTCGCGGGCGCCGCCCTGTGCCGGCACGCGCTGGACGCGGGGTGGTGCGTACCGATCGGCACCGAGCGCGCCGTGAAGGTGACCCCGACGGGCGAACGGGCGCTGGGCGAGCTGCTGGGGATCGAGGAGGCCGCGCTGCGCTGAGCCCCGGTGCCTCGAGGGCCCTCGAAGCCCTCGTCCGATTTCCGCGAGCCCCTGCCCCACGTCCCTTCCTAGCCTCGGGAGCATGATGAACACCGCTCGTCGTACGGAGCTGTTCGCCGCCGGTGCGGCCGGCTTCACCGTCCTGGCCTGGGCCTCCGCCTTCGTCTCGATCCGCAGTGCCGGTGCCGCGTACTCGCCGGGCGCGCTGGCGCTCGGCCGGCTGCTGGCCGGTGCGCTGGTGCTGGGCATTCTGTCTGCCGTGCGGCGCGAGGGGTGGCCGCCGAGGGCCGCCTGGCGCGGGATCGCGATCTCCGGCGTGCTGTGGTTCGGGGTGTACATGGTGCTCCTGAACTGGGGCGAGCAGCAGGTGGACGCGGGGACGGCGGCCCTGGTCGTGAACATCGGGCCGCTGCTCATCGCCCTGCTGGGCGCGCGGTTCCTCGGCGACCGGCTGCCGCCGCGGCTGCTGGCCGGGATGGCGGTGTCCTTCGCCGGGGCGGTGACCGTCGGGCTGTCGATGTCCGGCGGCGGCGGGTCCTCGCTGCTCGGCGTGGTGCTGTGTCTGCTGGCGGCGGTGGCGTACGCGAGCGGGGTGGTGGCGCAGAAGCCGGCGCTCGGGCACGCGAGCGCGCTGCAGACGACGACGTTCGGGTGCGCGGTGGGCGCGGTGGTGTGCCTGCCGTTCGCCGGGCAGCTGGTCCACGACGCCGCCGACGCCCCGCTGTCCGCCACCCTGAACATGGTCTACCTGGGCGTCGTTCCCACCGCGCTGGCCTTCACCACCTGGGCGTACGCCCTGGCCAGGACAACCGCCGGACGCATGGGCGCCACCACGTACGCCGTGCCCGCGCTGGTGGTGCTGATGTCGTGGCTGGCGCTGGGCGAGGTGCCGGGCCTGCTGACCCTGGCGGGCGGTGCGCTGTGTCTGGCGGGGGTGTGGGTGTCGCGGTCGAAGCCCCGCCGGGCCGCGGCGGCCGAGCCGCGGCCAGAGGCGGACCTCTCAGCTTGAATCCTCCCCCTCATGAACGAGGGGGATTCCTGGCTCAGGCTGCCTGCGGGAGCGGCGCTCCCGGGGGTCTTACGCCCTCGGCACCAGCCGGGTTGAAACCGGCCCGGACGAGCATCACGCGGGCGGAGTTCTTGTCTCTGGGGGAGACGGTTCCGCACGCGGTGCAGGTGTAGGTACGTTCCGAGAGAGGGAGTACGTGCTTGGATCTCGCTCCGCACGACGCCAAAGGGCTAGAAGACGACCAGCGCCCGTCCGCCCTTGCCCGCGAGCATGTTCTCGAAGGCCGCGGGGATGCCGTCCAGGGCGATGCGCTCGGTGACCAGGGCGGAGAGGTCCAGCCGGCCCGCGCGGACATGGGCGGCGAGCACCGGGAGGTCCTGAGCCGGGTTCGAGTTGCCGTACACGCAGCCCGAGAGCGTGCGGCCCCAGTGGAAGAGTTCCAGGGCGTTGAAGGTGACCTGCTGGTCCTTGCCGCCGATGCCGACGACCGTGGTGCGGCCGCCGCGCCGGGTGGACTCCCAGGCCGTGCGGATGGTGACCGCGCGGCCGACGCACTCCACGGCCACGTCGACGCCCTGCTTGCCGGTGAGCGCGCGGATCTCGCGGGCGGTGTTCTCGGAGGCGACCACATAGTGGGTGGCGCCCGCCGCCCGTGCCAGTTCCTCCTTCTGCGGGGAGACGTCGACGGCGACGATCGTCGAGGCGCCCGCGATCCGGGCCGCCTGGAGGGTCGCGAGGCCCACCCCGCCCACACCGAACACGGCGACCGTCTCGCCGGGGCGCACGCGCGCGTTGTGGTGGACGGCGCCGTAGCCCGTGAGGACCGCGCAGCCGAGCAGGGCGGCGTCGGTGAGGGGGATGCCTTCGGGGAGCGGCAGGACGCAGGAGGCCCTGACGACCGTCTCCTCGGCGAACGCGGCGACGTTCAGGCCGGGGTGGAGGTCCCGGCCGTCCGCCGTGCGGGCGTACACGTCGGCGGAGCCGTTGAGGGCGTTGGCGCAGAGCCACACCTCGCCGAGTCCACAGGCATGGCAGCTGCCGCAGGAGGGCGCCCAGTTCAGGACGACGGTGTCGCCGGGTGAGACATGGGTGACCCCCTCGCCGACGGACACGACCGTGCCCGCGCCCTCGTGGCCGAGGACCGCGGGGACCGGCACCCGCATGGTGCCGTCGGACAGGGACAGATCGGAGTGGCAGACCCCGGCGGCGGCGAGGCGGACGCGGACCTGGCCGGGGCCGGGGTCCGGGAGATCGATGTCGGTGATCTCCAGAGCGGCGCCCACGGCGGGGAGTACGGCGGCACGAACCACGACGGGCTCCTTCAGAACTGGAGGGACTTGGTCTGGAGGTACTCGGCGAGGCCGTGCGCGCCGAGTTCACGGCCGACGCCCGACTGCTTGTACCCGCCGAAGGGGGCGAGGGGGTTGAACCGGCCGCCGTTGATGTCGACCTGGCCGGTGTCCATGCGCCGGGCGAAGGCCACCGCCTCCGCCTCCTCCCCCGCCCAGACGGCGCCGGCCAGGCCGTAGACGGTGCCGTTGGCGATCCGCAGGGCGTCCTCCTCGTCCTCGTAGCGCAGGATCGACAGGACCGGGCCGAAGATCTCCTCCTGGGCGATCGTCATCTCGGGTGTGACGTCGGCGAAGACCGTCGGGGCGACGAACCAGCCGCGCTCGCGCGGGGATTCGGGGCCGCCCGCGACCAGCCGGGCCCCCTCGGCGACACCCTTCTCGATGTAACCCCGCACCCGTGCCCGCTGCTCGGCGCTGACGACCGGGCCGATGCGGTCGCCGTACTTGGCGGCGGCGGTCGCGGCCAGCGCCACGGCCTCCTCGTACCGGTCGCGGTGGACCAGCATGCGGGTCCAGGCGCTGCAGGTCTGGCCGGAGTTGGACATCACGTTGGCGACACCGACGTTGACCGCCTTGGCGAGGTCGGCGCTCGGGAGGATGACGTTGGCGGACTTGCCGCCGAGTTCGAGGGCGACCTTCTTGATCGCGGCGCCGGCGGTGGCGGCGATCCGCCGGCCGACCGCCGTGGAGCCGGTGAAGGAGACCAGGTCGACCCCGGGGTGCTCGGCGAGGGCCTGGCCCGCGACCGGGCCGAGACCGGTGACGAGGTTGAACACGCCCGCCGGGACGCCCGCCTCGTGGACCGCCTCGGCGAAGAGCCGGGCGGTGAGCGGGGTGTTCTCGGCGGGCTTGAGGACCACGGTGCAGCCCGCGGCCAGGGCGGGGGCGACCTTGGCGACGATCTGGTGCAGCGGGTAGTTCCAGGGCGTGATGGCCCCGACCACGCCGACCGGCTCCTCGTACACGGTCGAGTTGCCGACCTTCTCCTCGAAGGAGTGGGTCGCGGCGAGTTCGGCGTACGAGCCGGCGACCGCGATCGGTACGGCCGCGTGGACCGCCAGGGAGAAGGGCAGCGGGGAGCCGAGTTCGGCGGTGACGGTCTCGGCGATCTCGTCCTTGCGGGCCGCCAGCGCGTCCCGCAGGGCGGCCAGCCGGGCCGCGCGCTCGGCGGGCGGGGTGGCCGACCAGGCGGGGAGCGCGGCGCGGGCGGCCCGTACGGCGGCATCGACGTCCTCGGCACCGCCCGCCGGGACGCGGGCGATCACCCGCTCCTCGGCCGGGTCGACGACCTCGATCACGTCCTGGCTCACGGCCGGGCGCCAGGCCCCGTCGAGGTAGATGCCGTCGTGTGCCTTCATCACGTTCCTTCCGGGCGGGCGGTCCTCGTCGTCGGCCAAACTAGCGCCGTTAGTTTTCCGGCACCAGGGGTCACCGGCGTGCCGCCCGCCACGGTCTCACGCCTCCCACTCCTCCAGGTCGGGCAGCCGGGCCGGGGCCGGGGAGATGCGGTCGCCGTGCTGGTCGAAGACGTACAGATGGGCGGTGTCGACGAGGAGCGGGATCTGCATCCCGTACCGGAGGACGAAGTCGGGGGTGGTGCGGACCACGAGGTCGCCCGGGATCCGGCCCTCCGGGGGCCCGGACGGCCGCGCCGGCTCGTCCATGACCACGACCGGCCCGGCCCGCAGGCTGCCGGCGCGCTCCCGCAGCCGGCCGAGGAACCCGCCCTCGCGGCGGCGCCGGGGCGGCGCGGGCACCGGGCGGGGCGCCTCCAGTTCGGGGACGACGGCGGGGCTGGAGCCGGTGTTGAAGTGGACCAGCACCTCGTGGCCCTGGAACTCCACATGCTCCACGAGCCCGGTGATGTGGGTCTCCTCCGGGCGGGCCTCGGCGGGCGTGGCGATCCGGACCGCCTCCGAGCGCAGGCCGACGATCACCTCCCGGCCCTGCTGCACCCGCAGCAGCTTGTGGTCCAGGCAGAGGGGTTCGGGCAGGCGCAGGGCCTGCTTGCCGAGGCTGATCGTCATCGCGCCGTCGAGCGGGGCGCGGACCAGGCCGCGCAGGAGGTTGATGCGCGGGGTGCCGATGAAGGCGGCGACGAAGACGTTGCGGGGCAGCGCGTAGACCACGCGCGGGGAGTCGACCTGCTGGAGGACACCGCCGCGCAGGACGGCGACCCGGTCGCCCAGCGACATGGCCTCGGCCTGGTCGTGGGTGACGTAGACGGTGGTGACGCCCAACTCCCGGGTGAGGCGGGATATCTCGGCGCGCAGGTGGTTGCGGAGCTTGGCGTCCAGGTTGGACAGCGGCTCGTCCATCAGGAAGGCGGAGGGGTGACGGGCGATGGCCCGGCCCATGGCCACGCGCTGGCGTTCGCCGCCGGAGAGCTGGCCGGGGAAGCGGTCCAGGAGGTCCTCGATGCCGAGCATCCGGGCGGTGGCGTCCACCCGGGGGGCGGGGTCGGCGCCGGGGGCCTCGATCCGGAGCGGGAAGCCGATGTTGTCGCGGCCGGTCATGTTGGGGTACAGGGCGAAGTTCTGGAAGACCATCGCGATGTCCCGCTCGGACGGCGGCAGGTCGTTGGCGTACGCGCCGTCGAGGAGCAACTCGCCCTCGGTGATGTGCTCCAGGCCGGCGATCATCCTCAGTACGGTGGACTTGCCGCAGCCGGAGGGGCCGAGCAGGACCAGGAACTCGCCGGGTGCGATGTCCAGCGACAGCCGGTCCACGGCCCGGACGCCCTTGGCGTGGACCTTGCTGACGTCGTGCAGGGAGATGGCGCGTGTCATGAGAAGTGTCCCCGGGGCCTCTCGGGCAGGTCCTGTGCGCTGGTGCTCCGCGTTTCCGGCCGCCTCGCGCGCGCGGCACGAGGCTTATGAGTCACGGAAGTTAACGGACCGTAGGCGGCCGGGGGAAGAGACACGGCCACATCGGACGCCCCGATCCGACAGGTGAGAAACCGGACGTCCTGGTTCAGCCCGGCGGACGGGGCGGTTCAGCCCGGCGGACGTGCGCGGTCCCGCTCCCGGACGGCGACGAGGTGGGCGAAGACGACGAGGTTGCCCGTGTATCCCGTCCGGCGGTCGAACGCGCCGCCGCAGGTGATGATCCGCAGCTCGGCGCGGCCCCGGTCGCCGTACACCTCCCGGTCGGGGAAGTGCGCCTTCTCGTACGTCCGCAGTGCGTCGACGGTGTAGACGGCCACCCGTCCGTCGGCACGGCGCACCTGCACCGGGTGGCCCGGTGAGAGTGCGGACAGACCCCAGAAGACGGCCCTGTCGGTGTCCGTGTCGAGGTGCCCGACGGCCACGGCGGTCCCCCGCTCCCCCGGCGCCGGCCCGTCGGCGTTCCAGCCCACCAGGTTCGCGTCGTCCTCCGGCGGCGCGGGCAACCGGCCCTCGCGGTCGAGCCGGAGGTCCATGACGGGGGCGTCGATGTCGAGGTACGGGATGAGGAGGCGGGTGGCGGGGGAGCGCGGGAGGGGGCGGGGGCGGGGGCGCGCCGAGGGCTTGGGGTGAGCGGAGGGGGCGGAGGGTGCGGGGGCGGCACCGGCGGCGGGCCGGGTCGGGGATCGAGGGTGTGTCGAGGGGGCCGGGTGCGAGGTGGCCGCGGGGTGGCCGGCGGCCCCCGGGCTCACCGGGGTGACGGGACGGCCGGCGGGGCGGGAGCCGCCGGGACGGCCCGGTTCGGGGGGTGGCGGCGAACCGGCCCGTCCGGGCGGGCGGCTCGGCGGGCGACTCGGCGGGCGGCTCGGTGGGGACGAGGACCGGGACGCGGACGGGGGCGGAGACGGAGGCGAGGACAGGGGCACCTCACCCCCGCGCACCGAGCCCCGCCCGTCGGCCATCCCGCCCGCCGTCCCCCCGGCCGCCCACGCCTCACCGTCCGCCACCCCCGAGATGCCCTCCCGCAGGGCCGACACCTGCCCCGAGGCACCCCCCGGTGCGGCCGACACCGCTCCGGAGGGGTCCTCGTCCTGGACCGACCAGAGGCCGCCCGTCACGAGGGTGGCGGCCAGTACGGCCGTACGCGTCAGCCGGAAGGCACGCGTCCGGTACCAGGGCCTGCGGGCGCGCCGGACCGGCGGCAGCCGGACGGGCCGCTCGGCGGGCGCCGCGCGCACCCGCCGGGCACCCGTCACCGGCCGGCCGGCGCCATGTCCCCCGGCCACCGGACGGACCCCACGTCCGCCCGGCGGCCATCCGGCGGAGCCGCTACGCGGCGCCATGCGGGCGGCGACGGAGTCGGAACCAGACCGCCCCGCCGACCGCGGCCAGACCCACCGCGACCGCGCCGGCGACCGGACCGACCGCCGCGTCACGGGCGCCTCCGCCGCCACCGGCCGGAGGACCGCCGTGCGGGCCCTTGCCGTGGGGCGGCGGTGTGGTCGGGGGCTGGGTCGTCGGCGGGGGCGACGTCGGCGGGGTGACGCAGTCGACCCGGAACACCTTCTGCTTGCCGACGCCGGTTCCGCCCTCGATCGTCCAGATGAGCTTGTACTGGTCGTCCGGCAGGACGATGTCCTCGGTGTGGCCGGTGCCGTCCGGGTTCAGCGTGATCTGGCCTTCGAGCGTGGCGCCGTTCGGGTCGAGGGGCTCGGTCTCGATGGTCCAGTTGATGTCCTGGCCGTCCGCGAGGTCGTCGAAGTTGACGGCGTCGATGTAGAACTCGCAGACCTTCGGCTCGTCCCGGGGATCGCCGACCGGCGTGCGCGGGTCGGACGCCGAGTGGATCTTGACGGTGCCGTTGTCGCCGGGGGCCAGGGGCGCGACGGCGACGGCCGGAGCCGTCAGGGCGCCGCCCATGACGGTGAGGGCCGCGAGGGCGGCGGTGCGGACACCGGCGCGGCGTGGACGGGGCGTCACGTGCATGCGAAATCCTCCGAGTCTGATGATTATCGTACAAGTCGTGCTTCATCTGACTCTTTGTCACATTTTGGCCCGCAAGGGCGGGAGCATCGCCCGACGTCCCGTCAGCTGTCCCCCTTCCGGACCACAGGGGACCCGGGCCGGGCCCGTTCGGCGGGCGGCTCCGGAGCCCCGGCGGGCTTCGCCGGGGAGCGCAGCGCCACGCCCGACGACAGCAGCAACAGCGCCCCCAGCATCACGAACGGCGCCGCCACGCCCGCGACCCCGGCGATCAGGCCCGCCGCGGCGGGCGCGGCGACCTGGCCGAGGCGGTTGCCGGTCAGCCGGAGCGCGAGGGCCGTGGAGCGGGCGCCCGCGGGGGCGGCCTGGACCACCGTCGTCATGGACAGCGGCTGCCCGACACCGAGGCAGAAGCCGAGCCCGGCAAGCATCGCGGCGAGCCCCCACACCGGCACCGGCAGGGCGATCCCGGCGCACAGCAGCGCCGCCAGCAGACAGGTCACGGCGAGCAGCAGCGTCCGGCCGAGCAGCCGCAGCAGAGGCGTCAGAACGAGCCGGCAGGCGATGGTGGCCGCGGCGCGGACGCTGAGCAGGACACCGATGACGGACGGCGCGATGCCCCGCTGCTCGCCGACCACCGGAAGGTAGGCGGTCAGGATGTCGGTCGCGGACAGCACGGCGAGGCTGACGAAGATGCCCGCGGGGACGCCCCGGGTACGCAGGATGCGAACGACCGGGACGCGCTCGCCGGACGCCGTACGGGACTCGGGCGTCGTGTCGCGGTGTTCTGTGCGCCACAGCGAGGTGAACGCGACCGCGCAGCCCGCGCCCGCGACGAGCAGGGCCAGCGCGCTGCTGCCGGCCCGGTCGGAACCGTCGATCAGGAAGCCCGCCGCGATCGGGCCGACCAGCTGGCCGAGGGAGGCGCCGATGGTGAAGTGGCCGAAGTTGCGGTCCTGTTCGTGCGGCGCGGACTGGCGGGCGACCAGCGACTGGGAGCCGATGACGAAGCACAGGTGGCCGAGGCCCATCACCCCGCTCCACAGGGCCATCGTCCACAGCGAGCCGGCCAGGCCGCTGAGCGCGCAGCCGCCGGATATGAGCACCACGCCCACCGGCAGCAGCGGGGCGCAGCGGCCGTGGTCCGTACGGCGGCCGAGCGGGACGGCGGCGAAGAGCGGAAGCAGGGCGTACACACCGGCGATGACACCGATCGCGCGCTCGTCCGCGCCCAGCGCGAGGGCCCGGTAGGACACGGCCGGCCGGGCCATCGACACCGCCCCCTGCGCGAAGCCGAAGGCGATGACGAGGCGGAGCAGCCAGCCTCGGTTCCTACCGGGCCCCATGAGCGTTGTCCTCCCGAGACGGTCAGATGATGCCGAACAGAACGCCCGCCCCGAGGATCACCAGGCAGGTGAGGGCGGCCCACTTGACCACGAACCGGGTGTGGTCGCCGAACTCGACCTTGGCCATGCCGACCAGGACGTAGACGGCCGGGACCAGCGGGCTCGACATGTGCAGCGGCTGGCCGACCAGCGAGGCGCGGGCGATCTCCAGCGTCGAGACGCCGTGCGCCTGGCCGGCCTCGGCGAGGACCGGCAGGACACCGAAGTAGAAGCCGTCGTTCGACATGAAGTAGGTGAGCGGGAGGCTCAGGACTCCGGTGACGAGCGCCATGTGGGGGCCCATGCCCTCGGGGATGACGTCCACCATCCACGTGGCCATGTGGTCGACCATGCCGGTGCCCTGGAGGACGCCGGTGAAGACGGCGGCGGCGAAGACCATGCCGGAGACGTTGAGGACGTTGTCGGCGTGGGCGGCGAGGCGGGCCTTCTGGTCCGGGATGTGCGGGAAGTTGACGGTCAGCGCCAGAGCCGCGCCGAGCAGGAACAGCACCGGGATCGGCAGCCACTCCATGATCATGGCGGTGAGCAGGGTGACCGTCAGCAGCGCGTTGAACCAGTACAGCTTGGGGCGCAGGGTGGCGCGGTCGGGGTCGAGGCCCTGGAAGCCCTCCTCGGGCTCGTCGTCGCCGAGGGCGGCGGTGCCCGAACCGGCGGCCGGGGAGGAGACCTTGTCGGTACCGGAGCCGCCCGCGCCCACCAGCACGGTCTCGGTCTCCTTCTCCTCGACCAGCACCTCGTCCAGCGTCAGCACCCCGAGCCGCTTGCGCTCGCGGCGGCCGAGGACGTACGAGAGGGCGATGACGAAGACCAGGCCCACGGCCAGGGCCGGGATCATCGGCACGAAGATGTCGCTGGCGTCCAGCTTCAGCGCGGTGGCGGCGCGGGCCGTCGGGCCGCCCCAGGGCAGGGTGTTCATCACGCCGTTGGCCATCGCGGCCACACCCGTCATCACGACCAGGCTCATCTTCAGGCGCTTGTACAGCGGGTACATCGCCGAGACGGTGATCATGAAGGTGGTGGAGCCGTCGCCGTCGAGCGAGACGATCGCGGCGAGGAGCGCGGTGCCCACGACGATGCGCAGGGGGTCGGCCTTGCAGAACTTCAGGATGGCCCGGACGATCGGGTCGAAGAGGCCGACGTCGATCATCACACCGAAGTAGACGATCGCGAACATGAGCATCGCCGCGGTGGGGGCGAGGCTGGTGACGCCGTCGATGACGTAGTCACCGAGCCGGGCGCCCTTCCCGACGAAGACGCAGAACAGGGCCGGGATCAAGACGAGCGCCGCGATCGGCGACATCTTCTTCAGCATGATCAGGACCAGGAAGGTCGCGATCATGGCGAAGCCGAGGATGGTCAACATGTGTGGATACCTAACGTTCGCCCTTGAACATCCCACCTGGGGGTCGGCGGTGCGATGACGTTAGGTCCGTTCAAACGGTGTTAACAAGACGTTGACGCGCGAGCAATAAGCGCAAAAGTCCTGGTCACAGCTTTGCTCAGGTCACAGGGGCCAGCGAGACGGGGATGCCGTTGAGGACGGCGTTGCCCGAGAGGGGGTCCAGCAGGCTGCCGTCGAGGAGCTGGTTGACGTTGACGCCGGGGTCGGTGGCGGCGTGGCTCAGCCGGGTGCCGGGCCGGTCGTGACCCCAGCCGTGTGGCAGGCTCACCACGCCGCGCCGTACGCCGTCGGTGATCTCGGCCGGGGCGGTCACCTCTCCCCCGGCGCCCTTCACCCGCACCGCGCCGCCGTCCCGCAGACCGAGCCGTTCGGCGTCCTCGGGGTGGATCTGGAGGGTGCAGCGGTTGGTGCCGCCGGTGAGGGCGGGGACGTTGTGCATCCAGCTGTTGTTGGACCGCAGATGGCGCCGTCCGACGAGGAGCAGCCCGGCGGGCCGCTCGCGCAGCGCCTCCCGCAGCCGGGGCAGATCACCGGCGATCGGCGCGGGCAGCAGCTCGATCCGTCCGCTGCGGGTCTTCAGGGGCTGCGGCAGCCGCGGGCGCAGCGGTCCGAGGTCGATGCCGTGCGGGTGGTCGAGCAGCCGGTCGAGGCTCAGCCCGTCCGGGCGGGCGCCGAAGCCGTCGCCGTAGGGGCCGAGGCGCAGCATCAGGTCGAGGCGGCGCTCGGGGCCGCTCTCGCCGGTGAGGAGCGCGGCCAGCTCCTTGGGGTCGCGGCCGTGCACGGGCGAGTGGGGTTCCGTGACGGCCTTGCCGAGGGTCTGGCCGATGACCAGGTCGTCGACGGCGGAGGGGTCGGCGCCGTGCATCCCGGTCACGGCCAGGACCAGCCGGGCGAGGATCTCGGTCTCGGCCATCCTGCCGTCCTCGAGCGGGACGGCGGGGCGGGTGTAGCGGACCTGGTTGCGCACGGCGAGGGTGTTGAAGGCGAAGTCGTGGTGCGGGCTCTGGGAGGGCGGGGGCGGCGGCAGGACGACGTCGGCGTGGCGCGCGGTCTCGTTCAGGTACGGGTCGACGCTGACCATGAAGTCCAGCGAGCCGAGCGCCTTGTCGAGCCGGTCGCCGTCGGGCGCGGAGAGCACAGGGTTGGCGGCGACCACGAGGAGCGCGCGGATCGGCTCACCCTCCTCGGTGGCGGTGTCGATCTCCTCGGCGAGCACGGAGAGCGGCAGCTCGCCCTTGGCCTCGGGGTGCCGGCCGACCCGGGAGTGCCAGCGCCCGAGCTCGAAGCCGTGGCCGGGTCCGGCCGGGCGGGGCGTCCGGTCGGTGGCGGCCTGCGGGAAGAGAGCGCCGCCGGGGCGGTCCAGGTTGCCGGTGAGGACGTTGAGGACGTCGACGAGCCAGCTGCCAAGCGTGCCGTACGGGACCGTGCAGCTGCCGATGCGGCCGTAGACGGCGGCGGTGGGGGCGGCGGCGAGTTCGCGGGCGAGGACACGGATGGTGCCGGCCTCGACGTCACAGGCGGGGGCGACGGCCTCGGGGGCGAAGTCCCGTACGGCGTCACGGAGTTCGTCGAGGCCCTCGACGTGGTCCGTCAGCTCGCCGAGGTCGGTCAGGTCCTCCTCGAACAGCACGTGGGCCATCGCGGCGAGGAGCAGCGCGTCGGTGCCGGGCCGGATGTCGATGTGCCGGTCGGCGAGCTTGGCGGTGCGGGTGCGGCGCGGGTCGATGACGGTGAGGGTGCCACCGCGCGCCTTGAGGGCCCTGAGCTTGCCGGGGAAGTCGGGGGCGGTGCACAGACTCCCGTTGGACTCCAGGGGGTTGGCGCCGATCAGGAGCAGGTGGTCGGTGTGGTCGAGGTCCGGCACCGGGATGGCGTTGGCGTCGCCGAAGAGCAGTCCGCTGGAGACGTGCTTGGGCATCTGGTCGACCGTGGAGGCGGTGAACAGACTGCGGGTGCCGAGGCCGGCGATCAGCACGGGCGGGTAGAGGGCACCGGCCATGGTGTGCACGTTGGGGTTGCCGAGGACGACCCCGACGGCGTGCGGGCCGTACCGCTCGACGACCGGCCGGATGCCGGCGGCGACGGCGTCGAAGGCCTCCGCCCAGGTGGCCTCGCGCAGCTCGCCGTCCTGGCGGACGAGGGGGGTCCGCAGCCGGTCGGGGTCGCCGTCGACGGCCGCGAAGGAGGCGCCCTTCGGGCAGATGAACCCCTTGCTGAACACGTCGTCCCGGTCGCCGCGGGCGCCGGTGACCTTGGCCCCCTCGATGGTGAGCGTCAGCCCGCAGGTGGCCTCGCACAGGGGACAGATTCGCAGGGCGGTGCGGGACACGGGTCCTCCCGGGGGCGGCGGCGTTGCCTTTTCCCGGCCGAGCATACCGACCGGTATGCATCATCGGGAGGGGTTGCCGCGATGCGGCTTGCGGGGAAGGTCAGTCCAGCGTCCGCGCCAGATACGCCCGCAGCAGCTCCCGGGTCTCCTCGATCACCTTCGCGTCACCCTCCGGATCCACCCGGAAGGCCAGCTGGACGAGGGTGTCGGCGGCTTCCACCGCGATCAGGAAGGTGCGGCGCAGATCCTCGTCGGGGGTGCGGCCGAGGTAGTCGGAGAGCATCTCGGTGAGGCGGTCGGCGACCCGGTGGTTGGGTTCGGTCTGGCGGACGCCGACCGGGATCTGGTTGCCGAAGTCGACGAGGGAGAAGCCGGGCGCGGTGCGCTTCATGGCCAGGTACTCGTCGAGCACGGCGTCCATGGCGGCCCGCCAGTCTCCCTGCCGGGCGCCCTTGAGCCGCTCGGTGACCCGCTCCGAGTAGCGCTCCAGGTTGCGCTGGGCGAGCGCGTCCGCCATCTGCCGCTTGTTGCCGAAGAAGCGGTAGACGGAGCCGATGGGCACGCCGGCGCGCTGGGCGACGGCGCGGGTGCTCAGGTCGTCGTAGCCGACCTCGTCCAACAGGTCGGCGCAGGCGTCCAGGATCCTGGTGAGCCGTTCGGCGCTGCGCCGCTGGACGGGCGCACGACGGAGCGATGTCGCTGGGGGCACGGGCTTCATGATGCCTTTCCGCCGTGGTCCGGTGAACCTCGCCCCCCGGTACGGAGAAACATGCCTGGTGCGCTCATGGCGAGGCCGAATCCGGGACCGAAGCCGAAACCGAGGCGGAAACCGGGGCCGATGCAGGCGCCGAGTCCGGGGCCGAGGGCGAGGACGGGTCGAAGGCGGTGCCCGTCGGCTGCGACGCGGTGATGTCCGCCGTGCTCTCCACCGGCTCGCCGTCGACCGCCCACACCGTGCCGTCGTCCGCGTACAGCCGCGCGGTGACCTGGTGGGTGCCGTGCGGGAGGTAGCCCGCCGGGATGCGGTAGGACGGGGCCCGCAGGTCGGCGACCGCCCGGTCGTCCACGTAGAGCCGGGCGATGCCGCGGCCGGTGACCGCCTCCGGCTTCGCGCCGTCCGGCGAGAACCGGAAATTGGCCAGCTTCAGCCGTACGTCCCAGCCGCCGTCGGCGTCCGGCTGCACCTCGACGCCGACCTCGGGCGCCCCCTTCCCGTCGACCTCGCGGTAGTGGCGCCCGTCGTCGTCGGTGTCCTTCAGGACCTTGCCCACGGGTGCGGGCGAGAGCACGTCCCCCCGCTCCCGCGCGTCACTGGAGCCACAGCCCGCGGATCCGGTCAGCAACAGGACACAGACCGCGAGCGCGGCGACGGCTGCTCGCACCCACGACATGTCGGCGACATTAGAGCAACGGTCCGACACGCGGATCCCCCTGGAGTCTGGTTCCGGTCGCCCTTGATCGTCCTCCCAGAGGAGGACCCGCGCACCTCTTGCGCCCACGAAAACGCAATCCTACGGTGATACATAGGAATCAGCCGGCAAGGAAGCGAGCGACGATGAACCGCGGGGACGCACGGAAGACCGCCGAGGGGCTGACCCATCTCTCCGGCTTCGGCAACGAGCACAGCTCCGAGGCCGTCCCGGGCGCCCTGCCCGAGGGCCGCAACTCACCCCAGCGCGCCCCGCTCGGCCTCTACGCCGAGCAGCTCAGCGGTTCGGCGTTCACCGAGCCGCGCGCCCACAACCGCCGCTCGTGGCTGTACCGGATCCGCCCCTCGGCCGCCCACCCGGCGTTCACCCGCGCCGACAACGGCGCCCTGGGCACGGCTCCCTTCACGCAGAGCGTCCCGGACCCGAACCGGCTGCGCTGGGACCCCCTGCCCGAGCCCGCGCGGGGCACCGACTTCCTGGCCGGCCTGTGGACCCTCGGCGGCAACGGCGACGCCACCCAGCGCGCCGGCATGGCCGTGCACCTCTACCACGCCGACACCTCCATGGACCGCGTCTTCAGCGATGCCGACGGCGAGCTGCTGATCGTCCCCGAGCGGGGCGGACTGCTGCTGTGCACCGAGTTCGGCCTGCTGCGCGCCGAGCCGGGCCAGGTGGCGCTGATCCCGCGCGGGGTCCGCTTCCGGGTCGAGCTGCTGGACGACACGGCCCGCGGCTACGTCTGCGAGAACTACGGCGCCCCCTTCCAGCTCCCCGACCTCGGCCCGATCGGCGCCAACGGCCTCGCCAACCCCCGCGACTTCCTGGCACCCGTCGCCGCGTACGAGGACGTCGAGGGCCCGGTGGAGGTCGTCAACAAGTTCTGCGGCAACCTCTGGACGGCGGTCTACGACCACTCGCCCCTCGACGTGGTCGCCTGGCACGGCAACCATGTCCCGTACGTCTACGACCTGCGCCGCTTCAACGTCATCGGCACGATCTCGTACGACCACCCGGACCCGTCGATCTTCACGGTGCTGACGTCCCCCTCGGACACCCCGGGGCTGGCCGGAGTGGACTTCGTGGTGTTCGCGCCGCGCTGGCTGGTGGGCGAGGACACCTTCCGGCCGCCGTACTTCCACCGGAACGTGATGAGCGAGTACATGGGCCTGATCGAGGGGGCCTACGACGCGAAGACGGCCGGGAAGGGGGGTTTCGTGCCCGGCGGCGGCTCGCTGCACAACATGATGTCGGCGCACGGCCCGGACCGGGAGACGTTCGACCGGGCGAGCGCGGCCGAGCTGCGGCCCCAGCGGATCGACGACGGACTGGCGTTCATGTTCGAGACCCGCTGGCCGGTCACCCTCACCCCGCACGCGGCCGGCGCGGACCACCTGCAACAGCGCTACGACGACGTGTGGAACGGCCTCGAACGGCACTTCCGCCCCTTGCACTGAAGATTTCCGAAGGGTACGGATGGCCCGTGACCTCCTTCGCCCCGGATTCGATCGTCCTCAATCGCAAGCTGCCGCTCTGGTACCAGGTGTCGCAGTCGCTGCGCGCCTCGATACTCGGCCGCTCCCCCCGGGACCCGCTGCGGCTGCCCACCGAGGAGCAGCTGGCGGGGCACTACGGGGTGAGCGTGCTGACCATGCGGCAGGCGCTGAAGGAGCTGGAGGACGAGGGGCTGATCACCCGGCACCGGCGGCGCGGCACGTTCATCGAGCCGAGCGTGCAGCGAGGTGCGCCGGTGCGGCTGCTGGGCTCGGTCGACGCGATCGTGGCCCAGCAGTCCGGGATGACGACGCGGCTGCTGGCCCACGGCACGGCGGCCGTACCCGCCGAACTCGCCGAGCACTTCCCGGATCTGGCCGAGGTGGCGACGTACCACCGGCTGCGCGGCGACGACAAGACGGGCGAGCCGACCAACCACGCCCGCAACTACGTCCGTCCCGAACTCGCCGCCCTGATCGACCCGGACGACCTGGTCCGCTGGCCGATGACCAAGGTGCTGCGGGACGTCGTGGGCGCCGACATCAGCCGGATCACGGACACCGTCGAGGCCCGCCTGGCCGACCCGGAGACCGCCCAGCTCCTCCAGGTCCCGCTGCTGAGCCCGATCCTGCACTACACGGGCGTCACCTACGACACGGCCGGCCGGGTGCTCGACGTGGCCGTCATCCACTACCGGGGCGACCGTTTCTCCTTCACGGTCACGCTCGACGCCACCTGAGCAGGACGTAGCATGCCCACCGTGACGCACGCCGACGCTCCGCCGCTGGCGGACCTCATGCCGTGGTCCGTCGCCCCGCCGCGACTCGGCCGCAAGTGGCCGCTGGCCCCCGACCCGGCCTCGCTCAGGGACCGCTGGGCCGCCCTGGTGAAGGCGGACGGCCCGGACCGCGAGGTCCTGTTCGAACCGACGCGCTCCCGCACCCCGCACTCGGCGGTGGGACAGCTGCCCGGGCAGCCCGGCGGCACCGAGAAGCTGGTCCGTGCCTCGGGGCCCTGCCCGGAGCCGGTACGGGTGCTGGCCGCGCCCTTCGACGAGCAGTGGCTGATCCCCGACCACCGGCTGATCGACGCGGCCCGCCCCGAGCTGTGGCGGGTGGCCGACGAACGCCAGGTGTTCGCGGTGGAGTCACCGGACGCGCCGCTGCTGGCGACCCGGCTCCTGCCCGTCCTGCGCCCCGGCCGGATCCGCCCGCTGTACCGCCGTCCCGGCGGCACGGAACCCAACCTGGCCCCGGGCCTGCTGGACCACCTGGGCCACTCCCGCGACCCGCTGGACTTCCTGGCCTGGACCCTGGCCACGGTCCGCCCCGACCTGACCGTCCCGCTCACCCGGGACCCCGGACTCTGGTCCCGGGGCGTCGAACTGGGCCACCGGGCCCTGTGGCTGCTGCGCCGCGACGGAGAGCGCCCCAAACTCCCCGGCGGCCGCCGCCCCTATGTCCGCGCACCCCTCCCGGCCCGCCCGCTCACCCTCCACTACGACCGCGAGGAGGAGGCCCTGCACCTCGACGAGGGCCGGATCTCCCCGGTCCCGCCGCAGGCCTGGGACTTCGGGACGGGCGCGGGGGACCGGGACCGGGTCCTGGAGCGCTGGTTCGCGGCACGGACGGCACAGGACGCCGAGCCGGGCACCCTCGCGGCGATCCGCCCGACGGCCTGGCAGCAGACCTGGACCTCCGAACTCCTGGAGCTGATCACGGTGCTGGCGCTGCTGGCGGAAGTCAGGGAGCAGCAGGCGGGGTTGACGGTGAGCGACCAGGTGGCGGACCTGGTGACGGCGGCGGACCTGCGCACGGCCGGCATCCTCCCGCCCCCGGAGTCCTCCCGCCGTCCGGCGACGGTCCTGGACCACCACGAGGAGGGCCCCGAGGGGCAGTTCGCCCTGCTCTAGGCCCTCACCGGCCCTCGTCGGCCCTCACCGGCCCTCGTCGGCCCTCACCGGCCCTCGTCGGCCCACACCGGCCCTCACCCCTGCCCGTCGGCCCTCACTGCCCCTTGGGGGCGAACGCGTCCAGGATCCTGTTCAGGGCCAGTTCGAACACGGCCTCCAGATCGATCGGCCCCGGATCCTCCGCGAACGCCGCCGCCATCCGCGGGTACGCCCCGCTCGCCACCTGACTCCCCAGGTACGCGATCCGCACCGCGTTCTCCTGCTCCTCCGACCACGGCAGCGAGCGCGTCCGCTCGGCGGTCGCCAGCTCGTTGGTGACATACGTCGTCACGACCCCGTTCACCATCCCGATGAGCTGCATCTTCAGGCCGTACGCCATGCCGTCCAGCGGATCCAGGCAGGCCAGGCAGTGCTCCAGGTACCGCAGGGCGTGGGGGCTGAAGCCGTACACCGGTGACATCAGCCTCGGGAGCCAGGGGTGGCGCTTCATCAGCGCGCGTGTGTCGCGCCCCACGCGGAGCATGTCCGCCCGCCAGTCGCCGCTCGGCTCCCACAGCTCGTGCTCGCCGCTGACCGCGTCCACCATCAGCTCGTACAGGTCCTCCTTACGGGGGACGTAGTTGTAGAGCGACATGGTGCCGCAGCCCAGTTCGGCGGCGACGTGCCGCATGGACACCGCGTCGAGCCCGCCCGCGTCCGCGAGCCGCACGGCCGCCGCCGCGATGTCCGCGCGGGTGTACGCGGGCCGCGGCCCCCGGCCGGTCCGCTCGGGACGGGCCCAGATCACTTCGGGTACGGCCGCTCGGCCCGCCATCGATCATCACCTCGCCCACCATCGTAGTTACGTACACCGTACGTAGTGCGCTATGGTCGACCCATGACTACTACGTACGGTGTACTTAGTGAAGGCCTGGGGAAGCGGTTCGGCGAGGTGCGTGCCCTGCGGGGCCTCGACCTCGCCGTGCCGCAGGGCACGGTGTGCGGGGTCCTCGGGCCGAACGGGGCGGGCAAGACCACGGCCGTCCGGCTGCTGACCACGCTGCTGCGGCCGGACGCGGGGTCGGCCAGGGTCGCCGGCCACGACCTGGTCCGGGAGGCGGCGGCCGTACGGCGCGCGATCGGCGTCACCGGGCAGTACGCCTCCGTGGACGGGGACCTCACCGGCCGCCAGAACCTGCGGCTCTTCGCCCGGCTGCACCGGGTGCGCGGGCCGGCCGAGCGCGCCGCCGACCTCCTCGACCGCTTCGGCCTGACGGAGGCCGCCGACCGCCCCGCGTCCACCTGGTCCGGCGGTATGCGGCGCCGCCTCGACCTCGCGGCGAGCCTGATCCGCCGGCCGGCCGTGCTCTTCCTCGACGAGCCGACGACCGGCCTCGACCCGGCGTCCCGCACCGGCATCTGGGACGCCGTGCGCGAGCTGAAGCAGGACGGCACGACGATCCTGCTGACCACCCAGTACCTGGAGGAGGCGGACCAACTCGCCGACGACATCGCCCTGGTGGACCGGGGCCGGGTCGCGCACACCGGGTCGCCCCGGCAGCTGAAGGCCGTCATCGGCTCCTACGCCGAGGCGGTCGTCGCGGACCCGGACGCACTGGCGAAGGCGGCGGGCGTGCTCGACCGGCTCACCGGCGCGCAGCCTGCGTTCGACCACGCCCGCGGCGCCGTCGGCGCGGTCACCCGGGACGGCACGCTCACCCTCCCCCGGCTGGTGCGCGAACTCGACGCGGCGGGCGTGCCGTTGCTCGACGCGAGCCTCAGGCCGCCCACCCTCGACGACGTGTTCCTCCGGCTGACCGGCACGACGGGCGAGAACCGGGACAGCGACAGCTACAGCGACAGCGACAGCGACAACAGCAAGGACAACGGCAAGGAGATCGCGGCATGAGCACGCTCGCGTACGACGGCACGGCCCTGCTGGGCCGTCAGCTGCTCCGGGTCCGCAACAACCCGGCCCTGGTGATCCTCACCCAGACCATGCCGATCACCATGCTGCTGTTCTTCGGCTATGTCTTCGGCAGCGCGCTGGCGATGCCCGGCGCCGAGTACCGCTCCTTCCTGGTGCCGGGCCTGCTGGTGGCGACCGCGGCCAACGGCATCATGACGGGGATGTTCCAGGCGGCCCAGGACGTCCACCGGGGCGTGACGGACCGGCTGCGCACGCTGCCGGTGAGCCGGGCGGCGGTGCCGCTGGCGCAGGCGGCGGCCGACCTGGTCGTCACGGCGGCGGGCACGGTCCCGTTCCTCCTGGTGGGGCTCGCGGTCGGCTGGCGGGTGGAGGGGGCGGCGCCGGCCGCCCTCGGCGCGGTGGGCCTGCTGCTGCTGTTCCGGTTCGCCTGTACCTGGGTCGGGATCCTCCTCGGGCTGCTCTCCCGCAGCGAGGAGGCGGCAGGGCAACTGGGCAGCGCGACCTTCATGCTGCCGCTGCTGTCCAACGCCTACATCCCCACCGACAACCTGCCGGGCTGGCTGCGCGCGCTCGCCGAGTGGAACCCGATCAGCGCGGTGACGACGGCCCTGCGGGACCTGTTCGGCAACGCGCCCGTCCCGCAGGACGCCGCCTGGCCCGTGGCCCATCCGGTCGCCGGGTCGCTGGCCTGGTGCGCGGTGCTGATCGCCGTTTTCCTGCCGCTCGCCGTACGGAGGTACGCCCACACCGACCGGTGACATGATCCGTCCCATGGATGGACTTCCCCTGCCCCTGGAGGGCCTCACCGTCGTCGCCGTCGAGCAGGCCGTCGCGGCCCCGTTCGCCACCCGGCAGCTCGCCGATCTGGGCGCCCGGGTGATCAAGGTGGAGCGGATCGACGGCGGCGACTTCGCGCGCGGCTACGACACCGCAGCCGGCGGCCTCGCCTCCCACTTCGTGTGGTGCAACCGCGGCAAGGAGTCCATCGCACTGGACCTGAAGGACCCGCGCGGCCTGGACGTCGTACGGCGGCTGATCGCGGACGCGGACGTGTTCGTGCAGAACCTGGCGCAGGGGGCGGCGGCCCGGCTCGGCCTGGACGCGGCCACCCTGTGCGCCGCGCACCCGCGGCTGGTCGCCGTGGACATCTCGGGGTACGGGTCCGGTGGTCCGTACGCGGACAAGCGGGCGTACGACATGCTCGTGCAGTGCGAGGCGGGGCTGGTGTCGGTGACCGGGACGCCGGGGCAGCCGGTGAAGGCCGGGATCCCGGCGGCGGACATCGCGGCGGGCATGTACGCCTTCTCGGGGGTGCTGGCGGCGCTGGTGCGGCGGGGCACGACCGGGCGGGGCGGGCCGGTGGAGGTGTCGATGCTGGAGGCGCTCGCGGAGTGGATGGGGCATCCGCTGCACCACACGATCCACGGGGGCACTCCCCCGGAGCGCACCGGCCTCGCGCACGCCGTGATCGCGCCCTACGACGCCTACGCCACCGCCGACGGCGGCCGGGTGCTGCTGTCCGTGCAGAACGACCGCGAGTGGCGGCGGCTGGCCGAACAGGTCATGGACCGGCCCGACTTGGGGACGGATCCGGCGTACGCGACGAACACGGCACGCGTGACGAACCGGGAGCGCACGGACGCGCTGGTGGCGCAGGCGCTGGGGGCGCTCGGCACCGACGAGGCGCTGGCGCGGTTGGAGCGCGCGGGCATCGCGTGCGCGCGCCTGCGGGACCTGCGCGAACTGGGAGACCATCCACAGCTGGCGGCCCGTGACCGGTGGCGGGAAGTGGGGTCGCCGGTCGGGCCGCTGCGCGCGCTGCTGCCTCCGATCACACTGCCGGGCGGGTCGGAGGCGCGGATGGGGGGCGTACCCGCGCTCGGGGAGCACACCGGAGCGCTGCTGCGTGCCGCGGGGATGACGGACGAGGAGATCGCAGCGCTGCGCCGGGACGGTGTGGCCGCCTGAGCGCGGGGATTCAGTGCCGGTGTCCGCCGAACAGCGAGCGGCGCAGTCGACGCAGCGGCGCGAAGAGCGAGACCCGGCTCACCCGCGCACCCCGGGAGCTGCGCTCATGGGGCTCACGCGCGGTCAGCTCCCGCATGAGCGAGGTCGCCTCGAGCGTCTCCCGCTGCGGTATGGCGGGGCCACCCAGCACCGAGAGATGACGGTCGAGCCTCTTGCTGGTCGCGCTGCTCCCGCAGGTGATCGCAGGGACCCTCGCCCTGCTGCGCATCGTTATCTGTTCCATGTCACTCCCCACCCGTACGAGTCCACCCGGCCCGGGCAGGGTAACCCTATCGCCCCGTTCGGGCACGCGTGTATCGAGCTCACAGGATTCACCTTCCCCGTAAGGGGGTTGACGACCCCTCCTCGATCACTCTCCGAATCCAACCGATTTCAGGGTGAGTTGGACAACGGGCTGGCTGGTGGGCTGAGCTGATCCCCCGTCGGGTTCGACGGTCACAGCGAGTGATGTCGCCGCGGTGTCGAGGCCGGTCGCGACCAGGGGCGTGTCGCCGTCGAAGAGCCCGAGGGAGCGCGGTTGCACGTTGGGGCGCATGAGCCACAGCTGGTGCACCCGTCCGCTGGGCAGGTCCTTGTATCCGCTCAGCGTGATGATCGCCTCGCCCTCCGAGGCGGAAGCGATTACTCCGATACTGCGGCCCCGCTGATCGGTGCCGGTCGTCGCGCGGGCGTCCGGAGCTGCGAGAACGTGGGCGATGTCACGTGACTGGGCACGCTCGGCGTTCAGCTGGTCCTGGGTGCGGTTCGCCTGGACGGCGAAGAGTCCGGCGACCACGAGGGCTGCGGCGGCGGTGGCCGTGGCGAACGGCACGAACAGCGGGCGGCGCGCGCGGGGCGCACGGGAGCGTCCGGGCGGCGGTTCCGTGCCCCAGACGTGCGGAGGCAGTTGGGGCGCGCGCTCCCGCACCGGCGCACGACCCGCCTCCTGCGGAGTCCGCTGTACGGCGGCCAGCACCCGTTCGCGCATCGCGGCGGGCGGCGGGGCGGCCTGGGACCAGGCCAGCCTCACGGCGTCCTCGGCCAGCTCGCGCACCTCGAGGGTGCACCGGTCGCACGTGCGCAGGTGCTTCTCGAAGCGGCGGCGCTCGTCGGGTTCGAGGGCGTCGAGCGCGTAGGGAGCGGCCAGCGAGTGCGGATCCTCACGGCGGAACAGCGAACCGAGGACGCTCATGCGGCACCTCCCAAGCAATGGCGCAGCCGCGTGAGCCCGTCCCGCATGCGCGTCTTGACCGTACCGAGCGGCAGGGAGAGCCGCTCGGCGACCTCACGGTACGTGTAGCCGTCGTAGTAGGCGAGGGTGACGGACTGACGCTGAAGAGCCGTCAGCCGGTTCAGACAGCGGCGCACCAGCTCCCGTTCCAGGCCCGCCTCGACCTCCTCCGACACCTGGTCGAAGGCCGGGTCGTGATAGCGCCGGCCCTCCCGCTGCTCCCGGTCGACGGCGGCCCGGGCGCTGCGCACCCGGTCGACCGCGCGCCGGTGGGCGAGGGTGAGGATCCAGGAGAGGGCGCTGCCCCGGCCGGGGTCGAAGCGGCCGGCGGAGCGCCAGGCCTCGAGAAGCACCTCCTGGGTGACCTCCTCCGACTGGGACGGGTCCCGCACGACCCGGCGCACCAGCCCGAACACCGGTCCGGACACCAGTCCGTACAGTTGCTCGAATGCCTTCTGGTCGCCTCCCGCGACGAGCACCAGAAGCTCGTCCGCCTCCATGCGGTCCCCCTCTCCACGGCCACACCCGGGCCGACCCGTCACACCAGGCATTCGCAACGGACACACCTCCGGATGGGGTACGGATCAGATGGCCGAAAACGCGGGTCGAGCAGGAAGAAAAAGTTTTTGGGTTTCGACCAATCCGATCGGCCCTCCGCTGCGTATCACTGTCCGTCAGGCAAGTTGGCACGGAGGACGGACGGCATGACAGCTATCTCCAGCAGCAGCGGCGCGGGACGCAGGGGCGTCGCGACTCTCATATGCGGTGCGCTGGCCGCCGGGGGGCTCGCGGCCGCCGGTATGGCCACTCTGGCTCCGGAGGCGGCCCACGCCTCCAGCCACCGGGAGGCCCCCCTCATCTCGGGGACCCCGCAGTACGACAACACCGACCTCTACGCGTTCGTCAGCCCGGACCACCCGGACACGACGACGATCGTGGCGAACTGGATCCCGTTCGAGGAGCCGGCCGGCGGCCCGAACTTCTTCCCGTTCGCCGAGGACGCGCAGTACGACATCCACGTCGACAACAACGGTGACGCGAAGGGCGAGCTGCTCTTCCGCTACACCTTCAAGACGCACGTGAAGAACAAGAAGACGTTCCTCTACAACACGGGCGCGGTCGAGAGCCTGGACGACAAGGACCTCAACGTCACCCAGACCTACGACCTGGAGCTGGTCAAGCTCAAGAACCAGAGGGTCGTGCACAAGACGAAGCTGGCGGACGACGTGCCGGTGGCGCCGTCGAACGTGGGCAAGGCGTCCATGCCGAACTACTCCAAGCTGCGCGACCAGGCGATCTACAAGCTCCCGGGCGGCGCGAAGACCTTCGCCGGCCAGGCCGACGACCCGTTCTTCCTGGACCTGCGCGTCTTCGACCTGCTGTACGGCGGGAACCTCTCCGAGGTCGGCAACGACACCCTCAAGGGCTACAACGTCAACTCGATCGCCCTCCAGGTGCCGACCGACATGATCACCGAGTCGAAGCACCAGCCGATCGTCGGCATCTGGTCGACCACCCAGCGCCGCAACGCGCAGGGCTACTACGCGCAGGTCTCGCGCCTGGGCATGCCGCTGGTCAACGAGGTCGTCAACCCGATCAAGGACAAGGACAAGTTCAACGCGTCCGAGCCCAAGGACGACGGCCAGTTCCTGAAGAACGTCACCAACCCGGAGCTGCCGAAGCTCATCGAGGCGATCTACAAGATCAAGGCCCCGGCGGAGCCGCGCAACGACCTGGTCGACGTGTTCCTCAAGGGTGTCAAGGGCCTCAACCAGCCGCCGTACGTGACGCCTTCGGAGCAGCTGCGCCTCAACACCTCCATCAAGCCGACCGCCAGCCCCAAGCGGCTGGGCGTGCTCGACGGCGACAACGCGGGCTTCCCCAACGGCCGTCGGCTCACCGACGACGTGATCGACGCCTCGCTCCAGGTCGTCGAGGGTGAGCTGGTCGGCGCCAAGAACGACCTCGGTGACGCGGTCGACAAGAACGACAAGAACTTCGAGAAGGCCTTCCCGTACGTCGCCCTGCCGACCGAGGGTTCGCGCGGTCCGCTCGGCAAGGGCGTCAGCGGCGGCACCGACGTCCGCAGCGCGCTCGGTGACGCTCTCCAGCCGGCGTCCTCGACCGAGAGCAACACCACCCTGATCGCCGCGTCCGCGGGCGCCGGCGCGGCCGGCATCCTCCTCATCGGCGGCGGCCTCATGTGGTGGCGCCGGTCCACCCGCGGCACCGGGGGCCGCGCCTACCGGGGCTACTAGGCCCTCCGTCCGGACCAGGCCGGTTCCGGGTGCCCCGGCACCTCGGTCCCGGCCTCGGCCCGGGCGGGCCGGGGAGAATCCTGCGCTCCCCGGCCCGCCCCACCGACTGGCGCGGCCCGCGTACTCATCCCCCACGGCGCGGGCCGCGCCACCCCACCGCAGGCTGATCCACCCCAGGCGACCGAGGAGAGGCATGTCCCCGCGTACGAACGACGGCGAGCCGGAGCGCGAGCGACCGGAACCCGGACGGCAGTCCGAGGACACGCCCACGACGAAGAACCTCGCGGAGACGGAGAGCCTCGCGGAGACAGAAGACTTCGCGGAGACGGAAGACCTCGGGGAGACAGAACACTTCGGGGAGACAGAAGGCTTCGGGGAACCAGAAGGCTTCGGGGAGACGGAAATCCTCGCGGAAACCGATTCCGAGGACGCGTTCGCCGTGCAGGACACCGAGGCCACGGACACGCTGGAGGCCGCCGAGGCCGCCGCCGCCGAGACAGAGGCCGACGAGCGGGTCGCCGCCGTCCGCCGCGTCGCGGCCGCCGGGCGGCGCTGGCGGGGGGTCCAGCTCGGGGCCTGCGCGGCGATGCTGGCCGTGGCCCTCACCGCCGGCGCGATCGCCCTCGGCGCCGCGCGCGACGGCCAGGACACCCCTGTGGTGACCGCCGCCGCAGTCTCCCCCGGACTGCTCGCGAGCGCCGACCTCGAGCAGGGCATCACCTCGCTCCAGGCCCATCTCCGCGCCCAGCCCAGGGACTTCGGCAGCTGGGCCACGCTCGGGCTCGCCTACGTCGAGCAGGCCCGCACCAACGGCGACCCCTCCCGCTACCCGCAGGCCGAGCAGGCCCTGAAACGCTCCCTCGCCCTGCGCCCCGACAACGACCAGGCGCTCGCGGGCCGGGCCGCCCTGGCCGCCGCCCGCCACGACTTCCCGGGCGCGCTGAAGTACGCCGACCGGGCACTGAAGCAGAACCCCTACAGCGAGCGCGCCCTGTGTTCCCGGATCGACGCCCTCGTCGAACTCGGCCGCTACGAGGACGCCGGGCGCGCGGCCGACACCGCCGACGAACGGCGCCCGGGCGTCCCGGTGTTCACCCGCTACGCGTACGTCCACGAGCTGCGCGGCGACGTCACCACCGCCCGCCGGGTCCTCGACCAGGCGCTCGGCTCGTCCACCTCTCCCGGCGACATCGCCTACGTGGCCACCCAGATCGGCCAGCTCGCCTGGAACCAGGGCGACTACGAGGACGCGCTCACCCACTTCGCCCGCGCCCTCGCCGCCGACGAGAACTACCTCCCGGCGCTGGAGGGCAGGGCCCGCGCCCAGGCGGCGAGCGGCCGGCGGACCGAGGCGGTCGAGGGGCTGGAGAACGTCGTCGCCCGCTTCCCGCTCCCCGGCCCGCTCGTGGAACTCGGCGAGCTGTACGAGGCCCGCGGCACCGAGGGCGACGAGGCGAAGGCCGACGACCAGTACACCCTCGTCGACGCCTGGACCGCCCTCGCCCGCGCCAACGGCGTCAACGCCGACCTCGACACCGCGCTGGCGGCCGCCGACCACGGCGACCGGGCGGCGGCGCTGCGCGCGGCCCGCGCCGAGTGGGACCGCCGACGGACCGTGCACACGGCGGACGCCCTCGCCTGGGCCCTGCACGTCAACGGCAAGGACGCCGAAGCCCTCCCCTACGCCCGGAAAGCCACGGCCACCGGTTACCGCAGCGCGTCCTTCCTCTACCACCGCGGGGTGATCGAGCAGGCCACCGGTCACCCCGACGACGCCCGTACGCACCTCTCGGCGGCCCTGGAGCTGAACCCCGGCTTCTCCCCGCTGGGCGCCCGCGAGGCCCGTACGGCACTCAAGACGCTGGAGGCGGACCAGTGATTCCCCGTCGTCTGTTCGCCTCCTGCGCGGCCGTGCTCACGGCCGGCTGCGCGTTCGCGCTGGTTCCTTCCGCCAGCGCGAGCGCGCACCCCCTCGGCAACTTCACCGTCAACCGTTACGACGGTCTCGTCGCCGCCCCCGGACAGCTCCGGGTCGACCACGTCGAGGACCTCGCCGAGATCCCGGCGACCCAGGCCAAGCCGGACATCGAACGCCTCGGGATGAGCGAGTGGGCCCGGCAGCGGTGCGCCGCGGCCGCGTCCGGCAGCGAGGTCACGGTCGACGGCCGCGCCGTCACCCTCACGGCGGGCGCCGGCAAGGCGGTCGTACGGCCCGGTCAGGCCGGGCTGGACACGCTGCGGGTGGAGTGCCGGCTGACGGCCCCGCTGCCCGCCGACGACACGGTCACCGTCGCCTTCCGCGGCGCGGGCGCCTCCTCCGGGCCCGGCTGGCGCGAGATCACCGCGCGCGGCGACCGGATGACGCTCGCCGAGTCCGACGTACCGAGGACATCGATCTCGGACGGACTGACCACGTACCCGAAGGAACTGCTCTCCTCGCCCGCCGACACCGCGACCGCGTCCCTGCGGGTGCGGCCCGGCGGTCCGGCGCTGGTCGAGGACGACGAACGGGACGCGCCCGCCGCGTCCGTGCTGCCGCGCGGTGCCGACCGGTGGACCCGCGCCCTGGACAGCCTGGTCGCCCGGCAGGACCTCACCCTCGGCTTCGCCGCGCTGGCGCTGGTGATCGCCGTCGGCCTCGGCGCGATGCACGCCGTCGCGCCCGGCCACGGCAAGACCATCATGGCCGCGACGGCCGCCGCCCGGGGCGGCAGGGCCCGGATGAAGGACGTCCTGCCGCTGGCCGCGTCGGTCACCATCACCCACACCCTGGGCGTGGTCGCCCTCGGCCTCCTGGTGACCGCGGGTTCGGCCGCGGCGCCCTCGGTGATCGCCTGGCTGGGCCTGGCCAGCGGCGCCCTGGTGCTCTTCGCGGGCGTCACCCTCGTACGCCGGGCGTGGCGCAACCGGGGACACGGGCACGGACACACCCACAGCCACGGCGGCCACACGCACACCCATGGCCCCAGTGGTCACCCCCACACCCACGCCCACCCCCACGGCCCCGGTGACGATCATCAGGACGACCACGGGCACGACCATGGGCACGGGTATGACCACGACCACGAGACCGCTCCCGCGCGCCCGCTCGTGCTGGCCGGCGGGCACACCGGGCCGCACGCCCCCGCCCGCGCGAAGGCGCCCGCGCCCGCCCATGAGCACGAGCACGACCACGACCACGACCCCGGCCACGAGCACACCCACGATCACGCCGGTCACACCCACACCCATGGCGGTCACACCCACACCCACGCCACCGCCCCGACCCTCCGCGGCACGATCCTGCTCGGCTTCGCCGGTGGCATGGTGCCCAGCCCCTCGGCCGTGGTCGTGCTGGTCGGCGCGGCGGCGCTCGGGCACGCCTGGTTCGGGCTGCTGCTCGTCGTCGCGTACGGCGTCGGGCTGGCGCTGACCCTCACGGCGGCCGGGTTCGCGGTGGTCAAGCTCGGATCGGGCGCCACCCGCCTGCTGGACCGGCAGCCGCGCTGGACGGCCCACCCCGCCGTGTCGCTGGTCCGCCGCAACCTGCCGGTCTGGTCGGCGCTGCTCGTGGTGGCCCTCGGGGCCGGACTGGTGCTCAAGGGGGCAACATCCGTACTGGGCTGAGCTACGTTTGTGTGGTTGCGGAGGTTTTCGCCCGGATGCGATGTGCGAATGGGGGACGCGGTGTCCGAAGAACCGGGCGGTGAGCGGCTGATCGCGGGCCGCTACCGGCTCCTGACCCCGCTCGGCGAGGGCGGCATGGGCACGGTGTGGCGGGCTCGGGACGAGGTGCTGCACCGCGAGGTGGCGGTCAAGGAGGTGCGCGCCCCGGCGGGGCTGCCCGCCTCCGACATCGAGCGGATGTACGCGCGGCTGGAGCGCGAGGCCTGGGCCGCGGCCCGGGTCGCCAACCGGAACGTGGTCACGGTGTACGACGTGGCCATGGAGGACGGGCGGCCGTGGATCGTCATGGAGCTGGTGCGCGGGGTCTCCCTCGCCGACCTGCTGGACGCCGAGGGTCCGCTGGAGCCGGCCCGCGCCGCGCACATCGGCGCCGAGGTGCTCTCCGCGCTGCGGGCGGCCCACGAGGCCGGGGTGCTGCACCGCGACGTGAAGCCGGCCAACGTGCTGATGTCGAACGACGGCCGGGTGGTGCTGACCGACTTCGGTATCGCCACGGTCGAGGGCACCTCCGCGCTGACCATGACCGGCGAGGTCATCGGCTCGCCGGAGTTCCTCGCGCCGGAGCGCGCGCTGGGGCGCACACCGGGGCCCGAGTCGGATCTGTGGTCGCTGGGCGTGCTGCTGTACGCGGCGGTCGAGGGCAACTCGCCCTTCCGGCACGACACCCCGTTGAGCACGCTGCGCGCGATCGTCGACGAGGAGCTGCCGCCCCCGCTCCGGGCGGGGCCGCTGGCGCCGGTGATCGAGGGTCTGCTGCGCAAGGACCCGGCCGAGCGGCTGCCGGCCGACCGGGCCGAGCAGGATCTGCGGCTGGTGGCCGCGGGCGGCAGCCCGCGTGGGGACACGTCCCGTTCGGCGCCGTACGCGCCGTATCCGCCCACGCCGTATCCGCCGACGGTCGCGAGCCCCGCCGGGCCGGCCCGCCGGGATACGACGCCGGCCACGCCGGTGCCCCCGGTCGGAGGCCCGCCGTGGACGAACGCGAACGCGCACACGACCGCGACGGCGGAGCCGGAGCGCAACCGCCGGGCCGGGGTCGTGCTCGTGGCCGGTGTGGCCGCGCTCGCGCTGGCGGTGGCCGGGCTGACGTACGGGCTGCTGAACCGGGACGGCGGGACGGACGACGGAGGCGGCACCGGAGGGGTCACCAACAGCCGGACCGAGGGCCTGAGTTCGCCGTCGGCGCAGCAGGAGACCAGCGAGGCGCCCTCCGAGCCGGCGAGTCCGAGCCCGAGCCCGAGTCCGAGCGCCTCCAGCAGCGCTCCGCGGCAGACCGTGGCGGTGACCGTCACCGGCAGCAACACGGACTACACCGGTTCCTGTCCGCCGCCGGACGCCTCCGCGCCCGCGTTCACGGCGACGATCACGGTGGGCGTGCTGCCCGCGCAGGTGTCCTACCGCTGGGTGTCGAAGGACGGTCAGCTGTCGGGGCAGACCTGGAAGACGCTCGACTTCCCGTCGGGGGGCGGGAAGTCGAAGCAGGACAAGGTGATCGTGTCGACGTACGCCGAGAGCGGGACGTACCGCAACGCGATCGGTGTCGAGGTGCGGGACCCGGTGAAGGCGACGTCCCAGTACGTGCCGTTCTCGGTCACCTGTGAGACGGAGGCCCCGCCGGGCGGAGCCTCCCCCTCGCCTTCGCCCTCCCAGTGACGGCTCAGGCCGCGCTGTTGAGGACCGGCAGATAGCCACCCGACTGACCGGACGCGGTCGGGTGGTAGGAGTCGCCGATGCTCAGCCAGTTGAGGCTGTGCAGCCAGGAGCTGCCGGAGCAGATCTCGTGGCCGGCGAAGGTGGTGCGGACGTCGCCGAACACGTAGCCGTGGGCGGCGGCGCGCTTGGCGAGGGCGGTGTCGAGGTAGTCCGCCGCGTTGTTGATGGCGGCGCGCTTGGTCTCGGACAGGCCCAGGCAGACCGTGCCGAGCTTGTAGAAGCGGGGGTAGCCGATGACGACGACGCGGGCGTTCGGCGCCTTGGAGCGGATCGCCGAGTAGACGGTGTCGAGCTTGCCGGGGAGTGTGGAGTCGACGTACGCCTTCGCCGTGTTGATGCGGTTCAGGCAGGTGCTGTCGGAGCCGGTGACGCAGGTGGTCATGACGTCGGCGAAGCCGGCGTCGTTGCCGCCGACGGTGATCGAGACGAGGCCGGTGGAGGAGTTGAGGCCGCCGAGCTGGCTCGCCAGGACGTCGTCCGTCCGGGCGCCCGAGCAGGCGGCGAAGGTGAACGAGGCGGGGGCGTGGGCGGCGTTCCACAGGTACGGGTACGCCTTGGTGCTGCGCTTGCAGGTGCCGCTGGAGCTGAGGTAGCCGCCGGCGCCGACTCCGGAGGAGTAGGAGTCGCCGAGCGCCACGTAGCCGCCGGCCGCGGCGAGGGGGGACGGGGACGCCTGGGCCGCACTCGCCCCGGTGAGGGCTGTGCCCACGGCGAGGAGGAGTGAGCTGACGAATACGACAAGTCGGGAACGTCTCATGGAACCTCCCTTTAGCAGGATCTCTGCCACAACCGTGGTAGCAACTACGCGTGTTGACCGGAAGTGTCCATGCCAAGACTTTTCTGGCGCCCTCCAGATCGTTCACGAGCGCTTCGCGTTCACTTTGTTACGTGCTCATGTCAATCATGTTGACGCCCCCTCAACTCCCTTTCGCTACGCCCGTAGATGACGCAGGCTTTACCCCGGCCGAGAGCGGAACGCGACGTTCGAGGCTGTGCGCCCCGCGCGCACCCCCCACAGTCGTGCGCCCCACCCAGGCGCGCGCCGCCTAGAGGAGGACTCCCTCGTAATGGCACACCTGCGTAGCAACAAGGCCCGCACGGCCGCCGTCACCACCTTGGCGGCCGCCGCCCTCGTCGGCGGGCTCACCGCTCTCCCGGCCCAGGCCGCCCCGGCCGAGGGCAGGGTCCTCGCGGCGAACTCCCCCACCGCCGTGAAGGACAGTTACATCGTCACCCTGAAGTCCCAGGCCGGCTTCCGGGCGTCCTCGGCCACGGGCAAGGACCTCATCAAGGAGTACGGCGGCACGGTCAAGAAGACGTTCGGCACCGTGCTGAACGGCTACTCGGCCACCCTCTCCGCCGCCGAGGCGCGCAGACTCGCCGCCGACCCGGCGGTGGCCACGGTCGAGCAGAACCAGACGGTCCACCTGGCCGACACCACCCAGTCCAGCGCCCCCTGGGGCCTGGACCGCATCGACCAGGCCGCGCTCCCGCTGTCCGGCACGTACACCTACCCGGACACGGCCGGCGGCGGTGTCACGGCGTACGTCATCGACACCGGCGTGCGCATCACCCACTCCCAGATCAGCGGCCGCGCCTCCTACGGCTACGACGCCGTCGACGGCGACACCACCGCCTCCGACGGCAACGGCCACGGCACCCACGTGGCCACCACGATCGCGGGCTCCACCTACGGCGTGGCCAAGAAGGCGAAGGTCGTGGCCGTCCGGGTGCTCAACAACAGCGGCTCCGGCACCACGGCGGGCGTGATCGCGGGCATCGACTGGGTGACGGCGAACCACTCCGGCCCCTCGGTCGCCAACATGTCCCTCGGCGGCTCCGCCTCCACCTCGCTGGACACGGCGGTCGCCAACTCCATAGCCAGCGGTGTGACCTACGCGGTCGCGGCCGGAAACAGCAGCGCCAACGCGTCCTCGTACTCCCCGGCCCGCGTCTCCACCGCGATCACGGTCGGCGCCACCACCAGCGCCGACGCCCGGGCCAGCTACTCGAACTACGGCTCGGTGCTGGACATCTTCGCCCCCGGCTCCTCCATCACGGCCGGCTGGTACACCAGCGACACCGCGACCAACACCATCTCCGGTACGTCGATGGCGACCCCGCACGTCGCGGGCGCGGCCGCGGTCTATCTGGCGAGCCACACCTCGGCCACCCCGGCGCAGGTCTCCACGGCGCTCACGGGCGGCGCGACCACCGGCGTCGTCACCAGCGCGGGCACCGGCTCCCCGAACCGGCTGCTGAAGCTCGTACCGTGAACCGTTCCGTCTCTCGGTGAACCGCTCACCGAGACTCGCACCCTGACCCCAGGGCCGTCCGGACGGCTCTGAGTCACCCCGGTCCCCGGAGGCGCCCCACCGCCTCCGGGGACCATTTGTGTCCGGACCGTGCCCCCGAATCTCCGCCGTGCTCCGGTGTTCCGCGTTCCTCGTTACGGGACGAGCCGTTGTGTAACGGTCAAACGAACAAAAAGGTGAGGGCTCGTTCCAGGTCTTGCCATCCGGGCGTAATCATCAATACCGTCATACATCTCACCCGCACCGGCCCGTCAGCAAGCGGCTCAAGGGGAGGGCTCAAGGACCGCGACGGTGCTCGGGGCGGGGCGCGGTAGGGGGGTGCCGTGCTCGGTGACCGCACTGGTGACCGGGCCGTGCCGCGCGGTCGGCCGCCGATGTCGGGCGGCCGGTCAGCTTTGCCAGCTCACCCGGTGTGCGCGGAGGGGTACTCCGTCATGCCGTGCCGTGCTGCGGCGGAGAGGGGTTCCGTCGTGCCGTGCGGCCGTGGGTGGGAAAACAACCCCCCTTTCGAACCGGACGTGGATCCGGGCCGCCCAGGGGCGGGCGGCCCACCGGACGAGAGGGACCAGACTCATGAGTTCCGTTCTTCAGCCGGCGACATCGGGCCAGGATCTCCAGGCTCCGTCGACGGTCGGCAAGTACCGGCCCATCTCCTCTCACCTGGCCATCGCGCCGCCGGTGAGCGTGGTCATCCCCGCGATGAACGAGGCCGAGAACCTTCCGTACGTCTTCAAGACCCTGCCGGACTGGATCCACGAAGTGGTCCTGGTCGACGGCAACTCCACCGACAACACCGTCGAGGTGGCCCGGGACCTGTGGCCCGGCGTCAAGGTGGTCGGACAGCAGGGGCGTGGCAAGGGGGACGCCCTGATCACCGGCTTCGAGGCGTGCAGCGGCGACATCATCGTGATGGTCGACGCGGACGGCTCGGCCGACGGCAACGAGATCGTGTCGTACGTGTCCGCCCTGGTCTCCGGCGCGGACTTCGCCAAGGGCTCCCGCTTCGCCAACGGCGGCGGCACCGACGACATGACCTTCATCCGCTGGCTGGGCAACCGGGTGCTGTGCGGCATCGTCAACCGCAAGTTCGGCGCCCGCTACACCGACCTGTGCTACGGCTACAACGCGTTCTGGCGGCACTGCCTGGACAAGATCGAGCTGGACTGCACGGGCTTCGAGGTCGAGACCCTGATGAACATCAGGGTCGTCAAGGCCGGCCTGAAGGTGCAGGAGATCCCCAGCCACGAGTACCTGCGCATCCACGGCGTCAGCAACCTGCGCGCCGTCCGCGACGGGCTGCGTGTGCTGCGGGTGATCCTCAAGGAGCGGTCCAACCGGCGTGCGCTGCGCCGGGTGGGCCGGCGCTCCCCGATGCTCGACTCGGTCCGGGGAGAGGTGTCTTGAGCACGCTGGGCGTCTCCGTCGTCATCTGCGTGTACACCGAGGACCGCTGGGAGGACATCCTCGCGGCGGTCGCCTCGGTGCACGCCCAGACCCACCCGGCCCTGGAGACCCTGCTGGTCGTCGACCACAACCCGACGCTCCAGGACCGGCTGGCCAGGGAGTACAAGGAGGACGACGGCGTACGGGTGCTGCCCAACGCGGGCCCGCGCGGGCTGTCGGCCGGCCGCAACACCGGCATCGCCGCCTCCTGCGGCGAGGTCATCGCCTTCCTCGACGACGACGCCGTGGCCGAGCGGGACTGGCTGCGGCGCTTCGCCGACCCCTACTCCGACCCCAGGGTGCTGGCCGTCGGCGGCCGGGCCGTGCCGGTGTGGTCCTCGGGCCGGCGGCCCGACTGGTTCCCCGAGGAGTTCGACTGGGTGGTGGGCTGCTCCTACCGGGGCCTGCCGCCCGGCCGGGTGCGGGTCCGCAACATCCTCGGCGGCAACGCCTCCTTCCGGCGCACCGCGTTCGACGTCGTGGGCGGCTTCGCCACCGGCATCGGACGCGACGGCAACAAACGTCCGATGGGCGGCGAGGAGACGGATCTGTGCATCCGGCTCACCCGCGCGAGACCCGACGCGATCCTGCTGATGGACGACCGCGCGGTGATCCACCACAAGGTGCCCGAGGCGCGCGAGCACTTCGGCTACTTCCGCACCCGCACCTACGCCGAGGGCCTGTCCAAGGCGCTCGTCGCGCGCAGCGTCGGCACCGAGAAGGGGCTGGAGTCCGAACGCCGGTACGCCACCCGGGTGCTGCCGGCCGGTGTGGCGCGCGGTCTGCGCGACCAGCTGCTGGCCCGGCCCGGCGGGGCCCGGCGGGCGGGCGCGATCGTCGCCGGGGTGCTGACGGCGGCCGGCGGGTACGTGGTCGGCAGCCTGCGGGCGCGCCGGGCCGGGACGACGTTCGAGGTCGTACGGATCGGGGCCGTACGGGAGGCGGAACGGGAGGACGCCGCATGACGCGGGCCCGCGTGCCGATCCTCATGTACCACGCGGTCGCCGCCGCACCGAACGACGCCACCCGGGCCCTGTCGGTCACACCCGAGGCGTTCGCCGAGCAGATGACGGTGATCGCGGACCGGGGCCTCACCCCGCTCACCACGGCCGATCTCGCGGCCCGCTGGCGGGCGGGCCGGCCACTGCCCGGCCGGCCGGTGCTGATCACCTTCGACGACGGCTACGAGGGCGTGCACCGGCACGCCCTCCCGGCGCTGGCGAAGCACGGCTTCCCGGCCACGCTGTTCGTCTCCACCGGCTGGATCCGGGGCGCGTACGACACCGGCGGCGGCCTCGACACCATGCTGGACTGGCCGCAGGTGCGCCGGCTGGCGGAGGCCGGTGTGGAGATCGGCGGCCACAGCCACACCCATCCGCAGCTCGACCAGCTCGACGACGCGGCTCTGCGCGCCGAGCTGGTCCGCTGCCGGGACATCGTGGCCGGCGAACTGGGCGCCCTGCCCGTGTCGTTCGCCTACCCGTACGGCTACTCCAGCCGCCGGGTGCGCACGGCGGTGCGCGAGAACGGGTTCGCCCAGGCGCTGGCCGTGGGCAACTCCCTCGCGCGGCGCGCCCAAGGGCCGTACGCCCTGCGGCGGGTGACCGTGCGGCGCGGCACGGGCGCCGAGGAGTTCGAACAGCTCCTCGACGGCCACGCCGTCGGCCGTGTCTTCGCCCGGGACCGGGTGCTGACGAAGGGGTACGCGGCGGTGCGCAGGACACGGCGGCTGCGGCGCAGGGCGGTCGACGCCCTCGGCTGAGCGACTGCCCGACGAGCGGCCCCGGCGGAGGACTCCGCCGGGGCCGCTCGCGACAGGCCGGACCTACCGGACACCCGCGACACACCACGCGCACTGCGGAAACCGGGTGCAGACGACGTCCTTGTGCCGGATCATGGCGGCATGTCTGCGCTCCCACACGACGCTCTGCCGATCCGGCTCAACGTCGACGACTCCGACTCCCCGTCCGACGTCGTCGACGCGCTGTTCCTCGGCCGCTTCGCGACGGGCGAGCAGCCGTACTCGCACGCGGCGAACATCGACCGCGTCCGCTCCGGCGCGACCCTGCTGCCGCCCCATGCCCGTGTGCTGCGCGTCGCCCGTGACGACGACCGCAGCGCGACCCTGGCCGAGGGCGACGGCTGGACCCTGCTGATCTCCCGCTGGAACCGCGGCGCCGACGTCACGGTCACCGCGACCACCGCCGAACTCGCCGCGCAGGTGCTGAACGAGGCGACCGACGGCGCGGCCGACGAGCCCGAACCCCAGCCGGAGAACGTGACGATGGGCTTCTGGTACGTCTCCCCGCGGCGCGGCCCGCACCGCACGACCCGGCAGATCTCCGCGGGTACGTGGGAGGAGGTCCGCCCCAACTACACGGCGCCCGTGGCCGAGGCGATGGACCGCCTGATGGGCACCACCCCCGAGGACATCGCCGGCCGGCTGCTCCTGCTGCACGGCCCGCCCGGCACCGGCAAGACCTCGGCGCTGCGCACGCTGGCCCGTTCCTGGCGGGAGTGGTGCCAGGTGGACTGTGTGCTGGACCCGGAGCGGCTCTTCTCCGACGTCGGCTATCTGATGGACATCGCGATCGGCGAGGAGGACTCCACGGGCAAGGGCCGCTGGCGGCTGCTGCTCCTGGAGGACTGCGACGAACTGATCCGCGGCGAGGCCAAGCACACGGCGGGCCAGGCGCTGTCCCGGCTGCTGAACCTCACCGACGGCCTGCTCGGCCAGGGCCGCAACGTCCTGGTGGGCGTCACCACCAACGAGGACCTGGAGCGTCTGCACCCGGCCGTGGTCCGTCCCGGGCGCTGTCTCGCCCGGATCGAGGTGGGCGCGCTGACCCGCCGGGAGGCGGTCGACTGGCTCGGCACCGAGGAGGGCGTCGGCCGCGAGGGCGCGACGCTCGCGGAGCTGTACGCGCTGCGCCGGGGCACATCGCCGACGTCGGTGCCGGAACCGCGCGGCGGGGCGGACGCGGGCCTGTACCTGTAGTGGTTCCATGGAGGTATGACCCTGTATGTCGGCACGTCGGGCTGGCAGTACAAGGACTGGCGTGAGGTCCTGTACCCGGCCGACGTACCCGTGCGGCGGTGGCTGGAGGAGTACGCCGAGCATTTCGCCACCGTCGAGATCAACAACGCCTTCTACCGGCTGCCGTCCCGGGAGACGTTCGCGTCCTGGGCCGGTCGGGTCCCGGCGGACTTCGTGGTCGCGGTCAAGGCCAGCCGCTATCTGACCCACATCAAACGGCTGCGCGACCCCGAGGAACCGGTCCACCGCCTCATGACCCACGCGGCCGGCCTGGGGGCCCGCCTCGGCCCGGTCCTCCTCCAGCTCCCCCCGACCCTGCGCGCCGACCCCGAGCTGCTGGACGCCTGCCTGTCCGCCTTCCCGCCGCGGACCCGGGTCGCCGTCGAGCCGCGCCACCCGTCCTGGTGGACGCCGGCGGTCCGGCGGGTCCTGGAGGCCCGGGGCGCGGCCCTGTGCTGGGCCGACGTCCTGGCCCGCCCGGCCACACCGCTGTGGCGGACCGCCGGCTTCGGCTACGTCCGCTTCCACGAGGGCCGCGCCCAGCCGTGGCCGCGCTACGGCCAGCACGCCCTGGAGACCTGGATCGACCGCGTCGCGACGACCTGGACGCGTGGCGAGGACGTCTACGCGTACTTCAACAACGACCCCGGCGGCGCGGCGGTGGGCGACGCGGCCCTCTTCGGCAGAACGGCGGAACGAGCGGGGCTGACGGTGACCCGGACACCGAGGGCGCTCGCGTCACGCCGCTGAGTCACCCGCCGTACGCCGCCCGCAGCGCGTCCCGCACCGCGGCCGACGCCGCCTGCTCGCTGAGCCCGAGCCGCACCACCCGCTCGGCGTACGCTTGCGCCGCGCCCGCCGCCTCCCGTTCCGCCGCCGACCCCGCGGCCGCCACGAACGTGCCGTTGCGGCCCCGGGTCTCGATCACGCCGTCGGTCTCCAGCGCCCGGTACGCCTTGGCGACGGTGTTCGCCGCGAGGCCCAGCGACTCGGCGAGCCCCCGCACCGTGGGCAGCCGGTACCCGACCGGCAGCACCCCCGACCGGGCCTGCTCCGCGATCTGCGCCCGCACCTGCTCGTACGGCGCGGCGCTCTCATCGATGTCGATCTTCAACGTCACGGCCCGATTGTCCCGTACCCGGCGGAAAATGAGGGGCACGGGGACCCCACTCGCCGTAGCGTGCGCTCACATGACCGTCACCGTGCGCGATCTGCGCCCCGACGCGACCAGCGACATCGAGAGATACGTCCGGGTCCGCCATCTCGCCCTGCCCTACGTGTTCTTCAGCCCGGAGTCCGTGCTCCACGACCTGTCCCGGTCCCACCCGGACGCCCACCACCGCAAGCTCGTCGCGCTGGAGGACGGCGAGATCGTCGGCACGGCGCAGATCGGGCTCGCCCACGACAGCCCGGAGCCCGGCCAGGCCTTCCTCAACGTGTACGTCGACCCGGCGCGCACCGGCCGGGGCGCGGGCACGCTGCTGATGCGCACGGCCGAGGAGCACCTGGCGGCCCACGGGGCCACGAAGCTGTTCGCCTGGGTGCTGGACGAGCCCGGCAACCGGGCCTTCGCCGAGCGTCACGGCTACCGGGCGAGCCGCTCGTCCCACTTCCTCGTACTGGACCTGGCGCACGCCGCGCTGCCCCCGCTCCAGGCTCCGCCGCCCGGCGTCGAGCTGCGTACGGCGGCGGACTTCGAGGACGACCCGCGCCCGCTGTTCGCGCTGGACGCGGAGACGGTGTCCGACGAGCCGAGCGACATCGGCGCCGAGTTCACCGACTACGAGGCCTGGCTGGCGGAGAACTGGCGGCACCCGCTGCTGGACCGGGAGCTGACCTCGGTCGCGGTGGCCGACGGCCGGCCGGTCGCCTTCAGCCTGGCCCACACCGACGGCGCCCGCCGCTACGCCACGGGCATGACCGGTACCGTCCGCGCCTTCCGCGGCCGGGGCCTGGCGAAACTCGTCAAGAACGCCTCCCTGCACCGCGCCCGCGCGGCGGGGTACACGGAGGCACACACGGGCAACGACGCGGACAACGGGCCGATGCTCGCGATCAACAAGTGGTTCGGCTACGAGATCCACGCATCGGAGGTGCGGTATGTCCGCGAACTCGGCTGACCCGGGGCACCCGGTGGACGTCGTGCTGGTCAAGGGCGGCCGGACGAAGATCCGCTACAGCGCCGAGCTGCTGTCCGACGACGGCACGCGGATCGCCGTACGCGCCCCGTGGGCGGGTGACGACGCACGCGACTTCGGCTTCGTACGGTTCGAGCCCGGCGATGTCTTCACCGAGTACTACTGGCGGGACCGCTGGTACGCGGTGAAGGAGGTCCGGGCCGGGTCCGGCGCGCTGAAGGGCTGGTACTGCGATGTCACCCGGCCGGCGACGCTCTCCGGCACCGAGCTGGTCGTCGAGGACCTGGACCTCGACCTGTGGCGCTCCGCCGACGGCACGGACATCCGCCGGCTGGACGAGGACGAGTTCGCGGAGAGCGGGCTGGCGGAGCGCGACCCCGAGGCCGCGGCCGCCGCGGTGACCGCCCTCGACGAGCTGGAGGCGTTCGCGACCGTGGCGGGCGGCCTGGAGTCACTGCTGGCGTAGGGCTCCGCTCAGACCGTCGCCACGACCGCGTACCGCTCGTCCGTCACGGCCCCGCCCCACAGCCGCGTGTCGTCCGAGAGGCGCTCCACGTGCGGGTCGGCGGTGAGCGGGGCCAGGAGCGCGACGAGCCGCTCCGCCGGTATGCCGACCGGTGCGACACTCCCCCATACGCCCTCGACCAGCACGAGCCGCCCTCCGGGCCGCAGCAGGCCGCGCCAGTGCCGCAGCACGCGGGCGGGGTCGGGCAGGGTCCACAGCACATGCCGTACGAGCAGGATGTCGAAGCGCTGCTCGCCGACCGGCGGCGCCGCCGCGTCGCCGACCAGGAACGCCGCGTCCCGCCCGGCGAGCTTGGCGCGAGCCAGGCCGATCATGGCCGGGGAGAGGTCGACCCCGGTGACCCGGTGTCCCTGCTCGGCCGCGAGCACTGACAGGCTGCCGGTGCCGCAGCCCAGGTCGAGGAGGTCACCGGCGCGCCGGGGCAGCCAGGTGCGCAGCCGCTCCGCCCAGGCGGCGCGTACGTCGGGGTCGCGCAGGCCGTGGTCCGGCTCCTCGTCGAAGGCGGCCGCCGCCGCGTCCCAGTCGACACGTGCCGCGGTCGCTTCGTCACTGTTTCCACTCATGTGCCCAAGAGTGACACCCACCACTGACACTCGAATCGTGACAGCCGCCACTGACAGAGCACGGGGCGATGAGGAACTCTCCCCGAAAGGGTCTGCCTCCGTGAGAACGCGGAACGCGGTGGTCCCTGAAGGAGGCAGTCATGCGCCGCACTACTGTGCAGAAGCCCCTGAAGAAGTCGGACGCCCGCCGGGTCCGCGAAGAGACGGACGACCGCCCGGCCGGCCGCCCCGAGGTGCGCAAGGACATCGCCCGCACCTGGTGGCCGGACGGCTGACCGCCGCCCGAGTCAGCTCAGCCGCTTGCGGTAGTGGATGCGGTCGTACGGGCCGTCGACCCGACGCCCGACGACCTCGTAGCCGTACCTCGGGTAGATCTTCTGGTTCTCCCACATCAGCACGTTGGTGCAGAGCCTGACCTCGGCCAGGCCGAGCGCACGCGCGTGTGCGTCCACGAAGGCGAGCAGCCGCCGTCCGACGCCCCTGCCGTGGGCGTCGGGGTGGACGGCGATGCTGTCCAGGAACAGGTGGTCCGGAAACTCCTCGACCACCACCAGACCCGTGACGGGATCGCCGGTCACGAACACCTTCCCCGCGGCCACGTTCGCCGCGTGGTCCGCCTCCATGGGCTGCGGCGCGATGCCGATGCGCTCGATGTAGGGCCGGTAGGCGGCATCCGTCACGGCCTTCACGGCCGGTACGTCGGCCGCCGTGGCGGGCCGGATCTGCTCATGCTCCATGACTGCACGTCACCTACCTGATCTCAGTCTCAGCGCTTCCTTAAGCCCACCCTAAAGATCGCTTCGGACCTCCTCCAGCAGCCGTTTTCAGGGTTCCTTGGTTCCGGCACACATCAGCGCGCCGCTCACAGACGCCCCTGGTCCCGGTTCCGAGGAGATCCCCCATGCCCGCACGCCGCAAGGCCGCCGCCGTCGCCGCCCTCGGGCTGACCCCGCTGGCCCTGACCTCGCTGTCCGCCACGCCGGCGGCCGCGCACGGCTCGATGGGCGACCCGGTCAGCCGGGTCTCGCAGTGCTACGCGGAGGGCCCCGAGAGCCCGAAGTCGGACGCGTGCCGGGCGGCGGTCGCGGCCGGCGGCACTCAGGCGCTGTACGACTGGAACGGCATCCGGATCGGCGACGCGAACGGCCGCCACCTGGAGCTGATCCCGGACGGCAAGCTGTGCAGCGCGAACAACGAGGAGTTCAAGGGCCTCGACCTGGCCCGCGCCGACTGGCCGGCGACGAGCGTGGGCGCCGGCTCGTACACCTTCAAGTACCGCGTGACCGCGCCGCACAAGGGCACCTTCAAGGTGTACCTCACCAAGGCCGGTTACGACCCGGCGCAGCCGCCGGCCTGGTCCGACCTGGATCTGGAGCACCCGGTGGCGACGGCCACCGACCCGGTCGCGTCGGGCGGTTTCTACACGTTCTCCGGCACGCTTCCCGAGCGCTCGGGCCGGCAGCTGCTGTACGCGGTCTGGCAGCGCTCGGACAGCCCGGAGGCGTTCTACTCCTGCTCGGACGTCACGTTCGGCGGCGCCGCGGCAGGGGGCTCGGGTTCGAACTCGGGCTCGGGTGCCGCGCCGGAAACCTCCGCGCCGTCCGAGGAGCAGATCGAGGACGGTGCGGACCAGTCGACGATCGAGCACGGCGGCCACGGGGACGACGACGCCACGACGACGACCGACCCCACCACCGATCCCACGACCGGCCCCACGGACGGGTCCACGGACGACTCCACGACGACCTCGGCCAACGCCCCGAAGGCGGCGGGGGCGGGCGCGGGCGCGGCTGACACCGGCTCGGATTCGGGCACGGACCTCGCCGAGACCGGTGGCGACAGCAGCACCCAGTATCTCGCGACGGGCGGCGCGGCCGTCCTGGCGCTGGGCTCGGCGCTGCTGTTCGCGTCGGTGCGGCGGCGCGCGACGGGCGGCGGCCACCGCGGCCGCTGACCCTGCGCGCACCTTGGACTCCGGGGCCTGACCGGCGGCTCAGGCCGGACAGGCCCCGGCGAAACCCCCTCCGTCAGCTCAGCGCGGACGCGCAGGTGGTGGGGGTGGCACGGGCCGGGTCGAGCGCGTTGGCCACCTCGTGGAAGGCGATCCGGTCCATCAGCCCGAGCAGCGCGTGCTCGGACAGGTCGAGCGGGCACAGGTCCTGGATGAGGACGTTCTTGACGTTCGCACCGCTCAGGAACTGTGTCCGGTACGGCGTCACCACCTCGTCGTACTTGGTGGCGATGACGGTGTAGCGGACGCCGGGGACGGTGTCGCCGCCGGCGTTGAGGGTGGTCATGAAGTCGGAGCCGGCGATCTGCTGGGCGAGGGCGGGGGTGGCGGCGTCGAGGAGGTCCTCGGCGCCGGGGAAGAACGGCAGCAGCTTGGTCAGCCCGCTGAGGGTGGTGCCGTGGCTGTTGGGCGCGATGCCGACGAGGGCGTTCACCTTGGCGGCGCCGCCGAGGAACTTGAGGTAGTAGCGGGGCATCATGCCGCCCTGCGAGTGGCCGACGAGGTCGGCCTCGGCGGCGCCGGTCGCGGCGAGCACCTTGTCGACATAGGCGGAGAGCTGCGCGGCCGACTTGTCGATGGGGCCGAGGGCGTGGAAGAAGGGGACTCCCGGCAGCTGACCGTAGTCGAGGGAGAAGACGCAGTAGCCGCGGTCCTCCAGGTACGGGGCGAGGACCAGCCAATTGTCGACGGAGTTGGCGAGGGTGCCGTGGACGAGGACCACGGGGCGGGGGTGGGCGGCGGACGGCTTGCAGGAGAAGTCGTTCCAGCCGCTCGACGTGGTCTCGGCGGCGGATTCGGCATGGGCGGCGCTGATCGGGACGGTGACCGCGGCGGCGGCCAGGAGCAGTGCGGCCAGAGGCCTGAGCACGCGCTTCCAGGGCAGCATCGTGTGATCTCCTTGCGGCTCAAGGGGAGGTGCGATGGCCTTACGCCCTGTGATCCGGATCACGAGGTGCTGTTCACTCATCAAGTTACGGACGAGTAGCTGAACTGTGAAGTTACGCGTCAGTAAAAACTTCCAGTGATAGCCGAGGACAGCGGGATCCCTGACATCCCGTCACCAGGAAGGCCTGATCGGACCGTAGGGCGCGATCCGCCCCAACCGGTCGCCCAACACGCGCACCTCAGCCTCCCCGATCACATCGCTCCACGCCCGCACCGCCTCGGCGGCCGCCTCCTCCGCGGCCCGCGTGCACTCCCAGCCCCGCGCGGTGAGCACGACCAGTCGAGCCCGCGCGTCGTCGGGATGCGCCCGCCGCTCGACGTACCCCTTGCGCACCAGTTCGTCGACGAGCTGACTGGCGGCCTGCTTGGTGACCCCGAGATGGACGGCCAGCTCGGTCACCGTCGCGCCGTCCGGGGCGAGCCGGGTGAAGGCGAAGCCATGGGCGGGCCGCACGTCGAATCCACGGGCGACGACACCGTCGTTGATGTGCCGCGTCAGGTCACCCGCGGCGGCGAGGAGGGCGGCGGCCAGGGCGAGGGCTTCGGAGTTCTGCACGCCTGCATTGAAACACCCTTGACGAATTGGTCAAGCTGCTTGACCATGGGGCATATAGTCAAGCAGCTTGACCATTTTCGGAATCGCCGAGCAGGAGGCACCATGCCCGTCATCCGCCCGTCCGACGCCGTGACCCACGAGATCCACGGCGCCCGTTTCGTCTCGTACGCCACCCCGCTGACCGGCAGCAAGGAACTCTGCGCCTGGCGCGGCGAGATCCCCGCCGGCACGAAGGCACCGGCCCACACCGTCAACCGGGAGGAGATCTTCCACCTGCTCATCGGCGAACTGCTCGTCACCCTCGACGACCGCACCGAGCGGATCACGGCCGGCGACACGCTGATCGTCAACCCGGGCTCCACCCTGGCCATCGAGAACCCGACCGGTCACACCGCGATCTCCTGGGTCACCACGTCCATCGGCCTGGAGGCGGAGCTGGCCGACGGCACCCGCATCACCCCGCCGTGGGCCAACTGACCCGCTCGGCCAGCAGTTCGGCGCGGATCAGCTCCAGCAGCCGGCCCGTCCAGTTGCGGCCCCGGCCCGCACGGGCGTCCCGCCAGTACGGGGACTCCGCGTAGCCGGTGCAGCTGATCGTCGCGTCCCCGGTGCCGAGCAGGATCTCGGCCGGCTCGGGGTGCTGGGTGACCTTGGCCCGCAGCAGCCCGGCCATGACGGCGAGGCGCAGGTCCGGCCAGTCGTCGCGGCGCCCGGCCCGGCCGCCGAGTTCATGGCCTCGGCGGGGGTGGGGGCGTCACGGACGGCGACGCGGTCGGCCTCCGCGGCCACGGACAGGGCCCAGTAGCCGTGCAGGACGGAGGGGTAGGTGTCGCCGGGGTACCGGACCGGGGCCGGGAAGTCGTTGTTCAGCACGAACAGGCCGAGTTCCGCGGGGTGCCCCCTCGGGAAGTAGACCTGGTGCAGGACGACGGCCGGCCGGCCCGCCGCGGCCGGATCGTCGGCGTGCCGGACGGCCAGCGACTCCTTCTCCCGCTCGATCGCCGCGTCCTCGCGCGCGAAGTAGTCGAGCGCCTCGCGGTGCATCCGGGCCGTCACCGACGGCCCGTCCCCGTCGGCGCGTTCGCCGATCTCGGTGAGCAGGATCCGCAGCGGGCGGTCCTGGAGGTCCATGTCGCCCAGACAGAAAACGCGCAGGTGCGCTGGACTGTGGAGCTGCGGCCCGGATCCGGCGGGACCGCAGCTCGTGTGTCAGCAGTGCGGCCACCGAGGCGCGCCGCGCACTGCCGTATCCGCACGCACCGCAGCACTCGAACACCTGGCTGGCCACGCCCGGCGTAACGCATCGCCGTCACACTTGCGCACCTGCCAGTGCCACGAACGAGGCTGCCGTTGGCACCCCCGCCACCGCGGCTGCGCCGGCCCCATCCGTCTACTTCTCGCCCGTGAGCGGGGCGGGCGGCTCTGGCGGCTTGCCGATGCCTGTACGGCCTGCGCCTCGGCGACGACACAGGCCGCCGTGGTTCCGGAAACTTTCCTGCGTGCGGCTGTGACGCCACCAGACGGCACCTCGCGGCGCCGTAAACGACGGCCTGACGGGCCGGGCGACCAGATCCAGGTGCGGGAGATGCTCAGCTACTTGGCCGCAGCCCTGCCGAGTCACACCGGGGCTGCGGCCCGGCTACTCGCCGTGCAATGCGCCTTGCGCATGGACTCCGAGGGTGAGGTCCGACTGCCGACCGGGGTCCTGCGCAGTCTTCGCCTCGACCGTAACCCGCTCCCATGGAGCGAACTGGAGCAGATCCGGTGGCTCCACAGGGCGCCGGCCGCCCCGGGCCCCTGCCGGCAGAGCGGTGGTCGCCCAGATCCTCGACGGCGCGCTGTTTGTCCAGCGCCCCGCGCGTCCGGACCGCAGGAGAGCCGCTGACTGGCGCTGCGTGTGGCAAGAGGCGTCTGCGCGGGCGCCGACGACCCGACCCTACGACTAGCCTCACTCTGCCTCGCAGCGCACACGGGCTCCTCGGCCGGTCATGGGTGCGCCGAGATGGATCGGATCGTGCGTGAATGTGGACTCGCGCCTGCGGCCGTGCTCCATCTGCTCGACCGATTGGGGGCGCCCCTCGCCTTCTGGAGCGTGGCCCTTGACTCAGGAGATCTACGTTGGGGACTCCTACCGAAGGCCTACCAGCGCCAGCGCCGAGCCTGCCGGTCCGACGCCGAGGTGAACCCCGGCGGCTGACGTGTCCTGCCCAGGGTTCGAGCGGTTACTGAAAGTGCCGTGCCTGCAGCAAGCCGTTGTCTGCCCGTTCGGCGGCGCAGCGCATGCCGCGGGGGCGATTCACCCGATTGCCCTGCCCGGGCGGGGCGCGATGGGGGCAGCACTCGTTTCGGACAGTGCCCACCCCCCAAGGAATCGCTACCGTGTTCGAATCTGGGCTCACTGACCGGCGTCGATGAGGTTAGAGTAATCGAACGAGCGTACGATGAGCATATCGGGCTTATGACCGAAAAGGGGTGGAGTGATGGAGGTGCGGCATGACGGGCTTCGCCCATCTGCACGTCGCGTCCGGTTACTCCGTTCGCTACGGCGCCGCCCACCCGGAGCACCTCGCCGGGCGGGCGGCCGAGCGGGGCATGACGGCGCTCGCGCTCACCGACCGGGACACGGTCACCGGGGCCGTGCGGTTCGCGCGGGCATGCGCCGGCGCCGGGGTTCGGCCGATCTTCGGAATCGATCTCGCAGTGGAGGCCCTTGCGCCACCGCCACCCGCCCAGCGACGCCGCACCCCGGCGCGCGGTGGAGCGCACGTCATCGAGCCGCCTCTGCGGTTCGTGTTGCTCGCCCAGAACCGGGCGGGATGGGCTCGGCTGTGCCGCATTACGTCGGCCGCCCATGCGGGTGCCGTGTCCGGAACGGCGCCGGTGGTGCCATGGGAAGCGCTGCGCGAGTACGGCGGCGGCCCCGGCCTGACCGTCCTGCTCGGACCGCTCTCGGAGCCGGTGCGGGCCCTGGCGGTGGGCCGGGAAGACGTCGCGATGAAGCTGCTGGCGCCATGGAAGGAGATCTTCGGGAGGGAGGTCCGACTGGAAGTCGTTGCGCAGAAACGTTTCGGCACAGGTCCGGGATCCCTACGCCTGGCCGCCCGCACCCTCGCCCTGGCCGACCGCACCCGCACCACCGCCGTACTCTCCAACGCCGTCCGCTACGCCGACCCCGACCAGCACCGCCTCGCCGACGTCCTGGACGCCGCACGGCTGCTGCGCCCCATCGACCGGCGCCGGCTGGACAGCGGGCAGCGCTGGCTCAAGGACGAGAGGGCGATGGCGGGCGTCGCGCGGACGGTCGCCGAATGCGGAACTTGGGCCGAGCTGACTTGGTGATGGTTCATCAGTTCTCCGCGAACTGTCAGGCCCCGCGCTCTCTAGCAACGGTAGGGCCATCTCCGTGGCCGAGTTGAGCGAGGAAGCTCACACTTCGCCCTCGTCGCCACCATGAGATGAGCTCTGACGCCCACAAGGATGGTCGTCGATCCATGACAGGCCACCGAGGTCCAGCTGATGTCGGGCGCGGGTCACGGCGACGTAAGCCAACCGAGCGTCGGCGTCTCGGACGGGTTCGGGGACCGGATGCCCATGGTCGTCGAGTTCGTCGCTGTCCTTGGGCGGCGGAAAGTCGTCCGCGATTCTGACGCTGGACCATTCCCGGCCCTTGGCCTTGTGGGCGGTGGAGACGGTCACGTCGGCGGAGGATTCGTCGCTGAGCTGATCCACTGCGCCGAGGATGGCCTCCGTCCCGTGCTGGTCGATGAGATCGATCAGCGGCTGCAGATCGCTGCCGGCGGGGTCGTACTCGGCGTAGTCCTGGAGATCGCCCCAGGAGGAGAAGAGCACAAGCTCGGGATGGGCGGTGCGGCGTCCCTCTTTGAGGTCTCGGGCGGCCAGGGCCAGGGCGCGGAGGGCCTGACCGCCGCCGACAAGCGCGACGCGGTGGCCGTCTGCGAGCAGGCGCATGACCTCCGCCATGGCTCCCACGTTGGTGCGGCTCAGCACCGCCTTCGGGAGGGCTACCGTTCCGATGTCCGTGGTGATGGCCTCGGTGCCGGACAGGCGGATCGGGGCGTCGGCGATGGCGAGCCAGCGGTTGGCCTGTTCGGCGAGGTGCGGGCCGAACCTGAACGAGCGTGTGAGGGTGAGGGGCACGCCGTCGAAGCGGGACATCACGTCCCGCGCGCCTCGCCAGCCGTAGATGGCCTGGGCGGAGTCGCCGACCATGACGAGTTGGGCGTGGTCGCGCTGGGACGCGAAGACCTGTTCCAGAACGGGGTTGGTGTCCTGGGCCTCGTCGAGCATGAGGAAGTCAGCCTCGATTTTCGGGTCCTTGAGGGACCAGATTTTCAGGTGCCGGCGGGCGCATTCGGCGAGAGTAGTGCGTTGCCGCAGCGGTGCCTCCGCCTGGTCTGCGCCACGCATCGGATCTCGTCGACGGGCTGGGCGGCGAGGTAGCGGATGTAGAGGAGCTGCATGATAGGGCGGCTCGGACGGCAGTTGACCGGGGCCGAGACCTCGGCATCGGAGGTTGTCGAAGACGGAGTGAAGGCGCCGGCGTCAAGCAGGCGGCGAGTATTGAGGGCCAGAGCGCGGCGGAGCGGGACCAGTTCGGGCGAGGCTGGCGAGGTCCCGCGGGTGGGGCACACGACGGCATGCGGCATGCGGCACCAGCACGTGCCGTCGTCCGACGGATACGCGACGCCTGAGCTGACGTGCCAGCGGCAGGTGACGGGAACGCGTGAGGTTGGCAGTTCCTGGGGGTGCAGACGGATGGGCCGGCTGTCACTGCGGTGATACCACTCGATCCGGTTGCCGCAGTCACGGCATCGGTCGTTCTGGCCGCAGCGCAGCAGTCGGCTGACGCCGTCGGGTGTGACGCGGAGGGAGCGTCGCGTTCGGACGTCGGTGTGGCTGCCGTCCCAGCGGCGCCTCGGGGGCGGAGGCGTGGAGTGCATGCGGGCGAACCTGCCAGCCAACACGCCGCAGCAGACGTATCGCTGCTGTGATGTCCCTCGGTCAGCCCTACCAGGGCCTACTGGAGTACGAGTGGGCGCTCATGTGTTCGGGTGTGCGTCGCCGGTTCGGGTGGTCGCCGAGGGACATTCCGGCCGGGCTTCAGCTCTGGGTCTCCCCGGGCGGCTCGTGCCCGCGGCACAGGTTGCTGAAGAGCGCGTCCAAGGGGGTGTCCAGTGCGTGTGCGAGGGCGTGCCACGTCTTCAGGGTGCCGACGGTGCGGCCCTGCTCGATCTCGATGAGTGTGCGTCTGGCCAGGCCGGTGCGGGCGGCGAGCTCGTCGTACGTCCACCCTCGCACCGCCCGCAGGCGCGCCAGCTCCAGGCGCAACGCCTCGAAGTGCGGGTCGGGCGGCAAGATCGTCATCCCACCATTCGGCGGTGCAGACCCCTGCCCTGTCAGTGCAGGCCTCTGCCCTATTTCCGCAGATGGCGGTGAGAGCGAGAGGGCAGACATCTGCACTACCGTTTGCCGCCGCCCCCGCTCTCGGCGGTCGGCGCTGAACACGATGGGAGGACCAAGAGCCTGATGAGGCTCCGCACAACATGCCCCGCGGTGCGGCGCATCTGGACGGTCGAACTGCGCCCACAGGCTGGTGGGCCAGTGCTTGTTTGCCAGCAGTGTCCGGCGACCAGCAGACCTCTTGCTGCTGGAGCCGCCCGCTCGGCGGTCCTGGCCTTGCCGGGCATGCTCGGTGTGATGTCTTGCCGGTGCACATGCGTACCTGTCAGTGTCACGAGCGCGGCTGTCGATGGCATCCCCGCCATCGCGGGTGCGCCGGCCCCATCCGGTTGCTTCTGGCGCGGGAGTGTGGTGGTCGGGTGTGGCGGCTCGCTGATTCCTGCGCTGCTTGCGCCGCGGCCACGGACCAGGCAGCCGTCGTACCCGATACGATCTTGTCCGCGCCAAAGCCATGGCTTTCCGGATCCGGCCGCAGCCGTCGTGGACGGCTTCCTCGTGGGCCAGGTGAACAAACTCGGGTCCGGGAGATGCTCAGCTACCTTGCCGCCGCCCTGCCGGCGGACACAGGGGCCGCCGCCCGCCTCCTCGCCCTGCAATGTGCCTTGCGGATGAACGCGGCCGCGGATGTCCGAATGCCGACGGGGTTGCTGCATGGTCTTCGCCTGGAGGACCCCTCCGATCCGTGGCTTGAGCTGGAGCAGGCTTGTTGGCTGCGCAGAACTCCTAATACGGCGGTGGCCGACAACGCGGCAGTTGTCGCCCGGCTACTCGATGCCGCGCTCATGACTCAGTCCCCAGCACGCCCCGACCGCCGCCGCGCTGCCGACTGGGCTTTGCGTTCGGCCCGTCTCGGTCGAGTTGCTGCAGAGGGGGCGCTGGTCCAACTGGTTGCTGTCTGGGTGGCTGCGTACACCGGGAGGGAAGGCCACGGCCATACGGAATCTGACCGGATGGCGCGCGAGTGTGGTCTCGATGTGGCTGTTGTGCCGGATTGGCTCGATCAACTCGTGACAGCAGGGCTAATCGTGTCGTGGAGCTTGTGCCCGGACTCCGGAGATCTGCATTGGCGGGTGGCTCAGCAGCGGCTGACGGAGTGGCGGTCGGCTTCACCACACCGAGCCTGAGGGTCTGGGCGAGTAAGGCACGGAAGGCAGACGACCGGCGTCGAAGAACGGGGAGCGCGCCGGTGACGACGAGCGCCGCGAGGTGACCGGAGTGCTCGACGAGACGGTGTTTGCCACCAAGCCGCAACTGGCCGGCGGCATGCTCGCCGCCGCGCACGCCGCGGGCATCCGCACCGCCTGGGTCGCGGTGGACGAGGTCTACGGCGGCAGTGCCCTGCGCCGCCGGATTCGCACGCTGGGCTACGGCTACGCGATCGCCGTGCCCACCAGCCACCGTGTCACCACGCCAGGCGGCGGAAAGGAGAAGCTCACCGCGCTGATTCAGCGGGTGCCGAAGCGGGCCTGGATGCGGATGAGGACCGGGAACGGGACCAAGGGCGCGCGGCTCTACGACTGGGCGATGATCGACATGAGGGCCGACGACACCCCGCTGGGACAGGACGCCGGGCACAGCCAGGTTCTGATCCGTCGTCACCGCCGTACCGGCACCCTGTCCTTCTATCGCACCTGGCACCCCGACCCACAGCCGGTATCGGTGCTGGTCAGCGCGGTTTGCCGCCGCTGGCGGGTCGAAGAGGACTTTCAAGGAGCCAAGGGCCTCACCGGCCTCGACCAGGGCCAGGTCACCTGCTGGACCTCCTGGCACCGCTGGAGCCTGATGTCGATGATCGCCTACGCGCTCCTCGCCGTCGGAGCCCTCCGCGAGCGGCAGCGCACCACCTCCGGCGAGAGCGACGACGAGCTGGCCATGGTGCCCGTCAGCCCGCGTGAACTCCTCGCCCTGCTCCGGGCCTTCGTCCTTTACCGGCCCGCCAGGACGCCGATCCCGCGCACGCGCTCCACTGGTCCCACTGGCGCCGCCAACACCAGCAACGCGCAGCCGACTACCACCGCCGATGGAACAACGTCACGGCAGCAGCCGTCACATGACAGGACAGGAACCTCACTCCTCACCAACTACAGCTGCCATGTCGGAACTCGCACGAATCGCCCGGTTATGTGCAGGTCGGCCTCGATGTGAGCAGCCGTGGCCCGCAGTTCCGGCAAGATGGTCGTGACGCACTCCGCGGCGGGGCGGTGACCGCTGTGCATGGTGACATTGATCGCCGCCATGAGGCCGCCGTCGCGGTCACGTACCGGTACGGCGATCGAGCGAAGCCCTTCTTCCAGTTCCTCATCGACCAGGGCATAACCGTCCTCACGGACTCGGTCGAGAATCAGCTCGAGGTCGGTGGGCCGGGTGACGGTGCGAGCGGTCAGCGCCCCCATCCGCACGCGCGCCAGCCGGGCAGTGCGCTCCTCGGCCGGCAGTCCCGCCAACAGCACCCGGCCCGTGGAGGTCGCATAGGCGGGCACGCGCGCGCCCACGGCGATATCAGCGTCCATGATGCGTCCCGCGGCGACCGAGGCCGCGCACTGGACATCGTCACCGACGAGCACTGCCAGGGACGTCGAGTCCTCCACCTTGCGGGTGAGGGCGGCGAGGTGGGGGTGCGCGATCCGGGTGAGTGTCGTCTTGGACAGCGGCGGGAAACCGAGGGCGAGGACGCGTGGAGTGAGCCGGAAGACCCGCCCGTGCCGCGTGACGTGACCGAGGTATCCCAGGGTTATCAGGGCACGGCGAGCCGTGGCGCGGGACAGCCCCGTGGCTTCGGCGACCTCGGTGAGGGTCAGCTCCGCACGGCCCTCACCGAACGCGGTGACCACGGTCAGGCCGCGGGCCAGGGATTCGATGAACTCCCCGCCCAGTTCCTGTTTGGACGCGCTCGTCCAGGTGGCGAGCCCGACGGGAGTGCTCTTGCTCGGCGGCTCCGGAGGCGGAGCGTCGGCCAACTTCCGCTCCATGACGGTCACGGCAGTACGGAGCCTGGGGAGAAGGGTGTCGCGCAGCGAGTCCGCGCTGTGCCGACTGGTATGGCTCACGACGCTCGCCACACAGGCGATCCGGCCGTCGGGGGCGCGAACCGGAACGGATGCGGCGACGAGCCCCGGCTCGATCAACTGGTCGTCCATCGCCCAGCCATGGGTGCGCGCCCGTTCCACCCGTTCTTCGAAGTCTGTCGTGGCGGTACGGTGCGATCGAGGGGGGACCGCCGCGAAGCCGAGGTCCTCGGGGTCGGCGTCCTGCCGCTTGTGCCACCGCGCCCAGTCCTCCGTGCTCCACTCGGTTGCCAGCAGCGGGCCTGGCGCGGTGCGTTCGGCGGGCAGCAGGTCGCCGATGCGGAAGCTCAGCGACAGGGTGCGGCGGCGGATCGCTTGGTGGATGAAGCGGATGCCGTCACCGTCCGCCACCGCGAGGGACACCGACTCGTCGAGTTCCTCAGCGAGGGTATCGGCGTGCGCACTCAGCAGCGCGGGAAGGCGCAGGGCGGCCAGGTATGCGTTCCCCAGCTCCATCAGGCGGGGGGCAAGGACGGCGTTGCTGCCGTCCATCCGCATGTACCCCATGTGAGCGAGTGTTCCGGTGACCCGGTCGATGGTGGCGCGGGCCAGGCCGGTGGCCCGTCCCAGATCGCTGAGGCCGGCCGTCCCTCCGGCGTCGGTGAGCTCGCGCAGCACGGCGATACCCCGGATGAGAGGGGCCACGGCTTCCTCGGGTGGCGCGGGAGCCGCCATGGGGTCGGTAGGCGTCAGGGCGTGGGGCGATGTCATGGGCTCTCCGCGGCGACTGTCTCAGCACTGCAGTGAATGATGCCTGGTGGGGGCAGAGAGCCGACAGGTCTGGGTGGCCGTGACGGGCCCACGGCAACGCCCGTCGCGCGGGGCGGTGTGTTCCGGCCGGTCGCCAAGGCCGGTGCTGCTCCGTGCTGCCGTCGCGGGGGCACGGCATCAGGACCGGCTAGCCGGGGACCTTCAGCTCGGCCTCGATGTCGGCGGCGGTGGCCAGGAGCGGCGGCAGCAGATCGTGGCGTATCGAGTCCGGCGTTCGCCGGCTGACGTGGGTGGAGAGGTTGATGCCTGCCACCACCCGTCGTGCTTCGTTCCGGATGGGTACGCCGATCGATATCAGGCCCTGTTCCAGTTCCTGGTCCACCAGACACCAGCCCTGTGCCCGCACGTGTTCCAGTTCGGCGGCGAGTGCCTCCCTTGAGGTGATGGTGCGGGGGGTGAGCGGCTTGAGGGAGGCGGTGTCCAGGTAGTGCCGCAGCCGGGGCTCGTCGAGGTGGGCGAGCAGGACCCGGCCGAGGGAGGTGGCATGGGCGGGGAAGCGGGTCCCGATGCTGATGGAGACCGTCATGATCCGCCGGGTGGGTACCCGGCTGACGTACACCACGTCTTCGTCGTCGAGCACCGCCACCGACGAGGACTCGTGGACCTCGGCGACCAGTTGCTCCAGGTGGGGCTGGGCGATCTCCGCCAGGGACATGCTGGACAGGTAGGCGTAGCCCAGTTCCAGGACCCGGGGCGTGAGGCGGAAGTGGCGGCCGTCGGTGGCCACGTACCCCAGGTCGGCGAAGGTGAGCAGGAAGCGCCGTGCGGTGGCACGGCTCATGCCGGTGATCCTGGCGACCTCCGAGAGGGTCATTTCGGGTGTGTCGGCGGTGAACGCACGGATGACGGCCAGCCCTCGTTCGAGGGACTGCACGAAGTACCGCCCGGGTTCGTTGTCGTCCATGTGCTACGGCCCTTGTGTCGGACGGTGTGTCAGGACTCGGACTTGTGCAGGGCGAGCTCGTCGCTGCGGTCGGCCACTGCTGCATGCGTGTCGCCGTTGTGGTGCTTGGCGCGCTGGATCTGCTCGTAGACGTGGGCGCGCAGTTCGGCGAAGCGGGTGCTGGAGCGGGTGTGCAACTGGTCGCGCTCGTCGGGGAGATCGATCGTCAGATCCTCCAGCACCACGGTCGGTGAGGTGGACAGGATGATGGTGCGCTGGCCGAGATAGACGGCTTCGTCGATGTCGTGGGTGACGAACAGGACGGTGACGCCCAGTTCGCGCCACAACCGCCGGATGAGGTCCTCCAACTCGGCGCGGGTCTGCGCGTCGACGGCGGCGAACGGCTCGTCCATGAGCAGCACCTTCGGCTCGAAGGCCACGGCGCGGGCGATGGCGACGCGCTGCTGCATTCCGCCGGACAACTGCCACGGGTAGGCCTGGTGGGCGTCGGCGAGCCCGACCACCTCCAGCGCGTGGTCGACCAGTTCCTTCTCGCGGGCCTTGCCGAGCTTCTTGCGGCGCAGCGGCAGGGCGACGTTGTCGCGTACGTTCATCCAGGCGAACAGGGAGCGGCCGTATTCCTGGAAGACGACCGCCATGCCGGGCGGGGGGCCGTCGACCGGGCGGCCGTCCAGGCGTACTTCGCCGCTGGTCGGGGTGAGCAGTCCCGACATGCACTTCAGCAGCGTGGTCTTGCCGCACCCGGAGGGGCCGACCAGGCACACGAGTTCGCCGGCGCCGATGTGAAACGTCAGGTTCCGCAGTGCTTCGACGTTGCGGTTCCGTCCGGTGTAGATCTTCTGCAGGTTGCGTACGTCGAGCATCGACGTCTCCTTCTCAGGTGTTGCGCTGTGCCCGGCGCAGGCCGTGGTACCAGGCCAGAACCCGGTTCTCGACGAGGCGGAAGAGCAGGGAGAGGGCGAATCCGAGCAGGCCGAGCAGCAGGACACCGCTCCACATCTCGGGGATGGCGAAGGACCGCTGGAACTGCACGATGGTGAAGCCGAGCCCGTTGCTGGCGGCGAACATCTCGCTGATGACCATGAGAATGATCGCGATGGACAGGGCCTGCCGCATGCCGGTGACGATCTGCGGGCTGGCCGAGCGCAGCACCAGGTGCCACAGCCGGGAGCGGCCGGTGATGCCGTAGGAACGGCAGGTGTCGCTGAGCACCTCGTCGACGGCGCGGACGCCCTCCACGGTGTTGAGCAGGATCGGCCACATGCAGCCGCTGACGATGACAATGACCTTCATGGTGTCGCCGATGCCCGCGAACAGCATGATGACGGGTACGAGCACCGGGGGCGGGATGGCCCGGAAGAGTTCCAGGACCGGCTCCAGGACGTCCCGCACGCCACGGTGCATGCCGACCACCAGGCCGAGTCCGACACCGACGGCGACGGCGAGGAGATAGCCGGCGAGCAGGCGGACCAGGCTGGGTACGACGTCCGACAGCAGTCGTTCGCCCGTCCACACCTCCCCGAACTTGCCCAGGATGGTGGACAGCGGCGGGAAGTAGAAGTCGGTACTGCCCGCGGTGGCGAACCACCACACGGCGAACAGGACCGCGGGCAGGCCCAGGACCAGCCCGGTCCGCCGGGCTAGTGTGAGGACGGTCATCGCTGTCCCTCCCTGCGCATCGATTGGTGCCAGTGCAGTGCCCGCCGCTCGACCGCCCGGGCCACCAGGTTGACCGCGACCCCGAGGAGTCCGGTGACCAGGACCAGGGCATAGACCCGCGGTACGGCGCCGGAGGTCTGCGCGACCGCGAGCTGGTTACCCAGGCCGGGCGAGCCGATGACGAGCTCGGCGGTGATCGTCAGGACCAGTGCCACGGTCGCGGCCAGCCGCACGCCGGTCATCACGTACGGCAGCGCGGTGGGCCACAGGACGTACCGCACCCGCCCCCAACCGCCCATCTGGTAGCTGCGGGCAGTGTCCTCGGCGACCGGGTCGACGTCCTGCATGCCTGCCAGGACCTGGACGAGCACCTGCCAGAAGGAGGCGTACACGACCAGCAGTAGCTTCGACTCCAGGTCGGTGCCGTAGAGCAGCACCGCCACCGGGATCAGCGCCACCGACGGGATGGGGCGCAGGAACTCGATGGTGGAGGCGGTCACGGCCCGCAGCACCGGCACCGATCCGATCACCAACCCGGCCACCACCCCGGCCACCACCGCGATGGCCAGACCCAGGCCCCAACCGGTGAGGGTGTCACCGAGCGCGGTCCAGAAGGCGTCTTCGCCGAGCAGCTGCCACAGGGCCCGGCCCATCTCGGAGGCGGGCGGAAGGTAGTCGGCGGAGACCACACCGATGTGCGGCAGCACCTCGAGCAACACCACCAGCCCGGCCAGCCCGGCCAGGCCGCGCAACGGGGTGCGCGCTCTGTCCAGAGTGCGCCGCACGCGGCCACCGCCCACCCCGCCGGGACCTGTCGCGGTCCCGGCGGGCTTCGTCAGCACAGGAGTGCTCCCGGACGCGCTCATGAGAACAGGGCATCCAGGTCGGGCTTCTTACCGCCGAAGATGCCGTCCTGCTCGCCGAGCGAGGCCAGCTTCTCCAGGGAGGCCATGTCGTACTCGGCCGGCCAGGTCGGCAGCGTCAGCTTCTTCAGCACCTCGCCGTCGATCTTGGTGTAGGTCGTGACGATCTGACGTGCCTCGTCCGGGTGCTCGGAGGCGTACTTCAGCGACTCGGTCACGGCCTCGGTGAACTTCTTCACCAGGTCGGGGTTCTCCTGGGCCAGCTTGGTGGAGGCGAAGTACGTCGCGATGGTGAGGTTCGGGTCGGTCTCGGCGAACGGCGACGCCACGACGCGGGCGCCCTGGCCCCTGGCGATGGTCAGCGCGGGCTCGCCCACCCACGCGGCGTCCACCTGCCCGCCGTCCAGCGCGGCCGGCATCTGGTCGAACGGCATCTCGACGAACTTGACCTTCGAGGGGTCGCCGCCGTCCTTGCGCACCACCTCACGGACCGTGGTGTCCCCGATGTTCTGCAGGGTGTTGACCGCCACCGTCTTGCCGGCAAGTTCCTTGGCCGACTTGATGGGGCTGTCCTCCTTGACGGCCACCCCGCTGATGTCCTTTCCGGCGTCACCGGTGGAGGCGGTCCCGTTGACCACGGACTTGATCGGCACACCCTTGGTCTGGGCGATCATCAGCGACGTGGTGTTGCTGAACCCGAACTGGAACTGGCCGCTCACCACGCCGGGGATGATCGCGGCGCCGCCCTGGGCGGTCTCCATTTTCAGGTCGATGCCGCGGCTGCTGAAGAACCCCTTCTTCTGCCCCAGATACAGGGGTGCCACATCGACGATCGGGATAATCCCCACCTTGACCTGGGTGGTCTTGTCCCCGTCCGAGGAGGACGAACCACCGGCCCCGGAAGAAGATCCGCATCCGGCCGCGGCTGCGACCGTCACTACCGCTATGGCAAGCCCGAGAACGCGCCTTTGCATGGGGCCTCCTGACAGGAACGAGTGTGTGCGCATTGTGAACATTTATCCGCGTGCCGAACAAACGCAAGCGGAGAGTATGTCCCTGCCCGAATCGCGTCAATAGGTCGAGCAGAGGCTCGTCCCGGAACCGCGCCCTGCCGCCTTCTCCAGATCCAGACATGTTCCGACGGGTGCACCCCGGCAGCAGCAAGCCTGAGGCGCGGACGGGTTCAGCGAAGACCCAGGAGTCGTGCTGCACGCCGCGGTCGACCACCTTGGTCACCCGCTCGTGGGGGTCCTCGCCCCGGTAGGCCGGGTACTTGTCGGCGTGGTCCGTGCCCGCGCCGAGGACGATCGTCACGGCGGCGGAGTTGTCGACCCGCACCTTGGTGTTCGTGCCCCCCGACCGAGCCGCAGACCGTCGACGGCACGTGGGGCGAGACATACCCCTACCCGGTCCCCTGCTCGTAGACGTGGGCGCGCAGTTCGGCGAAGCGGGTGCTGGAGCGGACGGCCAGCGCGACCGCGGCCCGACGATGGCGTTCATCCGCTGCGACCTGGGCGGTGTGCCGGCCGACCACCACACCCTCGCGATGCACCTGGGGCCGGGAACGGGGTACGTCCACTCCGCCTACCAGGTCACCGACCTCGACTCCATCGCCGCCGGTGGCGAGTACCTCAAGGAGCGTGGATACAAGCGTAGTTGGGGCATCGGACGGCACATCCAAGGCAGCCAGCTCTTCGACTACTGGCGCGACCCCGACCACTTCATGCTGGAGCACTTCTTATGGGCAGGGTTTGGTGCTGTCCGTTGTCCACCTGAGTATGTCGATGAAGGACAGCAACACCTGTCGGTGAGTGCCTGTCCTACCGAACGGCTCGTTGGCCCGTCATGAGCACGGTGGTCGAGCGGTTGCGGGCGAAGCCCGCGCAGACGTGCGGACGGTGCGGTCACCCCTGGGGCCTCATCAGAAACCCGATCCTGAGCGGGGTGTGCCGCGCTTCCCGCCGACGGCGTGCAAGGTGAAGAGCGGGTGCGCCTGCATCCTGTTCCTCCTGGCCGACGAGGTCTGCGACCTGAAGGTCAGCGGGTGTGAGTAGTTGAGATACTGGAAATCCCGGTGAGGATGATCATGGGCTTAATCGGCGAGTTCTATACGTCTCGAACGTGAGCTGTCCGGAGGCTTCGAGTGATGCGCGGCGGGCTCGGCCCGGGTGCGGGCGTGGTGGTCCTGGTCGTAGTTGGGGTGGCAGCCCTGGCACATGGCGTGGAGGTTGGCGGGGTCGCAGTGCTCCGGCGTGTGGTCGAGGTGCGCGGTGGTCAGGACGACCTTGGAGCCGGTGCCGTACGCGGGCTGTCCGTTGGGGTTGGGGCAGCGGCCGGTGTGGGTGCCGGATCGGTGAACGAACCCCCTGCTCGGGGTGTAGCTCCGGCCGATTCGAGCGGTAGCCGCGCTTCAGCGGCGTCCGGTCTCAACTGCCTCGCTGGCTGTGTGCGGCGTCGAGCGTCGGGGTTGATGGCTGAGGGGCCGGTATGGGCAGCAGCCGGTGCAGCAATGACTGTTCCAGTTCGATCAGGATGTCTTCGCTGCTGGTGTGGTGACCTGGCAGGGTGTGCCAGAGGACCAGTTGGCCGTGCAGGGCGGTCCACAGGTGGATGCCGATGGTCTCCGCTTCCGGTCGACGGGCGGGCGCGATCGCCGCGAGGTAGGTGTCCACGGCGTGGGTCCATGCCTGGAGCACGGTGCCGAGGGGGGTGTCGGCGGAGGGCTGACGCTCGGGTTCGTATTCCAGGCTGAACATCAGCCGGTACCGGCGGGGCTTGTCGATGGCGAATCTGCGGTAGGCGGCGGTGGTGGCTCCTATCCGCTCCCACGGGGCGGCGCCGGCCGTGGCGGCCGCTTCGCCGGCCTCGCCCATCGCTGCGGCCAGCGTCCGGTAGGCGGCGTCGAGCACTGTGGCGACCAGTTCGGTCTTGTCCTTGAAGTGCAGATAGACGCTGGGCGCGGAGATGCCGACCTCGCGGGCCACTCCTCGCAGGGAGAGCGCGTCCTCGCGTCCCGTCTCCTCCAGGATGCGGGTCGCCGCGTCGAGGATCTCCTGCCGTAGCCGTTCCCCCTCGCCCCGCACATTGGGCACCCGTCTGACCTGCTGCTTCATGGCCACCTCCTCGCTGTGTGCACCCTATCTGCCCGCCCGGGCCCCCTACCCGTACGGCCGGCGCCGCAGAGGCGGAAACAGAGGATGCGGCTTCACACCCTTCGACTAACGGTGTTAGTCTACCGAGCAGAACACCTAACACTGTTAGTTGATGGTGGAGGGGAACAGCTATGCCCTCGTCTGCATCCGTCCCCGCGTTCGAACTCGCCCGTCCGAAGGACGCGCCTCTTGATCCTCCGCCCCTGTATGCCGAACTGCGGACGGAGCGCCTGGTCACCCGGGTCTCCCTGTGGGAGGGGCAACTCAGCCCGTGGCTCGTGACCCGCTGGGAGGACGCGCGGGCGGTGCTCGGCAGCCCGGCGTTCAGCTCCGACCCGTCCCGGCCCGGTGCGCCCAACTTCAAGCCGGGCACCCCGCAGCCCCCGCGCGGCTTCTTCCAGGGCCATGACGACCCCGTGCACGCCCTGATGCGGCGCACCCTGACCCGGGAGTTCATGGTCAAACGTATCGACGCGCTGCGTCCGGCCATCGCCCGTCTGACCGACGAGCTCCTCGGTGACCTCACGGGGCGGCCGGGCCCGGCCGATTTCGTGGAGCACTTCGCGCTGCCGTTGCCCTCCCTGGTGATCTGCGAACTGCTGGGCGTGCCGTACGAGGACCACCCCTTTTTCCAGCGGCACTCGAAGGTCTTCGTCGACCTGACCGCCACGGCGGAGGAGACCACCCGTGCGCAGCAGGCACTGGCCACGTATCTGCTGGAACTCGTGCGGACCAAGCGCACGACGCCTGGCGACGACCTGGTCACCCGGCTCGCCGAGCAGGTCGACGCCGGCGTCATCACCGAGCAGGACGCGGCCGACCTGAGCTCCTTCCTGCTGTTCGCCGGGCACGAGACGACGGCGAACATGATCGCGCTGAGCACCATCACCCTGCTGCACCATCCCGAGCAGATCCCGTACGTGCTCGGCGAACAGGACCAGGTGGCAGGCGCGGTCGAGGAGTTGCTGCGCCACATCTCGATCGTGCACGGAGGACTGCGCCGTACGGCCGTGGAGGACGTCACCATCGGCGGCGTCACCATCCGCGCCGGCGAGGGTGTGATCATCCCGCTCGGAGTCGCCAACCGCGACCCGGAGATCTTCGCCGCCCCCGACGACCTCGACCTGCAACGCGCTGACGCCCGCCGACACCTGGCCTTCGGCTACGGCATCCACCAGTGCCTCGGCCAGCCGCTGGCCCGCGCCGAACTCCAGATAGTCCTGCCGGAACTCTTCCGCCGGCTCCCCGGCCTGAAGGTCGCCGTGCCGATGCAGGACATCGCTTTCAAGCGGGATTCCGTCGTCTACGGCGTCCACGAACTGCCCGTCACCTGGTGACCCGCACCCGCTTACCCACCCCACCGCCCCCCCCACAGGGAAGAACCGTCATGCGTATAGAAGTCGACGTTCCCAAGTGCGTCGCCTCGGGCCAGTGCGTCATGCTCGCCCCCGACGTCTTCGACCAGCGGGACGAGGACGGCATGGTCGTCCTCCTCGACGCCGCCCCGCCCGCCGAACTCCACGACGCCGTCCGTGAATCGGCCACCGTGTGCCCCGCGGCCGCCATCCGCCTGGGAGAGTCATGACCGCGGGCACGGCCGGTGAGCCGGCCGGCGCACCGGGCCGCGTCGTCATCGTCGGCGCCTCCGCGGCCGGTCTCGCCGCCGCCGAAACCCTGCGCCGGTCGGGTCACACCGGCACCATCACGCTCATCGGCGACGAGGCCACGGCTCCCTACGACCGGCCGCCGCTGTCGAAGGAAATCCTCCGCGGCGCCTGGACACCGGACCGGCTGCCCTTGCGTACCGAAGCCGAACTCAACGCCCTCGGCCTGGACGCCAGTTACGGCCGCGAGGCCATCGGAGTGGACCTCGCCGCCCGGACGGTGCTGCTGTCCGACGGCACCGAGGTGGCGTACGACGGACTGGTCGTGGCCACCGGAGTCCGCCCTCGGCAGATGCCCGGCACCCCGGCCCACACCCTGCGCACCCTGGACGACGCCCTCGCCCTCAAGGACCGCCTCGGCCCGGGCCGCAGCCTGGCCGTGGTCGGCGCCGGGTTCCTGGGCGCCGAGGCCGCGGCGGTGGCGGCCGCTTCGGGCACCCGTGTGACCCTCATCGAACCCGCGCCCGTCCCACTGGCTCACGCGGTCGGCGAGGACATCGGCCGCATCCTCGCCCAAGCCCACCTCGCGCACGGCGTGGACCTGCGCACCGGGACAGGGGTCACCGAGGTCGTCTCCGGCGGCGTACGGCTGGCCGACGGCAGCACGATCGAGGCCGAGACGGTGCTGGTGGCCGTCGGCTCCCGGCCCAACACCGAGTGGCTGACCGGCAGCGGCCTCGCCCTCGACGACGGACTGGTCTGCGACGAGTTCTGTGCCGCCGCACCCGGCGTGTACGGCGCGGGCGACGTGGCCCGCTGGCACAACCCGCTCTTCGACACCTCGATGCGCGTCGAGCACCGCACCAACGCCACCGAACAGGGCATGGCCGCCGCCCGCAACCTCCTGGGCGCCCGGCGGCCCTTCGCGCCCGTCCCTTATTTCTGGTCCGACCAGTACGACATGAAGATCCGTGCCTACGGCTACCTGCGCGGTCACGACGAGGTACGGATAGTCGAAGGCAGCCTGGCGGAAAGCAAGTTCACCGCGGTCTACCGCTCCGGCGACCGACTCACCGGTGTCCTGGCCGTCGGCATGCCACCCAGGCGCATCCGTGGCTGGCAGCAGGCCATAGCTGCCCGCGCCCCGTGGCGCGACGCCCTCTCGAAACCCCCGTCCGTCCCCGTAGGAGGGGCGGCATGAGCGGCACCACCGGTCCGGAAGGTTTCGACGCCGCCGGCGCCGACGGGATCCCGAAACAAGAACAGGAGACACACATGACCGAGAAGGTCTGGTTCATCACCGGTTCCTCACGCGGCTTCGGCCGGCTCTGGGCGGAGGCCGCGCTGCAGCGGGGCGACAAGGTCGCCGCGACCGCGCGCGACGAGAGCAGGCTCAAGTCGCTGGCCGCGGCGTACCCCGACTCCTTGCTCGTGCTGCCGCTGGACGTCACCCGGCGCGGCGCCGTGTTCGACGCCGTGGCCGCCGCCCACGACCACTTCGGGCGGCTCGACGTGATCGTCAACAACGCCGGACACGGCCTGCGCGGTGCCGTCGAGGAGGTCCAGGAGGCCGATGTCCGGGAGCTGCTCGACACCAACCTGTTCGGGGCGCTCTGGGTGACGCAGGCGGCGCTTCCCTTCCTGCGCGCGCAGGGAGGTGGCCACGTCCTGTCGGTGTCCAGCCAGGGCGGACTGATGGGCGAGGCGACCCTGGGTCTGTACAACGCCTCCAAGTGGGCGCTGGAAGGGATGATGGAGGCCCTGTCGAAGGAAGTCGCCCACCTCGGCATCAAGGTCACCATCATCGAACCCGGGCCCTACGCCACCGAGTTCGCGTCCCCCGCCTCTCTCAAGGCGTCACCCGAGAACCCCGCCTACGACGAGGCCCGCCAGGCCCTGTACGCGGACTTCGACCCCGCGGCCGTCGGCGACCCCGCCGCCACGCCGCCGGCCGTGCTGGCGGCGGTCGACGCCGCCGAGCCGCCGCTCCGGCTGATTCTGGGCAAGTCGGCCCTGCCCAAGGTCCGCAGCCACTACGACGCGCGCCTGTCCACCTGGGACGCATGGGCCCCCGTCTCCGAGCGCGCCCACGGCAACCCGTAGTTGATCGACCCGGCATTCGCCGCAGGGCGTTGCCCCCTGCCGTCCCACCCCCAAAGAAAGGCCCTGAAGAATGAAGGCAGCTGTCTACCGCCGCAACGGCGGCCCCGAAGTGCTCAGTTACGAGGATGTGCCGGACCCCGTCCCCGGCACCGACGAGGTCCTGATCAGGACGGAGGCCATCAGTATCGAGGGCGGCGACCTGATGTGCCGTCTCCTCGTACCCCCTCCGTCGGACGGGTTCGTCATCGGTTACAGCAGTGCCGGTGAGGTCGTGGCGGTGGGCTCCGCGGTCACGGGCCTGGAGGTCGGCCAGAAGGTCTGCGCTTTCGGGCAGGCCCATGGACTGCCGGCCGGTTCCCATGCCGAACTGCGCGTCGTACGCCCGGAGCACTGCTGGGCGCTGCCGGACGGTTTCGATCCGAAGGCGGCGGCCTTGGTGCCGGTCACCTTCTCGACCGCCTACGAGGCACTGTTCGAGCGCGGCCGTCTCACAAGCGGCGACACCGTCCTGCTGCAAGGGGCGGCCAGCGGGGTCGGGCTGGCGGCGATGCAGCTCGCCAAGAAAGCGGGTGCCCGCGTGATCGGGAGCGCGTCGAACCCGGCGCGGTTCGAGGCGCTGCGTCGTTACGGCCTCGACGAGGGAATCGACTACCGAGGCGAGAACGTCCGTGACCGTGTCCTGGCCCTGACCGGCGGGCGTGGTGTCGATCTGGCCGTCGACTGCGTGGGCGGTTCGCTGCTCCAGCAGCTGATCGAGGCCACCCGTCACGGCGGGCACATCGTCCCGCTGGGCACGGCTTCCCGCGAAGAGAGCACGGTCGACGTCGTGAGCCTGATCCGCAGCAACACGACGCTCCACGGCGTCGGGCTCGCCTCCCTGCTCCATGAGCCCCGGGTCCACGCGTACATGGCGGACCTCATCCGCCGCATCGCGGACGGCGAACTGGAAGCCGTGATCGACCGCGCCTTCCCTCTGGCCGACGCCGCGGCCGCGCACCACCACGCCGAGCAGCGCGGCCGGATCGGCCGGGTCGTGATGGTGCCCTGACGTTCTCGGCGAGCACCAGCCGCACCAACCCGGGCCGGCGACGGCCCGCACCGCAGCAGACGATCAGAAGAGAGAAGGAGAAATACCATGACCTTGCTCATGGAAGTTCGCTACGAAGAAGCCGGCGTGAGCTCGGTGACGGTCGATGTCGTCGTCGAGGCCAGCGCGGAGTTCGCCTGGGATGCCGTGCGCGATGTCTATGCGGTGGACACCCGGCTCATCCCGGGATTCGCGCTCCACGTGGAAAAGGGACCGGACAGCAGGACGGTGACGTTCGCCGATGACATGAAGATCACCGAGCGCATCGTCGAAGTCGACGATGACGCCCGAAAGCTCACCTACCAAGCGACCGAGGGCGGGCCGCTGACACACCACCTGGGGTCACAGACCGTGCGGGAGGACGAGGAGGGAGTCCATCTCGTCTGGACGACCGAGTTCGCGCCCGCGTCGGTCGTCGACTACGCCACCAGCACCATGCGGACCACCGTGGCACTCATGAAGAAGACGATCGAAACGGCGTTCGCCGATCGGCGAGACCCCGCAGCAACAGCGTGACGAGGCTCGGCTCGCGTCGCTGGAGTCCGGGCGGTGGCCGCTCCCGGCGATCGGCGCGCTCACCGGTGTGGCCGGGATAGTGACGGGTGCGGTCGCCCTGTTCGGCCGCTGACGGCACCTGAACCCCCGGACTCTCTCCGCTCCGAGAGTCTGGGGTCCTGCCATGCTTGGGGCACATCTACCTGCTCTTCGGCACGGCCCCCACCAACCAGCCCTCCGCCGCCCGCGCCCGCTGGCTCACCCTGGTCCTCACCGGCCTGACGACCCACACGCGAACCGGAGACACCGGAACTGCCTCATAACCACTGCCTTCCAGCAGGGGCGGCCAGGCAACCGTGTTGTACGGCCGTACGGACAGCCCGGCGCGGCGGTCAGGCCGGACAGCCCTACGTCGGCCCAGGTGCATCAGCCACGGTGGTTCAGGGCGCGAGTGAGGTCGCGGTTCGCGGCCCGGGCGGCATCGAGTTCTGCCTGCCGCTCCTCCAGAGCCTGAGCCGGTTCAATGTTGCGCTGTTCCAGCTGGAGCGGTGAGCAGACGAGAAGAGTGGGTCATCACGGGACTCCTTGGTGCACGTTCGGTCCGGCTGGTTGCCCGGCACGCGAACTCGATGCAAACTGTACTCAATACGTTTTGTATCGCAGGAAAGTGGAGCAGTGCGCGAGTCCGAGGTAGCAGCCCGGTCGGCTCCGTGCACGACTACCTGCACAGCGGCTCGCCTCTCAGTCAGGAGGCAGCCTCGCGGCTGCCGACGGAGAGGATGGCCCGATGAACCACCCGACCAGCCCCCCGCCCGCACGTCCACCCCGCCAGCGCAAGGCGACCCGCGCGCAGCTGATCGCCGCGGCCGCCGACCTGTTCGCCGAGCAAGGCACCACCAACGTCAGCATCGGGGCGATCTGTGAGCGCGCCGGCTTCACCCGCGGCGCGTTCTACTCCAACTTCAAGACCGTCGACGACGTCTTCTTTGCCCTGTACGAACAGCGCAACGCCGAGGCTCAGCAGCGGCTGGAGGCGCTGACCGCAGACGCGCCGTTTTCTGAGCAGGCTCGCTGTTCCCTGGAGTCCGTCGTGGCCACGATATTGCGGGCGCTGCCGATGGATCCGCAGTGGGTGGCGATCCGCACCAGTTTCGCGGGGCAGGCCCAGCACCGGCCAGAGGTCGCGGCCGCACTGCGCGAGCATGCCGAGCAGCTCCGTCGGCATCTCCAGCCGCTGCTGTTGCATGTCCTGGAGCTCACCGGCCGTCGACCGCTGGACTCCGTAGAGGATTTCACCCGGGCCGTCATCACCGCGCACGTCGGCGCGATCACTCAGTCACCACTCCACGACGACCCCGAAGCCGTCCGCGAAGCCGTCGTCCGCGGCATCATTCTCGGCCTGACCACCGAGCAGTGAGCAATGGCACCTCCGCTCAGCTCAGCAGTCCTGGCTGTGGACGTGATGGCGGGCCACGCTGCGCGGGTCGCGGACGACGCACGCGACAGCCTCTCGATCCGATCGTTCACACGGGCCGGGTGCGCTTCAAAACCCGTTCCGCTCCAGCGGCTCAGCCGCCAAGGCGACCGTGCCCGCACGACGCGGGGCCCGTTTAGCACTTTTAGTCCGTATTGGTCGTTTCGTTCTTCTGGGCTCAGTGCTGCTGAGACATTCAAAACACGAAGGGAAAAGCTGAGGATGACAGAGATATCGGGTCAGTGCGACGACCGGTTCGCCGCAGTGAGGAAAGCCTTCGAACAGGCCCTGGATGAGAGCCAGGGCGGGGCATCGGCGGCGGTGTTCCTGGACGGTGAGCCGGTGGTCGATTTGTGGGGCGGCTACGCCGACCGTGCGCAGACCCGGCCCTGGACCCGCGACACCCTGGTCAACGTCTGGTCGGTCACCAAGACCATGACCAATCTCTGCGCGCTTGTGCTTGCCGACCGCGGGGAGCTGGACCTGTACGCACCCGTGGCACGGTACTGGCCGGAGTTCGCCGCCGAGGGAAAGGACGCGGTCGAAATCAGGCATCTGCTGTCCCACACCGCCGGGCTGGCGGGCTGGGACATGCCGCTGGCGACTCCCGACGAGCTGTATGACTGGGACAGGTGCACCGACCTGCTCGCCGCGCAGAAGCCCTGGTGGCAACCGGGCACCGCCTCCGGCTACCACGCCGTGACCCAGGGCTATCTCGTCGGTGAGGTCGTTCGCCGGATCACCGGGCAGAGCGTGGGTCAGTTCTTCGCCGAGCAGGTGGCCACCCCGCTGGCCGCCGACTTCCACATCGGCCTGCCCGCCGAGGCCGACGATCGTGTCTCGAATGTCTTCAACATCGACGGCCTCCCCCTCCCGCCCGAGCGGGAGGAAACGGCTGCCAAGGTGTTCGGGCGCCCCAACGTGCTGGCCGACCCGGAGCCGTTCGCGGCCACGCGCGCCTGGCGGGCTGCGGAGATTCCTGCCGCCAACGGCCAGGGCAATGCGCGCTCGGTGGCCGCCGTGCACTCGGTGATCGCCTGCGGCGGCGAGGCACGCGGTGTGCGAGTGCTGTCCGAGAAGGGCGTCCAGACCCTCTTCGATCAGCAGTCGGACGGCGCCGACCTGCTCCTGGGAAAGCACGTGAAGTGCGGTATGGGCTGGGGGCTGGGCAACGACGATCTGCCCATGGCCGGGCCTCGTACCTGCTACTGGGGCGGCGCTGGGGGCCACATGGTCATCGCGGACTGCGACAACCGCCTGACCGTGGCGTTCACCATGAACCACATGAAGTTGGGCGGCAGTAACGGCAGCATCAACACCGGCGGCGACGAGCGGTTCCACCGCATTGCAGAAGCCGTCTATCAGGGCCTCGGCCGCCCGTAACGCCCGCACCGACCACAGCAAAGCTCGCTGTTGGTCAGCCGTTTGTCGAAGGCCTTCTTCCCGGCCGGGGTGACAGCGGTGGCGTGGTGTTCGCCCTTGCCGACATCCAGGCCGAGGAAGGCGCCGATGTCACTGACGTCGATCACGTGCGTCCTTCGGTCGTCCTCGCCCGGCCGTCCCACGGCACCGATCGCCACATCCACATTACGAAGAGCCTCCCGACCTGCGAAGAAGTCGGTGGTCATGCCCTTAATCAGCGGTCTGTCGATGCCTCCGGAGCCGGTGACACCACCCCCCAAGACATGCGATCGACAGGGGGAGAAAGTCATGCCAACTCCGAAGGCCGGGCGCCCCATTGCGGGGCTACCAAAAAAGGTAATGGGGTGATGCCGAGGGCGGGAACCGCGGCCGACGTGCGGTGGGTTGATGTGGATCCCGTATTGATCTTCCACACGCTGAACGCCTACGACGACGGGGAGCGCGTGGTTCTGGACGTGGTCACCCACCCGAGGATGATGTCCAACGCCACAGGCTCCATCGAAGGCCACGGCACGCCCGCCCTGGACCGGTACACCCTCGACCCGGCCGCGGGGAAGGCCACCGTGCAGCGCCTCGACGACCGGCCGCAGGAGTTCCCCCAGATCAACGACCGGTGGCCTCGCTGCCGTACCGCTACGGCTACACGGCGGCCATCACCGAGTTCATGGAGTCCTTCGCCGGCACCCGCGAACTCGACCAACTCGGTGACGACGCGTTCGCCAACCGGGTCATCAAAGACGACCTGCACCGCGGCACCCAGGAGATCCGCACATTTGGCCGGGGGCAGGCCCTCGGCCAGCCGCTCTTCGTGCCTGCGGCAGGCGGCGTGGCCGAGGACGACGGTCATGTGCTGGCGTTCGCGCACAAACCCGAGCGCTCCGCCACGGACCTGGTCATCCTGTCCGCCCAGGACATCACCGCGGATCCCGTGGCCACCGTTCGCCTGCCGGCCCGGGTCTCGGCTTCCACGGCAGCTGGATCCCCGACGCGGACTGACAAGGAGCCCTGGGGCGGCGCCCGCTTCGGAGGGCCCGAAGCGGGCGCCGCTCAGGCGTCCTGCGGGTAGGTCGTGAAGTAGTGCTCCCTGGTCTGCGCGAGCCGGGTGCGCGCGACGGCGAAGTCCAGGACGGCGGGGCGGCCGGCCGCGTTCTCCGCGAGGGCGCGCTTCAGGGCGTCAGGTACGGCGGCCGGGTCGTCGACGCGTTCGCCGTACGCGCCGCAGGCCTCGGCCAGGCGGGCGAAGTCGGGCTGGAAGGGGAACTCGGTGTCCTGGATGCGGTTGCCGTAGGTGTGTTCCTGGAGGTCCCGGATGGAGCCGAGGGCGTCGTCGTTGAGCACGCACCAGGTGACTGCGAGTCCGTACTGGGCGGCCATCGGCACGATGTTCATGACCATTTGGAAGGAGCCGTCGCCGACGAAGCACAGGGCGGGCCGCCGCGGGTGGACCAGGCGGGCGGCGGGCAGGGCGGCGGCCGCGAACCCCATGCCGTAGAAGCTGGACGGGGTGATGACGGAGCGCGGTTGGTAGACGCGGAAGAAGGGGAACGCGCCGCCGATGTGCTGGGCGAGGGCGCCGACGTCGACGCCGAGGACGGTGTCGCGGGGGAAGACGGAGCGGGCGGTGCGGATGACGCGGGCGGGATGGATCGGGGCCCTGTCGTCGAGTGCCATGCGGTCGACGGCGGCGTCGAGGGCGGTGATGTCCTGGAGGAGGCGCTCCGTGCGGCCGGGGGAGGCGTGTGTGTCCTCGGGCAGGGCGGTGAGCAGTTGCTCCAGGACTCTCTTGATGTCGCCGTTGACGGGGACGTGGGCCGGGATGGCGCGGCCCAGTTCGGCCGGGTCGATGTCGACCTGGATGTAGGTGGCGTCGGGGGACGGGAGGGCGGTGGGCTGCCAGTTGGTCTCCATCTCCTCGAAGCGGGTGCCGAGGCCGAGGACCACGTCCGCCTCGGCGAGCAGCCGTTTGGCGACCGGGTTGCGGTGGGCGCCGAGGCCACCGGCTGCGAGGGGGTGGTCGTCGGGGAGGCTGCCGCGTCCGGCGAGGCTGGTCAGTACGGGGGCCGACAGGCGTTCGGCCAGGGCGCGCAGTTCGTCGAAGGCGCCGGAGGAGGCGACTCCGCCACCCGCGACGAGGAGCGGGCTGTGGGCACCGGCGAGGGCCGCTGCCGCGGCGTCGACGGCCGGTTGGTTGGCGGCGAGCCGGGCGGGCGGGCCGACCGGCAGGTACGGCTTGTCGGGCACGTCGAGGGTCAGCAGGTCACGCGGGATGTCGATCAGGACGGGGCCCGGCCTGCCGCCGCGGGCGCGGGCGAAGCCCTGCCGCAGGACGTCGGTGAGGAGGTCGGCCCGGTCGACCCGGACCGACCACTTGGTGACGGGGGCGAACACCTGATCGGTGGCGACCTCCTGGCTGGCGCCCCGGTGCGCGGTCGCTGTGGCGCCGCGGCCGCCGAGCACGATCATGGGCAGGGCCCCGACGTATGCCTCCGCGACCGCGGTGAGGGTGTTGGTGACGCCCGGTCCGGCGGTGACCAGGACCACGGCGGGCTCGCCGGTGAGCTGGGCGTACGCCGCCGCCATGGCCGCCGCGTGATGCTCATGGCGTACCAGGAAGCTGCTGATGCCGGGCGTGCGGTGGATGGCGTCGTAGAGGGGCAGAACATGGCCGCCAGGCATGCCGAAGACATGGCTGACGCCCTCGGCTCGCAGGGCATTGACGATGGCCTGACCAGCGTTGATCTCGCCCATGGCGGCGCGACTCCTGTTCTGGTGATGCTGGTTGAGGGTGTCCGGTCAGAACGGGTAGGGGGCGATCCGGGGGCGCGCGGTCAGCCACTGGGTCTCGGTGAAGGCCTCGATGTTGGCCTCGGGGCCGCCGAAGCGCGAACCGGTACCGGAGGCGCCGACGCCGCCGAAGGGGGCGTTGGCCTCGTCGGAGACGGTCTGCTCGTTGATGTGGACGATGCCGCTGGGAACCGCGTCCGCGATGGCCATGGCGTCGCCGACGTCTCCGAGGATGCCGAGGGAGAGTCCGTACTCGCTCTCGGACGCGAGAGCGATGGCCTCCTGCGTCGTGGCGAAGGGCACGACGGGCGCCACGGGGCCGAACACCTCGTCCGTCCAGGCGGGCATCGCCGGGGTCACGGCCGCCAGCACGGTCGGGGCGTAGAAGAGGCCCTGGTAGGTGCCGCCGGCGGCGAGCCGGGCGCCGGCGGCCACGGTCCGCCGCACGAGGTCGTCGACGCGCCCGAGCTGCCGGTCGTCGATGAGCGGGCCCAGCGCGACCTCACCGGACGCCGGGTCGCCGACGGGCAGGTGGGCGGCCTTGGCGGACAGGGCTTCCACGTAGGCGTCGTGCAGGCTTTCGTGGACCAGGTGGCGGCCGGTGGACATGCATATCTGGCCCTGGTGCATGAAGGAGCCGAAGGCGCCGGCGGAGGCGGCCAGCGCCAGGTCCGCGCCGGGCAGCACGATGAGGGCGTTGTTCCCGCCGAGTTCCAGGTGCGTGCGCTTGAGATGGCGGGCACCCAGCTCTCCGACCCGGCGGCCCGCCGCCGTGGATCCGGTGAAGGAGACGACGCGGACCTCGGGAGCGGTCACCACGGCCTCGCCCACGTCGGCGCCGCCTGGCAGTAGTTGGAGGAGTCCCTCCGGCAGACCGGCTTCCTGGAAGATCCGTACGAGGGCGACTCCGCCGCACACCGCCGTGCGCGGGTCGGGCTTGAGGAGTACCGCGTTGCCCAGCGCGAGGGCCGGGGCGACGGAACGGATGGACAGGATGACCGGGAAGTTGAAGGGTGCGATGACGCTGACCACGCCCGCCGGGCGGCGCCGGGCGAAGCTCCAGCGTGCCTCGTCGGACGGCAGCACAGTGCCGTGCGGATGGCTGGGCAGCGCGGCGGCCTCGTAGCACTCCTGGGCGGCGATGTGGGTCTCCAGCGCCGCCTTGGAGCGGATGGCGCCGCTCTCGCGGACGATCCAGTCCTGGATCTCCTCGGCGTGCGCCTCCCACAGCGCGCCGGCCCTGCGCAGGACGGCGGCCCGCTCCCCGGGCGGCCGGGCCGCCCACTGTGCCTGCGCGGCCGCCGCTCGGGTGGCGGCCTTGCGCGCGTCCTCCGCGTCGGCCATCCCGATGGCGCCGAGCCGGTCCCCGGTGGCGGGCTCGATGACCGGGGCGGTCCCGCCGGAACCGCCGGACCAGCCGTCGGCAAAGATCTTCGCAGTCCATGTGTCCGCGTCGAGAAGGCTCACGATGCACTCCCTGAAGTGATTAGACTTCACAGTATTGTCGTGTGTTTCAATTTCGCAAGACCTGTGCACGGATGGTCCTTCCACCTGCAGAAGTCTTGTTGTCGACATCGCCAGACTGCTTAGATGTCTTAGATTGTTGACTACTCCACAGGAGGCAGCGATGTGCTCGATGCACCCCACGGCGGCAGCGGCACCCCAGGCCTCGGCCGCAACCACGGCCATCGACCATGTCGGACTGTCGGTCCGTGATCTCGACGCGGCCGTCGTCTTCTACACCAAGGCCCTCGGACTCACCGAGGAGTTCCGCTTCGAGGTCGAGGACCCGCGCATGCGTGCTGTGGTGCTGCGCGGCGCCGACGGCTACGCGGTGGAGCTCATGTCCCGCCCCGATTCGGTCCCCTCGCCCCCCGCGTGCGACCCGAACTCGGCCGTACTGCGCCAGGGTTACGGGCATTTCTGCCTTCGGGTGACCGACTTGGAAGGCCTCTACGACCGAGTGCTCGCCGCGGGCGCCTCGGTGATCGTGCCACCGGGCCCGGCCCCCCACCCCGATGTCCGCTTCGGCTATCTCGCCGATCCTGAAGGCAACCTGATCGAGCTGATCCAGATTCGCGAGGGAGCAACGCTGTGACCGGCGCACCGTTCATGGAGGGGAAGTCCGGACTGGTGACGGGCGGCGCCGGCGGTATCGGCCGGGCCGGCGCGCTCGCCTTCGCACGGGCGGGTGCCGCGGTGGTCGTCAGCGACCTGGAGAGCTGCCGGGACGGCGGGGAGCAGACGGTCGAGCTGATCGGGAAGGAGGGCGGCCGCGCCGTCTTCGTTCCCTGCGACGTCACCCGCGAAGCGGACCAGGAACGGCTGGTCGACGAAACCGTACGGGCTTACGGGCGGCTGGACTTCGCGCTGAACAACGCCGGCGTCGAGCACCAGGCGAGCCTCGTCGACATGGAGGCCGCCGACTTCGACCGGGTCATCGCCGTCAACCTCAAGGGCGTCTGGCTGGGGCTGAAGCACCAGATCCGGCAGATGCTCGCCCAGGGCGGCACCGGCGCGATCGTCAACACATCCTCGCTGGCCGGGCTGGTGTCGCCGCCGCTGCTCGGAGCGTACGTGGCGAGCAAGCACGGTGTGCTCGGCCTCACCAAGACGGCCGCCGTGGAGTATGCGGAGTCCGGAATCCGGGTGAACGCCGTATGTCCTGCCTCCATTCGCACACCGCTGATGGACGCGCTGACGGACGATCAGCTCGACCAGTGGGTCAGCCGCATGGCCATCAAGCGGCTCGGCGAACCGGAGGAGGTCGCGGCGGCGGTGGTGTGGCTCTGCTCGGATCAGGCGAGCTTCGTGACGGGGGTCGGTCTGCCGGTCGACGCGGGGGCGTCGGCGATGTGAACCCTCCGGCGGAGGATGACGTGCCTGTTCTTGAGTTGACTCAGGGGTAGTTGACGAGATCCCGTCCGATCGGAAGATCGGGCGGGATCTTCGCCGCGCCACAACCGCGACCGTGCCCTGCTGGCGTTCTGGGTCTCCAACGGGGCGCGGGCGGAGGAACTTCTGACGTGCCGGCAGCGGGATGCTCTGCCGGGTGAGCAGCTGCTGGGGGTGGTGTGGTAGGGGACGCGGGCGTATCAGCAGGTGCCGTCGTCAGCCGACGCGTTCGTGTGGCCGCGCCTGTATCAGGAGGAGGCGTGGCGGCCTTACCCCACACAAGATCACCAACAGAGTCCCGGTATTGAGTTCAGGCCGCCTCGGGAACCGGGAAGTTGCGGCGCATCAGGGCGTCGAAGGCGGCGTCGGGGAGCAGGCGTTTGGCCAGCATGGTGGCGCGGGCGAGCGCGCCGACCGCGTACCGGGCACGGGGCTTGGCGGTGGTGGCGGCGCGGACGATCACCTTGGTGGCAGCCTCGGCGGGGACGGCGCCGCTGCGGCGGGTGAAGGCGTGGTTGGCGTACATGTCGGCGAGCCTGGCGTGGAAGCCGGCGTACGGGTCGGCGGCGTCCGTGGCGGGGGCCATGGTGCCGACCGCGGTGCCGCTGAACTCGGTGATGGTGGGCCCGGGTTGGACGACGACGACCTCGACGCCGAAGGGTGCGACCTCCAGGCGCAGCGAGTCGCTGATCGCCTCCACGGCGTGCTTGCTGGCGTGGTAGAAGGCGCCGCCGGGAGGGGAGAAGCGGCCGGCCATGGAGGAGAGGTTGACGATCCGGCCGTGCCCGGCGCGGCGCATGCCCGGCAGCACCAGCTGGGCCATCCGGACCAGGCCGAAGACGTTGGTGTCGAACTGGGCGCGGACCTCGGCCGGGGTGGCGGACTCCACGGGCAGGTGCAGCCCGAATCCGGCGTTGTTGATCAGGATGTCGACGCTGCCGTGCTCGGCCTCGACGGCGGCCACCGCGTCCGCCATCGACTGCTCGTCGGTGACGTCGAGCGGCAGGGTGGATATGCCGAGCGCGGCCAGGTCGGCCAGGGTCTCGGGGCGGCGGGCGGTGGCGTACACGCGGTGGCCGAGCCGGTGCAGGGCCAGCGCGGCCTGCCGGCCCATGCCGGAGGAGCAGCCGGTGATCAGGATGGTCCGGGGCGGGGTCATGGGGTGGCCTTTCGGTGCAGGAGGTCCCGGACGGCGGCTTTGGCGCGGTCCAGGTCATCGGTGGGGAGGGAGTCGAGGCCGCCGGGGCGGTCGAGTTTCATCCTAAGCTAAGTTTGCAGCAGACTGCAAGATTGCGGTGGGCTGTAACTTGCAAGCGTTCTGCGAGCAAGGTCTGCGGGAGCGCGGCAAGGCAAGGCGCAGCGAGGCGGTCATCCGGGCGGCCTTCGAGTTGTTCGCCGAGCAGGGCTACGACGCCACGACGGTGGCCGAGATCGCGGAACGGGCCGAGGTCTCGCCGCGCACGGTGGCCATGTACTTCCGTTCCAAGCAGGACATCGCCATGTCCAAGTTCAGCGAGGGCGCGGACCGGCTGGCCGAGGCGATGCTCGAGCGGAGCCCCGATGAGCGTGCGGTGGACGTCCTCGGGCGGTGGCTGCTGGCGGAACACGAGTCGGGCGACGCCGAGATGGTCGAACTGGAACGCCGCATGTTCGTCGCCAACCCCGAGTTGGCGGCGCTGCGGACGGCACGGATGGACGCCGCCGTCCGCGAATCGACCAGAGTCGTCGCCGCGGACCTCGGCGTCGCCCCAGAGAGGGTCGGGCCATCATCATCGAGCCGTACCGCTGCGCACCACACCGCGCGGACACCGCACCGGCCCCGCACCGGGTGCGCCCCGCCGCGCTCCAGCTCACCCGGGCGAACCGACGACCGGCCGCACCACCGGCCGCCGGCAGCGCACCCCGCGTTCCGCCTCGCCTTCGCGATCCCCGCGGCCTTGGCCATCCTCCCGCTGGTGACCGCTCGCGCTTTCGCCCACGGGGTGCACCACTCCTGAAAGTGTGGAGAGCCGGCGTGCGGTGCCAGTGCCGCGGCAGGCAACCTTCGCCCCGTCGCGACGCTTCCCCCGACCCCAAGGGGGGTGGGGAGGCCCAGCCTTCGGCAGGGAGGCGCCCCCTTCGCCGCAACTGGCCGAAAACCCAAGGGCACCCGGCGCTAGCCGGCGTCCCGGGGAAGGGACTCGATGGCCGCCTCGATGAGGCGCAGGGCGACCGCCGTGGCCTGTTCGAGGTCGGACTCCTCGGCGCCCGTGAAGAGCTCGATGATGATGGCGGTCGCCGCGACGGCCACCATCCGGGGGCCGACGGTCTCCGGGGCGACGCCGAGGTCCGCGGCGACGACTCTGGTCGATTCGCGGACGGCGGCGTCCATCCGTGCCGTCCGCAGCGCCGCCAACTCGGGGTTGGCGACGAACATGCGGCGTTCCAGTTCGACCATCTCGGCGTCGCCCGACTCGTGTTCCGCCAGCAGCCACCGCCCGAGGACGTCCACCGCACGCTCATCGGGGCTCCGCTCGAGCATCGCCTCGGCCAGCCGGTCCGCGCCCTCGCTGAACTTGGACATGGCGATGTCCTGCTTGGAACGGAAGTACATGGCCACCGTGCGCGGCGAGACCTCGGCCCGTTCCGCGATCTCGGCCACCGTCGTGGCGTCGTAGCCCTGCTCGGCGAACAACTCGAAGGCCGCCCGGATGACCGCCTCGCTGCGCCTTGCCTTGCCGCGCTCCCGCAGACCTTGCTTCACCATGGCGCCAAGATTACTGCAAAGTTACAGCCCCACGCAATGTTACAGTCCACTGCAAATTTAACTTAGGCTGCAGCCGTTTCGACGGATCGGCGACAGGGAACAGTCATGGCTGGAAAGTTGTACGCACTCGGCCGGTGGGCGGCGCGCCGCCGGCGCTGGGTGGTGGCGGGCTGGCTGCTGCTGCTCGCGGTGGTGGGCGGGCTCCGGATCGCCCTCCACGGGAACCTCTCCACGCAGCTCAGCGTGCCGGGGATCGAGGCGCAGCGGGCCACGGACCTGCTGAAGAAGGAGTTTCCGGAGGCCGCCGGCGCCGACGCGCGTGTGGTGTTCGCCGTGCCGCCCGGTGTGACGCTGCTCGGTGGGAAGGAGCAGGCCGCGATCGCCTCGAGCCTGCACAACGCCGCCTCGGTGCCCGGGGTGCTCTGACGAGGCAAGTGCCGGGCGGGACCCGCGAGTTCGGGCCCCCGGCACTCTTGTGTCCGAACACCTCTGCGTGAGACACGTCGGGGCCGCGGCCTGGTGCCGCGGGCCCGACCCACGTCGGTGCTTTCCGCGCAACGCCCACGCCCTTATCCCCTGCTTTCCGGGCGGGGAGACGGCCTGCGGGTCGAAGCAGTCCTTGGCG
>NZ_JBVJAB010000026.1:91110-121014 GCF_055591025.1 Streptomyces sp. NPDC041784
CGCCCCCACCCAAGGCCCCCCCCACCCCCCCCCCCCCCTCCCCCCCCCTCTCCCCCCCCCTCCCCCCCCCCCTCCCCCCCCCCCCCCCCCCCCCCCTCCCCCCTCCCCCCCCCCCCCCGACTCACGTATGTGCTGTCAGCGCAGCGCCCGCGCCCTGATCCCCTGCTTGCCGGGCGAGAAGATGCCCTGCGGGTCGAGGCAGTCCTTGACGGTTTCGTTGAAGCGGCGCTGGGCGTGGCCGCCGAAGTCGAAGGTGCCGGCGACGGCGTCCATGTGGCGCAGGTGTGTGCGGTAGACGCCGTAGCCGCGGCGGGCGCCTTCCGGGATGAGCCGGCCGATGACGTCGTACGCGTGCCGGGTCTGCGCGGCGTCGGCCGTGTTGAACCACAACGAGGTGATGTTGACGAAGGCGCGCGGGGTGAGCATCAGGGAGGTGGCGTAGTCCAGGCCTTCGGCCGCGAGGGCGGAGCGCAGCCAGCGGTTCTGCTCCAGCGCCTCCTCGCCGGTGAGCGGGGCGACGGGGGAATAGTCGAGGTGGCCGCCCACGCCGTGTTCGTCCCAGCTGAGGTTGTCCAGCAGGTCGAGCGTGGGGACGCCGGCCTGGGTGGTGTCGGACTGGTGCCGGATGCGCGGCAGGGCGGCGGCCGGCCCGTCCGGGACCGGTTCGACGGGCGCCGTGAGCCGGTCGACGGCGGTGGCGCCGTCGTATGCGCGAGCGGTGAGGCGGGCGCCGGGGATGGCCTCGAAGGCGCGGCGGCAGATCTCGTACTGCTGCTCCACGATTTCCGCGTGGCCGTACAGGGCGAAGCGCATGTACCAGCGGCCCGTGTCCGTCTCGCGGGCTATACGGTCGATGGCCTCCTCCGGAAGCGCGCCCTCTCCCCGGTACCAGTACTCGCGGGGGACACCGCTGAGCGCGCCGCCGACGAGCATCGTGTTGTACGCGATGGGGTAGTTGGGGATGGTGCGGTCCAGGAGCAGCGGGCGGACGGTGTCGACGAGGGCGACGATGTCCTCCTCGCGATCGACCCGCACGTCGCAGGACATGTACACCTCGGGCTGCGGTACGAGCCAGCAGCCCATCTTGGTGACGACGCCGTAGTTGGACTGCATGAACATCCCGTCGGCCGACGGACCGAAGCCGGGCTTGCGCACGGGCCAGGACGGGTTGCCCTCCATGGCGCCCATGCCGGTACGCAGCAGGGAGCCGTCGGCGAGGACGACCTCCATGCCGCTCTGGCGGCCGGGGTGGTCGCCGAGCGGGGTGAAGCCGACGCCGTGATCGAGGCAGTTGCCGATGACGCTGCCCCAGCCGAGGTCGGGGATGGAGGGCCACAGGGCGAGGCCGCGCCGCCGGATCTCCTCGAAGAGGTCGAAGAAGCGCACACCGGGCTCGACCACGCAGTACGCGAGGTCTTCGTCCAGTTCGAGGATGCGGTTCATGCGGCGCAGGCTGACCGAGACCGAGCCGGTGGTGGCCGGGGCCGGACCGCCGTATCCGTTGTTGCGGCCCTGGGAGAACGTCCACAGCGGCAGGCTGTGTTCGCCGGCGATCCGGACGACGGCCTGGACCTCCTCGACGGTGGCGGGCGAGACGACAGCGGAGGGGATGTGCTCCTGCCAGGAGGCGTGGGCGTAGGGATCGCGGTACGGCAGCAGGTCCTCGGGGCGGTGCAGGACATGCTCCGGGCCGAGGGCGGCGGAGAGAGCGGCCAGAGCGTCGGCGGAGAGGGGCGGTCGGGTCATGACGGGGAGTCCTCGGCGTTCGTGCGCAGCAGGTACGCGGCGCTCAGCTTCTCGGGGTTGTCCTTGAGCTCCTGTGCCGTGCCGCTGAAGCGGATGCGGCCGCCCTCCAGGATGTGGGCGGTGGTGGCCAGGGCGAGGGCGACGTGTGCGAACTGCTCGATGAGCAGGACGGCCGTGCCGGCGGCGGCGACGTCGGCCAGGACCGGCATCAGACGCTTCACCACGACCGGCGCCAGGCCCAGCGACAGCTCGTCCACGACCAGCAAGGACGGCCGGGAGGCGAGTGCCTGGGCCAGGACGACCATCTGCTGCTGCCCGCCGGACAGGGCACGGGCGGGGGTGTGCCAGCGTTGCCTCAGCTCGGGGAAGAGCTCCAGCGCGTACTCGACTCCGGTCCGGCGGGCCTCTCGGCCGAGGGCGTAGACCGCGGCGTGCAGGTTGTCACGGACGGTCAGGCTGGGCAGCAGCCGCCGTCCTTCGGGTACGACTGCCACCCCGGCCGCCCGCACCTTCTCGGGCCGGCGTCCCGTCAGCTCGCGCTCGCCGAGCAGGAGGCGCCCGCCGGTGGGGCGCAGGATGCCGCCGAGCGCGAGGACCAGGGTGGACTTGCCCGCGCCGTTGGGACCGAGGAGAGCGGTGACCTCTCCGGCGGGGATGTCGAGACGTACGTCGTGCAGCACGGTCCGGCTTCCGCGCACGACACGGAGCTCTTCGACGTGCAGCGCGGGCGCGGTGGTGACGGTCATGCGATCTCCTCGGTACCGAGGTAGGCCCGCACGACATGCTCGTCGCGCAGGACCTCCTGGGTGGGACCGGCGGCGACGATCCGGCCGAAGTCGAGCACGGCGGTGACGTCGCAGCAGGCAGACACCAGGCTCATGTCGTGGTCGACCAGTACGGTCATGGCGTCCAGCTCCGCCGGGATGCGGCGGATCACGGCACCGATCCGGCCCGTCTCCTCGTCCGGCAGCCCCGCGGCGGGCTCGTCGAGCAGGACCACGCGGGGGCGGCCGACGACCGCACGGGCGAGCTCGACCAGCCGTCGTTCTCCCGCGCCCAGGGCGCCGACCGGGGCCGTGGGGCTGACGGAAAGGCCGACGAACTCCAGGGCGGTGAGCACGTCGCGGTGGCGGTCGCGGCGGTGGCCACCGGTGTGCTCGTGGACCATGGCCACGTTGTCGTACACCGACAGCTGCTCGATCGCCTGCTCGGTCTGGAAGGTGCGGCGCAGCCCCCAGCGGGCCCGGCGGTGGCCCGGCAGGGCCAGCAGGTCGTCACCGAATGCCAGGACGCGGCCGGTCGCCGGGGTGACGAAGCCGCTGAGTACGTTGAAGAAGGTGGTCTTGCCGGCGCCGTTGGGGCCGATCAGGCCGCAGGCGCCGCCGGGCAGCGTCAGATCCACGGCCTGGATGGGGGTGACGCCGCCGAAGCGTACGGTCAGCTCCCTGATCTCGATCATGACGTGGTCCTCCGTACCCGGACCCGGGCACCCAGCCGGGCCAGGTCCCGGCTCAGCTGGCCGACGATGCCCTCCGGCGAGGTGACCAGTGTCTGCACGAGGCCCACCCCGAAGACGATCAGCAGGACGTTGCCGCTGACCCCCCAGGTGTCGAGCAGGGCGGGCATCGCCTTCAGCAGCAGCCCTGCCACGACGGCTCCGGCGAAGTGGTACATGCCCGCCATCAGCAGGGCGGCCAGCAGAGTGATCGACTCCTGCGGGGGGAACTGGTAGACCGTCAGCCCGCCCGCGCTGGCTGCCAGGAGGGCCCCGGCCACACCGGTCATGAAGCACGCCAGGGCGAAGGCCCACAGCTTGTACAGGGTGACGTTGATCCCGGCGGCCACCGCCGCGTGCTCGCTCTGCCGGATCGCCGCCCAGGCCCTGCCCGGCCTGCCCCGGGTATGGGCGATGGCCAGCAGGAACATCAGGGCACAGACCACGACCGTGTAGCGGAAGTACGCGGTGTCGCCGGCGGCGACGGCGGGCCGGGCCAGCGGCACGGTGCCGGATTTCACGGGGTCGTAGCCGAGGAAGCCGGGTCCGCCGTTGGGGAAGTTGATGTTGGTCAGCACGATGGTGACCGCGGCGGCCAGCATGAGGGTGATCAGGGCCAGGTACAGGCCGGACAGCCGCAGGGCAGGCAGCCCGATGAAGATTCCGATCAGGCCGGTCACCACACCGGTGGCCAGCAGTACCAGCCAGAACGGCAACGCGCCGGTCTGGCCCAGCCGTTCCGCGGTCCAGCCGCCGGCCGCGAGCATCGCGATCTGGCCCAGTGAGATCAGCCCGACCCGCCCGTACAGCACGCTCAGACCCAGGGCCGCGACCGAGAACACCGCCGCGGCGGTGAGGACCTGGATCCAGTACGCGCTGGTGAACAGCGGCAGCAGGAGCGCGGCCGCCGCCACACCGGCCGGCCAGACCGCCGCCGACAGGGGCTGCCGCAGCCTGTGCCCGATGGCCGCCGTCGGGTGCCGCGCATGGTCCGGTGCGGTGGCGCGGTGCGCGTCTTCGAGGACGTTCATTCGTCAGACCCTTGTCTGTGACGGGCGGCGGACGGCCATGACCAGCACGACCGCTATCGCCACCAGGAACGGCGTCATGGACCGGTAGGAGGACAGGCTCGCCACAGAAGTGAGCAGGGACTGGGCGACCCCGATGACGAGGCCGGCAGCCAGCGTGGTCCACAGCGACTCCAGCCGTCCGACCAGGGCGGCGGCCAGCCCGGAGATGATCAGGAACGTCAGCCCGGTGATGTCGAGGCCGACCAGGTTGGACAGCACGATCCCCGCCACGCCGAACACGACGCCGGAACCCAGCCAGGCGGCCGCCTCCACCCGGCGTACCGGTACGCCCAGCAGCGCGCTGCTCTCCCGGTCGTCGGCCAGCGCGCGCATCGCCGTGCCCAGCGCCGTGCGGTCCAGGAACAGCGCGGTGACGGCGGTGAGCAGCAGGCCGAGCGCCAGGCTGATCAGCTGGGTGCCGTTGACGTGGACGGTGCCGAGGACGATGCCCCAGGCGGTCGTGGGCAGGGAGAGGGAGTAGGTCTGCGCGCCCCAGATCCAGGACATGGTGCCCAGCAGGACGAGCGTCAGACCGAGCGTGGCCGCGGCCTTGACCAGCGGTTCGCGCTGGGCGAGCCGGGGACCGAGGAGCAGGCCGTACAGCAGGGTGATCGCCGCCGACAGCGTTACACCGAGTGTGGCCGCGGGCCAGACGGCCAGGCCCGCGGTGGTGGCCAAGGAGCAGGCGGTGAAGGCACCGACGGCGCCGACCGCTCCGCCCGCCAGATACAGCACTCCGGTGGTGCGGTACAGGACCACGATGCCGACGCCGGAGAGCGAGAACACACCACCGAGAGCCAGTCCGAGAACGAGGAAGGGCAGAAGGCTCGGCATGGGAGACATCCTGTTCCGATCGGACAGTCGGCGGTCAGCCGAGACCGATCTGCTTCTCGTATGCGCGGATCTCGGCGAATTTGTTGTTCGGGAGGGCGGGCATCTCCGAGCAGTCCTGGGTCTGCGCCCACTGACCGCTCTTCGGAGTGATGGTCCGGGTGGTGTTGTTGGCGGTGTGGAACGCCTGGGTGCCGAAGTACCAGGGCTTGCAGTACAGGTCGGACCGGTAGTCCTTGACACCCTTGAACGCCGCGCCCACGGTGGCGGTGGTGTAGTCGCCGGACTTGATGCTCAGCAGCGCCTGGACGGCGATCCGTGCGGCGGTGAAGCCGAGCTGGCCGAAGTTTCCGAGCTGGGTCTTCGGGGCGTACTTCTGACGCAGCTGGAGATAGAGCTGGTTGTCCGGACCGGGCGAGCCGGCCAGGTTCACCTCGGCGTTGACACCCAGCTTGCCGTCCCAGGCGCTGCCCAACTGCTGGAGCATGGACTGGTCGTTGCAGCCCGCCGGGCAGCCCCATAGGGCCTGGTCGATCAGGCCCTGCTGCTCGATGGCCTTGAACACTTTCAGCGCCTCACCCGCGTTGAGGTTCGCCACGACACCGCCGCCGGCGCCCGCGGCCTGGGCGGCCTTGAGCGCGAGCCCGTTGGCGTCGGCGATCGGGACGTTCTCCACCCAGGCGGTGACCGGGACGCCGGCCTTCTTGGCGAGCGCCTGGATGCTGGAGTTGACGGCGTTGGAGTCGGGTGTGTTGCTGGTGAAGACGACCAGTTTCTTGGCGCCCTTGTCGAGCAGGTACTGGGCAGTGGCCAGCGCGCTGTAACTTGCGCCGACGTTGACCGGCGCGATGGCGGGGGAGTTGAAGCAGTCGAGGGACAGGCCCGCGTCGATGCCGTAGACGGCCTTCTTCTCGTAGGTCTTGGCGTTGACCGAGCAGTCCAGGACGCTGCTGCTGGCGGTGAAACCGACGATCTTCTCGGTGTCGATCAGCTTGGTCGCCAGGGACGCGGTCAACTGCGGGTCGAGCGCGTCCTTTTCCACGACGAGTTTCACGGGGCGGCCGTTGATGCCGCCGTTGGCGTTGACGCAGGAGAAGTACGCGTTCGCCATGTCGGTGACGTCGGTGAAGCTCAGCCCGGGGGTGTCGGAGACGATGGCACCGAGCTTGATGGCCGGCCCGGTGGCCGTCTTGCCGTTGCCGAGGCCGCACTTGGAGGCCTTGGACGGCTTCGCGGAGGAGGCCGCGGGGGCGCCGGTGCCGGTGGAGGCGCAGCCGGTGGCCAGCAGGGCCAGGAGGGGTGCGCAGGCGGCGACGGTGAGCACGCGGGTGCTCGTGGATCTGTGCGGGCGATTGCCGTTGGTCTTCACAATGGGCTCCGTTGCTCACGGTGGTCGACTGGGGCGAAGGGGAAGGGAGAGAGGGCACGCGGGCGGAAGCGGGTCAGCGGCTGGGCGACACGTCGCGCAGGTGGCGCAGTCCGGAAGGCCAGACGCCCTGCTTGCCGGGGGAGAGAATGCCGTGTGGGTCGAGCGCGTCCTTGAGTCGCTCGTTGAAGCGGCGCAGCGCGTGATCGCCGAAGTCGAAGGTGTCGGCGACGGCGTCCATGAAGTCGACGTGCGTGCGGTAGACGCCGTAGCCGGCCCCGGCGAGGGCGCGGACCAGTTCGGGGTAGAGCCGGTAGGCGTCGCCGGTCTGCTTCTCGTCGCAGGGGTTGAAGTAGAGCTGGGCGACGTTGGTGATGTGCCGCTGGCCCAGGATCATGGCGGGGTCGTAGTCCAGCCCGCTGCCGCTCAGCTGGTCGTCCAGCAGGGCATGCACCCGTACGACGTCCTCCCCGCGCAGGGGTGAGACGGTGGAGAAGTCGAGATGGCCGCCTCCCTCGCCGCTGTACCAGGACAGTGCCCGCATCAGGTCCAGGCTGGGGATGCCCGCCTGGACCTGGGCGTTCTGATCTCGGGCGGTGTCGTGTACGGCGTGTCCGGCGAACTTCTCGCCGACGACGTGGACGCCGGGGATGACCGACAGTGCCTTCCTGATCCGGGCGAGGCGGGCGTCGACGATGCCCTCGGTGCCGTACAGCGCGAAGCGCATGTTCCAGCGGCCGAGGCCCATCCGTCGGGCGAGCCGGAGAACCGCGTCCTCGGGTACGGGGCCGGGACCGTCGTACACCTCGGCACGGGTGGGTGCGCCGTCCATGACGGAGGCGATAAAGAGCGGATGGCCGATGGCGGGGTGGTTCTGGAGGGTGCGGTCCAGCAGGAGGGGGCGAAGCGCGTCGATGAGGACGGGCAGGTCCTCCTTGCGGGGCACCTGGACGCCGCCGGAGAGATAGCACTCAGGCTCGGGCATCAACCACACTCCCGCCCGGGTGACGATGGAGAGTCCGGACTGCTTGAACAGACCGTCGGCCGTGGGACCGAAGCCACGGGGGTAGGCGTGCCAGGCACGGTTGCCGGACATCGCGCCCATGCCGGTGCGCAGCAGACTCCCGTCGGGCAGGACGACCTCCAGGCCGCACAGCCGGGCGGCGTGGTCGCCGTCGACGGTGTAGCCGATCCCGTGGTCGAGGGCGTTGCCGATGACGCTGCCCCAGCCGAGGTCGGGGGCGGAGGACCAGACCTTGTGACCGTCGGCCCGCAGGTGGTCGTACAGGTCGAAGAAGCGCACACCGGGCTCGACGACCGCGTAGGCCAGTTCCTCGTTCACTTCGAGGACACGGTTCATGCGGCGCAGGCTGACCTGCACCGATCCGGGGACGCGGGGGGCGGGTCCGCCGTAGGCGTTGTTTCGGCCCTGGGAGAAGGTCCACAGCGGGACGCGGTGCTCGCCGGCGATGCGGACGACCGCCTGGACCTCTTCGACGGTGGCCGGCATGACGACGGCGGCCGCGGTGTGGTCGCTCCAGCCCGGGTGGGAGAAGGGGTCCCGGAAGTCGTCGACGGTTTCGGGGGCGGTGAGGACCGCGTCCGTGCCGAGCGCCGCGACGAAGGCGTTGGCGGCGGAGTCGGGGAGCGGGCGGACGGTGGTGTGGGAAGGTGGCTGGAAAGGCACGTCGGGCCTCCCGTACATGCGGGCCGGCTCGGACCCGCGGATGCCGAAAAATACTGAGAGATCTAACCGATTTCTGGAAGCTACGCCGGGGTCACACCCACGTCAATAGGTGGGTCGAGCAACGGTGCCAGCAGGTCAGCGGCCTGCTGCGGCGTGACGACGTCCGCTGGATCCATGCGGTGGACCTCGCGTGAGGCGCGGTCGATGTAGACGTGTTCGCCGAGCAGCTTGACGGCCTCGTCATAGGGCCAGACATTGGCCACTTTGTGGGTGACGAGGTAGTGGGCGTCGAGGTCGTCGACGTCCTCGCCCATCGCGGGCTTCATCAGCGCACCCGGGACGATCTGCCCCAGCAGTGACTCGATGGCCAGTCCCCAGTCCGCGACCGCGATGCGCTCGGTGAGTGGGACGAGCACGTTCAGTCCGGCGTCGGTCATCGTGCGGTAGAAGCCGGCGACGGCGTCATGGCCGTCGAAGACGGCGGTGTTGTCGCCTTCGGCGATGCGGTAGACGGGGTGGGGCACGGTCAGATCCGGGTCGAGGATCTCCGGCCACCGGCCGGACACCTCCAGCATGGCGTGGCGGCGGAAGTTGGTCAGGATCGCCCGTTGACGGGGATCGGTCGCGAGGCCGAGCTGGCGCTCTGCCTCGCGCGGGACGTTCAGGACGTCCAGTCGCGGCACGGCGGCCGGAATGAGGCGCACGGTGCGCTCCTCTCACTCTGAAGCGGCCTCAACGTAGCAACCAATTAATTAGAGGTCTAGGTATTGAGCGGGTGTGAATTACTAAGACATCGAGCTAGTCTCGGAGGCATGGAGATCACAATGAAGGGCAAGGCCGGGCTGGTCACCGGCGCGGCAGGCGGCATCGGACGAGCCGCCGCCGTGGCATTCGGACGCGCCGGGGCAGCGGTCGTCGTCGCCGATCTGGGCAGCCGACGCGCCGCCGGACTGGAGACCGTGCAGCTGGTCGAGCAGGCCGGCGGACGGGCACTGTTCGTCGCGTGCGACGTCACCCAGGCCGACGAGTGCACCGCACTCGCGGCGACCGTGGCAGAGACGTACGGGCGGCTGGACTTCGCGCACAACAACGCGGGTATCGCCGTGCAGGGCAGCGTCACCGACACCGACGAGGCGGCCTTCGACCGTTGCCTCGCCGTGAACCTGAAAGGGGTCTGGCACGGTCTGCGGGCGCAGATCCCCCTCATGGCCGCGTCGGGTGGCGGTGCGATCGTCAACACCGCGTCGCTCGCCGGGCTCATCGGCCTTCCGCAGGGCGCCGCCTACTCCGCGAGCAAGCATGCCGTAATCGGTCTGACCAAGACCGCCGCCATCGAGTGCGCGGACCGCAACATCCGGGTCAACGCGGTCTGCCCGGCGGCGGTCCGCACCGACATGATCGCCGCTCTGCCGCCCGAACTCCAGGCGCAGGCCGTAGCCCCCCAGGCGATCAAGCGGTTCGCCGAACCGGAGGAGATCGCCGATGCCGTGCTCTGGCTCTGCTCCGACGCGTCGTCCTTCGTGACCGGGACCGCCCTGCCCGTGGACGCGGGGGCCACCGCGTCGTAACCGGGCAGGATGTGCGGCGAGCCGGCGATATTCTGAGACCTCTCAGTAACTTCTCCTATCGTGAGGACAGAGTCCCTTCATGCGGTCGAGCCAGTCCCAGCTCCCGATCCCCGGCGATCCGGCCGACGCCGACGCCCAGGCCGCCGAGGCCATCCGATCCTTCGCGCCGGACGCGGACATCGACGCCATGCTCATGATCTTCGGACTGGTAAGAGCGGCTGAACGGCTCCAGCAGGACTTCGAGGTCAGCGTCCAGCGCCCGGCCGGCCTCACCTGGGCGAGCTTTCGTGCCCTGTTCGCGGTCAAGACGGTCGGCGAACTGACCCCGCTGCAGCTCGCCCGGCTGACCAATGTCTCCCAGGCCAGCGTTTCGGCGGTGCTCAACACCCTGGAACGCAAGGGACTCATCCAGCGCAGCAGGTCGGACAAGGACGGCCGGTCCGTCACCATCCAGCTCACCGACTACGGACACGACGTGGTCGGTGAGCTCTTCGCACGCAACAACGCCCGCGAGGCCGAGTGGGCCCGAGCCCTGACCGCCCGCGAGCGCGGCACCCTGGTCCGGCTGCTGCGGAAGATCCGTCGGCATGAGGTCAGCACGATCACGGATGCCACCCGAGTGGTGAACGGTGACGTCGGCACGCCGTGAGCCTTCGCAACGAACCGGTGGGTGAGGCGGCGGGCCGCGCGGTGGCGGCTGACGGCGTCGCCGGCGCCTCGGTCGGAGCGATCCGGGCAGCACGGACTGCCGGGTTCAGGCCGGCAGTGGCCCTCACAAGGGTCGAGGAGACGCCGACCGCGACCGCCCGGCGGGGGACGGTAACCGGCTGACGACCGCCGCGGGGTCGAGTTCGGGAGCCGGTGCGGACGGGGCGAGGATCCCGACGACCGTGTACCGGTCCCGGCCGACACGTCAGACGTCCGTACTCGTCGACCCGTCCGGCACGGGCCGTTCTCCCCTCATGCCGGACAGAGCGGCCTTCAGCCGGCCGCCCATCGGGGTCTCCGGGCGGGGCTCGGCGAACGCGGCGCGGATCGGCGCCACCTCGACCGGGTCGGGCGCCCACCGGACCTGGACGGTGATGAGCGTGCGCAGTGTCCGCCGCAGGGTCCGGACCACGAGCGGTCGCGGGCCCTTGAGCCCGTGGACGGCGAGCAGGTCCGGGGTGGCAAGGGACAGCACGAGGGCACGACCGAGCCCGTGCAACGGGCGGGGGAACCAGCGGTCGCAGAACTGCTGCAGCATCGCCTCGGCGACGACGTTGCTCTCCGGAGCGGTCGAGTAGTCGTTGCGCTCGAAGTCGGAGAGGAAGGCGAGCATCCCGTCGAAGTCCGCCGGCAACGGGACGCCCTGGTCCGAACCGATACGGAACAGCCCGGCGATCTGCGACCAGTGCCGGTAGGCGGCCCGCTGCTCCTTGGCGCTGAAGCCGGGCAGACCGAGCCGCTGCATTACCCGGTGCGGCTCGGCGGCGAGGATGCAGATCGTGTACGTGTACTGGCGTACGTCCAGGATCGCGTCGGGGTACTTCCCCGCCCAGGCGTCGTGCTGCCGGTTGACCCGTTCGACGGACTCACGCACGCTCGGGTCGTGCGCACCCTCGCCGAGGTACCAGGTCCACACCGCGTGCATGGTGCCCTCTATACGACGCTGCTGGTGCAGGACGACCTTGCCCTTGCCGCCGCGGACGAGTGTGCGTGCGCCGCTGCCCGGCCCGACGAGCCGCAGGAAGCCCTGGCACACCGCCATGTTGAGGATCATCGGGCTGGTCCGGTAGGCGTTGCCGAGCTGCCAGATCCGGGCATGGTCGACGTCCGGGTCGAGCGCCTCGATCTCGGCGTTGATCCACTTGCGCGGTTTTTCCCTGGTGGTCACGTGTCCTCCTCGGGTTCCTGATCGGGTCTGGTGATTTCGTCACGCATCAGCGCTGGATCGCCTTGGTCTCCAGAAACTCCTCCAGTCCCTGGGCGCCGCCCTCGCGGCCGACGCCGGACTGCTTGTACCCGCCGAACGGCGCGCCCGGGTTGAACGCGCCCCCGTTCACCTCGATCTGACCGGCCCGCAGGCGCCGGGCCACCCGCAGCGCGCGTTCCGGATCGGCCGACCAGACCCCGCCGGCCAGGCCGTACTCGGTGTCGTTGGCGATCCGGACGGCGTCGTCCTCATCCTGGTACGGCATGATCGACAGGACCGGGCCGAAGATCTCCTCACGGGCGATCGTCATCTCCGGGGTGACGCCGGAGAACACGGTGGCCGGCACGTAGTACCCCCGGCCCAGGTCGGCAGGGTCGCGCCCGCTCTCCACCCCGCCGACGACCAGGGTTGCGCCCTCGTCGATACCCTTCTGGATGTACGACCGGACTCGCTCCAGCTGGACCGAGCTGACCAGCGGCCCCAGCCGGGTCCCCGGGTCGGACGGATCGCCGTGCTGGTACTCGCCGGCCACCCGGGCGGCGATCTGCTCCGCCTCGGCCAGCCGGCCGACCGGCACCAGCATCCGGGTCAGCGCCGAGCAGGTCTGACCGGAATTGACGTAACACTTGGCCAGGCCGTCGGCTACCGCCCGCTCGAAGTCGGCATCGTCGAGCAGCACGTTGGCCGACTTCCCGCCGAGCTCCAGAGCGACCCGCTTGACCGTCTCGGCCGCCACCACCGCGACCTGCTTCCCGGCCCGGGTGGAGCCGGTGAACGACACCATGTCGACCCCGGGATGCGCCGCCAGCGCCTCGCCGACCACCGCGCCGAACCCGCTGAGCAGGTTGAAGACCCCGGCCGGTAGGCCGACGTCGTCGAAGATCGAGGCCAGCGCATGACCCGCCAGCGGAGCCACCTCGGTGGGCTTGACCACCACCGTGCAGCCGGCCGCGAGCGCAGCCGCCACCTTCAGCACGATCTGATGCAGCGGGAAGTTCCAGGGGGTGATGCAGCCGACCACACCGATCGGTTCCCGCACGATCAGGGAGTTGCCGACCTCGGGGCCGTCGAACGGGAAGCTCCGGGCCAGCCGGGCGAAGTTCGCCAGGTTGAAGGCAGGCAGGCCGACCTGTATGGATGCGGCGTCCTGCAGCGGCATCCCCATGTCTCGGGAGATCAGCGCCGCGATCTCGTCGGTCCGGGCCACCAGCGCCTCATGGGCTTTCTCCAGGTAGTCCGCCCGCTCGCCTGGCGGCCGGGCAGACCAGGCCGGCAGCGCCCGGCGCGCAGCGGCCACCGCGCGATCCACGTCCGCCGGTGTCCCGGCCGCGACCTGGGCGATCACTTCCTCGGTGGCCGGGTTCAGCACCTCGATCCGGTCGGTCCCTGCCGAGGCCACCCACTCACCGTCGATGTACAGGGACGTCCGGTCCAGCACCTGGCCGCCTGCGGGGGTGCGGGTGTCGGCCGGGGCGCTCAACGGTCGGCGTCCGTGTGGATCATCATGCCGCGAATGTTCTTGCCTTCTTTCATGTCCTGGTACTCCTGATCGATGTCTTCGAACCGGTACTTGTTGGTGATCAGCTCGTCGAGGTTCAACCGGCCGGCCTGGTAGAGGGAGAGCAGCGCGGGGATCTCGACTCGCGGGTGGCTCTTGACCCCAGAGATTCCGTGCGCGAGCAAAACGATCGGTGGGGCCCCTCGATCGTCGGAAGCGGCGGGACGGAAGATCGTTGCTTCACGCTCGCCATCACCGGACCTGAATCGCGCTTCAGCCCGGGGCCCCAGCACACGAGTCACCTGACTCTCCCATCGTCGTTCGCCTTTGTCCGATCGCGGGGCCGGCCGAGTGCACCGACGCACTCATGGTCGACCTGTGACAGGCGCCACTCAATGTTGGAGTGCACAGCACTACCCGAGAGACCAGTGCATAGTGCACAGTCGCAGGGCACAGGGAGGAGGGGTAGTGTGCGCGCTATGCATGGCGCCGGTTTGCGGGGCGACTCCGAAAAGTTGCTACGCACCATGTGCAAGGAATTCCTGGCCGATCCCTCCGTCTTGGGTCCGATCCAGGACGCACTTGTCAACGCAATCGATGCCCGCTTCGGATCGGACCCCTCCATTTCTGAGGCGATCGGTGAGGCGACCCGGGCCTACTCCCATCATTGGGCACGCTCGATGTACGAGGACCCGTGGCGGGACGTGGAGCCCCTCCTGACAAGCCAGATCGTCAACATCTCGCGCGACGGGTATCGCTGGGGTGAGGAGGACACCTTCCGCGCTTCCAACTACGCCGCTCAACAGGCGATGTGGTCCATCTTGATGCGGATCGCATTTTCACTGTGCGATGAAACCGCCGTCCTGCAGCCCGCGCTTGACCGGGCCTCGCGCTCACTGTCGCTCTGGGTCGACCGCACAGTCACTGCCGTGATCGACATTCTGGAGCAGGAGCGCGCAGCTCTGTCGGGCGACGAGCACGTAAGACGCCTCGAGCTGGTCAATCTCATCCTGGGTGGAGCACCGGTTCCTGTGACCGGTGCTGATCAGAGTCTCGGATACTCGCTTTCAGCCAGACATTTGGGGGTAATCCTCTGGGCGCCACCACAGTTCGCCGATCGCGCGGCACTCGTGCAGGTGGCGAGCGAGCTCAGCCGGATCGCGGAGTCCAGAAGCCGGCTGCTCGTTCATGCCAGCGCTTCGTCGCTGTGGCTGTGGCTGACGCCCGGAATCCCAGTTTCGGCCGAGGCGCTCGAGACCGCTCTAGCCCCGCACCGCGACGTCAGGCTTGCGATCGGTTCATTGGACGAGGGAGTGGACGGATTCCGACGCACCCACGACCGCGCGGTGGAGACCCAACGGCTGGTGCAGAGCAACAACGCGCACCGGGTCGCCTTCTATGACGACGTCGCCGCCGTCATATTGCTGGCCCGAGATGAAGCCCGGCTACGCGAATTCATCTACGCGACTCTCGGCCCGTTGGCCACAGGCCCACAGGACCTACGTGACACGCTGCGAATGTTTATCCACCAGCGGTACAACGCATCCCGGACAGCAGAGCTGCTGTTCACCCACCGAAACACCATCCTGCAACGCATTCGCCGCGCCGAAGAACGCCTGCCCGTCACTCTGGACCGGCACGGCACCAATGTCGGCATCGCCCTGGACGCGATGCACTGGCTGAACCTCCAGGACGAGTAGGTGCAGCCCATCATCTGGGCTGGGGACGCCACACTGTCCAGCGGTACGCCCGCGCCGCCCGCCGGCAGGAGATGGTCAAAGGGCCACAAGCGCCAACGCCCCAGCAAACTCGACCGTTTCAAGCCCTACCTCGAACGACGCTGGGCCGAGACCGAGGGCCGGGTGGCGATTCTCGAACTCCGCCGCGAGATCTCCGCACGCGGCTTCCGCGGCGCCTACTCCACCGTCCACGACTGGGCCCGGCGCGACCTGCCCCGGCGAGAAGGCTTCACACCCGCCCCGCCACCGCCGTCCGTGCGGCAGGTGACCGGCTGGCTCACCCGGCACCCCGCCACCCTGACCGAGGAGGAGAAACTGCACCGCAAGACCGTGCTCGACCACTGCCCGGAACTCCCTCCGCCGCAGAGCTGACCAGCTCGTTCGCGGAGATGCTCACCACGCTCAGCGGCGACCGCCTGCCCGAGTGGATCACCGAAGCCGGCGACGCCGACCTGCCCGGCACCAGCAGCTTCGCCACCGGCCTGTACAGCGACTTCGACGCGGTGACGGTCGGGCTGACCACCGACTGGAACTCCGGCCCGGTCGAAGGGGTAGTCAACCGGATCAAGATGCTCAAGCGGCAGATGTTCGGCCGCGCGGGCTTCCGCTCCTACGGAAACGCGTTCTCCTCGCGGGACGCTGCGTGGCCGGCTCACGGAACTTGTGCCAGACCCCAGAACTCGCGCCGCTACTCACAGCGGTGCGCGCGGTAGCCGAGGTGGTGGTGACGCGGATCCGCACACCGCCGAGCTTTTCCTTCAGATTGTCGATCCGTAACCCGGGTCATGTGTCAGGAGTTGCAGTTGCAGGAGCAGAGGGTGCCAGCCCGGCCCTACCGCGCGAAGTCGATCAGGCAGTTGTCGAGCAGGTGACGCACTCCCGGCCTGAGGATCTTGCATGCTTCCATCTTGCCTTCTTCGGCCGTGCATGGCGTGGAGCAGTTGACCGTAGCCAGGCGATCTTGTTCACGCTGGAACGCCTCACCTTGCGCGCGGCTGTCCACCACCGCGTCCAGGCGTGAACGGCAGCCAGGCACCTTCAGGGCCGGGCAAGGTCATCAGCAAATGCGTGTGACGCAAGCTGTGAGGTCCTTCCGCATGCGCCTATCGAACGAACGTGCGACCCTTGGGTTATGGTGAGGACCTCGCGGGATGGGACAGGCGAAGGGGGGCTTGTGGGTACCAGGAGGTGTGTATGTCGTTTACGCACCTTCACGTCGCCAGCGGCTACTCGCTGCGCTACGGGGCCAGCCATCCGCAGGCGCTTGCGGAGCGGGCGGCGGAACGCGGACTGGATGCTCTGGCGCTGACCGACAGGGACTCCCTTGCCGGCGCCGTGCGCTTTGCGAAGGCGTGCGAGCGAGCTGGAGTACGACCGCTGTTCGGCACTGATCTGGCGGTTCCCGGTGCGCCGGGATCCCGGTTGTCTGGGACGGAGCGGCAGCGCACTCCGGCCAAGGGTGGTGCCTTCGTGACGGAGGCCCCCTTCCGGGCGGTGTTCCTGGCTCGGTCCGCATCGGGCTGGGCCGAACTGTGCCGGCTGGTATCGACTGCGTCGGCTGAGGGGATCTCCTGGGAGGACCTGACGAGCGGGAGCGAGGGGTTGTTCGTGCTGCTCGGGGCGGGTTCCGAGGTGGGCCGCGCGCTGGCGTCGGGGCGGCCGGACCGAGCGGCGCTGCTGCTGGAGCCATGGCGGGAGCGGTTCGGGGAGGCACTGCGGCTGGAGGTGGTCTGTCACGGACGGCCTGGCGCCGGACCGGGGTCGCTGCGGCTGGCCGCGCGGATGGCGGGCTTCGCCGCCGAGCAGCAGGTGGAGGCCGTTCTCAGCAACAGTGTGCGATATGCCGACCCGTACCAGCGGGAGGTCGCTGACATCCTGGATTCCGCGCGTCTGCTGGTGCCGATCGACACCCGGGATGCGGCACGGCTGGACAGCGGGCAGCGATGGCTGAAGGACGCTGGAGAGATGGAACGGATAGCCGGGCAGGTCGCTGAGGCGATGGGCGGACGTGGCGCTGAGGCGCAGCAGCTGTTGAAAGCGACCGAGGAGACGGCGGCGGCCTGTGTGGTCGATCCGGGCGAGGCGTTCGGACTGGGGCGGCTGAATCTGCCGGAGCCCGATTTGGTGGGTGCCACTGCGGAGTCGGCTGACCGAGTACTGGCCGAACGGTGCGCGGCGGGAATGATGAACCGCGGCTATCACCGGGAAGTGGCGCGGTGGGACCGGCTGGAGGATGAGCTTCGGATCATCGCCGGGCACAGCTTCGCCGGCTACTTCCTGACCGTCGCTGAGGTCGCGGCGGAGGCCAAGAAGCTGGGCATCCGGGTCGCTGCGCGTGGCTCGGGGGTCGGTTCGCTGGTCACTCACCTCCTGGGGATCAGCCCGGTCGATCCGGTGGCGCACGGCCTGGTCATGGAGCGGTTCCTGTCCGCGCGGCGATCCGCGCTGCCCGACATCGACCTGGATGTGGAGTCTGCTCGGAGGCTCGAGGTCTATCAGGCAGTACGCGAGAGATTCGGGGCCGCGAGAGTGGCGACGCTCGCGGTGTACAAGACGTACCGAGTGCGTGGGGCGATCGAGGACGTGGCGCGGGCGCGGGGCATGGACCCTGATCGGGCCGTGCAGCTCGCCAAGGCGTTTCCGCACATCCGGGCCCGGGACGCACGGGCGGCACTGATCGAACTGCCAGAGCTCCGAGAAGTCGCCGGTGAGGATCACGGCCGGTTGTGGGAGCTGGTGGAGATGCTGGACGGCCTGCCGCACGAGGCCGCGATGCACCCGTGCGGGCTCCTGGTGTCCAACGCCGGGCTGCTGGCGCGCACCCCCGTGATGCCGACCACCGTCGAGGACATCGCCATGGCCCAGTTCGACAAGGAGGACATCGAGGACACCGGCCACCCGAAGATCGACATCATCGGAGTGCGGATGCAGTCGGCACTCGCCCACGCGGTCGCCGAGATCGAACGGGTCACCGGCGAGCGCCTCGACCTGGACGACCCGGCACAGGTGCCGCCCGGCGATCCGGCAACCTACGACCTGATCACATCCGGTGACACCTTGGGCACGTTCCAGCTCGAAAGCCCAGGCCAACGTGAGCTGGTCAGAAATCTGCGGCCACGGTCGTTCCTCGATCTGATCATCGACATCAGCCTGTTCCGGCCGGGCCCGGTGGCAGCGAACATGGTGAGCCCGATGATCGAGGCCCGTGACGGTCGAACCCAAGCCCGCTATCCACATCCGCACCTGAAGCCCATCCTGGAGGAGACCAAAGGGCAGGTGGTCTTCCACGAACAGGTCATCGCGATCATGACGACCATGACCGGTTGCGACCGCGGAATGGCCGACGAGGCCCGCCGAGCGCTGTCCGAACCGGACCGACGTGGCCGTATGCGGGCCTGGTTCGCCGCTGAGGCCCGCGTTCGCGGCTACCAGGCGCAGGTCATCCGGGAGGTGTGGGAGATCCTGGAAAGCTTCGGAAGTTTCGGCTTCGCGAAGGCGCATGCAGCGGCATTCGCGCAGCCGGCCTACCAGTCCAGCTGGCTCAAGGCCCATCGGATGGCGGCTTTGCTGGCCGGACTGCTCACCCATGACCCGGGGATGTACCACAAGCGAGTCCTGGCCGCGGACGCTCGCAGGCACGGGGTGCCCCTCCTGCTGCCCGACATCAACCATTCCCAGTCCGCACACACAATCGAACTGGTGTCTGGTAAGTGGGGAGTTCGGGTAGGTCTGTCCCAAGTGCGTGGCATCACCGAGGCCGAGGTCGAGCGCATCACCGGCGCGCAGCCCTACACCTCACTGGGCGATTTCTGGCAGCGCGCCCGCCCCAGCCGGCCGCTGGCCGAACGCCTGGCCCAGGTCGGGGCGATGGACGCCTTCGGCCCCCGGCGCGAGTTGCTGCTGCAGATCGCCGAGCTTCACCGATCCAGCCGAGGGCGTGACTCCACCTCGGGACAACTCCCCATGGACAACGACATCGACACGTCGGGGGACGGCAGCACTACGGCGGGGCTGCCGGTCATGAGCGCCTCCGAACAAATCGCCGCGGAACTCGACGTACTCGGCATGGACATCTCCCGGCACCTGCTGGAAGATCACCGATCCCTGCTGGCCGACATCGGCGCGACTCCCGCCGCCGACCTGCCGCACCTGCGGCATGGCGCCCCTGTCCTGGTCGCCGGCATCAAGGTCGCCACCCAGACCCCACCGATCCGCTCCGGCAAGCGCGTCATCTTCGCCACCCTCGACGATCCCAGCGGCCTGTCCGACCTGGCGTTTTTCGAGGACAGTCACGCACGCTGCGCCCACACGGTCTTCCACAGCAGCCTGTTGCTGGTGCGCGGGACAGTGGCCCGGCGCCCGCCGCGTGCCTTCAGCATCACCGGCACCGCCGCCTGGGATCTGGCCGAACTCATCGACCTGTATCGCGACAAAGGCCCAACCGCCGTCGCCGACCGCCTCGCCCGTCCGGCAGCCGCTGCTGCTCCAACCGCCGCACGCCGGACCATTACCCAGCCCACCGGCTACGAACTGCACCCCTGGGCCGACCTGAAGCCCCCCGGTGCCCCGGCCATCAACGGAAGAACCTTCCATCACTCCAGCCCCGGAAGCGCCGGGTGACCACGATGATCCTCTACATCCACTTCGGACCATGCAACGAAGAAACGTTTCGTCATCTATTGGGAATGCTCGGCGAGATCACCCCGGTCGTGCAGGGACTGCCACCCGACGCGGCATTCGCTGACGTGTCGGGGAGCACGCGGTACTTTGACCGCGACGCCACGGGGCTGGCGGCCCTGATCCGCATGCGTGCTGCCGCGGGCTTCGACGCCGACTGCACGATCGGCGTCGCCCCCAACCCGCTGCTCGCTCAACTGGCCGCCAACCGTGGAGCACCCGGCGCGATTCGCACCATCCCCGACACTCCTCAGGACATCGCCGCTTTCCTCGCAGGCCTGCCTGTCGCTGCCCTGCCAGGAGTGGGGCCGGCGACGGTACGTACCTTGGCCTCCTACGGCCTGGCCACCCTCGACACGATCGCGGTCACCCCGCTGTCCACACTTCAACGCATCCTGGGCACGGCCGCCGGGCGGCAGCTACACCAGCGGGCGGCAGGTATTGACCCCACCCGTGTCATCCCAGGCGCCCCGGCTCGTTCCCTCTGCGCAGAGCACCGTTTCGGGCGAGACGAACTCAACCCCGATCAGCAGCGCCGTGTCCTGTCACACCTGGTCGAACGCCTCGGCGCCCAACTCCGCAGCGAACAGCAGGTCTGCCGATCCCTGAGCCTGACCGTCAGATACGCCGATCATTCGACGACCACACGCAACCGCACCTTGCCGGAGCCCACCGCACACAGCCCACAACTGCGCCTCGCCACCTACGCGTTGTTCGCCATCCTCGGCTTGCAGCGAGCCAGGGTCCGAGGCATCACCCTGCGGGCGGACGGTCTGTTCGACGCGGACTCGGCCACTCGACAGCTCACCTTCGGTACCAGCGACGACAAGACACGCCGGATTGAGGCCGCAGCTGATAGAGCTCGAGCCCGCTTCGGTCCCAACGCGGTGCGACCTGCCAGTACGGCGGGACTGACCTGACCCTTTCGGGATGCCGACAGCGTCGGACACGAACCGGGAGTCATCACGAGGTCATCGCCCCGAGGCAGATCACTGGCTTGCCCACTCGTCGGTCTTCCTGTCGATGTCGATCGCCCCGGCCTCGACCAAGGAGTCCAGGAGATCCAGGAGCCTCTCATGAGATTGTCTCCGGTGCTGCTGGTCCTGGCAGTGGACTGTGATGAAGCACGGTGGCCGTATGTGACCGAGCGCTCGATGTTCCAGTCCTTATCCTGTGCCTTGAATAATGACCGTTCTTGAAGCGAAGATGCTGCGTCCCTTCCAGATGGTCAACGTCCGGCCCGTCTCCAGAAGGCGATGCTCGACACATCCTTCAAAAGTTCCCACTGAGACCGGGTGGCGCGCGTTGGGATTGTGGAACACATGGAAACTTTCGGAAAATCTCTCACGGTCTTCCGGTTCACATTCGATGACTTGATACTTGAAAGGAACGGGAGTGTCTGCGTCAGGGGTGGTATTGTACATTAGCCCGCCTCGAATAAGGTGCACGTTCTCAGGTCCGTATCCCCGCTCTATGCCCATGCGGTTGAACTTCGAGATCGTGGCATCATTTGTGAACATTACGGCGGCCAGGTGCTCGGATGCGGGCTGATTGAATAGCCCACTTGGAATTGGCTTCTTGTCTCCGTTCTCTTGTGTTCGATAATTTGCTCACTTGTGATTACGAGTCGGCCATTCTTGTCGTGGTGCGCAATATCCCGTTGTCCGTACAGATAGTTGGCGAGGGCTGTGCTGCTGAAGATGTGGGCGCTGGGATGGTGGAACGCCTCCAGGGCGATTACAAAGGGGGCCTCTGAGGCGTGAGGTTTCTCCCAGTAGGCGCGCCCCTCCGCATCTCTTTTGATCATTTTTCGACGGATGGCCTTGCCTGCCTGGAGGACGAACTCTTCCTCTGTCGCGGCTAGGTCGTCAGGGATGAGTCGGCGCACTGCAGCCGTGATGTCCTCTTCAGCCTCCGAGGCGCTGCCCTGTGGCGGATTGGTGGTTGTGGCTTCGATGGCAACCGAATGCTCTCCTCGAATCACGAAGTCGGGAGCGGCGCTAGATCTGTCAATCTGGTGGTGACCCTGCTCCTGCAGCATTGCATAGAGGGTCAACTCAAGAAACCTAGGGGAGAACCCGGTTGTCTGAAATTCTTTGCGGAAGTTCCCGTCCACGTCAGGGAATGTTGAGAATATCTCGTCCATGAGGCGAAGGGCGGCCGTGAAGCCCAGAGTCTCGCGTACGCTACGGAACTCTCGATTAGTTTTCCCTATTGGCAAACGTGACTCAAGATCAAAGAGGCTGCGATTCATCACTGCTTTCCTGTAAGCGAAATGGAGGCCTTGCGCCCGACGTGGTCAAGGGCCGTCGAGACGTTTTGCAACTGACTGGAGGCGAAGACCGTGGCATTTAACACATGCGTTCCTCTCTCCGGGCTCGAACGCTAAGAAATCCCTCGATCGGATGAGTTTCGAGATAGATCTATTCCTGAAGTCCACTGTCTCACCCCGCCCGTCGGCGGGCTCCTATCTGATCATCCAAAACTCTGGGGAGATCTGCGTCGGCCGTTCAGGGCGATGTCTCATGAGACATGCAGATCGCGAAGAAGAGAGCCACGCGGTCGCCTTCGCCGTACCGGCCCTGCAGAGTGCTTGGCTCAAGGCGCACTATCCGGCGTTCCTGCTGGCGGGTCTGCTCGAACACGATCCCGGGATGTGGCCGAAGCGGGTCCTGGTTGCTGACGCCCGGCGGGGCGGCGTGCAAGTGCTGTCCGTCGACATCAACCGATCCCGGGTGCGGCACACCGTGGAGAAGGCCGACGGGGAGCAGTGGGGTGTGCGGCTCGCGTTGTCCGCGGTGCACGGCATCAGCGAGGACGAATGCGCTCGGATCGAGGAGAGCCAGCCGTACGGATCGCTGTCGGACTTCTGGCAGCGGGCCCGCCCCAGCCGGCCCATCGCCGAGCGCCTCGCCGAGATCGGCGCCCTGAACTGTCTGCACGACGGCCGGCTCACCCGGCGTGATCTGCTGCTCCAGATCGCGGAGTTGCACCGGCAGTCCCGGACCCGGTCCGCGCACGAGGGTCAACTGCCCATCGTCGCGGGCGCGGTTGGGGGCTCGGAGCCGAGCGGGCTGCCGGAGATGACCGGGCGGGAGGCGCTGAGCGCCGAGTTGAGCACCCTTGGCATCGATGTCTCCAAGCATCTGATGGAGCACCATCACCGGCTGCTGCGGGAGATCGGCGCGACCGACGCGGCGCATCTGGCCGGGATGCGGGCTGGTCAGCAGGTGCTCGTGGCCGGGGTGCGGGCCTCCACGCAGACGCCGCCGATCGCGAGTGGCAAGCGGATCATCTTCGTCACGCTGGAGGACGGGTCAGGCCTGGTCGACCTGGCGTTCTTCGGGGACTCCCATCCGGCGTGCGCGCACATCGTGTTCCACAGCGGGCTGCTGCTGGTGCGTGGCACGGTCCAAGTGCGTGGCACCCGCCGTACCGTCGTCGGCACCATGGCCTGGGACCTGGACGAGATCGCCGCCGCCCGCCGGGACAACGGCCCCGAGGCCGCGCTCGCCCTGCTCGGCGAGAGCCGCCCGCACCCGACCCCCGCCCAGCCGCAGCGCACCCTGGCCGACGGCACCGCGGGCGCACGGCTGCACCCGTACGCCGACCTCCAACCCGCCGGCACCCGTTCCGCCGACCTGAAGAAGTTCGGCCACCGAAGCCCGGGGAGCGCGGGATGAGTACACGTCAGCGGCACATCGCCCACCTCCATCTGCACGCCACGCTGACCGAGGCCCAGTACGGCGACATAATCGAACTGATGTCCGGTGTCACGCCTCATGTGCAGACCATCCCGCCGGGCGCCGTACAGCTCGACCTGACGTCGGCGCTCCGGTACTTCGACCTCTCCCCCTACGACATGGTCCAGATGACGATGATGAGACTGAAGGGCCTCTACGGTATCGACAGCAGCGCCGGGCTCGCGGGCAACCGGATGCTGGCAGCCATGGCGGCCGACACGGCCGCGCCGGGCGAGACCACCTGGGTCCCCGCCGAGCGGGCCGCCGACTGGCTCCACCCCCGCCCGGTCACCGCGCTGCCCGGCATCGGCCGCGCCACGGCATCGACGCTCGGCAGATACGGCCTGCACACCATCGGCCAGATCACCGACCTGCCCTCGGCGACGCTGCAACGCCTCCTCGGCGCCGGCCAGGCACGGCTGCTGGCCGAACGCGCCCGCGGCCACGACCCCCGCCCCGTCACCCCGTCGGAACCGGCGGAGCACCTGATCGCCGACCTCGTGCTGGAGCGGGACTGCCTCGACCCGGCCCAACACCACCGTGCAGTGCTGGGACTTGCCGAGCAGATCGGCCAACGTCTGCGCGGTGAAGGGCGGATCGCGAGTCGGCTCACCCTCACGGTGCGGTACGCCGACCGCAGCTCCAGCACGCGCACGCGTGCGCTGCCGGAACCCACCGATCACTCACCCGCCCTCGCCGCGACCGGACTCGGTCTGCTGACCTCCCTCGGACTGCAGCGGGCACGCGTCCGCGCCTACGCGATCCGCGCCGACGGTCTGCTGCCGGACGAGAACGCCTACTGGCAGCTCTCCCTGGATCCCGGCGATGCCCGTGCCCGCGCGGCCGAAGGCGCCGCGGACCGCGCCCGTCGGCGCTTCGGGCCGCAGGCCGTGCAGCCGGCGACTCTGGCGGACTGATCACGTGTGCGGACATCACGACTACATGCTGTGATCATTTCGATCTTACTGCAGGTCAGACGGCACCTTTTCCGCCCTGCGCCGTTTCAACGATTCCGCTTCCGTCCCCAACTGATCAACTCGTGGGCGGGATGATAGTGGGCTCTCTTCGTCGTTCTGGCCACCTGCGACCACCTTGGACAATCCTCGGGCACTCGTCCGGCCCGCCGATCCCTACGGCCCGGCCGGGGCGAGGACGCCGGTAGAAGTACGCAGTCGAGTTACTGAAATACGTCACTGGGTGACGCGCCCGCCCGGCGGACCGCCAGGAGCGCCGCGCCGATGTCCGCCGCCGCTCGCGGATCTGACAGGGAGCGGCCCGTCAGTTCCTCGACGCGCCGCAGCCGGTAGCGGACGGTGTTGGGGTGGACGAACAAGCTGCGCGCCGCGTCGGTGGCGGAGCCGGCGGCGGCGTACCAGTGCTCCATGGTCTCCAGGAGGCGGGAACGCTCCGGGGCGGGGAGAGCGAGCAGCGGCTGGAGGACCACCTCCACGAGGTGCGCCGCCTCGGCCGGGGCGGCGCCGACGACCATGGCCAACGGATTGTCGTCGAACCGCGCGACGCCGGGGCCGGTGCCCTGGAGGCCGGCCAGCGCCAGACGGGCGAAGCGCAGCGCCTGGGGGGTGGCCCGCAGGGAGTGAAAGCACGGGCTGACACCTACCCGGGCGCCCGAGCGGCGCAGGATGCGCAGGCAGGTGCTCTCCACTGCCGCCGTGGGCAGGGCGGCCAGACCGATCTGCTGGTCGGGCAGCAGCCGCCAGGCGAAGTGGACCTGGGCCTGGCGCAGCGCCGCTTCCGACCCGGCCAGCGGCTCCTCACCGGGAGCGTCGGCGGCCGCCGCGGCGACCACGTAGGGCCCTCGGTCAGGCAGACCCAGCTCACGCGCGGCCTCCCACAGCGTGTGGTCGGCGATGACGCCGGTGAACAGTGCCTCCACCAGTGCCGAGCGGCGCGCCTGACGCCGCGAGGTCAGCTCGGCGGTCGTCTCCCGGTAGGCCGCCGCCACCGCCTCCGCGTAGCGGCCGAACAGGGCCCAGATCTCCGCGGACTGGGACACCAGTTGGGCGTCATCGACCTCGCGATGGGTGCGGGCCTCGGCGAGGATCTCCGTCCACACGAGCTCGAAGCCGATCCGGTACGCGTGCAGGGTGTCCGCCAGCGGCACGCCCTGCTCGGCACGCAGGCGCCCGGTCTCCCGGGCCGGGCTCGGGTCCTGCGCGCCCTCGCGGCCGAGCTGGTTCAGGAGCAGGTCCGCGTTGGCGGTGCACGAGCGGCGCAGCGAGTCGAAAGGGATCAGCGACTCGTCCTTGTAGGCATCGACGTCCGAGCGGATGCGCTGCGCCATCCGCTCACCCAGTTCCGGCAGCCTCGCATGAAGCGCCGAGACCACCCCTGAGAGGTCCATTCCCGCAGCGTAACGCCTCTGCTTTGCTCTCGGGAACAATCCGGGAGAGCAGACGCTGTCATACCGCACATAGGCCGTCGCCACGGACATCTGCACGATGTCGTCAACGTGAACAGCGGATTTCGACGGCGACTTTCGTGGAGGCGGTCATGGCCAATCTGGCGGAATTCCTGGTGGAGACGGCACGGCGGCAGCCGAAACGCCCCGCGCTGCGGCTTGGGGGTCAGGTCACCAGCTACGCGGAGCTCGAGGAGCGCAGCGCCCGTGCCGCCGCGCTGCTGAGGGCCGAGGGCGTACGGCCGGGAGACCGGGTCGCTCTGATGCTGCCGAACGTTCCCGAGTTCGTCGTCCTGTACTACGGCGTGCTGCGCGCCGGAGCGGTCGTCGTACCGATGAACCCGCTGCTGAAGACGCGGGAGACCGAGTACCACCTGCGTGACTCCGGCGCGGTGCTGCTCTTCGAGTGGCACCAGGCGCCGGGCGAGGGTGCGCAGGGCGCGGCCGCCGCCCAAGTGCGGCACATGGCCGTCGAGCCCGCGGCCTTCGCGGGCCTGCTGGCCGGTCACGAGCCGCTGCCGGAGGTGAGGGAGCCGGACGGCGAGGACGTGGCCGTACTGCTGTACACCTCGGGCACCACCGGCCGCCCCAAGGGCGCCACCCTCACCCACGCCGGACTGCGGCACAACACCGAGGTCAACGCGGTCCATGTGCAGCGGGTGACAGCGGACGACGTGGTCGTGGGCTGTCTGCCGCTGTTTCACATCTTCGGCCAGATCTGCACGATGAGCGTGACCATCCGCGCCGGTGCCTCGCTCACCCTGATCCCCCGCTTCGACCCGCAGACCGTACTGGACGCCATCGCCCGCGACCGGGCGACGATCTTCGAGGGCGTACCGACCATGTACGCCGCACTGCTCCAACACCCATCGGAAGCGAACGTGTCCACGCTGCGGATGTGCGTCTCCGGCGGAGCCTCGCTCCCGGTGGAGATCCTGCACGGCTTCGAGCGTCGCTTCGGCTGTGTGGTGCTGGAAGGCTTCGGCATGTCCGAGACCAGTCCGGTGGTCACGTTCAACCACCCCGACCGGCCGCGCAAAGCCGGGTCCATCGGCACCCCGATCCAGGACGTGGAGGTGCGGCTCCTCGACGACAAGGGCCAGGATGTGACCCTCGGCGAGATCGGCGAACTGGCCGTCCGCGGGCCGAATGTGATGAAGGGGTACTGGAACCGCCCGGAGGAGACGGCGGCCACCATCCCGGACGGCTGGCTGCGCAGCGGCGACCTCGCGCGGCAGGACGAGGATGGCTACCTGTACGTCGTCGACCGCAAGAAGGACATGATCATCCGCGGCGGCTACAACGTCTACCCGCGCGAGATCGAGGAGGTACTCCACGAGCACCCGGCCGTCGCACTGGCCGCGGTGGTGGGCGTGCCCGACACGCATCTGGGCGAGGAGATCGCGGCCGCGGTGGTGCTGCGCCCGAAGGCCCAGGCAACGCCCGCCGAGCTTCAGCAGTTCGTCAAGGAGCGCGTGGCGGCATACAAGTACCCGCGCCAGGTGTGGCTCGCGGACACGCTGCCGACCGGCCCCAGCGGCAAGATCCTCAGAAGGGAGATCACCGCGCCGGCGCACCGTAAGGGCTCTGTCACGTTGACCGACCCGGTGGGATGATCTACCTTCCGAGGCACTCAGCGGCCCCTTCAGGAGCGAGTACTACCGTTCCTCGGCCGCTGTGCTCTTTCGGCGAAGTGCCTGCTGACGCCGGCCTCGTCCTCCGTTGAGGGCCACCACTCTCCTTCGCCGGCGAGCGCCCCCAGGGAGGCCGGTCGTGGCTCTTGGCGTCCGCGACCGGCCTGCGGGCGTGCGGGCGCGCCCAGGGGGATTTCCGCTAGCTGGTCTTCCACTTCTGGTTGTCGCCGCCCCAGCAGGACCAGAGCTGGACCTTGGAGGTGGTCAGGTCCTTGTCCAGGCACAGACCGGACTTCACTGAGCGGATCGTGCCGTCGGAGTAGACCATCCACTTCTGGTTGTGCTGCCCATTGCAGTCGTAGGTGCCGACCTCGGTGGCGTTGCTCGTGCCTTCACGGTAGGCGTCCAGGCACTTCGTGCCGCCGTAGACGGTGAGCTGCCCGGAGGGCGTCAGGGTCCACAGCTGGTTGGCGCCGCCCGAGCACTGGTCGTAGACCTGGACCTGAACGTTGTCGTGGCTGACATAGGGGACGTCGAGGCAGCCGTTGCCGTCGGCGTTGCGCAGGATGCTCGTGTGTGAGCCGGGGGCGGCGCCCCGGGCACGCTTGACGGCGTCGATACCGCTGATGTTGCGGATGCCCAGCGTCAGGTTGGCACCGCTGCCCTCGAGGTCGAAGAGCGAGTAGTAGTCGTGGTCGGGGTACTCCTGGTACTTGCCGCCGATGGCCGGCCAGTAGACGGCGCCCATGCCGAGTTCGCGGACGGTGTCGGTGTCGGCGCGCAGGTACCGCACGAAGTTGTCGGTGCTGTTGGCGTTGTTGTAGTCCTTGTCGGCGTCTGCCCCTGCGCCGCCCATCGGTGCGCCGAACTCGTCCAGGATGGTGCGCTTGGCGCAGGTGCCGATCTTGCTCTTGAAGTCGGTGACCCACTCGCCGTAGGTCCTCGCCGGCTTGTTGAAGGCGTAGTGGTGGAGCGAGAGGTAGGTCCCGTCGAGGCGGGAATCGGCGCACACGCTCGTGACGTAGTCGTTGTAGCCGGGTCCGCTCACGATGATCCGGTTCCTGGGGACCGACGGGCTGTCGGCGATCCACCTGGCGGCGATGTCCGCCCAGTCGGTGGCACTGTGTCCATGGGGCTCGTTGAACGGCTCGAAGTGGACCAGGCCGTTGGACTCGTACTTGTCCGTCACGGCCTTCCACATCGACTTGAACGCGTCCGCGTCGACGACCTTGCCGTTCCAGCCTGGCCCGTCCGGTCTCCCGTCGTTGTTCCTGTCCTCGCCGTCCCCTTCCCAGTAGGAGAGGATGACCTTGAAGCCCTTGGCTGTCGCGGCATCGATGGCGCCGGCGTACCTGTCGCCCCACGTCGTGCCCGGGACGGAGCGGCTGTTGATCGGCAGCCGTACGGTGTTGGCGCCGAGCGTGCTCTGGAACCCGCTGAGGATAGCGTTGGCCTTGACCTTGACGGTCTCGTAGCTGTCGGATTCGTTCAGCCCCTCGGGGACAACGGCGCCGTAGGTGAAGTTGTCTCCCACCCTGGCCCAGTTCACGCCTTGGAACTGGCCGGCGTCCAACGTGGGGTCTTCTGCGGCGGCCGGTGATGCGCCGGACAGGGTACTGATCGACACCGTGATCAGCCCGGCCAGCAGACCAGCTGCCGCGCGGCGCAGGGAGCGGGTCTCCGCGGGAGGGAGTGCGGTGGAGTGAGGACTGGGTCGGGTGCGCTGGTAGTTGAGCATGTCGTGTCCCTTCTGTGCTTGCGGCTCTGTACATACGGCTCTGTGCAGGCCGCCGATCGAGGTGGCGCGGGCGGACGCAGAGGTCGAGGGGCGACTTCGTTCGAGCCGTGGCAGCTGTCGGGTCAAGCTGAGTCCGCTGGAGTCGGCTTCGCCTGTGGTGCCCGCGTGGTGTGAAGTGGCGGAGACGCCGGTGTCCGACTTGGCAGGCTGATCACGCACATGTCGCAGAGACTGCGGAAGGTCCTTCATCAGCCCGGCCTCGGGCTCCTTCTTCGCTATCTCCAGAAGCCGAGCCAGCAAAGGCTTCGCCTGCCAAGCGGTCCATCTCATGGACTTGTTCGGACGGCGCCACGCGCGCCGCCGCTGCCTCTCGGCGTAGTCGTCCGCCACTCGCGGATGGGTGGATCGGTGGTGCGTACCGGAGGCAGGAGCGCGCAGCGAACAACTCCTGCCTCCGGCAGACTGTGTGCTCGGTCCTTAACGGCTCAGACCGGCCTCTGACAACCGCTGAGTCAGGCCTTGTTGGCCGCCGAGCGTCAGGCCGCTGACGAACTGCCACTGGAGCACGAAGTACACGACCAGCGTGGGGATCGCGGTCACCAGGGCACCGACTGGAGCCGAGAGTGACGGTCTTCGGGTCACTCGCCGTAGCGCTGCCGCCGCAGGCGGCTCAGCAGCGGGACGGAAGCCGGAGTCAGCGTGCGTGGCGGGCCATGGCCGCCCGCTTGCGGCGGGACTTCAGCAGGAACGCACCGCCGACCGTGAACAGCGCGGCGCC
>NZ_JBVJAB010000027.1:0-3303 GCF_055591025.1 Streptomyces sp. NPDC041784
CTTCGGTCTTGCGTTTCCGACTCTATCAGATCTTTTCTCGATCCGATTTCCTCGGTGCTTTCCAGGTTTCCGCTCTCGCGTTTTCCTTTCCGGCGATTCCGACTCTATCAGATCCTTTCGGCGTCTGATTCCCTGTCGGCGGGATTTGCCTTGGGGCTTCCGGCTTTCGCCCGTCGCCCTTTCGGCATTCACTACGTTAGCCGATTCCCTCGGCAGCTCATAATCGAGTTGCTGCGAGTCGGAATTCAGACATGCGGGCATGCCGAATTCGCTCCCGCTGAGGGGCGTTCGTAGGTAGTGGGTTGGCCGCTTCAGGCACTTGGCGAATGCCATACCCGGTCAAGCGGCTCGGGCTACGTTACGCGCCTGCCAAGAGCGCGTCAACTTGGGCGGCGCCTGGGGACATGGGCCCTGTACGGGCTCACCGTGGGGTCGTCGGCGATCCAGTAGCGCCAGGGGTGGCCGGCCCCGTCGCCGGAGACTCCGGTGCGTGGGCCGTTGCGTACCTGGTCGGAGCGGACCGGAGTACCGGTCAGCATCTTCAGCGGTGTCGCGTCGGAGGCGCACGCGTCCGTGCCGTCGAGGGCCCGGTCGACGTCCAGGGCCGTGGCCAGGCGGGCAGGGCCTTTGGCCAGTTCCTTGTCATAACGGGCCGAGAGTCGACGTTTGCGCGCGAGATCGGCGCCCTCGATCACCTCGCCGGCGCGGAGCAGAACGGCGCTCGCCGTGCCGTCGGGACCGCAGACGAGGTTCATGCAGTGCCACATGCCGTAGGTGAAGTAGACGTACACATGGCCGGGCGGACCGAACATCACGTCGTTGCGGGGTGTGCGGCCGCGATAGGCGTGGGAGCCGGGGTCGTTCCGGCCGTCGTAGGCCTCCACCTCTGTGAGGCGGAGGGTGATCGGGCCCTCGGGGGTCGTACGGACGAGGAGGCGGCCGAGGAGGTCGGGGGCCACCTCCAGGACAGGGCGGTCGAAGAAGGCCCTGGGGAGAGGCGTACGGTCGGGGGTCGCGATCATGCCCTCGGAGCCTAGTGGAGTCCGGTGGGTGCGTCGGGGTGGTCAGCGGGCACTCGGCTTGCCAGGGTGTGGGACGCGGAACCGGCCACCGCCGGATCGCGTTTGTAGGGATCAAGGGATCCCGTCAGTAGAAGTCGTAGAGGGAGAGTCATGGCGTTCAAGAAGCTGCTCGCGAGTCTCGGGGCCGGCGGGGCCTCGGTCGAGACGGTGCTGACGGAGGTCAATGTCGTTCCGGGCGGAGTCGTCCAGGGCGAGGTGCGGATCCAGGGCGGGTCCGTGAACCAGAACATCGAGGGTCTGTCCGTCGGGCTTCAGGCCAAGGTCGAGGTCGAGGGCGGCGACCAGGAGTACAAGCAGGACATCGAGTTCACCAAGCTCCGGCTGGGCGGTGCCTTCGAGCTCCAGGCGGGTGCCGTGCACGCGGTGCCGTTCGGGCTGGAGATCCCCTGGGAGACGCCGATCACGATGATCGACGGCCAGGCGCTGCGCGGGATGAACATCGGTGTGACGACCGAGCTGGCGATCGCGCGGGCCGTGGACTCCGGTGACCTGGACCCGGTCAACGTGCACCCGCTGCCGGCGCAGAAGGCGATCCTGGACGCGTTCGTCCAGCTGGGCTTCCGTTTCAAGAACGCGGACATGGAGCGCGGGCGGATCCGGGGTACCCGGCAGCAGCTGCCCTTCTACCAGGAGATCGAGTTCTTCCCGCCGTCGCAGTACCACGGTCTGAACCAGGTCGAGCTGAGCTTCGTGGCCGACGAGAACGCGATGGACGTCGTGCTGGAGATGGACAAGAAGCCGGGGCTGTTCAGCGAGGGCAGTGACACCTTCCGCTCGTTCCAGGTGGGTCTGCACGACTACCAGGCGACCGATTGGGCGGCGTACCTCAACCAGTGGCTGTCCGAGGTCGGCAGCAAGCGCAACTGGTTCTAGGCTCGGAATCACATACTCCAGAGAACCGTTCAGGAGGTACCGAGGTGACCGAGCTCAAGCGGCGGCCGCTCCCCCATGACTTCCATCCGCCCGTGCCGTCGTTCACGGTGACGAGCGAGGACGTCGAGGCGGGCGCCACGCTCAAGGGTGCTCAGGTGCACGCGGAGGGGAACACCTCGCCGCAGCTGCGCTGGGAGGGCTTCCCGGCCGAGACCAAGAGCTTCGCCGTGACCTGCTACGACCCCGACGCTCCGACGGGCAGCGGGTTCTGGCACTGGGTCCTGTTCGACATCCCGGCCTCGGTGACCGAGCTGCCGGCCGGCGCGGGCAGCGGGAAGTTCGAAGGGCTGCCCGAGGGTGCCGTGCAGGCGCGCAACGACTACGGCAGCAAGGACTTCGGCGGTGCCGCGCCGCCGCCCGGGGACGGGCCGCACCGGTACGTCTTCACCGTGTACGCGGTGGACCAGGAGAAGCTCGGGCCGGACGCGGACGCCTCGCCCGCCGTCGTGGGCTTCAACCTGCGGTTCCACGCGATCGCGCGCGCTCAGCTGATCGGTGAGTACGAGAATCCCGCGAAGGGATGAGTCAGTTCATCGTTCATTGAACGTTTGCCCGCCCCCGGTCTTGGAAGTGATCAGGGGCGGGCATTTTTATTGCGTTGTCCATCTCGGCGCGCCCGTCCAGAGTTGATCCGAGCCCGCCACGGAGTGTGGGCAGGTGCGCATGGGAGGTGGGCTGGATGCGTGACACGTTGGTCCTGAACGCAAGCTTCGAGCCGCTGTCTACGGTGACGTTGAACCGAGCCGTCGTCCTGGTCCTCCAGGACAAGGCCGTCGTCGAGCAGGCCCACCCCGAACTGCGTATGCGGGGTGCCGATGTGGACATACCCGCGCCCCGGGTGATCAGGCTGTGCAGGTACGTACGGGTGCCGTTCCGAAGACAAGCGCCATGGTCACGGAGGGGGGTGCTGGTCAGGGACCGGCACCGGTGCGCGTACTGCGGCCGCCGCGCGACCACCGTGGACCATGTGGTGCCTCGGTCGCACGGCGGTCAGGACTCCTGGCTGAACACGGTGGCGTCCTGCGCGGAGGACAACCACCGTAAGGCGGACCGGACTCCGGAGCAGGCGGGGATGCCGTTGCTGCGGCAGCCGTTCGAGCCGACTCCGCAGGACGCGATGCTGTTGGCGCTGGGCCAGGACGACTTGGCCGCGCTGCCGGAGTGGCTCACGCTCGACGCGGCCTGAGCCGGTGACGTGGGGGGGGGGGGGCCCCCCCCGGGGGGGGGGGGGGGGCACCCCACTCCGCGGAGGGTTCGTCGGCTTCCCGCTTTCTCCCCTTCTTCCGGA
>NZ_JBVJAB010000027.1:3313-113396 GCF_055591025.1 Streptomyces sp. NPDC041784
AGGAGATGAGGGGGTGGGGGGGGGAGGAGGGGCGGCCGGACCGGCGGTAGGGGTTGGCCCCGTAGTGGTGAGGGGGGGGGGGGGGGGGGGGGCCCCCCCCCCCCGGGGGGGGCCCCCCCCCCCCCACGTCCGCGCGGTGTCAGTCGATCGACGGCTTCTCCCTGCGCTCCGGGATCTTCTTCTCGGAGCTGCCGCCGGACGAGCTCGAACCTCCGCCCAGGCCACCGAAGTTGCCCATGGCGCCGGACAGGCCCTTGAGGGCGTCGCCGATCTCGCTGGGCACGATCCAGAGCTTGTTGGCGTCTCCCTCGGCGATCTTCGGGAGCATCTGGAGGTACTGGTAGGAGAGGAGCTTCTGGTCTGGGTCGCCTGCGTGAATGGCCTCGAAGACCGTGCGGACGGCCTGGGCCTCGCCCTCGGCGCGCAGGGCGGCGGCCTTGGCCTCACCCTCGGCGCGCAGGATCTGGGACTGCTTCTCGCCCTCGGCGGTGAGGATGGCCGCCTGGCGCGTACCTTCGGCGGTGAGGATCGCGGCGCGCTTGTCGCGGTCGGCGCGCATCTGCTTCTCCATCGAGTCCTGGATGGAGGTGGGCGGTTCGATCGCCTTCAGCTCGACGCGGTTGACGCGGATGCCCCACTTGCCGGTGGCCTCGTCGAGGACGCCGCGCAGGGCCGCGTTGATCTCCTCGCGGGAGGTGAGGGTCCGCTCCAGGTCCATGCCACCGATGATGTTGCGGAGCGTGGTGACGGTGAGCTGCTCGATCGCCTGGATGTAGCTGGCGACTTCGTAGGTCGCGGCGCGGGCGTCGGTCACCTGGTAGTAGATGACGGTGTCGATGTTGACGACCAGGTTGTCCTGGGTGATCACCGGCTGCGGCGGGAACGGGACGACCTGTTCGCGCAGGTCGATGCGGTTGCGGATGGTGTCGATGAACGGGACGACGATGTTGAGGCCGGCGTTGAGCGTCCGCGTGTAGCGGCCGAATCGCTCGACGATGGCGGCGCTGGCCTGTGGAATGACCTGGATCGTCTTGATCAGGGCGATGAAGACCAACACCACCAGAATGATCAAGACGATGATGACTGGTTCCATCGTGCTCCCCGTCCCCTTTTCCGCGTCTCCGACTCGAGCGCCTTTTGGAAGATCTTATGGCTGTTGAAGATCTTGCTGGTCGAGTGTGACAGACCGTCGTGTACCTCGGGAGGTCTTCGGTTCACTTGCGTCGTACGGGAGTTGTACAAGGTCAGATGACGATCGCCGTGGCCCCCTCGATCTCCACGACGTCGACTTCCTGACCGACCTCGTAGGCGCGGTCGGTGTCGAGGGCGCGCGCCGACCAGACTTCTCCGGCGAGTTTGATCCGGCCGCCCGAGCCGTCGACGCGCTCCAGTACGACGGCCTGCTTCCCCTTCAACGCGTCCACTCCGGTGGCGAGTCGGGGGCGTTGTGCGCTGTGGCGGGCCGCGATGGGCCGTACGACGGCGATCAGGGCGACCGACACGGCGATGAAGATGAGGACCTGGGCCACGGCGCCGAGGCCGAGTCCCGCCGCGATCGCACCGGCCACCGCGCCGACCGCGAGCATGCCGAACTCCGGCATCGCGGTCACCACGAGCGGGATTCCCAGCGCTGCCGCGCCGACGAGCCACCACACCCACGCCTCGATGTCGTTCACACGGTCATGGTAGGTCCGAGTGCCGTGCCGCCGACAGGGCGCGGGAGGGGCGGTCAGGACAGGGGCAGGCCCTGTGCGGTCCAGCGTTCGCCGACCTGTTCCACGACGAGCGGGAGGCCGAAGCAGAGGGAGAGGTTGCGGGAGGTGAGTTCGAGCTCGACCGGGCCGGCTGCGAGGACCTTGCCCTGACGGATCATGAGGACGTGGGTGAAGCCTGGGGCGATCTCCTCGACATGGTGGGTGACCATGATCATGGAGGGGGCGATCGGGTCGCGGGCGAGGCGGCCGAGCCGGCGTACGAGGTCCTCGCGGCCGCCGAGGTCGAGACCGGCGGCGGGCTCGTCGAGGAGCAGCAGCTCGGGGTCGGTCATCAGGGCGCGGGCGATGAGGGTGCGCTTGCGCTCGCCCTCGGAGAGGGTGCCGAACTTCCGCTCGAGGTACTCGCTCATGCCGAGGCGGTCGAGGAAGGCGCGGGCGCGCTGCTCGTCGATGTCCTCGTACTCCTCCTGCCAGGCGGCCGTCATGCCGTACGCGGCCGTCAGGACCGTCTGGAGGACGGTCTGGCTCTTGGGGAGCTTGTCGGCGAGGGCGATGCCGGCCATGCCGATGCGGGGGCGCAGTTCGAAGACGTCGGTGCCCGGCTGTCCGAGGGTCTCGTCGAGGACGGAGACGGTGCCGGAGCTGGGGAAGAGGTAGGTGGAGGCGATGTTCAGAAGAGTCGTCTTGCCGGCTCCGTTGGGGCCGAGGATGACCCAGCGCTCGCCTTCCTTGACCGACCAGGAGACCTGGTCCACCAGAGCCCGGCCCTCGCGGACCACGGATACGTCCTGAAGCTCCAGAACATCGCTCATTGGCGCGTTGTCTCCCCTTGCAGTGTGGCCGGTCTCGGTTGTCGCGGGCGCCGGTGGCTCGGACCGCCGCGCTTGGGTGGGCGCGGCCCCTCGGGAAAATCTACGCCACCGGTCGGGGGGGCCGTTCCATCGGTCCGGTCCTTAGGGTGGAGACATGCTCTCGGAATCGCGCTCTGGTCGCCTTGCAGCTTGGGGAAATGCCCTGTTGGCCGGACTTGTCTCGCCGGACGACGCCGTACTCGCCGTCGTCGGTGAGGACGCCGTGCACCGGGTGGAGGGACTGCCCGGCGAGTCGGGGCCGGTCGGGCTCACGCTCGCGCTCGGCCGGCTGCGGGCGATGGGGGTGACCGGGCTGCGGGTGGCGCTGCCCGCGCCGGGGCATCCGCTGGGGCTGAGCGGGCCGCCCGAGTTCAACGCGCGGGCGATCGAGGCCGAGGAGGCGGTGGTCTGTCACGGGGCCGCGCTGGGTCTGGTGCCGGAGGTGTCCGAGGCCGGCCCCGCCGGTGATGTGCATGTCGAGGTGGTGTGGCACTGCCTGCCGGTGCGGGAGGCTCCGCCGGCCGATGTGCCGTCGCTGGGTGAGGCCGAGCGGGAGCTGGCGGAGGCGTTGCGGGAGGCGACGGCGGTGCTGTCGCGGCTGGACGTCGCCGGGTCGGGGCCGGTGGCGGAGGCGGCGATCGACGCGTACCGGGCGCAAGTCGATGGGACGGCGCGAAGCGCCTCGTTGAGGGGCGGTGGTCGGGCGACGGGCGGGAGGGGGCGGGAGGTGCTGGCGCCGGGGTATCCGCCGCGGGCGGTGCGGGTGCTGGAGCTGGCGCAGCGGGTGGGGCTGCTGGTGTCTCTGGCTGGTGAGAGCGGGCACGGGGGCGCGGTCAGCTCCGGGGAGATGGCGGCGCGGGCGGAGGCGCTGCGGCCGGTGGAGCGTACGGCTCGCAGGGCGCAGGTCGCGGCGTACAACGCGTATGTGGAGGAGCGGGAGCGGGGATGAGCGCGGGCCGCCGGACCGGCGGTGTCGCCGGTCCGGCGCATGCGAAGGGGCCCTCGTGTCGTCGTCGACACGTGGGCCCCTTCGCGGTGTGCGGTGACGTCAGTCGTTCACGCCGGTGTTGCCGAACGCGGGGTTCAGCAGGGCGAAGCCGTTGAGGGTGTTGCCGACCACGTTGACGGGGACGTGGACGGGGACCTGGACGACGTTGCCGGAGACGACGCCCGGCGACTTCACGGCCGCGCCCTCTGCACCCGAGTCGGCGACAGCGGCGCCGGCCGAGGCACCGGCGGCGATGCCGGCGACGGAGAGGGCCACGGCAGCCTTCTTGGCGATGTTCATGGGTGAGATCCTCCTGCGTGTACGTGTCCGACCCGACCCGCGGGCCGTGCGCTGATCAACGCGGCGGTGATCGGGAACGGTGCGGGGCAAAGCCGGAGGACTGCCCGTTCGGATCATTGGGGTGACAAACGGACGGGCCTCCCTCGTGTGGGCGCCGAGGGAGGCCGGAGGTCGGTACGGCGGGACCTCAGTGGTTGAGGCCCAGGTTGCCGAAGGCCGGGTTCAGCACGCCGATCACGTTGACGCTGTTGCCGACGGCGTTGACCGGGATGTGCACCGGGGCTTGGACGACGTTGCCCGAGACGACGCCCGGCGAGCCCTTGGCCGCGCCGTGGGCCGTGGCGCCGTCGGTGGCGGAGGCCATGCCGGCCCCCGCGGCCACGAGGCCGCCGGCCACCATCGTCACGGCCGCTGCCTTCTTCAGGTTCTTCACTTCTCGAGTCCTCCTAGCGACGGCCGCGGCAGTCGCCGCGGCACGCACTGGAGAACGGCGGGGCTCCCCGGAGGTTGCGCCGTTCGGGGGACATTCCCACGACGGTATGAATCTCAGCCCGGAGCGGAACCCTCCGTATTGCCGTCCGTATCGCCCTCCGGATCGCCTCCGTGGGGCCGTGCGGAGAGCGTTTCAGCCGGTCACGCCGTGGCGTACGGCCCAGAGCGCGGCCTGGGTGCGGTCGGCGAGGTCGAGTTTCATCAGGATGTTCGAGACGTGGGTCTTGACGGTCTTCTCGGAGAGGACGAGGGCCCTGGCGATCTCGCGGTTGGAGCGGCCGTCCGCTATCAGGCCGAGCACCTCGCGCTCGCGTTCCGTGAGCGAGCCGCCTCTGCCCTGGCCCGAGTTGGACTCCTCCTGGGCGAGGAGGGCGCCCGCCACCTCCGGCTGGAGCAGGATGTGCCCGGCGTGGACGGAGCGGATGGCGCCGGCGAGGGCGTCGGGGTCCACGTCCTTGTAGACGTACCCGGCGGCGCCGGCGCGCAGGGCCGGGACCACCGTGCGTTGTTCGGTGAAGCTGGTGACGATCAGGACGCGCACGGGGTTGTCCAGCTCACGGAGCCTGCGCAGGGCCTCCACGCCGTCCATGCCGGGCATCTTGACGTCCATCAGGACGACGTCGGGTTTCAGCTCCTCGGCGCGCTCGACGCCCTCGGCTCCGTCGGCGGCCTCGCCGACGACCTCGATGTCGGCCTGGACCTCCAGAAAGGTGCGCAGGCCCCGGCGGACGACCTGGTGGTCGTCGACGATCAGCACCTTGATTGCGTCAGCCACCGGGGGCCTCCATCTCGATCGTGGTGCCCTTGCCGGGCGCCGATTCCACCGTGAGCGTGCCGCCGACGCCGCCGGCCCGGTCCCGCATCGACACCAGGCCGAGGTGGCGGCCGGCCCGGCGGATCGTGGCGGGCTCGAAGCCGCTGCCGTCGTCGGTGATGCGCAGGACCGTGTCGGTGCCGCGCTTGTGGAGGGTCACGTCGACGTGTTCCGCGCCGGAGTGGCGCAGGGCGTTGTGCAGGGCCTCCTGGGCGACGCGCAGCAGCGCCTCCTCCTGGGCGGCGGGCAGGGCGCGGACGCCGCGGCTGGTGAACGTCACGCGCGCGGTGTGGGCGCGGTCGAGGACCTGGATCTGGGTGCGCAGGGTGGCGACGAGGCCGTCCTCGTCGAGGGCGGCGGGGCGCAGCTCCACTACGGCGGCGCGCAGTTCGTCGGCGGCCTCCGCGGCGAGTGTGGCGACCTGCTGCAGCTCGCCCTTGGCGCGGGAGGGGTCGCGGTCGACGAGGGCGGCGGCGGCCTGGGCCGTCAGGCGAAGGGAGAACAGCTTCTGGGCGACCGCGTCGTGCAGCTCGTGGGCGAGCCGGGAGCGCTCCTCGGCGATGGTCAGTTCGCGGCTGCGCTCGTAGAGGCGGGCGTTGGTGAGGGCTATGGCCGCGTGCTGGGCGAGGATGGCGAGCAGTTCCTCGTCCTCCTCGGTGAAGCCGCAGCTGCCCTCCGGCTTCGGGCAATGCTTGTTGGCCAGGAACAGCGCGCCGATGATCTCGTCGCCGTCGCGGATGGGCAGGCCCAGGAAGTCGGACATCTCGGGGTGGGCGGACGGCCAGCCCTCGAAGCGGGGGTCCTTGCGCACGTCGGCGAGGCGCTCGGGGCGGGCCTCGTGCAGCATCGAGGCCAGGATGCCGTGCTGGCGGGGCAGGGGGCCGATGGCCTTCCACTGTTCGTCGCTGACGCCGTCGACGACGAACTGGGCGAAGCCGCCGTGGTCGTCAGGGACCCCGAGCGCGGCGTACTGCGCGTCGAGCAGCTCCCGGGCGGAGGCGACGATCGTCTTGAGGACGTCGCGCACCTCGAGATGCCTGCTCATGGCCAGCAGCGCGGAACTGACCGCGGCGAGGCCGGACCGGGGACCTTGACTCATGCCCTCACGGTACCGGCGGGGTGTGACAGCGCGGATCGGACCAGTGACGGCCCGGGGGTAGGCCCACAGGCCTAGGACGGAGGTCCCCCGTACGACGGCGTAGGGCGCGGGGACCGGGCGCGGCGGCGTACGACGAAGGGCCCCGGCGGACCCCGTCCCGCGTCCGAGGCGGGCCCGGGGGGCCGGTTCCTACGGTGGGGTCACCGCCGACGGAGGCGGTCGGACGAGGGGACGGTTGTCATGCCGGTAGCGATCATCACGGGGGCCTCGAAGGGGCTCGGGCGGGCGCTGGCCGAAGGGCTGGCCGCGCGGGGCTGGGATCTGGTGCTGGACGCCAGGACGGAGGAGGCGCTGAAGGAGGCGGCGGCCGCGGTCGAGGGGCACGGGACCGTGGTCCGGGCGATCGCGGGGGACGTCACCGACGCCGCGCACCGGTCGGCGCTGGTGGCGGCGGCCTGGGGGCTCGGCGGCTGCGACCTGGTGGTGAGCAACGCGAGCGCGCTGGGCGCCGAGCCGCTGGTGCGGCTGGAGGCGCTGCCGCCGGCCGGGCTGCGGCGGGCGCTGGAGGTGAACGTCGTGGCGGCGCTGGGCCTGGTGCAGGAGGCGCTGCCGCTGCTGCGGGCGGCGCCGGCGGGTGCGGTGATCACGGTCAGTTCGGACGCGGCCGCCGAGGCGTACGAGACGTGGGGCGGCTACGGGGCCTCCAAGGCGGCGCTGGACCATCTCGCGGCGGTGCTCGGCGAGGAGGAGCCGGGGCTGCGGGTGTGGGCGGTGGACCCCGGGGACATGGCAACGGACCTGTACGCGGCGGCTGTGCCGGACGACGACGGGGCGCGGCCGGAGCCGGGCAGTGTGGTGCCGGGCTTCCTGCGGCTGCTGGACGAGCGGCCGGCGAGCGGGCGGTATGCGGCTCCGGCGCTGTCGGAGGGCCGGCGATGACGCTGGCGGTGCGGGTGCCCGAGGAGCTGTCGGCGCGGGTGCCGGCCGAGCAGCGCGGGCCCGGGCGGGGCCGGGACGACGTACGGCTGCTGGTGTCACGCGGGACGGAGGTGGCGCATCACGCGTTCCGGGAGCTGCCGTGTCTGCTGCGGGCCGGGGACCTGCTGGTGGTGAACACCTCGCCCACGCTGGCGGCGGCGGTGGACGGGCGGGTCGGGCACGCGCCTGTGGTGGTGCACTTCTCCACGCGCGGGGACGACGGGCGGTGGGCCGTCGAGCTGCGGGATCCGGACGGGAAGGGCACCACACGCGCGCGTGCGGGAGGTCCGGCGGGCACGGAGGTGCGGCTGCCCGGGGGTGTGCTGCTGGTGCTGGAGGAGGCGCTGAGCCCGGGCAGCGGGCGGCTGTGGTGGGCGCGGGTGTCGGGCGGGGCGGTGCCGGGGCTGCTGCGGGAGCACGGGCGGCCGATCCGTTACTCCTACACCGAGCGGGACCAGCCGCTGTCCGTGTACCAGACGGTGTTCGCGCTGCCGTCGGCGGACGGTTCGGGCAGTGCGGAGATGCCGAGTGCGGCGCGGCCGTTCACCGCGCGGCTGGTGGCGGAGCTGGTGAGCCGTGGGGTGCAGTTCGCGCCGGTCACCCTGCACACCGGGGTGGCCTCGGCGGAGGCGCACGAGCCGCCGTATCCGGAGCGGTTCGCGGTGCCGGAGGCGTCGGCCCGGCTGATCAACGCGGTGCGGGCGGGGGAAGGGCGGGTGATCGCCGTGGGGACGACGGCGGTGCGGGCGGTGGAGTCGGCGGCGGGTGCGGACGGGGTCGTACGCGCGCGTGCGGGGTGGACGGATCTCGTCGTGACGCCCGAGCGGGGGGTGCGGGTGGTGGACGGGCTGCTGACCGGGCTGCACGAGCCGGAGGCCTCGCATCTGCTGATGCTGGAGGCGGTGGCGGGGCGGGCCGCGATCGACCGGGGCTACGACGAGGCGCAGCGCGAGCTCTACCTGTGGCACGAGTTCGGGGACGTGCATCTCGTCCTGCCGGCCGAGAACCTCACGCTGGGGATTGCTTCAGCAACTGCGTGTGAGAACGAGGGTAGGCGGGTGTGAGCCCGCACATAGGGCGCACATCACCTACTAGGGGTCATAGGAGATAAGGGGATCCTGAGTGAACGGGACGGACTGTGCAGTCTGTCCCGTTTTGCCCTTCCCTGATCCACTATCGGGGATAGTGGATCACACCTTTGCCTGGTCATTTTGCGGCCGCTAAGAATGGCTGCCGTCGCTCAGTGCCGCGGGTTCTCGCCCGCGGCACTCGTGCCTCAAGCACCCGCTGTCCGCCGCCGGACGAGGAGAGCGACCTCCGCGCTATTCGAAGAGGTCCATCCGCCATGCCCAAGAACACTCACAAGATCGCGATCGCCGGTGTCGCCACCCTCGGTGCCGCCGCCCTCGCCTTCTCCGTGGTGCCGGCCGACGCGCAGACGACCACGACGGACGCCGCCCCCTCGGCCCGCGTGGCGTACAGCTCCGAGCCCGTGCGCGACGTCCAGGGCAGCGTGACCGACCAGCTGGCCGGCACGAGCGTGAAGGTCGAGGCCATCGAGGCGAAGAAGGAGGCCGCGGTGGCCGCCGTGGCCAAGAGGAAGGCCGCCGCCGCGGCCACCGCCAAGGCCGCCGCCACGAAGAGGAAGGCGGCCGCCGTGGCCGCCGCCCGCAAGGCCGCCGCCGCGCGTGACGCCAAGGAGGGCGCGAGCCGCTCCACGCACCGCGTCGCGGTCCGCCAGATCGCCGTCAAGAGCTACGCCAACAACCTGGACGGCTGGATCCGCAAGTCCCTGGAGATCATGAACGCCAAGGGCATCCCGGGCAGCTACAGCGGGCTGCACCGCAACATCATGCGCGAGTCCTCGGGCAACCCGAACGCCATCAACAACTGGGACATCAACGCCGTCAACGGCGTGCCCTCCAAGGGCCTGCTCCAGGTGATCCAGCCGACCTTCAACGCCTACCACGTGGCCGGCACCTCCTGGAACATCTACGACCCGATCGCCAACATCACCGCCGCGGCGAACTACGCCGCCGACCGGTACGGCTCGATCGACAACGTCAACAGCGCGTACTGACCCGCTGCCGCACGCCGAAGGGCGGCGCCCCGTCCTGGGGCGCCGCCCTTCGCGGTCGTACGGAACGGGCTACTTGCGCATGACCTCGGGCTCGTGGCGGCGCAGGAAGCGGGCCACGAAGAAGCCGCAGATCACGCCGATGGCGATCAGGGCGGCCATGTCCAGGCCCCAGGCGCCGACCGTGTGGTTCCACAGCGGGTCGGTGTCGCCGCCGTCCGAGGGCGGGCTGATCTTGTTGAAGTCCAGCGTGGCGCCCGCGGCGGCCACCGCCCAGCGCGACGGCATCAGATACGAGAACTCGTTGACGCCGATCGAGCCGTTCAGCGTGAACAGACAGCCCGTGAACACCACCTGGATGATCGCGAACATCACCAGCAGCGGCATGGTCTTCTCGGCGGTCTTCACCAGCGAGGAGATGATCAGGCCGAACATCATCGAGGTGAAGCCCAGCGCCATGATCGGGATGGACAGCTCGACCAGCGTCGCGCTGCCGAGCACCAGGCCCTCCGCCGGGATCTCCCGGCTGGAGAAGCCGATGACGCCGACCATCAGACCCTGGAGCACGGTGATCACGCCGAGCACGAACACCTTGGACATCAGGTACGCCGACCGTGACAGGCCGGTCGCGCGCTCCCGCTCGTAGATGACCCGTTCCTTGATCAGCTCACGGACGGAGTTCGCCGCGCCCGCGAAGCAGGCGCCGACCGCGAGGATCAGCAGGACGGTGGTGGCCGTGCCGTTGGGGATGATCCGGCCGGTCTGCGGGTTGGGCGCGTTGGGCAGCAGCCCCTTGCCGGAGTCGATGAGCAGGCTCACCGCGCCGAGGACGCCCGGCAGGATCACCATCAGGGCCAGGAAGCCCTTGTCGGAGACGATCACCGAGACATAGCGGCGCACCAGCGTGACGAACTGGGACATCCAGCCCTGCGGCTTCGGCGGCTTCATCGCCTGCATCGGCGGCACCTGTACGGACTGCGGCGCGATGGCGTCGATGTCCGCGGCGTACATCTGGTAGTGCTGCGAGCCCTTCCAGCGGCCCGCCCAGTCGTAGTCGCGGTAGTTCTCGAAGGCGGAGAAGACATCGGCCCAGGTGTCGTAGCCGAAGAAGTTCAGCGCCTCCTCCGGCGGACCGAAGTAGGCGACCGCGCCGCCCGGCGCCATCACCAGGAGCTTGTCGCAGATCGCGAGTTCGGCCACCGAGTGGGTGACGACGAGGACCGTACGGCCGTCGTCGGCGAGGCCGCGCAGCAGCTGCATGACGTCGCGGTCCATGCCCGGGTCGAGGCCCGAGGTGGGCTCGTCCAGGAAGATCAGGGACGGCTTGGTGAGCAGCTCCAGGGCCACGGACACGCGCTTGCGCTGGCCGCCGGAGAGGGAGGTGACCTTCTTCTCCTTGTGGATGTCCAGCTTCAGCTCGCGCAGCACCTCGTCGATCCGGGCGTCGCGTTCGACACCCGTGGTGTCGGCCGGGAAGCGGAGCTTGGCCGCGTACTTGAGGGCCTTCTTGACGGTCAGTTCCTTGTGCAGGATGTCGTCCTGCGGGACCAGACCGATGCGCTGGCGCAGCTCGGCGAACTGCTTGTACAGGTTGCGGTTGTCGTAGAGGACGTCGCCCTGGTTGGCGGGGCGGTAGCCGGTCAGCGCCTTGAGCAGCGTCGACTTGCCGGAACCGGACGGTCCGATGACCGCGATCAGGGACTTCTCCGGGACGCCGAAGGAGACGTCCTTGAGGATCTGCTTGCCGCCGTCGACCGTGACGGTGAGGTGGCGGGCGGAGAAGGAGACCTCACCGGTGTCGACGAACTCCTCGAGCCGGTCGCCGACGATCCGGAACGTCGAGTGGCCGACGCCGACGATGTCCGTGGGGCCGAGCAGCTGGGTGCCGCCCTTGGCGATCGGCTGACCGTTGACGTACGTGCCGTTGTGCGAGCCGAGGTCGCGGATCTCCATGCGGCCGTCGGGCGTCGAGTGGAACTCGGCGTGGTTGCGGGAGACCTGGAGGTCGGAGACGACCAGGTCGTTCTCCAGGGCACGGCCGATGCGCATCACGCGGCCCAGGGAGAACTGGTGGAACGTGGTGGGGCTGCGGTCGCCGTAGACCGGCGGCGCCCCCGCGCCGACGCCGGGGCCCTGGCCCTGCTGCGGGATCCGCGGTGCGGCGGGCTGCTGCGGCGGCTGCCAGCCGGGCTGCGCGGTGTTCGCGGCCGGCGGCTGGGGCGCCTGCTGGGCCCACGCCTGGTTCGCGCCCTGCGCGGCGTACGGCTGCTGCTGGGGCTGGGCGACGGGCGCCTGCGCTCCCGAGACGTTCACGCGCGGGCCGTCGGTCGCGTTGCCCAAGTGCACCGCCGTGCCGGGGCCGATGTCCAGCTGGTGGATCCGCTGGCCCTGCACGAACGTGCCGTTGGTGCTGCCGTGGTCCTCGATCACCCAACCACGGCCGTTGAAGCTGACCGTGGCGTGGCGCCAGGAGACCCTGGCGTCCTCGAACACGAGGTCCCCCTGCGGATCACGTCCGAGGGTGTATGGCCTGGACGGATCGAGCGTCCAGGTGCGTCCGTTCAATTCCAGTACGAGTTCCGGCACTCCATGCCCCACTGAGTAGTCCCCCGAGTTACGCCCCATCACAGGGAGTCTAGGGATGTCGAACATCGTCGGGAACTATTTCAGGCCCGGCCCCCTGACCGAAAGTCGGGCCTTGTGAAGAGCCTGCGCGGGCGCATCGGCCGTTCCCGTTGACGGGGTTGAAAACGGCCCGGAGAGTGGTAAAGGCACGCGAGGGGGACGGAAGCGGCGATCTTCGCCGCCGCGCGCGGATCGGGGGGTCTGCATGAGTGCGGGCACAGGGGTCGGGAGCAACAAGGGCGTGGCGTACGGCGGGAGCGTGCCGTGGGTGGACGTACTGCTGTCCGCGATCGCCGCGGTGAGCTGGGCGTTGATCGGGATGGCCGGGACGGCCGCGCTCGGTCTGCATCTGCTGGGCGCGGACACGGCGGGCTCGTTGGGCCCGATGACGGCGGCCGTCGTGGCCCTCGGGGCCGGCGGCTCGGTCACGCCGTCCGGCGATGTGTCGGCGTTCGGGCTGACGGGCGCCGAGGCGAACACGGCCATCGAGATCGCGCCACTGGGGGTGAGCCTGGTCGGGGCACTGCTGCTGTCGTGGTTCTTCCTACGGTCCCTGCGCACGGCCGGAGTTGTGGTCGCACCGGCCGAACTGCTCTCCCGCGCGGGCGCGGTGGTCGCGCTGTTCGTGGCGATGCTCGGCGGGCTGGCCTGGGCGGGCCACGACGTCATCACGCTCGACGGCGGCGCGCTCGGGCTGGACGACCTGCCCGGCGGAGGCGGAGGCGGGGGCGGCGGGGGCGGCGGTCTGGAGATCCCCGGGCTCGGGGACATCGGGGACATCGGGGGGCTGCTGCCCGACCGGATCGGGGATCTGGTCGACGCGAAGGCGGCGGTGGGGTTCACCGTCGACACCGCGCCCACCCTGCTCGGCGGGCTCGCCTGGTCCGCCGGGATCCTACTGATCGCCCTGCTGGCCTCGCGCCGCACACCGCTCCCGCGCGGGTGGGAGGCGGTGCACCGCGTGGTACGGCCGGCCGTGTCCGCCCTGGTCACCGTGGTGTTGGTGGCCGTGGCGGCCGGGCTCGCGGCGGCGGCGTACGCGGCGATCGGCGACGCGCATCCGAAGCGGATCGCCGGAGCGGCTCTGCTCGGCGCCCCGAACGGGGTGTGGCTGGGCCTGTCCATCGGCCTGTTCGTGCCCTGGGACGGCGGCGCCACGGGCGTTCTCACCCAGGTCCTCCCGGACCCGCTGGACGACCTGCTCGGCTCCCGTTCGGGTCAGTCGGTGACGCTGGGCCGCCTGGCCGAGCTGGACGGGCGGGTGTGGCTGCTGGGCGTGGCCACGGCGGTGATGATGCTGCTGGCGGGGGTGCTGAGCGCGGTGCGGACGCCGGTGGGGGGCGGCACGGGCGGGCGTGAGCTGCCCGGGGCCGGGCCCGGGGGTGGTGGTGTCGCCGGGTTCGTGGGGCGGTGTGCGCTGCGGCTGGGGATCGTGACCGCGGTGGCGTTGCCGTTGCTGGGGTGGCTCGCTGCCGTGTCCGTGGACGCCTCGCTGTCCGTGCTCGGCTTCGACGCGTTCGGTGCGGGGATCGAGCTGCACGGGAACGCCGGCCTGGCGCTGCTTCTCGGTGCGGCGTGGGGCGCGGGTGCGGGGGCCGCGGGTGCGCTGCTGGCGTGCGCCACGGGGGCGGCGGGCCGGCGGGCGGCGCGGCTGGCACTGGGTGACGTGGGGGCCGGGTCGGGCGTCGGGCCGGGGGCTGGAGCGGGGGCCGGGTCGGGAGCTGGGGCGGGAATCGGGCCGGGGGCAGGTGCGGGGGTCGGGGGTCCGCCCGAGGCGGGTGCGGGGCTGCGTCAGGGCGGGGGCGAGGGCTCCGGGCCGTACGCGCCGAACGCGTCGTACCGGGCGCCGAATCCGGCGACCAACCCGTATCTGCGGGTACCGGAGGAGGTGCGGGGGCCGCAGGACGCGCGGCCTGGCCAGGGACTGCCGGGTGAGGGGCGGGCTGGTCAGGGGCGGCCCGGTGAAGGGCAGGCCGGTGAGGGGCGGGGAGCGGGGAACGCCGGAGGTGGGGGGCGCGGCGGCGGTCGGAGTGACCGTGGCGGCGGCCGGGGTCCGCAGGCGAGGTCGTACGAGAGTGCGCGGCCGGGTGAGCCCTCGGTGGGTGAGGGGCGCAGTGCCGGTGGGGCGCGGCCCGGGCCGGAGGCCGGGGGGCCGTCGTCGCCGGGGTCGGGGTCGGGGTCGGGGTCCGGCAGGCCCTCGTCACCGGGGCCGGGGTCCGGTGGGGCGCCCGGTCAGGGGGATGACGTGTACGGCGCGCCGACCGTCGTACGTCCGATGGGGCCGCTGCCTCCTCGGCGGCCGCGCGGGGCCGGGCCGGACGACGGTCCGCCGCCCCCTCCCCCGCCACCGCCGCCCGCTCCGAGGGGGCCGAAGAAGCCGCGGTGAAGGGTGCGGCGGGCGCGCGGGAGCGGCCGTAAGGCACCCTTCACCCGCACGACGTCCACTGTTCCCTGTCCGCTGGGCGGACCTGAGCGGCGTTCGGCACGGGGTGCCGGATACGGTGGGGTACATCATGAGCGCGCAGACTTCGTCCTCAGACGTCCCTACTCTCCTCGTCAAGATTTTCGGCAAGGACAGGCCGGGCATCACGGCCGGCCTCTTCGACACCCTCGCCGCCTTCTCCGTCGACGTGGTCGACATCGAGCAGGTCGTCACGCGTGGCCGCATGGTGCTGTGCGCGCTCGTGACCGAACCTCCGCACGGGCGGGAGGGTGACCTACGGTCGACGGTCCACAGCTGGGCCGAGTCGATCAAGATGCAGGCGGAGATCATCTCGGGCCTCGGCGACAACCGGCCGCGTGGCCTGGGACGCTCCCTCGTGACCGTGCTCGGCCATCCGCTCACCGCGGAGGCGACCGCCGCCATCGCCGCGCGGATCACCCGGGCCGGCGGCAACATCGACCGTATCTTCCGGCTCGCCAAGTACCCCGTGACGGCGGTCGAGTTCGCGATCTCCGGTGTGGAGACCTCGCAGCTGCGCCCGGCCCTGGTCACGGACGCGGCCGCGCTCGGCGTGGACGTCGCGGTCGTGGACGCGGGCCTGCACCGGCGGGCCCAGCGGCTCGTCGTGATGGACGTGGACTCCACCCTGATCCAGGACGAGGTGATCGAGCTCTTCGCCGCGCACGCGGGCTGTGAGGACAAGGTCGCCGAGGTGACCGCGGCGGCGATGCGCGGTGAGCTGGACTTCGAGCAGTCGCTGCACGCGCGTGTGGCGCTGCTGGAGGGGCTGGACGTCTCGGTCGTGGACAAGGTGCGCGCCGAGGTGCGGCTGACGCCGGGTGCGCGCACGCTGATCCGGACGCTGAAGCGGCTCGGCTACCAGGTGGGTGTGGTCTCCGGTGGCTTCACTCAGGTCACCGACGATCTGAAGGAGCGGCTGGGGCTGGACTTCGCCCAGGCCAACACGCTGGAGATCGTCGACGGGAAGCTGACCGGCCGGGTGACCGGCGAGATCGTGGACCGTGCGGGCAAGGCGCGGCTGCTGCGCAGGTTCGCCGCCGAGGCGGGCGTACCGCTCTCGCAGACCGTGGCGATCGGTGACGGTGCGAACGATCTGGACATGCTGAACGCGGCCGGGCTCGGGGTCGCCTTCAACGCCAAGCCGGTGGTGCGGGAGGCGGCGCACACGGCGGTGAACGTGCCGTTCCTGGACACCGTGCTGTATCTGCTGGGCATCACCCGCGAAGAGGTCGAGGCGGCGGACACCCACGACGAGGAGTAGGAGCGCCCTGGGCGTGACGGGGCGGGAACGCCCCGCGTGCGGACCAGGAGGGCCCGGCGCCGGCGCGGTGCCGGGCCCTGATGCGTGTCCGAGGTCCCGGGACGGAGGGTGTCCGGGCCGCGGCGGTCACTCGAACGGCGCCCAGAAGTCGGTGAGGGTGGCCGCGGCCGGTTCCAGGGACTTCCAGGAGCCGTCGAATGTCAGGACGGCGAAGGAGGCGGCCGGGAAGCCGTGGCGGTTCATCCGCTCGCCCTCGTCGCCCTCGACGGAGCCGGCCAGGATGTCGGCGAGACCGTGGACACCCGGGTTGTGGCCGATCAGGACGAGGCTGTGGACGTCGTCCGGGGTTTCGTTGAGCAGGGCGATCAGCTCGCCCGGGGACGCCTCGTAGATCCGCTCCTCGTAGACGGTTTTCGGCCGGTGTGGGAGCTCCTGGACCGCGAGCTTCCAGGTCTCGCGGGTCCGGGCCGCGGTGGAGCACAGGGCCAGGTCGAGGGGGATGCCGGTCTCGGCAAGCATGCGGCCGGCGGCTGCCGCGTCCAGGCGGCCCCGGTCGGCGAGCGGCCGCTCATGGTCGGTCTCCTGTGACCAGTCGGCTTTCGCATGGCGGAAGAGGACGATCCTGCGGGGTTCTGCGACGCTCATGGCTCCCAGCTTCGCATGAAACAGGCCATGGGGCGCAGGGAGTTGACATGCGGCTTTCTCACCCCCCGGGGGTGCGAGGAGCACACTGGGGCGTGATCGACACGGCTACCGCGCGACGAGCTGCCGCACGCGCTCGACGAGATGTGTGATCGCCGGGTCGCCGCCGGCCGCGTGGGCGTCGGCCGGGTCGAGTATCAGCGTGAGCAGGACGATGAAGGCGAGCGTGGGCAGGGCGAGGGCCCACCAGGGCAGCCGGGTGCCGACGCCGCCCGCGGCAGCGGCCGGGTGGGGCCGGGTGTGCGTCTGGGCCGACATGGGTGCCTCCGCAGGTCTTCGAGTGGTCCGTGGCCCGCCTGGCGCGGTCACAATCTCGAAGTTACGGAATCCGCGGCCTCCGACCCATCCGGTGATCCACCCACTTGACCCTGACCCTCACCCCCTAGGGGACAGGGGGGTTATCCCCACCATCGCCGTCCCGGGAGCCCGGACGGTGACGGCACGGCGGGGATCGTTCAGGGCTCAGGGCGAGACGATCGTCAAGGCGAAGGGATCGTCACAGCGATCCGCTCGTCAAGACGAGGGGGGCGTCGAGGCGAGGCGATCGTCAAGGCGAGGCGATCGTCGCGATGACGGCGATGATCACGAAGATGGCGAGGAACGAGCCGAAGACGAGGAGCATCTTCTTCTGGCCGTTCTGCGGGTTCGGGTCGAGCATGGGCCCAGTCTCGCATTCCGCGTGCGCCCCGGTTCCGGCGGGGTCAGCGGGCGGTCTCGTCCTCCACCGTGCGGTCGCGGCCCGCGAGCACGCCCACGATCATCTGCGGGAGCATCAGCGCTGCCATCAGCGCCAGCGGCGCTCCCCAGCCGCCGCTGTGCTGGTAGAGCACGCCGACCAGGAGCGGGCCGGGGATCGAGATCAGGTAGCCCGTGCTCTGCGCGAACGCCGACAGCCGGACCACTCCGGCGCCGGTCCTGGCGCGCATGCCGACCATCGTGAGGGCCAGCGGGAAGGCGCAGTTCGAGACGCCGAGCAGCAGCGCCCAGAGCCAGGCGCCCCCGGCGGGCGCGAGGTACAGGCCGGCGTATCCGGCGAGGCCGCAGACGCCGAGCGCGATCACGATCGGGCCCTGGTGCGGCAGCCGGGTGGCGAGGCGCGGGATGACGAAGGACAGGGGCACGCCCATCACCATGGTGACGGCGAGGAGCAGCCCGGCCGTGGCGGCGGGCACGCCCGCGTCCCGGAAGATCTGCGCCATCCAGCCCATGGTGATGTAGGCGGCGGTGGCCTGGAGCCCGAAGAACACGGCGAGCGCCCACGCGGTACGGCTGCGGGTGATGGGCAGCGGGGGTTCCGCCCCGAGCGCGTGGGGTTCCGTCACGCGCGCGCGGGGTTCCGTCACGCGCGCGTGGGGCTGCGGGGCGGAGCGCTCCGCTCCGTCCGCGGACCCGTTCGCCCTACCGGCGGCGCTCCCGGCGCCACCCACGCCGCTCCCCGTCGTCTCCCGGCGCTGCCGGACGAACGCCAGCCACGGCAGGAGGGCGGCCACGGCCAGGCCCGCCCACACCGCGAGGCCGGTCCGCCAACTGCCGCCCAGCGCATCGGTCAGGGGGACGGTGACCGCGGCGGCGGTCGAGGTGCCGAGGGCGAGGGCCATCGAGTACAGGCCGGTCATGGAGCCGACCCGGTCGGGGAAGTGGCGCTTGACGATGACCGGCATCAGGACGTTGCTCACGGCGATGCCCATGAGCGCGAGGGCGCTGGCGGCCACGAAGCCGGCCGTACCGCCCGCGTACGGCCGTATGAGCAGGCCCGCGGCAATGGCCGCCATCCCGGCGCACACCACCGCGGCGGGCCCGAACCGGCGGGCGAGGCGGGGGGCCGTGATGCCGAAGACGGCGAAGCAGAGCGGCGGCACGGAGGTGAGGAGCCCTGCCAGGCCCGCGCTCATGCCGAGCCCGTCGCGGACCTCTTCGAGGAGGGCGCCGAGGCTGGTGATGGCGGGGCGGAGGTTGAGGGCGGCCAGCACGATGCCGGCCATGAGCAGCCGTGCCGTCCACGCGTGTGTGGCCGCCTGCGGGCCGTCGTCCGCGGACAGGCCGGCCGGGGAGCGGCGGATGGGGGTGGACGTCGTGGTCCGGGTTTCCTCGCGCGCCATGCCGCACATCATAGAATCATGGGATGATTGGTTGTCCATCCCCGGGTACGTCCGCTCCGTCCCGCCCGTGCGAAGGTGTGCCATGCCCCTGAGTCATCCCCGCCGCTCGGCGCTGTCCGAACAGGTCATCGCCGCGCTGCGCACCCAGATCACCTCGGGCGAGTGGCCGGTCGGCTCGCGCATCCCGACCGAGCCCGAGCTGGTCGAGCAGCTGGGCGTGGCCCGCAACACGGTGCGCGAGGCCGTCCGCGCCCTCGCGCACAACGGACTGCTGGACATCCGGCAGGGCTCGGGCACGTACGTCGTCGCGACCAGCGAGCTGGCGGGCGTGATGCACCGCCGCTTCGCCGACGCCGACCCCCGGCACATCGCCGAGCTGCGCGCCACCCTGGAGTCGAGCGCGGCGCGGCTGGCGGCCGAGCGGCGCACCGAGAAGGACCTCAAGCAGCTGGACGCGCTCCTGGTGCGGCGCGAGGAGGCGTGGGAGTCGGGCGACGCGGAGACGTTCGTGACGGCGGACGCGACCTTCCACCTGGCGGTGGTGGCCGCCTCCCACAACGACGTCATGACGGCGATGTACGCCGACCTGGGCGAGGTGCTGCGGGACTGGCTGCGCGGGGACATCGGCGAGGAGCTGACGCCGGAGACGCACATGGACCACGCGCGACTGGTGGACGCGATCCGCGCGGGCGACACGGAGACGGCGGCGGCCGAGGCGGCCGGCTACCCGTTCCTGTGCCGCCCGGGGCGGTTCACGACGACCGAGGGCTGACGAGGGCCGCTGGCCGCCCAGGGCCCGCCTTCAGCCCTTCTCATGGCTGACCCAGGCCGAGCGGACCTCCTTCCAGCAGCGGCCGGTCAGCCGTACGGTCATGGCGGGCCCGGCATCGGCGGGGGCTCCGTCGGTGTCGAGGTCCCACCAGCGGTCGCACTCGATGTGCAGACGGACGCGGTCGGTCTCGGCGTAGGGGTTGTGGCAGTAGGCGACGACATGGGAGCCGCGGACGGTGGTGCGGCACTCCGCGCCGAACGGCTCGGGCTGCTCGGACCGCGCGGTGTGCTCCACGCGCGCGTGGGGAAGCGCCTCGTACGGCAGACCGAGAACGAGGGCGACGGCTGCGGTCACTGGGGCGAGGCTACGGAACAGGCGCACAAGGGAACCTCCTCGGCAGAGCTGGGGAGGGAAGCGCGTGTGTGAACGCGTACTCCAGCGTGCCTGGTCGCAGCCCCTGCCGCCCGGCCGGCTGGGCCGAACGGGTGAAGGGGGAGGGCCCGCGCCGAAACAGCGCGGGCCCTCCCCCTTCAGGCGTCCCCTTCGGTCGTCGCTCTCGGCGGCGGCGTCAGGCTCCGATGGCGTGCAGCCCGCCGTCCACGTGGATGATCTCGCCCGTGGTCTTCGGGAACCAGTCGCTCAGCAGGGCGACGACACCGCGGCCGGCCGGCTCGGGGTCCTTGAGGTCCCACTCCAGCGGGGAGCGGCTGTCCCAGACGGCGGCCAGGTCGGCGAAGCCCGGGATGGACTTGGCGGCCATGGAGCCGATCGGGCCCGCCGAGATGAGGTTGCAGCGGATGTTCTGCTTGCCCAGGTCGCGCGCCATGTAGCGGCTGGTGGCCTCCAGGGCGGCCTTGGCCGGGCCCATCCAGTCGTACTGCGGCCACGCGTACTGCGCGTCGAAGGTGAGGCCGACGACCGAGCCGCCGTTCTGCATCAGCGGCAGGCAGGCCATGGTGAGCGACTTCAGGGAGTACGCCGAGACGTGCATGGCCGTGGCGACCGACTCGAACGGCGTGTTGAGGAAGTTGCCGCCGAGGGCGTCCTGCGGGGCGAAGCCGATGGAGTGGACGACGCCGTCGAGGCCGCCCAGCTCCTCGCCGACGATGTCCGCGAGGCGGCCGAGGTGCTCGTCGTTGGTGACGTCCAGCTCGATGACCTTGGTGGGCTTCGGCAGCTTCCTGGCGATGCGCTCGGTCAGGGTGGGCCGCGGGAACGCGGTCAGGATGATCTCGGCACCCTGCTCCTGGGCCAGCTTGGCGGTGTGGAACGCGATGGAGGACTCCATCAGCACACCGGTGATCAGGACGCGCTTGCCCTCGAGAATTCCGCTCATGGTGATCAGTGACCCATTCCCAGTCCGCCGTCAACGGGGATGACGGCTCCAGTGATGTACGAGGCGTCGTCCGAGCTGAGGAACCGCACCGTCGCGGCGATCTCCTCCGGCTGGGCGTACCGGCCGAGCGGCACCTGCGAGACGATGCCCGCGCGCTGCTCGTCGGTGAGCGCCCTGGTCATGTCGGTGTCCACGAAGCCGGGTGCGACGACGTTGAAGGTGATGTTGCGCGAACCCAGCTCACGGGCGAGGGAGCGCGCGAAGCCGACGAGAGCGGCCTTGGAGGCGGCGTAGTTGGCCTGTCCCGCGGAGCCGAGCAGGCCCACGACCGAGGAGATCAGGACGACGCGGCCCTTCTTGGCGCGCAGCATGCCGCGGTTGGCACGCTTGACGACGCGGAAGGTGCCGGTGAGGTTGGTGTCGATGACCGAGGTGAAGTCCTCCTCGGACATGCGCATCAGAAGCTGGTCCTTGGTGACGCCGGCGTTGGCGACCAGGACCTCGACCGGGCCGTGCTCGGCCTCGATCTCCTTGTAGGCCTGCTCCACCTGCTCCGGGTCCGTGATGTCGCACTTGACGGCCAGGAAGCCGGCCGGGGGCTCGCCCGAGCGGTACGTGATCGCGACCTTGTCGCCGGCGTCGGCGAACGCGCGGGCGATGGCGAGGCCGATGCCCCGGTTTCCTCCGGTGACGAGAACCGAGCGGCTCAACGGATCACCCTTTCGATAGGGGTCTGAACACACCCGCCCGAAACCTGGACGGCAGGCGGTTTACCTCGAAACCTATCGGTCCGCTCCGGCATGCGGACATTCGGGCACCGACAGTGGCTCGGAGAGCTGGCTGTCGGATTCCTACAGTCGGCCCGGCCCGGTGAGAGCGGCCGAATCCGTTGGATGACGGTGCGTCGACCCTGCATGATTCACTGCGGACGAACCCATCTCTTCCGACCGTGACAAGGGGAGGCCCTCGTGGCCCATGAGGTCGATCAGTCATTTCTGGCGCTACCGCTGAGGGCTCTCGCCGACGCCGCTCTCGCACGCGCGCGTGCGCTCGGGGCGGAGCACGCGGACTTCCGGTTCGAGCGGGTGCGCAGTGCGTCGTGGCGGCTGCGGGACGCCAAGCCGTCCGGGTCGTCGGACACGACCGACCTGGGGTTCGCGGTGCGGGTGGTGCACGGGGGGACGTGGGGGTTCGCGTCGGGCGTCGACCTGACGATGGACGCGGCCGCCAAGGTCGCCTCGCAGGCCGTGGCGATGGCGAAGCTGTCGGCGCAGGTGATCAGGGCGGCCGGGTCGGACGAGCGCGTGGAGCTGGCGGACGAGCCGGTGCACGCCGAGAAGACATGGGTGTCGTCGTACGAGATCGACCCGTTCACCGTGCCCGACGAGGAGAAGGCGGCGCTGCTCGCGGAGTGGAGCGCGCGGCTGCTGGCGGCCGACGGGATCAACCACGTCGACGCCTCGCTGCTCACCGTGCACGAGAACAAGTTCTACGCCGACACGGCGGGGACGGTGACCACCCAGCAGCGGGTGCGGCTGCACCCCGCGCTGACGGCGGTGTCGGTGGACGAGTCCAGCGGCGAGTTCGACTCGATGCGCACCATCGCGCCGCCCGTCGGGCGGGGGTGGGAGTACCTCACCGGGACCGGCTGGGACTGGGACGAGGAGCTGGAGCGGATCCCGGAGCTGCTCGCCGAGAAGATGCGGGCGCCGAGCGTCGACGCCGGGCTGTACGACTTGGTCGTCGACCCGTCCAACCTGTGGCTGACCATCCACGAGTCCATCGGCCACGCCACCGAGCTGGACCGGGCGCTCGGCTACGAGGCCGCCTACGCCGGCACCTCCTTCGCCACCTTCGACCGGCTCGGCAAGCTGAGGTACGGCTCCGAGCTGATGAACGTCACCGGTGACCGCACGGCCGAGCACGGTCTGGCGACCGTCGGCTACGACGACGAGGGCGTCGAGGGACAGTCCTGGGACCTGGTGAAGGACGGCACGCTCGTCGGCTACCAGCTGGACCGGCGGATCGCGAAGCTCACCGGGCTCGGGCGGTCCAACGGCTGCGCCTTCGCCGACTCCCCCGGACATGTGCCGGTGCAGCGCATGGCGAACGTGTCGCTGCGGCCGGACCCGGCCGGGATGTCGACCGAGGACCTCATCGGCAGCGTGGACCGGGGCATCTACGTCGTCGGGGACCGGTCGTGGTCCATCGACATGCAGCGGTACAACTTCCAGTTCACCGGGCAGCGGTTCTTCCGGATCGAGAACGGGCGGATCACCGGGCAGCTGCGGGACGTGGCCTACCAGGCGACGACCACCGACTTCTGGGGGTCCATGGCGGCGGTGGGCGGGCCGCAGACCTATGTCCTCGGCGGTGCCTTCAACTGCGGCAAGGCCCAGCCCGGGCAGGTCGCCGCCGTCTCGCACGGCTGCCCCTCGGCGCTGTTCAAGGGAGTCAACATCCTCAACACCACGCAGGAGGCCGGTCGATGAGCGCCCGTACCCACAAGCCGCACGAGGTCGTCGAGCGCGCCCTCGAGCTGTCCCGGGCCGACGGCTGTGTCGTGATCGCCGACGAGGAGTCGACGGCGAACCTGCGCTGGGCCGGCAACACGCTCACCACGAACGGTGTCACGCGCGGGCGCACCCTCACCGTGATCGCGACCGTGGACGGCAAGGAGGGCACGGCCTCCGGGGTGGTCTCGCGGTCCGCCGTGACGGTGGACGAGCTGGAGCCCCTCGTCCGGGCCGCCGAGGCGGCCGCGCGCGGCGCCGGGCCCGCCGAGGACGCGCAGCCGCTGGTCACGGGGGTGGCGGAGTCCCCCGACTTCACGGAGGGCCCGACGGAGACGTCGTCCGCGGTGTTCGCCGAGTTCGCCCCGGCGCTCGGAGAGGCGTTCGCACGCGCGCGTGCGGGTGGCCGGGAGCTGTACGGCTTCGCCAACCACGAGCTGGTGACGACGTACATGGGCACCTCGACGGGGCTGCGGCTGCGGCACGACCAGCCGACCGGGACGCTGGAGCTGAACGCCAAGTCGCCGGACCGTACGCGCTCGGCGTGGGCGGGCCGCTCCACGCGGGACTTCAAGGACGTCGACCCGGGGGCGCTCGACGCCGAGCTGGCCGTACGCCTGGGCTGGGCCGAGCGGCGGGTCGAGCTGCCCGCCGGGCGGTACGAGACGCTGCTGCCGCCGACGGCCGTCGCGGACCTGCTGATCTACCTGTTCTGGTCGGCGTCGGGCCGGGACGCGGCGGAGGGCCGGACGGTGTTCTCCAAGCCGGGCAACGGAACGCGCCTCGGCGAGAAGCTGTCCGCGCTGCCGCTGACCCTGCGCAGCGACCCGAACGAGCCCGGCCTGGAGTCGGCGCCGTTCGTCATCGCGCACTCCTCCGGCGGCGACCAGTCCGTGTTCGACAACGGGCTGCCGCTGCGGGCCACCGAGTGGATCGGCGAGGGCGAGCTGAAGCACCTCACGACCAGCCGGCACAGCGCGGGCCTGACCGGCCTGCCGGTGGCGCCCGCCGGCGAGAACCTGATCCTGGACGGCGGCGCGGACCGCTCGCTGGAGGAAATGGTCGCGTCCACCACGCGCGGGCTGCTGCTGACCTGCCTGTGGTACATCCGCGAGGTGGACCCGGCGACCCTGCTGCTGACCGGGCTGACCCGGGACGGCGTCTACCTCGTCGAGGACGGCGAGGTCGTGGGCGAGGTGAACAACTTCCGGTTCAACGAGTCGCCGGTCGGGCTGCTGGGCCGGGCCACGGAGGCGGGGCGCACGGAGAAGACGCTGCCCCGGGAGTGGAGCGACTGGTTCACCAGGGCCGCGATGCCCGCGCTGCGGGTGCCCGATTTCAATATGAGCTCTGTCAGTCAGGGCGTATAACCTCGTACCCGGCAGTCGTGCGACTGCCCGAGGATCATCAAGGAGATACGAGAACCGTGACGGACATCGTCGACGAGCTGAAGTGGCGGGGCCTGTTCGCCCTGTCCACCGACGAGGACGCCTTGCGCAAGGCGCTCGCGGACGGTCCCGTCACGTTCTATTGCGGCTTCGACCCGACCGCGCCGTCCCTGCACGTCGGGCACCTGGTGCAGGTGCTCACCGTGCGCCGGCTCCAGCAGGCCGGTCACCGGCCGCTGGCGCTGGTCGGCGGCGCCACGGGTCTGATCGGCGACCCCCGCCCGACCGCCGAGCGCACCCTGAACGCCCCGGAGACGGTCGCGGGCTGGGTCGACAAGCTGCGCGGCCAGATCGAACCGTTCCTGTCCTTCGAGGGCGAGAACGCGGCCGTGATGGTCAACAACCTCGACTGGACCGCCGGTCTCTCCGCGATCGAGTTCCTGCGGGACATCGGCAAGCACTTCCGCGTCAACAAGATGCTGACGAAGGACTCCGTGGCCCGCCGGCTGGAGTCCGACCAGGGCATCAGCTACACCGAGTTCAGCTACCAGATCCTCCAGGGCATGGACTTCCTCCAGCTCTTCCGACTCTACGGCTGCACGCTCCAGCAGGGCGGCAGCGACCAGTGGGGCAACCTCACGGCCGGGCTGGACCTGATCCACAAGCTGGAGCCGCACGCGAACGTGCACGCGGTGGCGACGCCGCTGATGACCAAGGCGGACGGCACCAAGTTCGGCAAGACCGAGGGCGGCGCCATCTGGCTCGACCCGGAGATGACGACGCCGTACGCGTTCTACCAGTTCTGGCTGAACGTGGACGACCGGGACATCTCGACGTACTCGCGCATCCTGTCGTTCCGCTCCCGTGAGGAGCTGGAAGAGCTGGAGAAGCAGACCGAGGAGCGGCCGCAGGCGCGGGCGGCGCAGCGGGCGCTGGCCGAGGAGCTGACGACGCTGGTGCACGGCGCGGACCAGACGGCCGCGGTGATCGCCGCGTCGAAGGCGCTCTTCGGGCAGGGCGAGCTGGCGGACCTCGACGACCGGACGCTGGCCGCGGCGCTGTCCGAGGTGCCGCACATCCAGGTCGCCGAGCTGGGTCCGGTCGTGGACCTGTTCGCCGAGGTCGGCCTCGTGGCCAGCAAGTCCGCGGCGCGGCGCACCGTGAAGGAGGGCGGGGCCTACGTGAACAACGCGAAGGTCACGGCGGAGGACTCCGTCCCGGCGGCCGAGGACCTGCTGCACGGGCGGTGGCTGGTGCTGCGGCGGGGGAAGAAGAACCTGGCGGCCGTCGAGGTCACCGGGGCCTGAGCGCCGTAGGGGTGCGGGATCGGCGGCGGTGACGGCGACGTTGCTGCCGCGGACCGCGGCCTCGGCCGTGGTCGCTCGCGCGGTTCCCCGCGCCCCTTCAGGCACGCCGGGTTCACGCCCGCTGTTGTTTGTTCTTGCCCAGCGTCGCCATGTACGCCCTGTCGCCCAGCGCGACGATGACGATCGCGGCGGCCAGCTGGAACAGGTGGCGCCACCAGTCGATGCCCGAGGTGGCCTCGACGCCGAAGCCCCGGGCGATCGCGTTGCCGACGACGGCGCCCAGAATGCCGAAGATGGTGGTCAGCCAGAGCGGGCTGTGCTGCTTGCCGGGCAGGACCGCCTTGGCGATCAGACCCAGCACGAATCCCACGATGATCGCCCACAACCAGCCCATGGCTGCCTCCTCGTACGGCTCGACGTGAGCATTGCCCTCAGTCTCGGGCCGTCCCCCGTACGGCGCATGTCGGGTACGGCTGTACGCGGGGCGGCGCAGGAGGTTCGCCCAGGCCCTGGGCGCCCCGGTCTCGAAGGCGGCGGAGCCGCGGCGTAACGTGGGAGCCCGGGGAGAGCGTGACGCGGGCGGATGGTGGAATGCGATGCGGAAGCAGGGTGGCGGCGGCAACGTCCAGGTGTTCCGGATCACCGGGGCCCGGCAGGGGCTGCAGGAGGATGTGCGCGGCCGGCAGCGCCGGTACATCATCTCGATGTCGATCCGTACGGTGTCGGTGATCCTGGCGGCGGTGCTGTGGAACGTGGAGCGGCATGTTGCGTTCGTGGCGATCGTCCTGGGGGCACTGCTCCCCTATATCGCGGTGGTGATAGCCAACGCGGGGCGGGAGAACGCGCCGGGGCTGCCGTCGACGTTCGTGAGCACGCCCGTCCAGCCGATGATCGCGCCGCCGCGGGCGGACGAGGCCCCGGCGGGATCCCCTTCGGGGGAGGAACGCACGGCGCAAGAGGAGCCCGTCGCGGAACCCCTCCGGGAGGAGAGGGCGTCCGGCCGGGCGGACACGGTGTCCGACCGGACTGAGCGCACACAGTGAACCGGCTGTGCGCCAAGCTCAATAAAACCTCAGATCAATCATGCTGTTGAGGTCCCCTGTGAAGGGTCGGCCGTGACATACTTCGTACGCGCTCCGCATCCCCCGTCGGAGCGACGGACCGACGCCGGGCAGCTCCCCCCGTGGCTGCTCGGCGTCGCCTTTGTGTGCGCATCTGTGAGACGGACCTGTGACTGACGAGACCCCCATCTGTTCCGCCAAGGGCTGCCGCGTCGATGCCGTCTGGGTGCTCGCCTGGAACAACCCGAAGATCCACACCCCGGACCGCCGCAAGACATGGCTGGCCTGCGAGGAACACCGTGAGCACTTGTCGCAGTTCCTCGGCGTACGGGGCTTTCTGAAGGATGTCGTCCCGCTGACGGAGTGGGAGTCGGACGGGACGACGCCCTAAGAGGTCCAGGGGTCCGAGGGTCCGGGTGTCCCCTCCAGGAAAGGCCCTAGCCGCCGATCGCCGACATCGGGCGGTCGGGCTGGAGGAAGGTGGGGTCGTCGAGGCCGGAGCCCGCCTTCTTGCCCCACATGGCGAGGCGCCAGATGCGGGCTATCTCCTCGTCGGGCGCGTCGGAGCGCAGGGCGGTGCGCAGGTCCGTCTCCTCGCGGGCGAAGAGGCAGGTGCGGATCTGGCCGTCGGCGGTGAGGCGGGTGCGGTCGCAGGCGGCGCAGAACGGGCGGGTGACGGAGGCGATGACGCCGACGCGGTGCGGGCCGCCGTCGACCAGCCAGCGTTCGGCCGGGGCCGCGCCGCGTTCGTCCTTGCCCTCGGGGGTGAGGTCGAAGCGGGTGCGCAGCGAGGCCAGGATGTCTCCCGCGGTGACCATGCCCTCGCGCTTCCAGCCGTGCTGGGCGTCGAGGGGCATCTGCTCGATGAAGCGCAGCTCGTAGTCGTGCTCCACGGCCCAGGCCAGGAGGTCGGGGGCCTCGTCGTCGTTGAGGCCCGGCATCAGGACGGAGTTGACCTTCACCGGCGTCAGGCCGGCGTCGCGGGCGGCTTCGAGGCCGTCGAGGACGTCCTGGTGGCGGGCCCGGCGGGTGAGGGTCTTGAACACGTCCGGGCGGAGGGTGTCGAGGGAGACGTTGACCCGGTCCAGGCCCGCGGCCTTGAGGGCGGTGGCGGTGCGCTTCAGGCCGATGCCGTTGGTGGTGAGGGACATCTGGGGGCGCGGTGTCAGGGCCGCGACCCGCTCGACGATGCCGACCAGGCCGGGGCGCAGCAGGGGCTCGCCGCCGGTGAAGCGGACCTCTTCGATGCCGAGTCCCGAGACCGCTATGTCGATCAGGCGGACGATCTCGTCGTCCGTGAGGAGGTCGGACTTGGCCAGCCACTGGAGGCCCTCTTCGGGCATGCAGTACGTACAGCGCAGGTTGCAGCGGTCGGTCAGCGAGACCCTCAGGTCGGTGGCCACTCGGCCGTAGGTGTCGATGAGCACGTGGGCCCCCTCCCTCGCAGCGGATCGCGTGTTCTCCGTCATCTGCGAGCCTACGTGACGCCACCGACATCAACAGGGCCCGATCCCACGAGGTAAGACGCGGCCGCGTCGTAGGGAGCTACGACGCGGCCGCGGCCCGGAGGGGGTCAGTGGGCTCCGGTGCCCGTCAGGGAGCGGACCTCCAGCTCGGCGTACTTGCCCTGGTCGGGCTCCTCCTTCGACAGGAGGGTGCCGACGACGCCCAGCAGGAAGCCGACCGGGATCGAGATGATGCCGGGGTTCTCCAGCGGGAACCAGTGGAAGTCGACGTCCGGGAACATCGAGGTGGGCTTGCCGGAGACGACCGGCGAGAACAGCACCAGGCCGACCGCCGTGACGAGTCCGCCGTAGATCGACCACAGGGCCCCGGAGGTGGTGAACCGCTTCCAGAAGAGGCTGTAGAGGATCGTCGGAAGGTTGGCGGAGGCGGCGACGGCGAAGGCGAGGGCGACCAGGCCGGCGACGTTCAGGTCGCGGGCGAGGGCGCCCAGGAGGATCGAGACGGCGCCGATGCCGACGGTGGCCCAACGGGCCGCGTTGATCTCCTGCTTCTCGGAGGCCTGCCCCTTCTTGATCACGTTGGCGTAGATGTCGTGCGCGAAGGAGGAGGACGAGGCCAGGGTGAGGCCCGCGACGACCGCGAGGATGGTGGCGAAGGCGACCGCCGAGATGGTGGCCAGCAGGATCGCGCCCCAGCTGGAGTCCACCCCGCCCAGATGCAGGGCCAGCAGTGGCGCGGCCGTGTTGCCCGCCTTGTTCGACGCGATGATCTCCTCCGGCTTGATCAGCGCGGCGGCGCCGAAGCCGAGGGCGAGGGTCATCAGGTAGAAGGCGCCGATCAGGCCGATGGCCCAGATGACCGACTTACGGGCGGCCTTGGCGGTGGGCACGGTGTAGAAGCGGATCAGGATGTGCGGGAGGCCCGCGGTGCCCAGGACGAGGGCGATGCCGAGCGAGATGAAGTCCAGCTTGGTGGTGCCCGTGGCGCCGTACTTCAGGCCGGGCTCCAGGAAGGCCGATCCCTTTCCGGCGTTGTCGGCGGCGCTGCCGAGCAGGTCGGAGACGTTGAAGTCGAACTTCAGCAGGACCAGGAAGGTGAGCAGCAGGGCACCGGCGATCAGCAGGACCGCCTTGACCATCTGCACCCAGGTGGTGCCCTTCATGCCACCGATGGTGACGTAGACGATCATCAGGACGCCGACCAGGGCGACGATGCCGATCTTGCCGCCGTCGCTGGTGATGCCGAGGAGCAGGGAGACCAGGACGCCCGCGCCCGCCATCTGGGCCAGCAGGTAGAAGATCGAGACCACGATGGTGGAGGTGCCGGCCGCCGTGCGGACCGGGCGCTGGCGCATGCGGTAGGCGAGGACGTCGCCCATCGTGTAGCGGCCGGAGTTGCGCAGCGGCTCGGCGACCAGCAGCAGGGCGACGAGCCAGGCGACCAGGAAGCCGATGGAGTACAGGAAGCCGTCGTAGCCGAAGAGGGCGATGGCGCCCGCGATGCCCAGGAAGGACGCGGCGGACATGTAGTCGCCGGAGACGGCGAGGCCGTTCTGGAAGCCGGTGAACTGGCGGCCGCCGGCGTAGAAGTCGGCAGCGTCCTTGGTCTGGCGGCCGGCCCAGACGGTGATGACGAGGGTCGCGACGACGAACACCGCGAACAGGGTGATGATCAGCGGGCGGTGCTCGCTGGCCTCGCCGGCGGCGAGCAGGGTCTGCTGTGCGGGGCTCATGCGCCGCCCTCCATCCGGGACTTGATGGCGTCGGCCTTGGGGTCGAACTGGGCGGCGGCGGTCCGCGCGTACCACCAGGCGATGAGGAACGTGGTGAGGAACTGGGCGAGGCCCAGGGCGAGGGCCACGTTGATGTTGCCGAAGAGCTTGGTGCCCATGAAGTCGCCCGCGTAGTTGGAGAGCAGGACGTACAGGAGGTACCAGGCGATGAAGGCGACGGTCAGCGGGAAGGCGAAGCCGCGGTAGGAGCGACGCAGTTCACCGAACTCCGCGCTCTCCTGCACCGCGACGAACTCCTCGGTGGAGGGGAGTTGGGCTTGGGTATTCGAGGGGGGCGGTGTCTCGGTGGCCACGGAGTCTCCTCGCATTGCGGGCGGCGGGGGTGTACGGGGAGGCTCGATCGTCCACGGGCTCCCTGTCCAAGGTCACGGCGGCGCGCTAGGGCCGGTTCAACTCGATCGGGTTGTTTCGAAAGTCGTTGTGGGGACGTTTCGGGGAGGGCGGTGAGGCTTTCCGGGGGACGGTGGTGAGGCCTTTCGGGGACGGTGACGGCGGCCGTCCGGGACGGCCGCGTCGCGTTCTCGCCGGAAGTCGTCGCCAAAGGTCATTGCTGGCCCGTGAGTCGGGGAGATAGCTTCGGGCGAGCACCACCCGTCATGTACCTGCCCAGGCGCCACCTGCGTCCGGGCCGGTCTCGCTTCCGGATGATGTGGAGACCCCATGGCTCATCTGCCTTCCAGACGTCGCCTCGCTCTCGCGGTGCCCGTCGTGCTGTCGCTGACCGCCTCCCTCGGCTTCCTGCCGACGGCGGCCACCGCAGCGCCCGTCACGACGTCCGCCACCCAGACGGCCGACGCCGTGAACCTGGCGTACGTCGTCAACACCAAGGTGGACCGCCGCACGATCGAGTCGGTGAAGAAGGCGATCGCCACGGCCGGCGGCACCGTCGTCGCGACGTACGACAAGATCGGCGTCATCGTCGTGCACTCGGCCAACCCGGACTTCGGTCCGCAGATACGCGCGGTGCGCGGCGTGCAGTCGGCGGGCGCCACCCGTACCGGCCCGCTGAGCGTCGCGGACACCACCGACGACGGCGCCGCGCAGGTGCTGTCGGAGGCGCAGGCCGCGAAGATCGAGGCCGCGTCCGCCACGTCCCCGGAGAGCGAGCCCCTCGAGGCCGACCAGTGGGACCTGCGGGCGATCGGCGCCGACAAGGCCGCGCAGATCAACCCGGGCAGCCGCAAGGTGACCGTCGCCGTGATCGACACGGGCGTCGACGACACCCACCCGGACCTCGCGCCGAACTTCTCCGCGTCCCAGTCGGCGAACTGCGTCGGCGGCGTCGCGGACACCGCCGAGGGCGCCTGGCGCCCGTACACGGCGGACGACTACCACGGCACCCACGTGGCCGGTGAGATCGCCGCGGCCCGCAACGGCATCGGCGTCGCCGGTGTCGCGCCGGGCGTCAAGGTGGCCGGCATCAAGGTGAGCGACCCGAAGGACGGCCTCTTCTACCCGGAGAACGTCGTCTGCGCCTTCGTCTTCGCCGCCGACCATGGCGTCGAGATCACGAACAACAGCTACTACGTGGACCCGTGGCTGTACAACTGCATGGACGACCCGGACCAGAAGGCCATCGTCGACGCGGTCAACAGGGCCCAGCTGTACGCCCAGAAGAAGGGCACGCTCAACCTGGCCTCGGCGGGCAACTCCAACCACGACCTGGACTCCGACGCCATCGTGGACGCGAGCAGCCCCGACGACACGACGCCGTACGAGCGGACGATCGACCCGCACGAGTGCTTCGACGTGCCGACCCAGCTGCCGGGCGTCGTCACGGTGAGCGCGACGGGCGTCAACAGCGTCAAGTCGTACTACTCCTCGTACGGCAAGGGTGTCGTCGACATCGCCGCGCCGGGCGGTGACCGGCTCTACCAGATCCCGGACACGCCGTCGAAGAACGGCCGCATCCTGTCGACGATGCCGAACAACTCCTACGGCTTCCTCCAGGGCACCTCGATGGCCTCGCCGCACGCCGCGGGTGTCGCCGCGCTGCTGAAGTCCGAGCACCCGTGGGCGTCCCCGGCGCAGCTCCAGGCCCTGCTCAAGGCCCAGGCGGACAACCCGGGCTGCCCCGAGTCGTACGACCAGAACGGTGACGGCACGCAGGACGCGACCTGCGCCGGCAACGCGCGGGTCAACGGCTTCTACGGCTGGGGCATCGTGAACGCGCTGCGTGCCGTGAAGTAGGCGCGTAGCGGGTGGTTCCGAGGGCCGGGCGGTGCATCCGTCCGGCCCTTTCCGCTGCCCCTTTCCGATGCCCATTTCCCTGCCCATGTTGATTGAATCAATACTGCATGATGCAGTCATGACGGAAATCAACTTCGCTTGGTCGGAACTGGGCGGCGATCCCGCCCTCCTCGCGCGTGTGTCGACCGTCGTACGGAAGGGCACGCTGCCGGCGCGGCTGCCCGTGCGGGAGCTGGCGCGCGCCTGCGTGGGCGCGTGCGCGCTGGCCGGTGCGGAGCTGGGGGCGCGGCGGGCCGGTCTCGCGCGGGTGCCCGGGGTGCGGGTGGACGACGGGGCGGTGGCGACCGCGTTCACCAGTGAACGGCAGCTGCTGGTCGACGGACGGGCGCCGCTGCTGTTCGCGCCGCTGTCGCGGTTCTGGCGGACGGCCGACGGGTGGGTGCGTACGCACGCCAACTACCCGCACCACCGGGAACGGCTGCTCAGGGCGCTGGGCGTGCCGGAGGACCCGGCCGCCGTCGAGGCGGCGCTCGCCGGACGGTCCGCGCTCGACGTCGAGGACGCGGTGTACGCGGCCGGGGGCCTGGCGATCGCCCTGCGTACGCCCGAGGAGTGGGCGGCGCACGAGCAGGCGGCCGCGGTCGCCGGGCTGCCGCTGGTCGAACGGGGCCGGCTGGACGCGGCACACGCGCGTGCGCTCCCGCCGCTCCGGGATCAGGGCGCCGGCGGTCCCCTGCTGCCCGCCGCCGGACTGCGCGTCCTGGATCTGACGAGGGTCCTGGCCGGGCCGGTCGCCACCCGCACCCTCGCCCTGCTCGGCGCGGACGTCCTGCGGCTCGACGCGCCCCGGCTGCCGGAGCTGCCCGACCAGCACGCCGACACCGGCTTCGGGAAGCGGTCGGCGCTGCTGGACCTGACGGCGGACCGGCGCGCGTTCGAGGAGCTGCTGGCGGCGGCGGACGTCGTCGTCACCGGTTACCGGCCGGGTTCCCTGGACCGGTTCGGCCTCTCCCCCGAGGCACTGGCCGGGCGCCGGCCCGGGCTGGTCGTGGCGCAGGTGTCGGCGTGGGGCGCGGACGGGCCGTGGGGCGGGCGGCGCGGCTTCGACAGCCTGGTGCAGGTGGCCACGGGCGTCGCGGCCGTCGAGGGGTCACCGTGGCGGCCCGGCGCGCTGCCCGCGCAGGCCCTCGACCACGGCACCGGCTATCTGCTGGCGGCGGCCGTGCTGCGGGCGCTGACCGAGCGGTCGTACGACGGCGGGAGCCGCTTCGTACGGGTGGCGCTGGCACGGACGGCGGCGTGGCTCATGGCGAGCCGGAAGACGGACACCGGACCCGACGGCGAGAACCTCGAAGAGCCCGACACCCGCCTCGCCGAGACCGACAGCCCGCTCGGCCGACTGCGATACGCGCCACCACCGGTGACCTTCGACGGCGGCCCGCACGACTGGACGCGACCGCCGGGGCCGTGGGGAGCGGATCCGGCGCGCTGGGAGTGAACCCGCACGCGGCCCACGCCGGGTCGGAAGACCGCCCAGTCACCGGGGACCGGGCGCGACGGGCAGGACCGCCAAGGACCCTCCCGGCGCGCGGCGCTCAGAGCCGGCAGCCCGCTCGGGACCCTGCGGTACGCGCTGCCGCCGGTGACCTTCGACGGCGAGCCCGGCGACCGGACGGGGCCGCCGGGGCCCGGGGAAGCGTTTCCGGCGCGCCGGCGCGTGGCCCTCGCCGCGTCGGTGGGCCGTCGGTCGTGTGGTCGGGTCAGTTGGTGACCAGGACCTTGAGGGCGGTGCGCTCGTCCATCGCCTTGTAGCCCGCCGGTACGCCCTCGAGGTCGACGGTGAGGTCGAAGACCGGGGACGGGTCGATGGTGCCGTCCAGGATGTCGGGCAGGAGCTCGGGGATGTAGGCGCGGACCGGGGCGACGCCGCCGCGCAGGGCGAGGTTGCGGTCGAACATGACGCCGAGGTCGAGTCCGGTGCCGCTGCCGTGCGGGACGCCGACGAAGCCGATGGCGCCGCCGTCGCGGGTGATGCCGACGGCCGTCCGCATGGACTGCTCGGTGCCGACGGCCTCCACGACGGCGTGCGCGCCCTGGCCGCGGGTGAGTGCGCGGACGGCCTCGACGGCCTCCTCGCCGCGCTCGGCGACGACGTCGGTGGCGCCGAAGCGGCGGGCGATGTCCGTACGGACCTGGTGACGGCCGAGGGCGATGATCCGCTCGGCGCCGAGTCGCTTCGCGGCGAGGACCGCGCACAGGCCGACCGCGCCGTCCCCGACGACGGCGACGGTGGCCCCCGGCCGGGCGCCCGCGCCGAGGGCGGCGTGATGGCCGGTGCCCATCACGTCGGACAGGGTGAGCAGCGCGGACAGCAGACGGTCGTCGGAGGCCGCGTCCTTGGGCAGCTGGACGAGGGTGCCGTCGGCGAAGGGCACGCGCACGGCCTCGCCCTGGCCGCCGTCGTAGCCGACGGAGCCCCAGAAGCCGCCGTGCTCGCAGGAGGTGGTGAGGCCCTCGCGGCAGTAGTCGCAGACGCCGTCGGACCACATGAAGGGCGCGACGACCAGGTCGCCGGCCTTCACCGTGCCCACCTCGGAGCCGGTCTCCTCGACCACGCCCAGGAACTCGTGGCCGATCCGCTGCCCCGGCCGGCGGGCCGCCTCGCCGCGGTACGCCCACAGGTCGCTGCCGCAGATACAAGCGCGCAGCACCCGGACCACGGCGTCGGTGGGCAGCTGCACCACGGGCTCGGGGACGTCCTCCACGCGCATGTCGAACGGGGCGTGGATGGTGGTGGCGCGCATGGCGAGGGTCCTTCTCGTGCGGTTGCGTCGGTGCGCTCAGGGGGTGGTCGAGCGCACTTCACGGTACGCCGTCACGAGCCCCCGCCGCCTCACACCTCCGCCGCTCACACCCCCGCCGCCCCCAGCAGAACCCCCACCCCGTACGTCACTCCCATCGCCAACGCCCCACCCCCCACGTTCCGCAGCACCGCCCGCCCCGGTGCCGCCGACCCCAGGCGGGCGCTGCTCCAGCCCGTGCAGGCGAGGGCGAGCAGGACCGAGACGACGGTCACCGGCAGACGCCAGCCGGACGGGGGGAGGACGATGGCCAGGAGTGGCAGCAGCGCGCCCGCGGTGAACGCGAGGAAACTCGCCCAGGCCGCGTGCCAGGGGTTGGTGAGGTCGTCGGGGTCGATGCCGAGCTCCACGCGCGCGTGGGCCCTCAGGGCGTCGCGTTCCGTCAGCTGGACGGCGGCCTCGCGGGCCACCTCGCGGGTCAGCCCCCGTTCCTCCAACAGCTCGGCCAGTTCGGTGAGTTCGGCCTCCGGCTGCTCGCGCAGTTCCCGCCGCTCCTGCGCGAGCGCGGCCTTCTCGGAGTCGCGTTGGGTCGACACGGACACGTACTCCCCCGCCGCCATGGACATCGACCCGGCCAGGAGACCGGCCAGACCCGCCGTCAGCAGCGCCGAGCGGTCGGCCGTCGCCCCGGCCACGCCGACGACGAGGCCCGCGGTGGAGACGATGCCGTCGTTGGCGCCGAGGACGGCGGCGCGCAGCCAGTTCAGGCGGGATCCGAGGGTGCCGCCGTGGGCCTCGTCATGGGTCTCTCGCCTCTCGTGTTCCGTCACAGGACGGAGCGTCGCACCCGGCCGCGCGTCCCCGTCGTAATTCGGTGGCGGAGCGAATCTCGTGCCGCCTAGTGTCGTGATCCACGGGGGCGGCTCCGCCGGTGTGCTTCCTTCTTCCTTCCTGAGAATCCCGTAGCGCGCCCACTCTCCGCCCCCGTCTCCCACTCTCTTGTCGCCTCGCCTCCGGGGGATTTCCGCTTGTCCGTACTGGCGTCCGTGCTGCTCCGCCGACTCCGTACCGTCTACGTCGACCAGGCCGGGCCACGGCCGGGCGACCCGTCCACGGACCAGGGACTCTGCGCGCTGGAAGCCGAACTGCTCGACCGGGGCTTCGCGCCGAACGCGCGGCTGCGGGCCGCGCTGGCGTGGCTCGGGCCCGCCGGGCTGGCCGACGCCGGACGGCAGCTGGTGGCGCACATCGACGCCGAACTCGGCGCGGACCGCACGCACATGCCGCTTTTCCGCAGCTTCCCGGCATCCGTGCCCGACGACACGTTCCAGCTGTGGATCGACCGGGTGTTCACACTGCTGCTCCAGTGGCCGAAGCAGCCCTGCGTGCTGTGCGGCACGGTCGGCAGCGTGCACCCGGTGGCGCCGTGCGCGCATCTGGTGTGCGGGGAGTGCTGGGACGGCGCGGACTACTCGGGCTGCCCGGTCTGTCACCGCCGTATCGACCCCGCCGGCCCCTTCCTGAAGCCCGCGCCGCCGCGGCGCACGCGCGAGATGGCCGTGGGGCCGCTGAGGCTGCTGGCGCTGGGCCTGGACGCCCGCGCGGACGCCGTGACGGCGCTGCTGACCCTGCTGGCCCGCCGTACTCCGCTGCCGCCGCGCGACCGGGAGGACCTGGCGGTGCTGCTGGCGCACGCCCCGGCGGGCGTGGCGTGGTTCCCCGAGGACATCCCGGTCCGGGAGACGAAGGCCATGGTGCTGGGGCGGATGCTGCGGGTGCGGGAGCGGCGGGCCGACGCCCTGGAGCTGCTGGACCGTCATCTGACGACCGCGACGGACGTGCTGCGGCTGCTGTGCGTGTGGTCCGGCGGCGCGGCCGACCTGATCGAGCCGCCGCGGCTGCGGTCGCTGCCGCGCGGGCTGCGCCGCCGGCTGCTCGCCGTCCTCGACGGCCTTCCCGCGCCCTCCCTCGTGGAGGACGTGCTGCGGCATCCGGTCCTGTGGAAGCGGGCGGCGGAGATCCTGCATCCCTACGAGCGGCACGCCCGGCACCCGAAGGCCGCGCTCGCCTTCGCCGTCCTGCGCGGGACCGACACCTCCGGTACGGAGCTGGGCGCGGCGCTGCTGCGCACGGCCGCCGCCCACCCGGAGGCCGTGCGGGTCGACGGTGCACGCGTGCGTGCCGTCACCTGGAGCGCCCGCGTCGAGCAGGCGCTGGCCGAGAAGGACGCCGAGGGCGCCCTCGCGTTGCTGGCAGGGCGGCCCGGTGAGCTGCTGCGGCGCCTGGACCATCTGCTGCGGCTGCGTGCGCTCGACACCCTGCCGGAGGAGTTCGGGGCCGTGCTGCGCGATGTCCTGCCGCAGGCCGGTCCCGCTCCCCTGCTGGCCGCGCTCGGCCGGATGCGGATCCGCCACCTCCCGGCCGAGCGGCGGGTGTTCTTCCCGCGCGGTCAGGTCACGCACGCGTACACCCTCGACGACACGCGTGTACCGCTGGCGCCCGCGCTGACCGGCGCGGTGTGCGCGCTGCTGGAGGCCGAGGCGGTGCGCCGGCTGTCCGCCGCCCCGCGCGTGGAGCTGGCGGTGCTCGACTCGGCGCTCACCGGCCTCGCCGTGCCGGCCACCGAGCGCGCCGACACCAAGAGCCTGGTCTCCGTGCCCCGGGGCAGCACCCAGCCGCTGCCCGAGGGCGAGGTCATGCGGCTGTTCCTGCACTGGACGGAGCCCGCGAAGACCCGCGTGGACCTCGATCTGTCGGTGGCGCTGTACGACGAGGACTGGGAGTTCGCCGGGCTGTGCGACTACACCCAGCTGGTCCACGGCGACCGGTGGGCCGTGCACTCCGGCGACCTGACGTCGGCGCCGGCGCCGCTCGGCGCCACCGAGTACGTCGACCTGGACCTGACGAAGCTCGGCGGACTCGGCGTGCGCTACGCGCTGCCGGTCGTCTTCAGCTTCAACGACATCCCCTTCGAGCGGCTGCTGGACGCCTTCGCGGGCTTCATGACCCTGCCGTCGGCCGCCGAGGAGGCGCGCGACGCGTCGTACGACCCGCGCGCCGTCCGGCAGCGCTACGACCTGGTCGGCGACTCCCGTGTCCACGTCCCGCTCCTGGTGGACCTGCGCAGCCGTACGTTCCTGTGGACCGACCTGCATCTGTCGGCCGCGGAGGGTTATCACGACGTGCGCCGGCACGCGGCCGACCTGGGCCGGGCCGGACGGGACCTGCACCAGTACTTCGCCTCCGGCCGGACGACCCTGTGGGACCTGGCCGTCTGGCACGCGGCCGCGCGGGCGGACGAGGTCGCGGTGGTACGGCGCGCGCCGGTGCCGGGCGCCCCCGACGAGCTGTGGCACTACCGGCGGGGCGCCGATGAGCCCGTCACGGCGTTCGCGGCACGCGTGCGTGCGCTGGAGGCACCCGGGCGCCGGGAGGTCCCCCTCGGTGCCTCCGTCGAGGAACGGGCCGCCGAGGCCGCCGCCGGGAAGCGGGTGCTGCTGGCACTGGTGCACGGTGGCGTGGCGCCGGAGGGCGCGAGCGGGGAGGTGTACCGGCTGCTGCCCGGACCGGTCGACGGCTGCGGACTGACCGCGCTCGCCGCGGGGGACCTGGTGGCCGCGCTGGGCTGACGATCTGGTACACGCGCGCGTGCGAACGAACTCCCGTACGACCGAGGCGCCTTCGGGGCCCCTTCGCGCGGGGCACCCTCGACGGAGTGTCAGTGACGGCCCGTATCCTCAGTGACCATGCTCGAAGACCTGACGACCACAGCGTCCTCCCCCGTGGAGTGGCCGGCCGCGTATCCCGAGGGGTACGCGGTCGTCGACGTGGAGACCACCGGCCTGGCCCGGGACGACCGGATCATCTCCGCCGCCGTCTACCGGCTGGACGCGCGCGGCGAGGTCGAGGACCACTGGTACACGCTGGTCAACCCGGAGCGCGACCCGGGGCCGGTGTGGATCCACGGTCTGACGAGCGAGGTGCTGGAGGGCGCGCCCCTGTTCGGTGAGGTGGCCGGGGAGTTCGCGGAGCGGCTCGCGGGCCGGGTGCTCGTCGCGCACAACGCGGTCTTCGACTGGCAGATGATCGCGCGGGAGTACGCGCGCGCGGAGCGCGAGGCCCCGGTGCGACAGCGGCTGTGCACCATCGCGCTCTCCAAGGAGCTGCGGCTGCCGCTGCCCAACCACAAGCTGGAGTCGCTGGCGGCCCACTTCGGTGTCGTCCAGCAGCGGGCGCACCACGCGCTGGACGACGCGCGTGTGCTCGCGGAGGCGTTCCGGCCGAGCCTGCGGGCCGCGGCGGCGGGCGGGGTCCGGCTGCCGCTGCACGAGTGCCGGCCGCTGACGGAGTGGCAGGACCGGCCCGCGCCCCGGATCGGGCAGCAGGCCGGCGGCCCGGGCGGGTACGGCGGCCACGGCGGCGGCTATCGGCCGACCAGTTGGCGGCCGTCCCGCAAGCGGCCCGCCTGTCCGCATCCCAACCCCGGGCGGTACGAGGACGGCAAAAGGCTCAAACAGGGCATGCGGGTCGCCTTCTCCGGCGACACGTCGGTCGACCGCGAGCTGCTGGAGGACCGCGCGACGGAGGCGGGGCTGCACGTGGCGACGAGCCTGTCCCGGCTGACCAGTCTGCTGGTCACCAACGACCCCGACGCGCACACGTCGAAGGTGGTGAAGGCCCGGCAGTTCGGGACGCCGGTCGTGGACGAGGCGGCGTTCGGACAGCTCCTGCGCGACGTCGAGCCGGCGGCGGGGGACGGCGCGTCCGCCGACGGGTGACCCGTACGTCCGGGTGATTGCCTCGCGACTCGCCCACCGGCCGCTCGCCCGCGCGGGGGCGACCGCTCACCCTGTGGCCCATGGCGAGATGCGAAGTTTGCGGCAATGACTACGGAATGACCTTCGAGGTGCACGCGCAGGGCGCGGTGCACGTCTTCGACTGCTTCTCCTGTGCGATCCATCGCATGGCCCCGATCTGCGAGCACTGCCGGGTGCAGATCATCGGCCAGGGCGTCGAGGTCGAGGGCCACTGGTACTGCGGCGCCCACTGCGCGCGGGCGGAGGGGAAGGTGGGCATCACCGACCGGGTCTGAGCCGGCGCGGAGGAGCCGGCGCGGAGGAGCCGGCGCGGACGAGCCGGCGCGCAGGGGCCGGCATCCGAGAGCGCACCCCCTGCGACAGCACCCCACGACCCGAGAGGTACGGTCGTGGGGTGTACCGCTTCCTGTTGTCCCGGCAGTGGGTGATCCTCACGCTGGTCGCCCTCCTCCTCATCCCCACGATGATCCGCCTGGGCTTCTGGCAGATGCACCGCTACGAGGAGCGCACCGCGCGCAACCAGCTCGTCTCCGACGCGCTGCACGCGAAGCCGGTGCCCGTGGAGCGGATGACGTCCCCGGGACACACCGTCACCCGCGGCGAGCGGTACCGGAGCGTGACGGCGACGGGCACCTTCGACACCGCGCACGAGGTCGTCGTCCGGCGCCGGGTCAACTCCGACGAGGAGGTCGGCTTCCACGTCCTCACCCCGTTCGTGCTGACCGACGGCAAGGTGCTGCTGGTCAACCGCGGCTGGATCCCGGCGGACGGCCCGAGCCAGACCGCCTTCCCGAAGATCCCCGCGCCGCCCGCCGGCAAGGTCACCGTCACCGGGCGGCTGATGCCCGACGAGACGACCGCGGCGAGCGGCATCAAGAACCTCCAGGGGCTGCCGGACCGGCAGATCATGCTGATCGACAGTGCGCGGGAGGCCGAGCGTCTCGGCGCCGAGGTGCTCGGCGGCTACATCGCGCAGACCGCGCCGGAGCCGAAGGGCGACACCCCCGAGCTGATCGGCGCCCCCGGCGACGAGGACGCCGCGCTGAACTACGCCTACGCCATCCAGTGGTGGCTGTTCTCCGCGGGCGTCCCCGTGGGCTGGTTCGTCCTGGTCCGGCGCGAACGCCGTGACCGTGCGGCGGCGGCCGTCGCCGGGGAGCGGAAGGAAGCGGCGCCGGCTCCGGCGTGACGCCGACTCCGGCGCCGGCACCGGAATCGGCGACGCTCCGTCGCCCCCGTACAGGCCTCGGAGGCCTCAGCAGCAGCGCCCGGGCGACTCGCACTCCTGCCGCAGGGTGCGGATCCGCTGGTACTCCCGGCGGGTCGGCAGCGGGGCGTGCGGGTGGAGGCGGTGGTGCCGCGCGCACCAGCGGTCGTACTCGGCCTCGCCGGTCAGTTCGCGCGCGTACCAGAGCAGGACGCCGAGCACCTTGCGGACGGCGGTCATGAGCCCGCCCCCACCAGCGGCTCGTCGGCGCGCTGTTCGGGGAGGTCGATGCGGGACTCGACGTACGGGACCTCGGTCGTCGGCAGCGGTTCGGCGGCCCGCAGGGCGCGTACGCACACCACCGCGCAGTTGACCAGGACGATCAGGACCAGCAGCAGGAAGACCGCCATGAGCACGCCGTCGACCGTGTTGTTGAGGACGATGGTGTGCATGTCGTCCATGGTCGTGGCGCCCGGCAGGAGCTCGCCCGCGTCGATGGCGTCCGCGTAGACGTCCCGCTGGGCGAAGAAGCCGATCTTCGGATTGTCAGAGAAGATCTTCTGCCAGCCCGCGGTGAAGGTGACGGCCACGTCCCAGACCAGCGGGACGCCGGTCACCCAGGCCCAGCGCACCTTGCCGGATTTGACGAGCATGGTCGTGGTGACGGCCAGGGCGACCGCGGCGAGCAACTGGTTGGCGATGCCGAACAGCGGGAACAGCTGCTTGATCCCGCCCAGCGGGTCGGTGACGCCCGCGTAGAGGAAGTAGCCCCAGGCGCCGACGACCAGGGCGCTGGTGATCCAGATGCCGGGCTTCCAGGTGACGCGGCCGATCGGCTTCCAGACGTTGCCCAGCATGTCCTGGAGCATGAAGCGCCCCACGCGGGTGCCCGCGTCCACGGTGGTCAGGATGAACAGGGCCTCGAACATGATCGCGAAGTGGTACCAGAAGGCCTTCATCCCGGCGCCGCCGAACACCCCCGCGAAGATCTCCGACATGCCCACGGCCAGGGTGGGCGCGCCGCCGGAGCGGCCGACCAGCGTCTGCTCCTCGACGGCCTCGGCCGCCGCGGTCAGCTGGTCTGGCGTGATGGCGAAGCCGAGGCCCTTGACCGCCTGCGACGCGGTCTCCACGGTCGGGCCGAGCAGCGCGGCCGGGGAGTTCATCGCGTAGTACAGGCCCGGTTCGAGGACACAGGCGGCGATCAGCGCCATCACGGCGACGAAGGACTCCGTGAGCATGGAGCCGTAGCCGATCAGCCGGACCTGGGACTCCTTCTGGATCAGCTTCGGCGTGGTGCCGGAGGAGACCAGCGCGTGGAAGCCGGAGAGGGCGCCGCAGGCGATGGTGATGAAGAGGAAGGGGAAGAGGGATCCGGCGAAGACCGGCCCGGCGCCCGTCGAGGCGAACTCGGTGACCGGCTCGGCCCTGAGGGTGGGCGCTGCGATCGCGACGCCGACGGCCATCAGCGCGATGGTGCCGACCTTCATGAACGTCGACAGGTAGTCCCGGGGCGCCAGCAGCATCCACACCGGGAGCACGGAGGCGACGAAGCCGTAGCCGACCAGGCAGAAGACCAGGGTCTCGGGGCTCCAGATGAAGTACTCGGCGAGGGAGGAGTCCTGGATCCAGCCGCCGCCGAGGATGGCGAGGAGCAGCAGTCCGACACCGATGAAGCTGGTCTCCACGACCCGGCCCGGCCGCAGATAGCGCAGGTAGAAGCCCATGAAGAGGGCGATCGGGATGGTCATGGCGACCGAGAAGGTGCCCCAGGCGGACTCCGCCAGCGCGTTGACGACGACCATCGCCAGCACCGCGAGCAGGATGATCATGATGGCGAAGACGCCGATCAGCGCGGCCGCGCCGCCCACCCTGCCGATCTCGTCCCGGGCCATCTGGCCGAGGCTCTTGCCGTCCCGGCGCATGGAGAGGAAGAGGACGATCATGTCCTGGACCGCGCCGGCGAAGATCACGCCCGCGATGATCCAGACCGTGCCCGGCAGATAGCCCATCTGCGCGGCCAGCACGGGGCCGACCAGCGGGCCGGCGCCGGCGATGGCCGCGAAGTGGTGGCCGAACAGCACCCGGCGGTCGGTCGGGTGGTAGTCGACCCCGTCCTCGAGCCGCTCGGCCGGGGTGGCGCGGCTGTCGTCGACCTCCAGGACGCGGCGGGCGATGAACCGCGAGTAGAAGCGGTAGGCGATGGCGTACGAGCCGAGCGCGGCCACCACCAACCAGACGGCGGAGATCTCCTCACCGCGGGAGAGCGCGAGGACGCCCCAGCCGACCGCGCCGAGCAGGGCGACAGCGGTCCACAACACCACGGACTTAAGTGACTTACGAGACTTTTCCGGCACCGGACGACTGTTTCCGGGCAGGGTGGACTCAGGCACGGCGGCTCCTCACCTGGGCGGGGCGGTGCACCTCGGAACCCGAGGTGCGACGGAGATCAGCGAGGTCGGCACTCCCGTTCGCTGTCGGTCTGTGCAAGAGTTGCCCGCCCCCCGAGAACGGTTGACAGCGGATTTCCAGAAGATTTCCCGCCGGTTCCGTGTCATCCGAACCGGCCCCCCGCGCAACCAAGAGGCGAGGGCACAGGCACACCAAGGACGGTGACCCATGGCCGACGGCGCCATGACCACGACGTTCCTCGCCGTGATCGGCGGGGCGTCGCTGCTCGCCGTGACCGCGCGCCGGCTGCGCCCCAGCGACCGGCTCCCCTCCCTGGAGGGCTGGGCACTGGCCGACCGCTCGCTCGGCCCGGTGTGGACCTGGCTGCTGCTCGGCGGAACGATCTTCACCGCGTACACCTTCACGGCCGTCCCGGGACTGGCGTACGGCAACGGCGCGTCGGCGTTCTTCGCGGTGCCGTACACGGTGATCGTCTGTCCGCTCGCCTTCGTCCTGCTGAGCCGGCTGTGGGCGGTGGCCCGCCGGCACGGCTATGTGACCGTGGCGGACTTCGTGCGCGGGCGGTACGGGTCGCCGCCGCTGGCCCTGGTGGTGGCGCTGACCGGGATCCTCGCGACGATGCCGTACCTGGCGCTGCAACTGCTGGGCATACGGGCCGTGCTGACCGCCGGGGGCGGGTACCCGCGGGGCGCGGCCGGGGACCTGGTGATGGTGGCGCTGTTCGCGGGCCTCGCGGTGGCGACGTACCGGCACGGACTGCGGGCGCCGGCGGTCATCTCCGCGCTGAAGGCGGTGGCGGTGTTCGTCTCGCTGACCGCCGTCTGCTGGCTGGTCCTGGTCCGGCTCGGCGGTCCGGGACCGGTCTTCGAGGGCGCGGCGCGACGGCTGGGCGGCACGGACGTCGCCCACTCCCCCCTGGTCCTGACGCCGCAGCAGCAGCCCGCGTACGCCACGCTCGCGCTCGGCTCCGCGCTCGCGCTGCTGATGTACCCGCATGTGCTCACCGCCGGGTTCGCGGCCGACGGGCAGCGCACCCTGCGCAAGGTGTCCGTGGCGCTGCCCGCCTGGACCGGTCTGCTCGCCCTCTTCGGCTTCCTCGGCCTCGCGGCGCTCGCGGCGGGCGTGCGGGCTCCGGCGGGCGGCGCCGAGGCGGCCGTACCGATGCTGGTCGACCGGCTGATGCCGGCGCCGCTGGCCGGGCTGGTGTTCGCGGCGATCACCGTGGGCGCGCTGGTCCCGGCCGCCGTGATGTCGATCGCCGCCGCGACGAGCTTCGTGCGGAACGTGTACGTCGAGTACGTCCATCCGACGGCCACGCCCAAACGGCAGGTGCGGATCGCCAAGACGGTGTCGCTCACCGCGAAGGCGGGGGCGGTCGCCTTCGTGTTCGGGCTGCGCGACCAGGACGCGATCAACCTCCAGCTGCTCGGCGGGGTGTGGATCCTGCAGATCGTCCCCGCCGTCGTCGTCGGCCTGTTCACCGGACGGCTGCATCCGCGCGCGCTGCTCGCCGGGTGGGCGGCGGGCATGGCGGCCGGCACCTTCCTCGTCGTCCACGAGGGGTTCTCCTCGATCGTCCCGCTGGGCTTCGGACCGCTGGAGGTCTACGCCGGGCTGCCCGCCCTCCTGCTCAATCTGGCCGTCGCGGTGGCGGGCACCGCGGCCCTCGAACGCCTCGGCGTCCCGCGCGGCGCCGACACGACCGACCTGCCGCCCCGGCTGACCCTGGGGCGGCCCCGCGAGACGGGAGCGCACCACTCGTGAGACGCAGACCCCCGATACCCGTTCCCGCGCCGGAGCCCTACGCGCGGCCGCTCGCCGTCCCGGTGGCCGACCCGGACCACCTGGAACGCGAGGCCGGTCTGGCCCGGCTGTTCGAGCTGCACTACTCCTCGATGCTGCGGCTCGCCGTGCTGCTCGGCGCCGACGACCCGGAGAACGTGGTGGCCGAGGCGTACTACCAGATCTACCGCAAGTGGCGGCGGCTGCGGGACGTCGAGGCGGCCGAGGCGTATCTGCGCTCCACCGTCTGCAATCTGACCCGGATGCGGATACGGCACCTCCAGGTCGCCCGGCGGCACGCGGAGACCCCGCTGGAACTCCCGGACGACCTCGTCGCCTCCGCCGAGAGCACGGCACTGCTCCGCGACGACCAGCGGGTGCTGATCGACGCCCTCCAGCAGCTGCCCGCGCGCCAGCGGGAGGCGCTGGTGCTGCGCCACTGGCTCGGGCTGAAGGAGACCGAGATCGCGGCCGCGATGGGCATCTCCTGCGGCTCCGTCAAGACCCACACCTCACGCGGCCTCGCCGCGCTCACCCAGGCGATGGAGGCCCGGCGATGAACGACACCGGACCCGACCGCACCGAACGCACCGAGCGCACCGAGCGGGAGCTGCGCGAGGCGCTGGAGGCGCTCGCCGGCGGTGTGCGGGCCGCCCCCGACGCCTACCGCACGGCCCGGGGCGCATGGGTGCGGCGCGAACGCCGGCGGCGGCTCGTGCTCACCGTGCTCGTCGCCGTCGTCTTCACCTTGGCCACGCTGATCGGGCTGTGGGTGCTGAACCAGGCCCCGTCCCACCCGGGCGTGATCTTCTCGGGCACCGGCGACGGCGTGGGGTCCACCTCACTCACCCGGCCGCACCCCTGATTGCCCCCCGGCCACGGCGGGAACCCGCAACCCCGTGCACCCCCACATCGAGGACTACGCGCTCATCGGCGACGAACAGACCGCCGCCCTCGTCGGCACGGACGGCTCCGTCGACTGGCTCTGTCTGCCCCGCTTCGACTCCGCCGCCTGCTTCGCCCGCCTCCTCGGCGACGAGGAGAACGGCCACTGGCGCATCGCGCCCAGAGGCGTCGAGGGCCCCTGCACCCGCCGCGCCTACCGCCCCGACACGCTGGTCCTGGACACCGAGTGGGAGACCGACGAGGGAGCGGTCCGGGTCACCGACCTGATGCCGCAGCGCGACCGCGCCCCGGACCTCGTCCGCGTCGTCGAGGGCCTGCGCGGCCGGGTCACGGTCCACAGCCGGCTCCGGCTGCGCTTCGACTACGGCTCGGTCGTCCCCTGGATGCGCCGGTCCGACGGCCATCGGGTGGCCGTCGCCGGACCGGACGCGGTCTGGCTGCGCAGCGAACCGCCCGTGCGGACCTGGGGCGAGGACTTCGCGACCCACTCGGAGTTCACCGTCGGACCGGGCGAGTCGGTCGCGTTCGTGCTCACCTGGCACCCCTCCCACCAGACCCGCCCGCCCCTCGTCGACCCGCGCGAGGCCCTGCGCGTGAGCGTCGCGGACTGGCAGGCGTGGGCCGCGAAGTGCCGCTACGACGGCCCCCACCGGGACGCCGTCGTGCGCTCCCTCATCACCCTCAAGGCCCTCACCTACCGGCCCACCGGCGGCATCGTCGCCGCCCCCACCACCTCCCTGCCCGAGGAGCCGGGCGGGGTGCGCAACTGGGACTACCGCTACTGCTGGCTGCGCGACGCCACCCTCACCCTGAACGCCCTGCTGTCCGCCGGCTACCAGGACGAGGCGAAGGCCTGGCGGGACTGGCTGCTGCGCGCCGTCGCCGGCGACCCCGCCGACCTCCAGATCATGTACGGGCTGGCGGGCGAACGCCGGCTGCCCGAGTTCGAACTGCCCTGGCTGGCCGGACACGCCGGCTCCCTGCCCGTACGCATCGGCAACGAGGCCGTGAACCAGCTCCAGCTGGACGTCTACGGCGAGGTCATGGACTCCCTGTCGCTGGCCCGCGGCTCGGGCCTGCCGGCCAAACCGCACGCCTGGGCGGTGCAGTGCGCGCTCATGGAGTGGCTGGCCGCGCACTGGCGGGAGCCGGACGAGGGGCTGTGGGAGGTGCGCGGCGGCCGGCGCCAGTTCGTCCACTCCAAGGTGATGGTGTGGGTGGCCGCCGACCGGGCCGTGCGCACCCTGGAGAACCACCCGGAGCTGCCCGGCGACCTGGCGGGCTGGCGGGCGATGCGCGAGGAGGTGCACCGGGAGGTGTGCGAGAAGGGCTTCGCCCGCGGGCGCAACACCTTCACCCAGTCCTACGGTTCGCTCGAACTGGACGCCTCCCTGCTGCTCATCCCGCGCGTCGGCTTCCTGCCGGCGGAGGACCCGCGGGTCATCGGCACCGTCGACGCGATCCGCGCCGAGCTGGGCCACCACGGCCTCGTGCGCCGGTACAGCACCGACACCACGGCCGTCGACGGCCTGCCGGGCGACGAGGGCGCCTTCCTCGCCTGCTCGTTCTGGCTCGCCGACGCCCTGCATCTGACGGGCCGTACGCAGGAGGCGCGGGAGCTGTTCGAACGGCTGGTGGGCCTGGCCAACGACGTGGGCCTGCTGCCGGAGGAGTACGACCCCGGCACCGGCCGCCACCTCGGCAACTTCCCGCAGGCCTTCAGTCACATCGGCCTGGTGAACACCGCCCTCACCCTGTTCGGCGGCGAGGAGGCAGGATAGGCGCCATGGATCTTGGACTGAAGGACCGGGTGTACGTCGTCACCGGAGCCACCCGCGGCCTCGGCAACGCCACCGCGCGCGAGCTGGTCGCGGACGGCGCGCGGGTCGTGCTGACCGGGCGGGACGAGCAGCGGGTCGCCGACGCGGCGGCCGCGCTGGGGCCGAACGCGGTCGGCGTCGCCGTCGACAACGCCGACCCCGAGGCGGCGGCGCGGCTGATCGCCACCGCGCGGGAGGCCTTCGGCGGGTTCGACGGCGTGCTGGTGAGCGTGGGCGGGCCGCCGCCCGGGTTCGTCGCGGACAACACCGACGAGCAGTGGCAGGCGGCGTTCGAGTCGGTGTTCCTCGGCGCGGTGCGGCTGGCGCGTGCCGCCGCCGCCGAGCTGGAGGCGGGCGGGGTCATCGGGTTCGTGCTGTCCGGGTCGGTGCACGAGCCGATCCCCGGGCTGACGATCTCGAACGGGCTGCGGCCGGGGCTCGCGGGCTTCGCGAAGTCGCTGGCGGACGAGCTGGGGCCGCGGGGGATCCGGGTGGTCGGGCTGCTGCCGGCCCGGATCGACACGGATCGGGTGCGCGAGCTGGACGGGCTGTCCGCCGATCCGGAGGCCACCCGGGCCGCGAACGAGTCCCGGATCCCGCTGCGGCGGTACGGGACGCCGGAGGAGTTCGGGCGGACCGCGGCGTTCCTGCTGTCCCCCGCCGCCTCCTACCTGACCGGTGTGATGGTGCCGGTGGACGGCGGGATGCGGCACGGGTTCTGAGGGGCGCCGCGGCCGACGCTCAACTGACCCTCTCCGCCTTGTGCTTGGCCGCCCTGAGCCGTACCTCCGCCGGGAGTGACGTCAGGGCCGCCGAGTCCCTCGCGTGTGTCAGGGCCTGGGCCGTCAGGTCGTCCAGGGCCGTTCCGGGGTCCACGTGCGGCTCCAGCTGGAGCCGTACGCGGGTCGCCGGGGCGTCCCTGCGGCCGGTCAGGTGGACATGGGCGTGGGCCACGCCCTCCAGATCGGCCGCCTCGCCCGCCAGGACGCCCTCCAGGGCGCGGCCCCGCAGCAGGGCGCCCGCGCCGTCGCCGGTGTCGACCAGGACCTCGCCGAGCCTGCGGCGGCGCAGCACCGCCGTGAGCCACCACAGGGCCAGCAGCACCAGCAGCGCGAGAACGGCGATGACCGTCGGCCACCACCAGGTCTCGGTGCGCCAGCGGGTGCGTTCGGCGGTGCTGAGCAGCACGTCGTGGGGGCCGTCGTGGATCCACCAGGCCGGCGGGGACGCGCCCAGCCCCACGGCGAGGACCGCGCCGCCGACGGCGAGCAGCACCAGCCCGACGACTCCCAGCAGCACCCGGTTGACGGTCCTGAGCACGGCCCTCACCCCTTCTTCTTCCCGGGCCGCCGCACGTGCACCGACAGCGCGAGCGGACGGGTCAGGCCCAGACCACGGATCGCCTCGGTGAGGACGGTGTCCAGGTCGGTGTGTACGACGTCCAGGTCACGGAAGTGGCAGACCGCGCGGACGTCGGCCCGGCGCCGCCCGGTGCGCACCCGGACCGACTGCACGCCGGCGACCTCCATGGCGCGGTCGCGCAGCACCAGGGCGGCGGCGTCCCGGTGCAGGCCGGCGCGGACGTCGGGGTGGGTGCGCCGCATCGGCAGGACGGCCCGCAGGCCAGGGGTGGCGGCCAGCACGATCAGCCAGAGGCCGAGGGCGGCGGCGACGCCGGCGCCGACCAGCACCCAGATGTCGTCGAGAGGGCGTTCGGCGAGCTGCCTGGCCAGTCCGCGCCGCCAGGACGAGGCCTCGCGGTCGGCGCGGACGGCGACGACGTCGTACAGGAAGGCACCCGCGACCACGAGCAGCGCCGCCGCGACGATGCCCGCGGGGACGCGGCGCGCGGACCAGAACCGGCCGCCTCCGCCGAGGTCGGGGGCGGCGGCCGGTTCCTCCGGCGGATGCGCCGGTGCCTCCCCCGTCGCCTTCTCCAGGACGGGCAGTGTGCTCTCCGAGCCCCGGGGCTCGCTCATCGCGTCCTCCCGTGTGCCTCGCCGTGGGCCGCCGTCCGGTGCAGGCGTTCGACCTGGACGGCGACTTCCGGGACGTCCATTCCCACCAACGCGCCTACCCGCTCGGTGACCTGTCGACGCACCTCGCGGCAGCGGGTACCGATGTCGGTCGGGTAGTCCAGTTCGAGGTGGACCCGGACGTGCGCGGCACCATGGTGGACGACGACGGTGGCGTGCGGGCGGGATGCGGCCGGCGAGAGCGGGCCGACCGCCTCACGGGCGGCCTGCGCGGCGACCTTCGCGACGACCCGGTCGGCGATCCGGGTCGCGCCGCGCTCACCGGGCGGGACGACGGCGGGGCGTCCGACGACGGCGTCCGCCCCCTCGCTCACCGGCGTCACCTGCGCCGGTCGTCACGGGTACGGAAGAAGTCGCCGATCTCCAGGTCCCCCTCCAGGAACCGCCCGACGACGAACCCGATGGCGCCCAGCGCCGCCACCAGCAGGAAGGCCCCGAACCCGCCGAAGTATCCGGCGAAGCCCAGTGCCATACCGGCGATCATGCCGACCACGGCCATGCTCATGCTGCGTTCCTCCGCTCAGGGACCGGCGCGTCACTGGATCCGGGGCTCCGGCTCCTCGTCCTCTTCATCGGGCAGCTTCACATCGCTCACCGCGATGTTGACCTCGACGACCTGGAGGCCGGTCATCCGCTCCACGGCCCCGATCACGTTCTCCCGCACGTCCCGCGCCACATCGGAGATGGAGACGCCGTAGTCGACGACGATCTCCAGGTCGAGCGCGGTCTGTACCTCGCCGACCTCGGCCTTCACACCGCGGGTCACCGATTTGGACCCGCCGGGCACCCGGTCCCGTACGGCTCCGAAGGTGCGGCTGATGCCGCTGCCCATGGCGTGGACGCCGATGACGTCCCGGGCCGCGAGGCCCGCGATCTTCTCCACCACCCCGTCGGCGATGGTGGTCCGCCCACGGGTTCCCGGATCCCCGCCGCCGCGCCTGGCGGCGGCCTTGCGGGTCGACACGGTCTCCGTGCCGCCGTCGGTGGTCTGCGTCCGGTTCTGCTCCGTTGCCTCAGTCATGGCCGTACGTCCTTTGTGGTCGTCGTCCCTTCGACCACGGTAAGCGCGGTTGCCCCGCCACGCCCCGGGGATGCGGCAGTCTGGAGGAATGGACGGGTGGACGAGTGCCGTACGGCACCAACTGGACCTGGGCAGGCTCCTTCCCCTGGGCGGACCCCGGGACGGCACGTGGATCGCGGAGAGCGCGGCGCGGACGGTGCTGCGGGAGGCGGTACGGGAGCTGCCGGGGGTGCGACTGGGGGTGCTGCGGCTGGCCCTGGCGGATCCGGCGGACGCCCGGGAGCCCGTCGTACCGCCGCCGCCGAGCGGGCTGCCGCCGGGTCCGTTGCAGCTGACGGCGGACTTCGCGACGGTGGCGTCCGAGCCGCTGCCGACGGCGGCGGGCCGGGTGCGGGACGCGCTGGCGCGGGCCGCGGCGCGGCGGCTGGGCCTGGTGGTGGCGGAGGTGGACCTGCGGATCACGGCCCTGCTGGACGAGGAACCGGAACCGGAGCCCGCGGTGTCCGCGGAGGCGGCCCCGGCCGGGCCGGCGCTCGTCGGCGACGAGGGGCGTGCCGCGGCGGCGGCGCTGGCCGTGCCGGGGGTGACGGGCCTGACGGCTGTCCTGGGCCGGGCGGTGCGCCTGGAGGAGCACGATCAGGGGGCGACCGCCCTGCCGCGCGGGCACGCGCGCGTGGAGATCGCGGTCGCGGCGGACCTCCGGGCCCTGGACGTGGCCCGGGAGGTCCGTACGGCGGTGGGAGCCGCCCTGCCGGATCACCCGACGGTGGCGGTGCTGGTCACCGCGGTGACCTAGAGGGTGTCGTTTGGATCAGCCCGGGTCCGCGGCGACTGGCACGGCACCTCGCCGCGTTGTCGCGTCACCCGAGTACGCCCGGTACGCGGGTCACGCTCCGCCTTGCGATGCACCGCACCAGACGCCGCGGCCTGATCCGACCTGATCCAAACGACACCCCCTGGCGAAACCGCCGCCGGGCAGGGCTCATTCGCCCAGGCCGGCCAGGTCCCGCAGCCGCCGTCCCTGGGCGGCCCGCTCGGCGGCCCGCTGACCGTCGTAGTCCCGGCCCAGCGCACCGCGCAGCAGCGCCTTGGTCTCGATCACCGCGTCCCGGGGCGCGGCGAGGATCGCGGTGGCGAGGTCCGCCGCCGCCGCGTCCAGCTCCGCCGCCGGTACGGCGATGTTCGCCAGCCCGGAGGTCACCGCCTCCTCGGCCCCGACGGACCGCCCGGTCAGGCAGATCTCGGCCGCGCGGCCGTAGCCGACGAGCGAGACGAGGGGATGCGTGCCGGTGAGGTCGGGGACGAGCCCGAGGCTCGTCTCGCGCATGGCGAACTGCACGTCGTCGGCGACGACGCGCACGTCACACGCGAGGGCGAGCTGGAAGCCCGCGCCGATGGCGTGGCCCTGGACGGCGGCGATGGACACGACGTCGCTCCGCCGCCACCAGGTGAAGCCCTCCTGGAACCCGGCGATGGCGGCGTCGAGTTCGGCGTCGCCACTGCGCGCGAGGTCGATGAAGGACGGTTCGCCCTCGATCCCCTCGGGCGTGAACATCTGCCGGTCGAGGCCGGCGGAGAAGGACTTGCCCTCGCCGCGCAGCACGACCACTCGGACGGAGCCCGGCAGCAGCTGCCCGGCCTCGGCGAGCGCCCGCCACATCGCGGGGCTCTGCGCGTTGCGCTTGGCCGGGTTGGTCAGCGTCACCGTGGCGAGCGCGTCGTCGACGGTGAGCCGTACGCCGTCCTTGTCGAGCAAGGGAACGAGTTCCTGGGCGGGCGTGGCCATGGGGAGCCTCCGATGAGTGCGGTCAGTCAGCGGTCATGCCAGATGAACAGCTAAGTGACTGCACAGTAACCACCCGGCCGATCCAGGGTCCCCCCAGGCCCCCTTAAGGACACTGGGGGAGACCGACCGGGTGGCCACCATCGAAGCCGGCGGGCCGCCCGGGATCAGGACGAGGCGGCCTTCTTGCCCCGGGTCGCTCCGCCACGCCCACGAAGCGTGACGCCCGATTCGCTGAGCATCCGGTGCACGAAGCCATACGAGCGGCCGGTCTCCTCGGCCAGCGCCCGGATGCTCGCACCGGAGTCGTACTTCTTCTTCAGGTCTGCCGCGAGCTTGTCGCGCGCGGCGCCGGTCACCCGGCTGCCCTTCTTCAGAGTCTCGGCCACCCGTGCCTCCTCATGGGAAGTGCGCTCTGGTCCCCTCATGATCACCCCTCCGGGGCGCGATGGCCACCCATTCGGCAAGGTCCGTGCGACAGGGTTTTGACGACAGGAGCGCGTCTCCACGAATGGAACTTGTGATTCCGCCAAGCGGCGTTCGTACAGCCGAACGGGTTGATCCACGAAGTAGCAGGTCAGGGACGCGCAACGGCCGACCCCTTGTCGACAAAGGGATCGGCCGCGAAATCGATGTAGGACACACCTCGATACGAGGAGATCTCACACAGATGATGGATCACCGGTAGGCCGAATGATCCATACGCCGTGGATCACGCATTCGATCAAGCCAGGGCGACGAGATCCGCGTAGTCGGCGCCCCACAGGTCCTCGACACCGTCGGGCAGCAGGATGATCCGCTCGGGCTGGAGCGCCTCAACGGCGCCCTCGTCGTGGGTGACGAGGACCACCGCGCCCTTGTAGGTGCGCAGCGCGCCGAGGATCTCCTCGCGGCTGGCGGGGTCGAGGTTGTTGGTGGGCTCGTCGAGGAGCAGGACGTTCGCCGAAGAGACCACGAGGGTCGCCAGGGCGAGCCGGGTCTTCTCGCCGCCGGAGAGCACACCGGCCGGCTTGTCGACGTCGTCGCCGGAGAACAGGAACGAGCCGAGCGTCTTGCGGACCTCGACCAGGTCGAGGTCCGGGTTGGCGGAGCGCATGTTCTCCAGGACCGTGCGCTCGGGGTCGAGGGTCTCGTGCTCCTGGGCGTAGTAGCCGAGCTTGAGGCCGTGGCCCGGGACGACCTCGCCGGTGTCCGGCGTCTCCACCCCGCCCAGCAGCCGCAGCAGGGTCGTCTTGCCGGCGCCGTTGAGGCCGAGGATGACGACCCGGGAGCCCTTGTCGATGGCCAGGTCGACGTCGGTGAAGATCTCCAGGGAGCCGTACGACTTCGACAGGCCCTCGGCCATCAGGGGGGTCCGGCCACAGGGCGCGGGCTCGGGGAAGCGGAGCTTGGCGACCTTGTCGGACTGGCGGACCGCCTCCAGGCCGGAGAGCAGCTTGTCGGCGCGGCGGGCCATGTTCTGCGCGGCGACCGTCTTGGTGGCCTTGGCGCGCATCTTGTCGGCCTGCGAGTGCAGGGCGGCGGCCTTCTTCTCGGCGTTCTGCCGCTCGCGCTTGCGGCGCTTCTCGTCAGCCTCGCGCTGCTGCTGGTAGAGCTTCCAGCCCATGTTGTAGACGTCGATCTGGGAGCGGTTGGCGTCCAGGTAGAACACCTTGTTGACGACCGTCTCGACCAGGTCGACGTCGTGGCTGATGACGATGAAGCCGCCGCGGTAGGTCTTGAGGTAGTCGCGCAGCCAGACGATCGAGTCGGCGTCCAGGTGGTTGGTCGGCTCGTCGAGGAGGAGCGTGTCCGCGTCGGAGAACAGGATGCGGGCCAGTTCCACACGGCGGCGCTGACCGCCGGAGAGCGTGTGCAGGGGCTGGCCGAGCACCCGGTCGGGCAGGTTGAGCGCGGCGGCGATGGTGGCGGCCTCGGCCTCGGCGGCGTACCCGCCCTTGGTGAGGAACTCCGTCTCCTGGCGCTCGTACTGGCGCATCGCCTTGTCGCGGGTGGCGCCCTGGCCGTTCGCGATCTTCTGTTCGTTCTCGCGCATCTTGCGGATGAGGACGTCGAGGCCACGGGCGGAGAGGATGCGGTCACGGGCGAGGACGTCGAGGTCGCCGGTGCGGGGGTCCTGCGGGAGGTAGCCGACCTCGCCGGAGCGGGTGACCTGTCCGGCGGCGGGGAGGCCCTCGCCGGCCAGGACCTTGGTCAGGGTCGTCTTGCCGGCGCCGTTACGGCCGACCAGGCCGATGCGGTCACCCTTGGCGACACGGAAGGAAGCGCTCTCGATGAGGATGCGGGCACCGGCGCGCAGCTCGATGCCGGAGGCGGAGATCACGGTCAGACTCCTGTGCGGGGTCGATGGCGGTATGGGCGGCTGAGGACGTTCCCGCCGTCTAATGCGCGAGGAGAATGGCCATGAGGCCAGTCTAACGGGACCGTGCAAGCACTTTTCGGCGTTCGGGTGTTCGATCTCCGCCGTCACGGCTCCGCCGGGGCGTTGTCAGTGGTGACTGCCAGACTGGGCGGCGGATGACATTTCCGACGGTGATCACAGGTGATCACAGGGGAGTGATCGGCATGGCAGGGACGAACGGCACACGCCCGAGCATCTACCCGACAGTGCTGTACGCCGACGCGAAGGCGGCGATCCGGCAGCTCACGGAGGCCTTCGGCTTCACCGAGCTGTCCGTGTACGAGGGCGAGGACGGCACGGTGATGCACGCCGAGCTGGTTCAGGGCAACGGCGCGGTGATGCTGGGCTCGAAGGGCCGCGGCGGCGTCTTCGACGCGGCGATGAAGGACGCGGGCCCCACGGGGGTGTACGTCGTCGTGGACGATGTCGACGCACACCACCGCCGGGCCGTGGAGCACGGCGCGGAGATCCTGATGCCCCCGACGGACCAGGACTACGGCTCCCGGGACTACATGGCCCGGGACGCCGAGGGCAACCTCTGGAGCTTCGGCACGTACGCGCCCGACATACAGGCCTGACCCGCCCCGGTGGGCCGGGGGCGGGTCAACTGCCCCCGGTGTGCACCTGGAAGGCGGCCCGGCGGACGGCCTTGGCCAGCGCCGGATCGGGGTGCGCGGCCGCGAGCGCCACGAGCACCTGCACGGTGCGCGGGTGTCCCACGGCCCGCACCTCGTCCAGCAGCGCGGGCACGGTCGGCTGGAGCGCGGACTCCAGGTGCCGCACCAGCATCGGGGCCTCCCCGTGGTCGGCGACGGCGGCGGCGGTGTCGACCCACAGCCAGGTGGCCTCCTCGCGGGTGAGCACCTCGTGCGCGTCCTCGGGGTCCACCCCGTCGTGCTCCGCGAGCCAGAGCAGGGCGTACGGCCTGAGGGCGGGCTCGTCGACGACGGCACGCACATCGGGCTCGGCGGGGGCGCCGACGACGCGCAGCGCCTCGAAGGCCAGGCCGCGCAGCAGGGCGTCCTCGCCGCGGGCGGCGACCAGGAGCTCGGTGACGGCGCCGCCGACGGTGCGGGCGGCGAGCCAGGCGCGGTACTCGGCGCGGGCCGCGTTGGGGCGGAGCTGGGCGCAGCCGCGGAGCATGTCCTCGGCGGCCTGCTCGATGTTGCCGGCGGGGCTCTGCGCGGCGACGCAGATCTGCTCCAGCTTGACCCAGACCGCCCAGCTGCCGAGCGGGGTGAGGGTGGCCTGGCCGGCGCCGCAGGTGAGCGCGCCCACCGAGGCGAGGGCGTGCAGCGCCCAGTCGAGGAGCGGGGCCAGCTCGGCGGCCAGGGCGGGCTCCGCCGGGTCGGCGTCGGCGGAGGGCGCGGGGGCCGGGGGTCCGGCCGCGTCGGCGGCGTAGGGGACCTCGCAGCGCTCGGTGCGCAGTTCGGTGACGCGCTGGCGCAGCAGGTCGAGCAGCTGGTCCACGGGGACGGGTCCGGCGGACAGCTGGAGGAAGGAGAGCACCTGCGGCATGGCCGAGACGACCTCGGCGACGGCGGCGGGCTCCTCCTCGGCGGGTTCCGGCGTGGCGAGCGACCAGGCGTCGAAGAGGGCGACCCAGCCGCGCAGCACGGCACTGTCGTCCCGGTTCCAGGCGCGCAGCCGCCAGCCGGGGCGGGCGCTGTCGCCGTGCACCTCGATGAGACCGGCGAGGCGGGCGATGTCCCAGTCGTGGCGGATCTGATCCGGGGTCAGGCCCAGATCACGGGCCGCGCGTTCGGCGGACGGGTCGGACAGGGTGGCCTTGCCGTCGGCGGTCGCGGCGTCGCGGCCGGGCCCGAGGGCGTTGTCGGCCCAGCGGGCGACACGGGCCGCGGCGGCCAGACCTGAGCGTGCCATTCTGGCCAGCTCCGCCGGGGCCGGGGTGCCTTCCGGGGGGCGGGGCGCGTGGCGGCGCGGGCGCCGCTCGTTCACAGCTGTGGGGGCGGCGGCCAGGGGTCGCGGGCGGACGAGTCGAAGCCTGGAGTCGCGCGGGATACGGGACGTCACGGGTGCAGTCTTCCGGTTGACGGTCCGAAAACCCAAACGGAATGTCACGGCGGGCTACGGGACTGGCCAACGCACAGGGTGCGGAGAGGGGTGGAGAGACGTGTTCAGGCCAGTGGTACGGCCTTAAACGGAACCTCTGGGAGCGGTTCCGCGAGGGGTCGGCGGGCGCGTCAGCTCAGGGGGGTCAGGAAACGGCGCAGGGTCTCTTCGTAGTCCTCCGGGTCGGCGTTCCACATCGCGGCGTGCGGGGCCCCGGCGACGGTGTGGAGGGCGACGAGGTCCGGGCGGCGGCCGGCGAGGCGGCGGGATGCCTCCCAGGGGGCCACGATGTCGTCGGGGCCGTGGAAGACCAGCGTCGGCACCTTCAGTCCGGCGGCCGGGTCGGCGTCCGGGCCGCCGTGGTCGCCGGATCCGCCGGGGCCGCCGTGCAGGCCGGTGCGGCCCTGCGCGGCACGGACGGCGAGCGGCAGCAGCGCGCCCGGGGTGTGCCGGGCGGCGGCCAGGGCGCGCAGGGTCGCCTGCCAGTCCAGCACGGGGGAGTCCAGGACGAGCCCGGAGACCAGGTCGCGCAGGCCCGAGTGGGCGGCCGCCCGCAGCGCCATCGCGGCGCCGGTGGACCAGCCGAGCAGGATGACGCGTTCGGCGCCGTAGCGGACCGCGTAGCGCATCGCCGCGTCCAGGTCGCGCCACTCGGTCTGGCCGAGGTGGTTCAGGCCGTCCGGGGGGCGGGGTGCGCCGAGGTCGCCCCGGTAGGCGAGGGCGAGGACCGGGAAGCGGCGGCCGTGCAGGAAGCCCAGCAGGTTCAGGGCGTGCTCCCGGGTGGCGCCCAGGCCGTGCACCGCGATCACCCAGGTGCGGCGGGCGCCCGGGACGAACCAGGCGGGCAGCGAGCCCAGCTCGCCGGGCACGTCGATGTCGGCGTGGTCCAGGCCGAGGGCGCCGCTCGGGTTGCCGACGTACAGGTTCGGGGTGAGCCACACGGCGTCGCCGGGGTTCAGGGTGCCGTGCGTGACGCGTTCCAGGCGGCGTACGACGGTGTCGGCGGAGTGCGCGGCGCCGGCCAGGACGGGGCCGACGACCGCGTGGGAGCCGTCGCCGGAGAGGCCGTAGGTGCCGGGGCGCAGGGCGGCCAGGTGCCGGGTGAGGACGACCTGGCCGGCGGCGGTGCCGTGCACGGTGAGCCGGGGTTCGGTGGGCAGGGGGCGGCCGGGCGGCGCCTTGAGTGCGGCGTCGCTGGCGAGCCGGCCGGCGGCGACACTGGCGGCGCCGGCGGCCAGGGCTGCGGTGACGGCGGCGGCCGTCGCGGTGACAGTGCGCACGCGTCCAGTGTCCTGGCCATTGCTCCGGGCGGCCAGTGGAGGGCGGCGTGGGAGCGGACGGATGGGAGCGCGGGTGTGCGGACGGAGGTGTGGATGGGCGTGCGGATGGGCGTGCGGGCGGGGGCGAGGACGCGTCCCGAAGGTCAACCGTGTCCCGAAGGCCGGCGGGGCTGGCCGTAGCCCTTCAGCCGCTCTCCCGCGTCCGCGATCTGCTCCTCCGTCAGGAGGGTCGGGTTCCGGCCGGGGACGGAGGACGCCTTGAGCCACAGGCTGCACATCCACTCCAGTTGGGCGGTGCGGTCGTACGCCTGGTCGAGGGTGGTGCCGTAGGTGAGGGTGCCGTGGTTCTGGAGCAGGCAGCCGGTCCGGCCGGCGAGGGCGCGGAGCATGTTCTCGGCCAACTCCTGGGTGCCGTACGGCGCATAGGGGGCAACCCGGACGGGGCCGCCGAGGGCGCCCGTCATGTAGTGCACGGACGGGAGTTCGACCACGAGGGTCGAGACGGCGGTGGCGTGGACGGCGTGGGTGTGGACGACGGCGCGGGCGTCGGTGGCGGAGTAGACGGCGAGATGCATGGGCAGTTCGCTCGTCGGCACGAGGATGCCGAGCACCTGCCGGCCGGTGAGGTCGACGCCGGTGAGGTCGTCCGGGGTGAGGCGGTCGTAGGGCACGCCCGAGGGGGTGACCAGCACGGTGTCGCCGACGCGGACGGAGACGTTGCCGGAGGTGCCGACGACCAGGCCGTCGGAGACGGTGCGGCGGGCCGCCGTCACGAGGGCCTCCCAGGCGCTCGCCTCCTCGGGGAGCGCACTCCTCCCCCGCAGCGCCTCCCCGTCCGCCACGCCGTCCCGTGCGCCCCGGGGCTCCCGCTGCTCGCGCCGCTGCTCAGCCATGCCCCGATCCTGCCAGGGGCGGGGGCGGGCCGTCGCGGCGCCCGGCGGCGCGGGGCGCGAGGGCGGGCACTGTAGGCCGGAAGCCGGCGCTCCGAAAGGTCGCATATCGGCATACATCACCCTGTTGCGGTGATTGGCCGGGGATCGGCGAGCATGCGTGGATGATCACGGTTCTTCCCCTAGCCTCTGGGGCGTTTCGTGCACGCCGCCATCCCGGGGGAAACCATGGACCGTGATCACTCACCGCTCCGTCGCCGCGACCGCGCCCTGACGCCGCGTCGCCGTACCCGTGCCTGGGCGGCATGCGCCGTGGCGCTCGCCGCGGCGGCCACCGTGCTCGCCGAGGCGCCGGCCGCGGCGGCGGGGCGACCGACGGGGCACGATGTCTCGTCCCACCAGAAGAACGTCGACTGGGCGCGGGCGAAGGCGCGCGGCGCCCGGTTCGTCTATGTGAAGGCGACCGAGTCCACGGCCTACCGGAACCCGTACTTCGCACAGCAGTACGACGGGGCCGGCGCCGCGGGGCTGCTGCGCGGGGCGTACCACTTCGCCCTGCCGGACAAGGGCTCGGGCACCGCGCAGGCGGCGTTCTTCGTCCGCAACGGCGGCGGCTGGAGCGCCGACGGCGGGACGCTGCCGCCCGCGCTCGACATCGAATACAACCCGTACGACGCGCGGCGCAAGTGCTACGGCCTGAGCAAGGCGGGGATGGTCGCCTGGATCCGGGCCTTCAGCGACGAGGTGCTCCGGCTCACCGGCCGCCGTCCGGTGATCTACACCACCACCCACTGGTGGAACGCGTGCACCGGCGCCAGCCCCGTCTTCGCCGCCGACCACGCGCTGTGGATCGCGCGCTACCGGTCGGCGGACGCCGGGGCGCTGCCGGCCGGCTGGTCGTCGTGGACCTTCTGGCAGTACGCCAACGGCGGCAGCCTGCCGGGTGACCAGAATCTCTTCAACGGCTCCGCGGAGCGGCTGGCGAGGTTCGCCGAAGGGGCGTGACCAAGGGGTGCCAGGGTCGCCGTGCCGCACAGGCGCGGCGACCCTCTATCTTGGACACCACGGCGACCGCCACAGTTCACCTTCCGTTCACCCAGGTTGCCTACGGTCAACCGGCCAATGACTTCGAACGATTGCCTGGGTAAATGGAAAACTTCTCGCTGATCCTCGCGATTGTGGTGGTAACCGCACTCGCGTTCGATTTCACGAACGGTTTTCACGACACCGCCAACGCGATGGCCACGACCATCTCGACCGGTGCGCTCAAGCCCAAGGTCGCGGTGGCCATGTCCGCCGCGCTCAACCTTGTGGGCGCTTTTCTCTCCGTGGAGGTCGCCAACACGATCTCCAAGGGTCTCGTCGACGAGACCGGCATCCGCCCCGAGGTCATCTTCGCCGCGTTGGTCGGCGCGATCCTCTGGAACCTGCTGACCTGGCTGGTGGGCCTGCCCTCCAGTTCCTCCCACGCCCTCATGGGCGGTCTGATCGGCGCCACCATCGCCTCGGCGGGCATGGGCGCGGTCCACGGCGACGTCCTGGTCACCAAGGTCCTGATCCCGGCGATCGCGGCTCCGCTGGTCGCGGGTGTCGCGGCGATGCTCGCCACCCGCCTCTCCTACAGCCTGGGCAGGAAGGCCGACGGCAAGGCGGCCGAGAAGGGCTACCGCGCGGGCCAGATCGCCTCGGCCGGCCTGGTCTCCCTGGCCCACGGCACCAACGACGCGCAGAAGACGATGGGCATCATCACCCTCGCGCTGGTGGCCGGCGGCGCCGTCGCCCCCGACTCCGACCCGCCGGTGTGGGTCGTCCTCTCCGCGGGCATCGCCATCGCGCTCGGCACCTACCTCGGCGGCTGGCGCATCATCCGCACCATGGGCAAGGGGCTGACCGACCTCCAGCCGCAGCAGGGCTTCGCCGCCCAGACCAGCGCGGCCACGGTCATCCTGGCCTCCTCCCACCTCGGCTTCTCCCTCTCCACCACGCACTCGGTCTCCGGTGCGGTGATGGGCGCGGGGCTGGGCCGCAAGGGCGGTGTGGTCCGCTGGTCGACCGCGACCCGGATGTTCGTCGCGTGGGGCCTGACGCTGCCGGCCGCCGCCCTGGTGGGCGCGCTCGCGGAGTACGTGACCGGCTTCGGCTCCTGGGGCACGGCCATCGTCGCGATCTTCCTGGTCGGCTCCAGCGCCGCGATCTGGAAGCTCTCCCGCCGCGAGGTCGTCGACCACACGAACGTCAACGCGACCGAGGAACCGGCCGGCGTGGTGACCACGGCCATCGCCGCCGTGACCCCGCCTCCGGCGGGCGCGGTGGCCGAGAACCTCACCGCCACGATCCCCGCCCCGGCGGGCGAACCGGCGGTCTCCCCCGCCACCACGGCCTGAGCCCCGCCCACCCGGTTACGAAGGAAACAGCATCAGCATGAAGATCGACTGGGCAGCCCTGGGCTCCGTCTTCGGCGTCAGCCTCGTGGTCACCGTGGCCCTCGTGGCCCTCTTCACCCTCGGCGTCATGGCCCTCACCCACCGCGAACGAGCCACCGAACAGGGTGACTCGGCCGTCCTCGCCCTGACCGGAGCGTACGCGTGCTTCGCGGGGTGCGCGGCCGCGGTGGCGTACGGGATCTCGCTGATCGTCGCCTGACGCCCCACCGCGCCACAGACTCGTTGCCCGCCCTGCCCAGTCCCTCTACGCGAGGTCCGGGCAGGGCGGGCTCTGTGGTGCCGCGGAGGTACGGCGCAGGGAGCGCCACACGTCCGGGCCGAGCCGAGGAAGCAGTTCGCACACGTGGTCGAGGGTGACTCGCCCGGTGAGATGGCCGAGGTCGTAGGTGATGGTGCCCAAGGCCGTCTCGCCGTGGAGAGAGCGGCCGTCGAAGACCCATCGGCGGACGACGTCGCTGGTGGGCAGCGGGGCGAGAACGCCGCCGTCGTCCCTGTGGAGTTCGTCCTCGCCCTCGCTCGAGGTGAGCACCAGGTAGCCCCGCTCGTCGTAGGCACGCACCCGGTCCACGTCGTCCGCGAGGAGGCCGGGATGTTCGACGCCTGTCCGCCATACGTAGACGCCCGCCTCGGTGGCCACCGCGACGGCACGTCCGTCGGACCGGAAGACCGCCGTCTGCCCCGCCTCCTGATATTCCCCGAGGGGGCTCAGGATCTCCTCGTCGATCTTCCTCACCCTGCTGCCGGCCAGTTCCCACAGCTCAGCGGCTCCGTCGGTCCGCACGACGAGGAACTGCCCCGGGTGCTTCGGGCGCCCCACCGCCGTGAAGCACTCACGCTCACTCGTCGCCGACGTCCACGCACATCCCACACCGTCCAGACGGTGAAGACGGCCCGTCGCACCGTCGAGCCGGGACAGCCCCCTGCCGTCGAGGAGGAGGAAGTCGCCGTCCCCGAAGCGGTGTACGGACTTGACGGTCGAGTCGCTTCCGGGGCCGGGCTCGTCGCCTCCCACCGGCGGGGGCCTCCGGTTCCTGGTCGTGAATCCGGCCGTGGTGCGCAGCTCCCAGGCCTGGGCGCTCCATGTGACGTAGTGCCGGTCGTCTCCGCTGATCACGATCCCGCCCATGCCGGACACGTCCCGCGGACCGCGCCGGGGCCCCGTCGCGTCGAGCACCGTCTCGAAGATCTCGCTGTCGTCCCCCTGGCTTCTGCCGGCCAGGGCCACGAGGGTCCTGTGGCCGTCCACGCGGTCCAGGTCCGGGACAGCGGCTCCCCCGTCCACGCCCAGGGGATGGACCGTGGGGCGCATACGGTACGTCAGGAGGTCACGGCCGAGTACGGCACGCGCCAGGAACCCGTCACGGGTGGGCATCACGACCGTGCCCTCCCCACCGTCGGCCACCCCTCCCGGGAGGACCGCGGTATGGCGGCGTCCCGAGGCGGGGTCGAAGATCACCATCAGCAGGGCGTCGGGATGCGTCGCCACCTGTGCGTCGTCGTCCCCGTCCATCACCGGGTACCGGCCGGTGGCGTCCGTGCGGAAGGTCTGTGACCACCGTTCCTCGGGCTTCGCGCCGCGGGACGCGGGGAACTGCCACCGCCATCGATGCTCGTGTCTCCGTGTCGTCACCATGGCTCGACCGCCGGCGCCGAGGAAGGCACTGCCCACCTCGGCCGGTCCCGGCTCGACTCGCCGCGCTGTCAGGTCGACCGAGCGAACCGAGCCGACGGAACCCGTGTCACCGTTCTCCTCCGTCACCTGCTTGGACGTGACCACGGTGAGACGGTCGGGCCGCGCCCCGCGCAGAGCGATGTGCTCGACGCACTCCTCCGGCTCCAGCCGACCGACGGGCAGCGCCGTTCCCTGCCCCTTCACCGCCTTCCCCTCGACCCGGACCGTCCGCAGCCACGGGTCGACGGCCGACCCGTGGCAGAGGGAAAAGCGGTCGGCGGCGCCAACCCAGTGCACCAGCCGGGTTCCGTCGTCGGAGAAGTCGAGCGTCCGGGTGGCCTCGGCGGTGTTGTCCGCGCTCCATCTCCACGACCACGGCCCCTTCCGCGGCTCCCCCTTCTCGATCCGCCACACCCGCACGTCCCCGTGCCCCGCCGCCACGGCGACCCTCGTGCCGTCGTCGCTGACGGCCACCGCGTCCATCGACGCGGGCGAACCGGGCAGACGCCGCGCTCCCGGGACACCGTGTCCCGGGCCCGTCACCACATAGGCCTGCCTGCCCTGCCGCCCGGTCGTCAGGACGGCCATGACCGTGCCGTCCAGGGAGGCGGCAACCTTCCGCACCTCACCGTCCGGCAGGATCCGGTCCACCGCCACCAGCGAGGTCAGCGGCCACGTGTGCCGCATCACGGCCGCCCTGGTCTCGGGCAGCTCGCTCGTGCGCCGGGCCGCGGCGGCCAGCAGCGCCGCACCCACGGGATCCTCCCGGGCCCGGTCCGCGGCCTGGCCGACCAGCTTCCTCGCCGCCTCGTCGGCCTGGTCCCGGTCCTCGTCGCGCACCATGCCCCAGATCAGGACCCCGAGCGAGGACGCCACCAGAGCCAGGCAGGCCACCAGGGCGACGCCGGTACGGCCCCTGCGCACCGAGCGCGTGCGGTGCAGCCGGCTGAGGCGGACGAACTCCGACTCCTCGACGGAGAGTTCCGCGGCGCGCGACGCGGACACCACCCTGGCGGCCGCCAACTCCTGCCCCCGCAGCAGCAGATCGGGGTGCTGGTCCGCGTCCTCCCATTCCCGCAGCCGCCCCCGCAGCTTCTCGTGCCACACCAGAAACGCACGCGACTCGTCGAGCCAGCCCCCGAGCGTCGGCCACTGCCGTACCAGCGCCTCGTGCGCCAGTGCCACCGTCTCCCGGCCGGAGCTGTCCCGGGCGATGACCAGGAGGCGGGTCGCCGCCAAGGCCTGGGCGGCGACCCGGAGTTCGGGGGGCAGGTGCTCGAAGGCCCGGGCGACGCGGGCGTACTCGTTGCCCCTGACCGGGCGGGCGAGGCGTTCGAAGAGGCGGCGGGCCACCATGGGATCCGGGCCGCCCGGGGCCTTGCAGACCCGCGCCAGCTGCTGGTCGGCATAGCGGGACAGGGCCCCTTCGACACCCCGGATCGTCCGGTACGCCGCGTGCGTGAGGCGGCCGTGTTCCCGGCGCTCCCACAGCTCCGCCAGCGCGAACTCCACCAGGGGCAGTGCACCCGGCTCACCGCCCGCGTCCGCCACGATCAGTTCGGCCAGGCCCGGTTCGAACTCCACGCCGGGGACGGCCTCGATCGGCCTGCGCACCACCTCGTCCAGTTGGTCGCGGGTCATCGGGGCGATCATCTGGACCGTGCCGCTCAGTTCCTCCGCCCTGCCGTCCGCGACCAGTTCCTCCAGGGAGGCGGAGCGCAGGGTCGCCAGGACGCGCAGCCGGCGGCCGGACGGGTGGACGGCACGGGTCATCGGCAGGAGGACGTCCAGGAGGGCCCGGGCGTCGGCGGGGCGGGCCCCGACGGTCTCCTCGAACTGGTCCAGCAGGACGACGTGGCCCGAGGGGCCCGACTCCCGCAGGATGCGGGCGGCCAGCAGGACCGCCGTCCGGGTCCGGTCCGTCGTCGCGTGCGGTTCCCGCGAGAGTTCCCGCACGAGTTCCCCCGCGAGTTCCCGCGCCGACGGGAACTGTTCCCCGAGCGCCTCCGCCAGCGTCCGTACCGGATCGGTGTCCGGCTGGCCGGCGAAGTCGGTGACCGTGTGGCCGGAGGACCGCAGCAGGGGAAGCACTCCGGCCCGGACCAAGGACGACTTCCCGACCCCGGACGCCCCCGCGACCGGAACGAAGGCGTGCGCGCGCAGGGCCGCCGCGATCCGCTCCCCGTCCCCCCGCCGAGCGAAGAACACCCCCGCGTCCTCCTCCTGGAACGGTTCCAGGCCGCGGAAGGGGGACGGGCTCAGGGCCGGGTCCAGGCCCAGGAGGAGGGGTGCCGGGATCAGGTAGGCCGTGGTCGCGCCCGTGCCCGTCTCCGCGGCGACCGTCATGCCGACGACCCCGCCCTGGTCGGTGTCCCACACCGGGCCGCCGCTGAAGCCGCGGCCGATGGGCGGGGCGCCGGAGAGCGGGCGGGCCTCCATCGAGGTCCAGCCCTTGCCGACCGGGGCGCGCAGTCTGCCGTCCACCCAGACGCCGTGGTCGTCGGTGCGGGCGGGGAAGCCGAGGACGCGGAATGCGTGGTCCCAGACCGCCGTGCCGCCGGCGAGCCGGACCGGGGTGGTGCCGGGGACCGGCTCCGCCAGGGTCAGCAGGGCGATGTCGCCGCCGCCGTCCGGGCGCACCGGGTGCCAGTGGGTGACCTCGGCCCGCAGGGCGGCCGACGGCGGGGTCAGGAGGGGGAAGTCGAGCGTCACCCGGGCGGTCGGCGGCGCCGCCGACGTCTCGTCCGTGCCCAGCGCGCTCGCCACCACGTGCGCGCAGGTGCACAGCGTCCGTTCCGCGATCAGGAACCCGGTGCCGGTGACCCGGCCGTCCTCGCTCCAGAAGCGGGCGATGGCCCGGGGGAGGTCCTCATCAGGGGGCGCCATCACGCTGCCCGGGGAGGGCCGTTCCGTCCTCGTCCCGGGGCGACCACTGCATGCTCACCGTGAAGTGGGCCTCCGTGGTGCCCTTGGCCACCACCACGCCCGCCTCCGCGCTCAGCGTGATGCCGAACTCGACCGTGACCGAGCCGGGGGGCCGGGCCAGGCTCCGGGCGCCTTCCACGACCGCGCCCAGCGCCGGGCGTACCCGGGCGAGCGCCTGCTGGAGGGTCTCCGCCGCGCCCGCGACGCCGGCCCCGCCGCCGCCCCGGGAGACCCGTTGGACGCCCCCGGGCCCCTCCCCCGTCACCTCCAGCAGCACGATCTGCCCGTCGTCCAGCCGCATTTCACCCACATACGCCACTCCGCGTCCCCTCCGGTGCCGTTCGCGTCCGTTCGCACCCGGTCGCGTCCATTCGCGTCCGTTCACGTCCGTTGTGCCCCTCAGGGGGCGTACGGGCCATTGCAGGCGCTCACGTTCCGCGACCGCAAGCGGGTCCGGGGAGGTCCGTCCGCTCGAGGGGTTTTCCCGGGAAGCGGGCCCCGGCACCCGCCCCCCGTGCTAGCGGTGTGGGGTTCTGCACACTCTCCCCGCGCAGGTCAACGGCAAGTTGACGGCCCTTCCGGGCCCGTGGTGGACTGCCGGGGCCATGTACGGCGGCAGAAGAGGAAGCCGGTGCGAATCCGGCGCGGTCCCGCCACTGTCACCGGGGTAGTAACCCCCGGGAGCCAGGAACTCTCGCCGCCGGTCTCGTCGAACCAGGGCGTGGACACCCTGAGTGAGGACATATCGCCATGCTCGCTCGGCCGTTGAGGTACCCCACCAGGTCGCTGCCCGACCCCACGGCCGGCTGAGCCGGTGCGTGCCGATCGCGTTCACGCGTACGGCGCCGCCCTCGGCCTCCTCGGCGACCTGCTGCTCGGCGATCCGCGCCGGGGCCATCCGGTCGCCGGTTTCGGGCGGGCCGCCGGTGCCGTGGAGCGGGTGCTGTGGCGCGACCACCGCGGGTGGGGCGCGCTGCACACCGCGGTGTGCGCCGGGGGCGCCGTCGCGCTCGGGGCCGTCGCCTCGCGCGCCGTACGGTCCTCCCCCGCCGTCTCCGTGGCCCTCACCTCCGCCGCCACCTGGGCCGTCGTCGGCGGCACCTCCCTCGTCCGCGAGGCCCGGGTGATCGGGCGCGCGCTGGAGGCGGGGGACGTCGACGCGGCGCGGGCGCGGCTGCCGCATCTGTGCGGGCGGGATCCTCAGGCCCTCGACGCCGACGGGATCGCCCGGGCCGTGGTGGAGTCCGTCGCCGAGAACACCTCCGACGCCGTCGTCGGGGCGCTGGTCTGGGGGGCCGTCGGCGGGGTGCCCGGGCTGCTCGGGTTCCGGGCCGTCAACACGCTCGACGCCATGGTCGGGCACAGGTCGGCCCGGTACCGGCGCTTCGGGTGGGCCTCGGCGCGCCTCGACGACCTCGCCGGCTGGCCGGGGGCGCGGCTGACCGCCGTACTCGCCGCCCTCGCGGGGGACGATCCGCGCGGGGCCGTGCGGGCCTGGCGGGACGACGCCGGCCGGCACCCCAGTCCCAACGCCGGGCCCGTCGAGGCGTCCTTCGCGGGGGCGCTCGGGGTACGGCTGGGCGGAACGCTGTCGTACGGGGGCCGGGTCGAGCACCGGCCGGTGCTGAACGAGAAAGGGCGTGCCGTGGAGGTCCAGGACATCGAGCGGGCCGTACGGCTGTCCCGCCGGGTCGGTCTGCTCGTGCTCGGCGTCACCGTCGCCGCGCGGGCCGCGGCCACGAGGGCGAAGGGGCGTGCGTCATGAGGGGCGGGGGTCTGCTCGTCGCCGGCACCACCTCCGACGCGGGCAAGAGTGTCGTCACGGCCGGGATCTGCCGGTGGCTGGTGCGGCAGGGGGTCAAGGTCGCGCCGTTCAAGGCGCAGAACATGTCCCTGAACTCCTTCGTGACGAAGGAGGGCGCCGAGATCGGGCGGGCGCAGGCCATGCAGGCGCAGGCCTGCCGGGTCGAGCCGACCGCGCTGATGAATCCCGTGCTGCTCAAGCCCGGCGGTGAGAGCAGCAGCCAGGTCGTGCTGCTCGGGAAGCCCGTCGGCGAGATGAGCGCCCGCGGCTACCACGGCGGGCGCCGGCAGAAACTCCTCGGAACCGTTCTCGACTGCCTCGCCGAGTTGCGGGGCACGTATGACGCGGTGATCTGTGAGGGGGCGGGCAGTCCGGCCGAGATCAACCTGCGGCGGACCGACATCGTGAACATGGGGATCGCGCGGGGCGCCCGGCTTCCGGTGCTCGTCGTCGGCGACATCGACCGCGGGGGCGTCTTCGCCTCCTTCTTCGGAACCGTCGCCCTGCTCTCGCCCGAGGACCAGGAGCTGGTCGCCGGGTTCCTCGTCAACAAGTTCCGGGGCGACGTCGGCCTGCTGGAGCCGGGGCTCGACATGCTGCACGGGCTCACCGGACGCCGCACGTACGGCGTGCTGCCCTTCCGGCACGGCCTCGGGATCGACGAGGAGGACGGGCTGCGGGTGTCGCTGCGCGGGACCGTGCGGGAGTCGAACGTCTCCCCGCCCGTCGGCGAGGACGTGCTGCGGGTCGCCGTGTGCGCGATCCCGCTGATGTCCAACTTCACGGACGTGGACGCGCTGGCCGCCGAGCCGGGCGTCGTCGTGCGGTTCGTGGACCGGCCCGAGGAGCTGGCCGACGCCGATCTCGTCGTCGTGCCGGGGACCCGGGGGACCGTACGGGCGCTGGAGTGGCTGCGCGAGCGGGGGCTCGCGCGGGCCATCGGCCGCAGGGCCGCCGAGGGCCGGCCCGTGCTCGGGATCTGCGGCGGCTTCCAGATCCTCGGCGAGCACATCGAGGACGACGTCGAGAGCCGGCGCGGGCACGTCGACGGGCTCGGACTGCTGCCCGTCCGGGTCCGGTTCGCCCGGGAGAAGACCCTCACCCGGCCGGTGGGCGAAGCCCTCGGCGAGCGGGTCGAGGGGTACGAGATCCATCACGGGGTGGCCGACGTCACCGGCGGCGAGCCGTTCCTGGACGGCTGCCGGGTCGGACAGACCTGGGGCACGCACTGGCACGGCTCGCTGGAGTCGGACGGGTTCCGGCGGGCCTTCCTGCGCGAGGTGGCGGCCGCCGCGGGCCGCCGGTTCGTGCCGGCGGCCGACACCTCCTTCGCCGCGCTGCGCGAGGAGCAGCTCGACCGGCTCGGCGACCTGATCGAACAGCACGCGGACACGGACGCGCTCCGGCGGCTCATCGAGTCGGGCGCGCCGCAAGGACTGCCTTTCATTCCACCGGGAGCGCCCGCATGAGCACAGTGTTGTTGTTGTCGACCGCCGACACCGATCTGCTGGCGGCCCGGGCCGCCTCCGGCGCCGACTACCGGATCGGCAACCCGACCCGGGTGGATGTCGAGCGGGACCTTCCCGGGCTCCTGGCGGGCTCGGACATCGCCGTCGTACGGCTGCTCGGCGGCAAGCGTGCCTGGGAGGAGGGGCTGGCCGCGCTGAGGGCGTCCGGGATCCCGACCGTGCTGCTCGGCGGCGAGAGCGTGCCGGACGCGGAGCTGATGGCCGAGTCGTCGGTGCCCGCCGGTGTCGTCGCGGAGGCGCTCAGGTACCTCGTCGAGGGCGGCCCCGCCAACCTCACCGAACTGGCGCGGTTCCTCTCCGACACCGTGCTGCTGACGGGTGAGGGGTTCGTCGAGCCGCAGCGGATGCCCCAGTACGGCGTCCATGGCGAACGTGCCCTGGTCGAGGGCCGGCCGACCGTCGGCGTGCTCTTCTACCGGGCCCACGAGCTGAGCGGCAACACCGCGTTCGTGGACACCCTGTGCGACGCGATCGAGGCGCGGGGCGCCAACGCCCTTCCCGTGTACTGCGGTTCGCTGCGCGGGGCCGACGCCGGGCTGTACGAGCTGCTGTCGGCGGCGGACGCGCTGGTCGCCACCGTCCTCGCGGCCGGCGGCACGCACGCCTCGCAGGCCTCGGCGGGCGGGGACGAGGAGGCCTGGGACATCGGGGCGCTCGCCGACCTGAACGTGCCCGTGCTGCAAGGGCTCTGCCTGACCTCCTCGCACGCCGCCTGGTCCGCGTCGGACGCCGCGCTCTCCCCCATGGACGCGGCGATGCAGGTCGCGATCCCCGAGTTCGACGGGCGGCTCATCACCGTGCCCTTCTCCTTCAAGGAGCAGGGTCCCGACGACGTCCCGGTGTACGTCGCCGACCCCGAGCGGGCCGCGCGCGTCGCCGGGATCGCCGTACGGCACGCGCGGCTGAGGCACAAGCCGAACGCCGAGAAGAAGCTGGCGCTGGTCTTCACCGCGTACCCGACCAAGCACTCGCGCGTCGGCAACGCGGTGGGGTTGGACACGCCCGCCTCGGCCGTGCGGGTGCTGGACGCCCTGCGGGACGCGGGGTACTCGCTCACCGAGTACCCCTCTGGCGGCGACGAGTTGATCCACCGGCTCATCGAGGCCGGCGGGCACGACGTGGAGTGGCTGACCGAGGACCAGCTGGCCTCCGCGCCCGCGCGCGTGCCGCTGGCCGACTACCGGGCGTGGTTCGACACGCTCGACCCGGCGCTGAGGGAGGCCATGCTGGAGGCGTGGGGCGAGCCGCCGGGCAGCCTGTACGTCGACGGGGACGACATCGTGCTGGCGTCCCTCCAGTTCGGGAACGTCGTCGTGATGATCCAGCCTCCGCGCGGCTTCGGCGAGAACCCGATCGCGATCTACCACGACCCCGACATGCCGCCGTCGCACCACTACATGGCGGCCTACCGCTGGCTGGAGAACAGTTTCGGCGCCGACGCCGTCGTCCACATGGGCAAGCACGGCACGATGGAGTGGCTGCCGGGCAAGGGGCTGGGACTCAGCGGCGGTTGCGCGCCGGACGCCGTCCTCGGGGAGCTGCCGCTCATCTACCCGTTCATCGTCAACGACCCCGGCGAGGGCACCCAGGCCAAGCGGCGCGGGCACGCCACCGTCGTCGACCACCTGGTGCCGCCGATGGCGCGCGCGGACACCTACGGCGACCTGGCGAAGCTGGAGCAGCTGCTCGACGAGTACGCGCTCGTCTCCGACCTGGACCCGGCGAAGGCGCCGGCGGTGCGGGCGCAGATCTGGACGCTGGTCAAGGCGGCCGAGCTGCACCACGACCTGCATGTCGACGACCAGCCGGACGACGACGCCTTCGACGAGTTCGTCATGCACATCGACGGCTATCTGTGCGAGATCAAGGACGTGCAGATCCGCGACGGGCTGCACATCCTCGGCGGCGGGCCGGTAGGCGAACCGCGGGTGAACCTCGTGCTCGCGGTGCTGCGCGCCGCGCAGGTGTGGGGCGGGCAGGCCAACGCGCTGCCGGGCCTGAGGGCCTCGTTCGCGGCGCACTTCGGGCTGGTCGAGAAGGAGCTGCTGGCCGAGCCCGGCGCTCCGGTGAAGCTGCCGGTCGAGCTGACGGACCTCGTCGAGGGCCCGGCGCGCTCGGCCGCCGACGCGATCGACCTGCTGGAGCAGCTGTGCCGGCGGGTCGCGGAGGGCATGGAGGAGCGGGCGTGGGACGGGACGGCCGTCCCGGCTCTGGTCCGTGAGGTCGTCGGTACCGAACTCCCCGACGCGGTCGCGGTGCTGGAGTTCGCCTGTGCCGAGGTCGTGCCGCGGCTGGCGCGCACGACGGACGAGATCGGGCACATCCTCAAGGCCCTGAACGGCGGCTATGTCCCGGCCGGTCCGTCCGGCTCGCCGACCCGCGGGCTGGTCAACGTGCTGCCGACCGGGCGGAACTTCTACTCCGTCGACCCCAAGGCCATTCCGTCCCGGCTGAGCTGGGAGGTCGGGCAGTCGCTCGCCGACTCGCTCGTGCAGCGCTATCTCCAGGACACCGGCGAATACCCGAAGTCCGTCGGCCTGACGGTCTGGGGCACCTCGGCCATGCGGACGCAGGGCGACGACATCGCCGAGATCCTGGCGCTGCTGGGCTGCCGTCCGGTGTGGGACGACGCCTCCCGCCGGGTGACCGGCTTCGAGGTGATCCCCCTCGACGAGCTGGGCCGTCCGCGCATCGACGTCACGGTCCGGATCTCCGGCTTCTTCCGGGACGCGTTCCCGCACGTGGTCGGGCTGATCGACGACGCGGTCCGCAAGGTCGCCGAGCTGGACGAGCCCGCCGGGAGCAACTTCGTGAAGGCGCACGCCGACGAGGACACCGCCGAGCACGGCGACCGGCGGCGGGCCACGGCCCGGGTCTTCGGCTCCAAGCCGGGCGCGTACGGCGCGGGTCTGCTGCCGCTGATCGACGCCCGCAACTGGCGCTCCGACGCCGACCTCGCCGAGGTGTACGCCGTCTGGGGCGGGTACGCCTACGGGCGCGGGCTCGACGGGCGGGCGGCGCGCGGGGACATGGAGACGGCGTTCAAGCGGATCGCGGTCGCCGCGAAGAACGTGGACACGCGCGAGCACGACCTCGTCGACGCCGACGACTACTTCCAGTACCACGGCGGCATGGTGGCCATGGTGCGGCATCTGACGGGCGCCAACCCCGAGGCCTACGTGGGCGACAGCGCCGTACCGGACCAGGTGAGGACCCGCACGCTGGGCGAGGAGACGCACCGCGTCTTCCGGGCCCGGGTGGTCAACCCGCGCTGGATGGCGGCCATGCGCCGGCACGGCTACAAGGGCGCCTTCGAGATGGCGGCGACCGTCGACTACCTCTTCGGCTACGACGCCACGGCGGGCGTGGTCGACGACTGGATGTACGAGAAGCTCAGCGCGGAGTACGTCTTCGACGCGGAGAACCGGGACTTCATGAAGAAGTCCAACCCGTGGGCCCTGCGGGGCATCACCGAGCGGCTCCTGGAGGCCGCCGACCGCGGGCTGTGGGCCGAGCCGGACGCCGACACGCTCGAGCGGCTGCGCGCGACCTATCTCGAGCTGGAAGGCGACCTGGAGGGCGACCAGTGACCACCACCCCCTTCCCTTTCACGGCCGTCGTCGGCCAGGACGATCTGCGGCTCGCGCTGCTGCTGAACGCCGTGTCACCGGCGGTCGGCGGGGTGCTGGTGCGCGGCGAGAAGGGCACCGCGAAGAGCACGGCCGTGCGGGCCCTCTCGGCGCTCGTGCCCACGCTGGACGTGGTCTGCGGCTGCCGGTTCTCCTGCGACCCCGCCTCCCCCGACCCGGCGTGCCCGGACGGGCCGCACGAGCCGGGGGCGTTCGAGACCCGTTCGGCCCGGATGGTCGAGCTGCCGGTGGGCGCCTCGGAGGACCGGCTGGTGGGCGCGCTGGACATCGAGCGGGCGCTGGCCGAGGGCGTGAAGGCCTTCGAGCCGGGCCTGCTGGCCGCCGCGCACCGCGGGATCCTGTACGTCGACGAGGTCAACCTCCTCCACGACCACCTGGTCGACCTGCTCCTGGACGCGGCGGCGATGGGTGCCTCGTACGTGGAGCGCGAGGGTGTCTCCGTGCGGCACGCCGCCCGGTTCCTGCTCGTCGGGACCATGAACCCCGAGGAGGGCGAGCTGCGGCCGCAGCTGCTCGACCGGTTCGGGCTGACGGTGGAGGTGGCCGCCTCGCGCGAGCCCGACCAGCGGGTGGAGGTCGTCCGGCGCAGGCTCGCCCACGACGACGACCCGGCCGGCTTCGCGGCCCGGTGGGCGGACGAGGAGGCCGCCGTACGGGCGCGGATCGCGGCCGCGCGGGCGCTGCTGCCGTCGGTGCGGCTGGGCGACGGGGCGCTCCGGCAGATCGCGGCGACCTGTGCCGCCTTCGAGGTCGACGGCATGCGCGCCGACATCGTGATGGCACGCACGGCGACGGCGGTGGCCGCCTGGGCCGGACGGACGGACGTGCTCGCGGAGGACGTGCGCCAGGCCGCGCTGCTCGCGCTGCCGCACCGGCGCCGGCGGAACCCCTTCGACGCGCCGGGACTCGACGAGGACAAGCTCGACGAGACGCTGGAGGAGTTCTCCGGCGAGGACGACTCGGATCCCGACCCGGACGGGCCCGGTGGCGGCGGCGGACAGCCGACGCCGGACGACGGCGGTCCGCAGGACGGTGACACGGCGGCCCGCCCCGAGGCCGGCGAGGGCGGCGAGCCGCAGGGCTCCGGCACCGGGGAGCGGTCCGCCGTACGCGCGGCCGAACCGTTCCGTACGAAGGTGCTGAGCGTGCCCGGGATCGGTGAGGGTGCCGCCGGGCGGCGTTCGCGGGCGCGGACCGAGCACGGGCGTACGACGGGCGCGCGCCGGCCCCGGGGGACGCTCACCAAGCTGCACCTGGCGGCGACCGTGCAGGCCGCCGCCCCGCACCAGCGGGCGCGCGGGCGGTCCGGGCCGGGGCTGGTGCTGCGCCGGGACGATCTGCGGCAGGCGACCCGGGAGGGGCGTGAGGGCAACCTCGTGCTGTTCGTCGTGGACGCCTCCGGGTCGATGGCGGCCCGGCAGCGGATGAGCGCCGTGAAGGGCGCCGTGCTCTCGCTGCTGCTGGACGCCTATCAGCGTCGGGACAAGGTGGGGCTGGTGACCTTCCGGGGGGCGGCCGCCGAGGTGGCGCTGCCGCCCACGTCCTCGGTGGACGCGGCGGCCGTACGGCTGGAGTCGCTGCCCACCGGTGGGCGCACCCCGCTGGCCGCCGGGCTGCTCAGGGCCCACGACGTGCTGCGCGTGGAGCGGCTGCGGGATCCGGCGCGGCGCGCGCTGGTCGTGGTCGTGACGGACGGGCGGGCCACCGGTGGAGGGGCGGCGCGAAGCGCCTCCGACCGGGGTGATGGTCGGGTGACGGGTGGGCCCGATCCCGTCGCGCTCGCGGGGCGGGCGGCCCGGCTGTTCGCGGCCGACGGTGTCGCGTCGGTGGTCGTGGACTGCGAGTCCGGGCCGGTACGCCTCGGGCTCGCCGGGCGGCTCGCGGGTGAGCTGGGAGGTACGGCGGTGACGCTCGACGAACTGCGGGCGGACTCGATCGCCGGGCTGGTCAGGAACGTGCAGGGGACTTCGAGGAGGGCCGCGTAATGCCTCAGGGGCAGCCGAGTGTGGTGCCGGACGACGGGCTGACGACACGTCAGCGGCGGAACCGGCCGCTGGTCGTCGTGCACACCGGGGTCGGCAAGGGGAAGTCCACCGCCGCGTTCGGGCTCGCGCTGCGCGCCTGGAACCAGGGCTGGCCGATCGGGGTGTTCCAGTTCGTCAAGTCGGCGAAGTGGAAGGTCGGCGAGGAGAACGCGCTGCGGGTGCTGGGCGCCAGCGGTGAGGGCGGGTCCGTCGACTGGCACAAGATGGGCGAGGGCTGGTCCTGGGTGCAGCGCGACGCCCAGATGGACAACGAGGAGAAGGCCCGCGAGGGCTGGGAGCAGGTCAAGCGGGATCTGGCGGCCGAGACGTACCGGCTGTACGTGCTCGACGAGTTCGCGTACCCGATGCACTGGGGGTGGGTGGACACGGACGAGGTGATCTCCGTGCTGCGCGAGCGGCCCGGGACCCAGCACGTCGTGATCACCGGGCGGAACGCGCCCGGGAAGCTCGTCGACCTCGCGGATCTGGTCACCGACATGTCCAAGGTCAAGCACCCGATGGACGCCGGGCAGAAGGGGCAGAGGGGCATCGAGTGGTGATGTCTCCTTCCGTCCCTCGGCTGGTCGTCGCCGCGCCCTCCTCGGGCAGCGGCAAGACCACCGTCGCCACGGGGCTGATGGCCGCGTTCGCCGCGCGGGGGCTCGCCGTGTCCCCGCACAAGGTCGGGCCGGACTACATCGACCCCGGGTACCACGCGCTCGCGACCGGGCGGGTGGGGCGCAACCTCGACGCGTACCTGTGCGGGCCGGAGCTGATCGGTCCGCTGTTCGCGCACGGTGCGTACGGGTGTGACATCGCCGTCGTCGAGGGTGTGATGGGGATGTACGACGGGGCCGCGGGGGAGGGTGAACTGGCGTCCACCGCCCAGGTGGCGAAGCTGCTGCGGGCGCCGGTGGTACTGGTGGTGGACGCCTCGTCGCAGTCGCGGTCGGTGGCGGCGCTGGTGCACGGGTTCGTGTCCTGGGATCCGGAGGTGCGGATCGGGGGCGTGATCCTGAACAAGGTCGCCTCCGACCGGCACGAGGAGTTGCTGCGGGAGGCGTTGGAGTCGGCCGGGGTGCCGGTGCTGGGCGCCCTGCGGCGGGCGCCGCAGGTGGACACGCCTTCCCGGCATCTCGGGCTGGTTCCCGTGGCCGAACGGCAGGGTGCCGCGGTCGACTCCGTCGCGGCGATGGGGGCGCAGGTCGCCGACGGGTGTGACCTGGCCGCCCTGGAAGCACTCGCCCGTACGGCCGGCGCCCTCCCAGGGGACTCCGCCCCCTGGACCCCCGTCCCGCCCACCCACGACCGACCGTCTCGGTCTGCCGAGAAGCGGGCGCCCCTGGTCGCCGTCGCCGGTGGAGAAGCGTTCACCTTCGCCTACGCCGAGCACACAGAACTCCTGGCCGCCGCCGGGGCCGACGTGGTCACCTTCGATCCGTTGCGGGACGAGTCCCTCCCGGAGGGCACCGCCGGGCTCGTCATCGGGGGCGGGTTCCCCGAGGTGTACGCCGCCGAGCTGTCCGCCAACGAGCCGCTGCGCAAGGCCGTCGCGGCGCTCGCGGAGTCCGGCGCGCCGGTCGCCGCCGAGTGTGCCGGGCTGCTGTACCTGTGCCGGGAGCTGGACGGGCGGCCGATGTGCGGGGTCCTGGACGCGAGCGCGCGGATGTCGGAGCGGCTCACCCTCGGGTACCGGGACGCCGTCGCCGTGAGCGACAGTGTGCTGGCCGTGGCCGGTACGCGGATGCGCGGGCACGAGTTCCACCGGACCGTCGTCGAGCCCGGCTCGGGGGCGGTTCCCGCCTGGGGGGTACGTGCGCCCCGGCCGCGGGTCGAAGGTTTCGTAGCGCGCGGTGTGCACGCGAGTTATCTGCACACGCACTGGGCGGCCGAGCCCGGTGTGGCCCGTAGGTTCGTGGAGAGGTGCCGGACGTCATGAGCGACAGCAGGTTGGTCGGAGTCGGGGTGGGTCCCGGGGATCCGGAGCTGGTGACCGTCAAGGGCGTCAACGCGCTACGCGGCGCCGATGTCGTCGTCGTACCCGTGATGGACTCCGGGGAGCGGGGGCGGGCCGAGGCCACCGTCCTGCACTACGTGCCCCGGGAGAAGGTCGTCCGGGTGGTGTTCGCGCTGAACGAGCGGACCGACCGGGCGCGTCGCGAGGCCGCCTGGGACGCGGCCGGTGAGCGGGTGGCCGAACTGCTGCGGCGGCACGCGTCCGTCGCCTTCGCGACCATCGGCGACCCCAACGTGTACTCGACCTTCACCTATCTCGCGCAGACGATCGCGGAGCTGGTGCCCGGGACCGTCGTCGAGACCGTCCCCGGGATCACCGCCATGCAGGACCTTGCGGCCCGGTCGGGTGCGGTGCTGACCGAGGGGACCGAGCCGTTGACGCTGGTGCCCGTGACCGCCGGTTCCGCCGCGCTGAAGGAGGCGCTGGCCGGTCCCGGGACCGTCGTCGCCTACAAGTTCGGGCGGCAGGCCGCCGAGGTCGCCGAGGCGCTGCGGGAGACCGGGCGGCTCGCGGACGCGGTGTGGGGGTCGGCGCTCGGGCTCGCGGAGGAGTCGGTCCGGCCGGCCGCCGAGCTGGACGGGGAGCCCCTCCCCTACCTCTCGACGCTCATCGCGCCCGCGCGGCGCGAGGGCGGGCGGGGCGGCAAGCTGTGAATCGCCGGGCGTCAGGCGGCCAGCCCCACCACCAGCCAGATGAACGCCGCGCCCGCGATCGTGCACAGCACGGTCGAGCGGGCGGGGTGTTCGTGGTGGGCCTCGGGGAGGATCTCGGCGGCCGCCAGGTAGAGCAGCGCGCCGCCGAAGAAGCCGAGGTAGCCGCCGAGCAGCTGCTCCGGGATGGTGACGAAGGTCGTCGAGGCCGCGCCGAGCACCGGTGCGGCCGCGTCCGCGAACAGCATGGCCAGCGCCTTGCGGCGGGCGTTGCCGTAGACGCTCGCGATCGTGTACGTGTTGAAGCCGTCCGCGAAGTCGTGCGCGATCACCGCGAGGGCCACCGCCACGCCCATGCCGTCGCCGACCTGGAAAGCGGCACCGATGGCCACGCCGTCCATGGCGCTGTGGCCGACCATCGCGGCGGCCGCCGTCAGACCCACCTCGGGGGCCCGGCCGTCGGCCTCCTCGGCGCCGTGCGCGGCCTGGCGGACCGCGAGCAGACGTTCCACCAGATGGGCCACCAGGAAGCCGGCCACGAACAGCAGCAGCGCGGCCGGGACGCCGAACACCTCCGTGCCCGCCGCCTCCAGGGCCTCCGGCAGCAGGTCCAGGCCGACCACACCCAGCATCAGGCCGCCCGCCAGGCCGAGCACCAGGTGACGGCGGTCGGTGACACGCTGTGCCGTCCAGCCGCCGGCCAACGTCATGAGGAACGCGCCGAGCGCGACGAGGACGGCCATGGCCCCTTGGTATCCGATCCGACCCCGGTCACGCACATCAGCGCCCCGCACTGACCTGTGCCCCACGCAGCCCCGCACGCGATCCAGCACACCAGCACGCAAACCCGCACGCATTCCCGCACACATGAGAGGACCTGAACCCATGGCCGATGCCCCCACCGGCAAGGTGACCTTCGTCGGTGCCGGCCCCGGCGCCGCCGACCTGCTGACGTTCCGCGCCGCGCGCGCCATCGCCGAGGCGGACGTGGTGATCTGGGCCGCGAGCCTGGTCCAGGCGGAGGTCCTCGAGCACGCGCGCGAGGGCGCGGAGATCCTCGACTCGGCGACGATGTCCCTGGAGGACGTCGTGGCGGTGTACGAGCGGGCCCGTCGGGACGGCTTGAAGGTGGCCCGGATCCATTCCGGCGACCCCGCCCTGTGGGGCGGCACGCAGGAGCAGTTCGACCGGTGCACGGAGCTGGGCGTCGAGACCGAGATCGTGCCCGGAGTCTCGTCGTTCTCCGCCGTCGCGGCGCTCGCCGGGCGCGAGCTGACCATCCCCGAGGTCGCGCAGTCCGTGATCCTCACCCGGCTGGGCGGCGGCAAGACGCCGATGCCGCCCGGCGAGGAGGTGCGGGAGTTCGCCAAGCACGGCACGACCATGGCGGTCTTCCTGTCGGCCGCCCGCAGCGGGCAGCTCGTGCGGGAGCTGCTGGAGGGCGGCTACCCGACGGCCACCCCGGTCGTGATCGCCTATCAGGCGACCTGGCCGGAGGAGCTGGTCGTGCGGTGCACGATCGGCACGCTGGAGGAGACGGTCAAGGAGCACAAGCTCTGGAAGCACACCCTCTTCCTGGTCGGCCCCGCGCTGGACGCCAGCGGAACCCGCTCGCACCTCTACCACCCGGGCCACTTCCACGGCTACCGCAAGGCCGACCCCCAGGCCCGGCGGGCCCTGCGCGAGCGGGGTGCCAGTACGTGATCACGGTCTTCGGTACGGGGACGGGGGACCCGCCCGGCCCGGACGAGCTGGCCGGCGCCGAACTGGTCGTCGGCGGCCGCCGGCATCTGGACGCCGTACGGCTGCCGGAGGCCGCCGAGCGGATCGTGCTCGGGCCGCTGGCGCCCGCCCTCGACGCCATCGGGGAGTACGACGGGAAGGACCGGCCGGTGGTGGTGCTGGCGTCGGGCGATCCGGGGTTCTTCGGGATCGTAAGGGCGCTGGCCGAGCGGTTCGGACCGCACCGGCTGGACGTGCGGCCGAGTGTCTCCTCCGTGGCCGCCGCCTTCGCCCGGCTGGGCCTGACCTGGGACGACGCGGTCGTGGTCAGCGCGCACGGGCGGGATCCGCGGACGGCCGTCAACGTCTGCCGGGCCTATCCGAAGGTCGCCGTGCTGACCGGGCCCGGCGCCGGCCCCGCCGAACTCGGGGCGGCGCTGCGGCGGTCCGCGCGGGTGCTCGTGGTCGCGTCGGCGCTGGGCGACCCGGAGCGCGAGCGCGTCGAGCGGGTCTCCCCCGCCGAGGCCGCGGAGCGCGACTGGGGTACGGCGGTGAGTGTCGTCCTGTGCCTGGACGAGGCGCGCCCGCTCGGTCCCGTACGCACGCTGGCCGGGCCCGGCGACCGGCCCGCCGGGTGGGCGCTGGACGAGGGCGACTTCGCGCACCGCGACTCGATGATCACCAAGTTCGAGGTGCGGGCGCTGGCGCTGGCCCGGCTCGGGCCGCGCCCCGGCGACCTGGTCTGGGACGTGGGCTCCGGGTCGGGGTCGGTGGCCGTGGAGTGCGCGCGGCTGGGGGCCGCCGTGAGCGCGGTCGAGAAGGCCGCGGACGGGGTGGAGCGGATCCGCGCCAACGCCGGCGCGCACGGCGTCTGTGTGGACGTCGTGCACGGCACGGCGCCCGGGGCGTTGGCCGGGCTCGACGATCCCGACGCCGTGTTCGTCGGCGGGGGCGGGCGGGAGCTGCCCGAGATCGTGGGCGCCTGCGCGCGCCGGGCCCGGCGGAGCGTCGTCGTGGCGATGGCCGCGCTGGACCGGGTTCCGGCGGCGCGGGCCGCGCTCGCCGATGCCGGACTCGCCGTGGACGGCGTGCTGTTGCAGTCCTCGCGGCTCGCGCCGCTGCCGGGGGACGTGACCCGGCTCGCCGCGACCAATCCCGTGTTCCTGCTGTGGGGGACCAGAACCCCCGTGTCTCATGAAGGAGTTGCCCAGTGATCGGCCTCATTTCCGCCACCTCGGCGGGGGCGGTGGCGCGGGACCGGCTGGCCGCGGCGTGGCCGGACCGTACGCGCGTGTACGAAGGTCCCGTCGGGGACGCCGTGCGGCGGGCGTTCGCGGAGTGCGAGCAGCTCGTGTGCTTCCTGGCCACGGGGGCCGTGGTCCGGCTCGTCGCGCCGCTGCTCGGCGACAAGGCGTCCGACCCGGGTGTGGTCTGTGTCGACGAGGGCGGGCGGTTCGCCGTGTCGCTGGTCGGCGGACACGGTGGCGGCGCCAATGAACTCGCCGTGGAAGTGGGCGGGTTGCTGGGCGCCGCGCCGGTGGTGACCACGGCGACGGACGCCGTCGGCATCCCCGGCCTCGACACCCTCGGCCTGCCGGTCGAGGGCGAGGTCGCCGGGGTGACCCGGGCGCTGCTGGACGGGGAGCCGGTCGTGCTGGACGCGGAGGTGGCGTGGCCGCTGCCGCCGCTGCCGTTCGCGGAGGCCGGCGCGTACCGGGTGCGGCTCACGGACCGGGCCGTCGCGCCCGGCGACCGCGAGGTGCTGCTGCGGCCGCCGTCGCTGGTGGTGGGCGTGGGCGCCTCCAGGGGGGCGCCGGCCGAGGAGGTGCTCGACGTGATCGAGGGCGCCCTGCGGGACGCGGGGCTGTCCGCTCTCAGCGTCGCCGAGCTGGCCACCGTCGACGCCAAGGCGGACGAACCCGGGATCGTGACGGCCGCCTCGCGGCTCGGGGTGCCCGTGGTGACGTACTCCGCCGAGGAGCTGGCCGCCGTCGAGGTGCCGAACCCCTCCGACGCGCCGCTCGCGGCCGTCGGCACGCCCTCGGTGGCGGAGGCCGCGGCCCTGGTGCGCGGGGGTGAACTCCTCGTCCCCAAGCGGAAGTCGGCCGGGGCGCCCGCCATGGCGACCTGCGCGGTCGTCCGGCGGCCGGGGCGCGGGCGGCTCGCGGTGGTCGGACTCGGGCCCGGTGCCCGGGACCTGCTCACCCCGCGCGCCGAGGCCGAACTGCGGCGCGCCTCGGTGCTCGTGGGCCTCGACCAGTACGTCGACCAGATCCGCGACCTGCTGCGGCCCGGCACCCGGATCCTGGAGTCGGGGCTCGGCGCCGAGGAGGAGCGGGCGCGCACGGCCGTCGCCGAGGCCCGCCGGGGGCACGCGGTGGCGCTGATCGGCAGCGGGGACGCCGGGGTGTACGCCATGGCCTCGCCCGCGCTCGCCGAGGCGTCCGACGACATCGACGTGGTCGGAGTGCCGGGCGTGACCGCCGCTCTCGCGGCCGCCGCGATCCTCGGCGCGCCGCTCGGCCACGACCACGTGTCCATCAGCCTGTCCGACCTGCACACGCCGTGGGAGGTCATCGAGCGGCGGGTGCGGGCGGCGGCCGAGGCGGACATCGTGGTCACCTTCTACAACCCCCGTTCCCGGGGCCGTGACTGGCAGCTGCCCAAGGCGCTGGCGATCCTCGCCGGGCACCGGGAGCCGGCCACGCCCGTCGGGGTCGTCCGCAACGCCTCGCGCCCGGACGGCACCGCGCGGGTGACGAGCCTCGCGGAGCTGGACGCGGCGACGGTGGACATGATGACCGTCGTGACCGTCGGCAACACCGCGACCCGGAACATCGCCGGGCGCATGGTGACGCCGCGCGGCTACCGCTGGCAGGAGAGCACGCAGGAGGAGGAGCGGTGAACCGGGTCGTCCACCCCATCGAGCAGGAGTCCTTCCGGCGGCTGCGCGCCCGCCTGGACACCTCGCACTTCCCGCCGCTGACCCGGGCGGTGGTGGAGCGGGTCATCCACTCCGCCGCCGACCTGGAGTACGCGAGCGATCTCGTCATGGACGAGGGCGATCTGGTGAAGGCGCACGGCGCGCTGCACGCCGGGGCGCCCGTCGTCGTGGACGTGGAGATGGTCGCGGCCGGGATCACCCGGCGGGAGACCGTCTGCCGTCTCAAGGACGCCGGGTCCGGGCCGGGGCTGACGCGTTCGGCCCACGCGATCCGGCTGGCGTACGAACAGGTAGGGCCCGGCGCGATCTGGGTGATCGGCTGTGCGCCGACCGCCCTGGAGGAGCTGCTGACCCTCGACGCCTCCCCCGCGCTGGTCGTCGGGCTGCCCGTCGGCTTCGTCGGGGCGGCCGAGTCGAAGGCGGCGCTCCGCGAGAGCGGGCTGCCGGCCGTGAGCAACGTGTCCGAGAAGGGCGGGTCGGCGGTCGCCGCCGCCGCGCTCAACGCCCTGCTGTACCACCCCGTTCCCGCTGAGGAGAAACCGTGACCACCCCGCCGCCCGCCCTGCTCATCGCCGGCCACGGCACCCGGGACGACGCCGGAGCCGAGGCGTTCCGCGACTTCGTCCGGGAGCTGGGCCGCCGCCACCCCGAACTGCCCGTCGCGGGCGGCTTCATCGAGCTGTCCCCGCCGCCGCTGGGCGAGGCCGTCGCCGAGCTGGTGGAGCGGGGGGTGCGCCGGTTCGCCGCCGTGCCGCTGATGCTGGTGTCCGCCGGGCACGCCAAGGGCGACATCCCGGCGGCGCTGGCCCGCGAGAAGGAACGGCACCCGGGGATCTCGTACACCTACGGCCGTCCGCTGGGCCCGCACCCGTCGCTGCTGTCCGTCCTGGAGCGGCGGCTCGACGAGGCGCTGGGCTCCGCCGGGCGCAGCCCCGAGGACCGCTCGGACGTCACCGTGCTGCTCGTCGGGCGCGGGTCGACGGACCCGGACGCCAACGCCGAGGTCCACAAGGCGGCCCGGCTGCTGTGGGAGGGGCGCGGGTACGCGGGCGTGGAGACGGCGTTCGTGTCGCTGGCCGCGCCGGACGTGCCGAGCGGCCTGGACCGGTGTGTGAAGCTGGGGGCGAAGCGGATCGTCGTGCTCCCGTACTTCCTGTTCACCGGCATCCTGCCGGACCGGGTGCGGCAGCAGACCGAGGGCTGGGCGGCCGCGCACCCAAAGGTCGAGGTACGCTCGGCGGACGTCATCGGGCCCGAGCCGGAGCTGCTCGACCTGGTGATGGAGCGGTACCGGGAGGCCCTCGGGGGCGATCTGCGGATGAACTGCGACTCGTGCGTGTACCGGATCGCCCTGCCCGGCTTCGAGGACAAGGTGGGCCTGCCGCAGCAGCCGCACTTCCACCCGGACGACGACGGTCACCACCACCACGGCCACCACCACGGGCACGCGCACACCCATGCCCACTGACGGACACGACGGGCCCGGCCCGCACGACCTGCGCCACCACGGGGACGCCGAGATGCGGGACGGCGGCGCCGCGCTGGTCGACCTCGCGGTGAACGTCCGCGCGGACACGCCGCCGCGCTGGCTGCGCGAGCACCTCACCGCGTCGCTGACCGGTCTCGCGGCCTACCCGGACGGGCGGGCCGCGCGGGCGGCGGTGGCGGCGCGGCACGGGCTGCCGGTGGAGCGGGTGCTGCTGACGGCGGGCGCGGCGGAGGCGTTCGTGCTGCTCGCGCGTGCGCTGAAGGTGCGCCGGCCGGTCGTGGTGCATCCGCAGTTCACCGAGCCGGAGGCGGCGCTGCGGGACGCCGGGCACAGTGTGGACCGGGTGGTGCTGCGCGCCGAGGACGGCTTCCGGCTGGATCCGGCGGCCGTCCCGGAGGACGCCGACCTGGTGGTGATCGGCAACCCGACGAACCCCACCTCGGTGCTGCACCCGGCGGGGACGATCGCCCGGCTGGCCCGGATCGGGCGGACGCTGGTGGTCGACGAGGCGTTCATGGACGCGGTCCCGGGCGAGCGCGAGGCCCTCGCCGGGCGGACGGACGTGCCCGGTCTGGTGGTGCTGCGCAGCCTGACGAAGACCTGGGGGCTGGCGGGGCTGCGGATCGGGTACGTGCTCGCCGCGCCGGAGACGGTCGCGGAGCTGGAGCGGGCGCAGCCGCTGTGGCCGGTGTCCACGCCGGCGCTGGCCGCGGCCGAGGCGTGCGTGTCGCCGCGCGCGCTGGCGGAGGCGGCGCACGCGGCGCACCGGGCCGCCGCGGACCGGGCGCATCTCGTCGCCGGGCTGCGGGAGTTCGCCCCGGACGGGCTGCGGGTCGCGGAACCGGCGGAGGGCCCCTTCGTGCTGATCCGGCTGGAATGGGCGGCCGCCGTACGCCGGCACCTGCGCGACCTGGGGTTCGCGGTGCGGCGCGGGGACACGTTCCCGGGGCTGGACGAAGAGTGGCTGCGCATTGCGGTGCGGGACCGGGCGACGGTCAACTCGTTCCTCCAGGCGCTGGACCGGGCGATGACACTGGCGAGCCGCTGAGCGGTGGCACCCGGTCCCGGGTGCCGTCCGGGAAGCGGCACCGGCAGCGGGGCCGTGTCGGCACGGCGGGCCAGGGCATGGCCGGGGCCTTGCTCCCGAGTGCGCGCTTCCGGTCGGCCGCGCTTCCGGTCAGCCGCGGTTCCGTCGGGCCAGGGCCACCGCTCCCCCGCCGGCGGCCAGCAGGGCCAGCGCGCCGCCCGCGATGTACGGCGTCATGGAGCCGGCACCGGTCTCGGCCAGCCCGGCCTCGGCCGGGGCTCCCTGCGGCCTGATGTCGGCGGCGGCCGGATCCGCGCCGCTCCGCTCGGAGGCGGCCCCGGTCTGCTCCTCGGTCCCGGCCTCCGCTTCCGCCTCCTTCTCGGTCTCCTTCCCGGGCGCCGGCGGAGCCTCGCAGGTCGCCTTCGCGAGGGTCAGGGTGCCGGTGACCTCGGCGACGTTGAGCTTCAACGGGTTGACGGAGACGGTGAGTTCGAGAGCGGTGGCGGCAGCCGTACGGGAGGTGGTCTCGCGCTTCGACAGGTCGAGCCGGACCTCGCCGACGCCGGGCACCTTCACGTCGGTGGTGCCGCCGGTGCTCACCGAGACCTTCTTGCCGAGGACCGTCACCGAGCCGAGGAGGTTGGACTCGGCGACCGGGGCCTCGCCCGCCTCGCAGGTCGCCCTGGAGGTGACCGTGCCGACCTCGACGAGGGAGAGCAGGGGCAGGCCCGGGACGTGCAGCTCGGCGTGGACGAGGCGGGTGGAGGCCTCCGCCCGGGTGTCGTCGACGGTCGCCTTCGCCTCGGCGACCTCGGCGCGCAGGACGCTGAAGGGCTTTCCGCCGGCGACGCCGTCCACCTCCGCCGTGAGGGCGGTCTTCTCGGCGCTCCGCGGCGCGGTCACCTCGTTGAGGGAGACGGCGAGCGGGACGTCGACGGTCTTGTCGAGCAGGGCCACGTCGAGGCCGGTGCGCAGGACGGCGGCGGTCGCGCGCCCCTGGTCGGAGGTCGCGTGGGCGGGACCCGCACAGGCCAGGGCCGTGGGACCGGCGGCCAGGGCGGTGGCCGCCGCGACGGAGGCGAGACGGCGTGCGGGCATGCGGAAGTGGTTGCCGTTCAAGGTGTGGGACCCCCAGAGAGACATGCTTGGGACCCGGAAAGAATTACGCATCACGAGTGAACGGTCAGCGATCCGACGGGACTTCACCCCAAAGTGGGTTTTCCGTGAACCCTTTCGAATCCCACGGCACGGGTGTTCCCCGTCCTCACCGCCACCCCACCCGATACGGGGACCCGAGGGCCGCCGCACCGGCGCGCGAACGGGGGTGCACAACGACCGACGGCGGGCCGGCGTCACGGCGGGGCGGTGGCCTCAGGCCATGACCCGTCCGTTCACCACCACCCTGCGGGGGGCCGCGAGGACGCGGACGTCGGTGCGGGGGTCCGACTCGTAGACGACGAGGTCCGCGGGGGCGCCCTCGTCCAGGCCGGGGCGGCCGAGCCAGGCGCGGGCGGTCCAGGTGGTCGCCGCGAGGGCGTCAACGGGCGGGAGGCCGGCGGTGACCAGCTCCGCGACCTCGGCGGCCACCAGGCCGTGCGGGAGGGTGCCGCCGGCGTCCGTGCCGACGAAGACCGGGATGCCGGCGTCGTACGCGGACCGGACGGTGTCGTAGCGGCGCTCGTGGAGCCGGCGCATATGGGCCGACCAGCGGGGGAACCGGGCCTCGCCGCCGTCGGCGAGCCGCGGGAAGGTCGCGATGTTGACGAGGGTCGGGACGATCGCGACGCCGCGCTCGGCGAAGAGCGGGATCAGGTCCTCGGTGAGGCCCGTCGCGTGCTCGATGCAGTCGATGCCCGCCTCGACGAGATCGCGCAGGGAGTTCTCGGCGAAGCAGTGCGCGGTGACCCGGGCGCCCAGGCGGTGGGCCTCGGCGATGGCCGCCTCGACGGCGTCCCGGGGCCAGCTGGGGGCCAGGTCGCCGACCTCGCGGTCGATCCAGTCGCCGACCAGCTTGACCCAGCCGTCGCCGCGCCGCGCCTCCCGGGCGACGTACGCGACCAGGTCGTCGGGCTCGATCTCGTGGGCGTAGCCGCGGATGTAGCGGCGGGTGCGGGCGATGTGCCGGCCCGCGCGGATGATCTTCGGGAGGTCGTCGCGGTCGTCCACCCAGCGGGTGTCCGACGGTGAGCCGGCGTCGCGGATCAGCAGGGTGCCGGCCTCGCGGTCGGCCAGCGCCTGCTTCTCGGCGACGTCCGCGTCGACCGGGCCGTGTGCGCCCAGGCCGACATGGCAGTGGGCGTCGACGAGACCGGGCAGCGCCCAGCCCTCCACGGTCCGCACGTCGCGGGCGCCGGCGGGACGGTCGTAGGAGATCCGGCCGCCGACGACCCACAGCTCGTCACGGACGTCGTCGGGCCCGGCGAGGACCCGGCCCTTCACGTGCAGCACCGCCTGATCGCTCATGCAGTGCACCTTAGTCAGCCGCGCCGCCGACCTGGTCGGAGGTCTCCTCCTCGACCTGGGCCATGGCCGGGTCGAGGAGGCGGGAGAGGAAGTGGCGGGTGCGTTCGTGGGACGGATGGCCGATGACCTGCTCCGGGGTGCCGTCCTCGACGATCACACCGCCGTCCATGAAGACGACCCGGTCGGCGACCTCGCGGGCGAAGGTCATCTCGTGGGTGACGACCATCATCGTCATGCCCTCGTTCGCGAGCATCCGCATGACGGCGAGGACATCGCCGACCAGCTCCGGGTCGAGCGCCGAGGTCGGCTCGTCGAACAGCATCACCTCGGGGCCCATGGCGAGCGCGCGGGCGATCGCGACGCGCTGCTGCTGGCCGCCGGAGAGGGAGGCGGGGTAGGCGTCCGCCTTCTCCGCCAGACCCACGCGGGACAGGTTCTCGGCGGCGACCTTCGCGGCCTGCGCCTTGCCCCGGCGCAGCACCCGGCGCTGCGGCAGCGTGAGGTTCTCGGTCACCGACAGGTGCGGGAAGAGGTTGAACTGCTGGAAGACCATGCCGATCCGGCGGCGTACGGCGTCGATGTCGACGTCCGGGTCGGTGACCTCCGTGCCGCCGACGAACACCTGGCCCTTCGTCGGCTCCTCCAGCAGGTTCACGCACCGCAGCAGCGTCGACTTGCCCGAGCCGGACGGGCCGATCACACAGACGACCTCGCCCTGGCCGATCTCCAGGTCGATGCCGCGCAGCACCTCGTTGGCGCCGAAGGACTTGTGCAGGCCTTTGACCTGGATCTCCGGTCGGCTCATTTCACGGCCTCCTGGGCCTTCGCCTCCATACGGCGTACGACGAAGCCGAGCGGGATGGTCACCAGCAGGTAGCACAGGCCGGCGACCAGGATCGGCGTGGAGTTGGCGGTCTGGCTGGCCAGGTCACGGCCGTACTTGGACAGCTCGCGTTCCTCCAGGGTGACGCCGAGGAACAGCACCAGCGAGGAGTCCTTGAACAGCAGGACCAGTTCGTTGGTGAGCGGCGGGAGGATGATCCGGAACGCCTGCGGGATGATGATCGAGACCATCGCGCGGGCCGGGGAGAAGCCCAGCGAACGGGCCGCCTCCATCTGCCCCTTGGGGACGGCCTGGATGCCCGCGCGGATGGTCTCCGCCATGTACGCGGCCGCCACCAGGCCGAGCGCGAGGGCGACCTTGCCGTAGGTGCCGCCGACGATCTCCGTGCCGGGGAAGGCGAGCGGCACGGCGACGCCGATGAAGATGAAGATCAGCAGGGCGGGCAGGCCGCGGAAGATCTCGATGTAGACGCCGGCGAACCAGCGGTAGGGGCCCACCGACGACAGCCGCATCAGTGCGATCACCATGCCGAGCACGAGTCCGACGGCGAAGCCGGACAGCGTGTAGAGCACGGTGTTCTTGAGCGCCAGCGTGATGACGTCCGGGAACATCTCCTTGGCGATGTCCCACTGGGCGAACTGGTTCTTCAGCCGGCCCCAGTCGGCCGTGACCGCGACGGCGATCACGACCGCGACGAAGACCACGTACTGCGCGCCACGCGAGAGGCTGCGCCACTGCCGCCGGGTCAGGCCCTTCTTCTTCGGCTGGAGAGGTACGTCCGTCTCGGTCATCGGGTCAGGAGGCCGACGGGGAGGCAGGCGCCGACGGGGAGGCCGCGGACTGCTCGTACGGGCCGATCCACTTCTCGTAGATCTCCTTGTACGTGCCGTCGGCCTTGGCCTCGGCCAGCGCCTTGTCGATCGCGGCGAGGAGCTTGCTGTTGCCCTTCTTCACCGTGAAGCCGTACTGCTCGCCGGTGTTGATGTTGTCGGCGACCTCGAAGGCGTCGGCGTTGGCCTTGTCCTTCAGCCAGCCCTGGACCACCGGGTAGTCGATGATCACGGCCTTGACCTGGCCGGAGCGCAGGCCGTTGAGGACCGCGTCGGAGGACTCGAAGGAGACCGGGTCGAAGCCCTGTCCCTTGGCGTAGTCCTCGCCGGTGGTCTGCGCCTGGGCGCCCAGCTTGACCTTCTTGGCCTTGGCGTCGGCGAGCGAGGTGATCCCGCTGCCCTGGTCGACCAGGAGGGCCTGGGTGGCCTCGAAGTACGGGTCGGAGAAGTCGACGTTCTTCTTGCGCTCCTCGGTGATGGTCATACCGGCAGCGGCCACGTCGCACTCGCCGGAGTTGAGGAAGGCGCCCGTCTTGAAGTTCTCGAACGGGGTGTCGAGGATCACCTGCTTCACGCCGAGGTCCTCGGCGACCAGGTCGATCAGGGACACGTCGAAGCCCTGCACCTTGCCGTCGATCTCCGACTGGAAGGGCGGGTAGGGCAGGTGGGTGCAGGTGGTGAGCTGACCGGCCTTGGCCAGCTCGACCCCGCCGGCCGCGGTCTTGGAGCCGCTGCCTCCGTCGTCGCTGGAGGTGCAGGCGGCCACGAGCATCAGAGCGGCCGTGGCGGTGCCTGCGGCCAGGATGCGGGTCCGTCGCCCGGGGAGCGTCTTCACGGCGGGCCTTCCTGTAAGGGAACTATGAGTTCCGATTATAAGGAGAAGTTTGAGGCTCTCAAACCAAACCGATGGCTGCGGAGTCGGTGGACCTAAGAACTCGTCGGTCGGAGGGGCGGGGTGGGGGACGGTTACTCTCGTCACCTCTACCCCGTGAGTCGAAGAGAGCACCGTGGTGACACACCCGTTCCTGGATCTGGCCCCGCTGAGCGCCGCGCACTTCGCGTCGATCGAGGACCGCGTGGCGCGGCTGCTGCGCACCGGACAGGACGTCGTGATCATGCAGGGTGAGGCGCTGCTGCCGCTGGAGGGCGCGATCCGGGCGACCGCCGGTCCCGGCACGACGGCCCTCAACGTCATCACCGGCCCCTACGGGCAGACCTTCGGGGACTGGCTGCGGGACTGCGGTGCCACGGTGATCGACCTGACGGTGCCCTTCCACACGGCGGTGACGGCGACGCAGATCCGGGAGGCGTTCGCCGCGCACCCGGAGATCGACTTCGTCTCCCTGGTGCACGCGGAGGCGGCCACCGGGAACACCAACCCGGTCGCGGAGATCGGCGAGGTCGTGCGCGAGCACGGGGCGCTGTTCTATCTGGACGCCGTGGCCTCCGTCGGGGCCGAGCCGGTGCTGCCGGACGCGTGGGGCGTGGACCTGTGCGTCATCGGCGCGCAGAAGGCGATGGGCGGCCCCGCGGGCGTGTCGGCGGTGTCGGTGAGCGGGCGGGCATGGGCCCGGATGGCCGCGAACCCGAGGGCGCCGCGCCGCTCGTACCTCTCCCTGCTGGACTGGAAGGAGCGCTGGGTGGACGGCGGCCGCAAGGCGCTGCTGCACGCGCCGGCGCAGTTGGAGATGCTGGCGCTGGAGGCGTGCGTCGAGCGGATCGAGACGGAGGGGCTGGAGACGGTGATGGCCCGCCACGCGTCCGCCGCGGCGGCGACCCGCGCGGGGGCGGTGGCACTGGGCGGCGGTCTGGAGCCGTACGTGCACGAGGCGAGGGACGCGGCGCCGGTCGCCACGACCCTGCGGGCGCCGTCGGCGGTGGCGGCGTCGGACCTGGTGGCCCACGCCCTGGCGGCCGACCCCACGCTCCCGCTGGCCGCGGGCGGCGGCGCGCTGGCCAAGGAGATGATCCGCGTCAACCACTACGGCCCGGACGCCCGCCCGACCACGATCCACAACACCCTGACCGCCCTGGCCACGGCCCTCACAGCCCACGGCCTGAACACGAACCTGCCGGAGGCCCTGGAGACGGCGGCCAACGCCTGGCGGTGACGTCGGGGCGCCGAGGACGCCGACGGCAGGACGGCGGGACGCCGCTCAGGAACAGTCCGGACGACGCGTCACCGGCCGACGAGACGCCGGGCGGGGACGCCCGGCGGGGAAGGCCCGAGCGGGGAGACACCCGTCGGCAACAGCCCGGACAGGGAGACACCTGCCGGCAAGAACCAGGGCCGTGACGCCTGCCGGTGCGATGCCTGCCGACGAGATGCCTGTCGGTGAAGTCCGGGCGGCAGGACACCCGTCGGCGGGACCCCGACCGGCAGGACACCCGTCGGCGGCAGTCCCCGGAGGCAGCCCCGAAGGCAGGTCGCCCGTCCGCCCGTCCGCCAGAACCCCGGCGACAGGACAGCGGGCCAGGTGAATCCCGGCACCGAGGCCCAGGACGGAGCTGACGGTCGGTGAGACGCCGGGTGTTCCCGGAGTCTCGGGCCCCGGTGTCTGCCTCGGGCTGAATTCGGTGGGGCCGGGTGAGGGGCCTGTCATTCTTCTCGTATGACTGCCGAGGTGCCGCAGAGTCTGCCCGATGGTCGGCCCATCCCCCGGTTGACCGGTGCGGAGCGGCCCATGCTGGAGAGTTGGCTGGCCTATCACCGGGCCACGCTGGAGCTGAAGTGCGCGGGGCTGGACGACGGGCAGGTGCGGCGGGCGGCGGCGGAGCCGTCCGAACTGACGCTGCTCGGGCTGGTCCAGCATCTCGCCGAGGTCGAACGGAACTGGTTCCAGCGGGTGTTCGCGCGGCTCGACGTGCCCCCGGTCTTCGAGGAGGAGACCGGATACGCCCTCGACGCCCGGCGGGGGCTGGACGAGGCGCTGACCGTGTGGCGGCACGAGATCGCGCGCGGCCGTGAGCTGACCGCCGGGCGCTCGCTCGACGACACCGGACGGATCGCCGACGGCGCGCTGACCGGTGTCGAGGTCAGCCTGCGCTGGATCCTCATCCATCTGATCGAGGAGTACGCCCGGCACAACGGCCACGCCGACATTCTCCGGGAGCGTATCGACGGGGTGACCGGCACCTGAATTCAAGGTATTCCGGTAGTTATCTCGCCGGAATTTCCATGGAATCACGCCGGATAGCTTTCCCGAGTTCTCCTGCCCGCTTTCCCCCTCGCTAAACGCAGGGATTTTCGGGCCGATCGCACGCACGTGATCCATTCCACAGGCCGGGCGTTATGTACCTTATGTGCGGTGCAAAACCGTACATATCCTCACCCTGTCCCGCCTGCCACACAGCATCGCCACCACCTCTCCATGCGTTATTGAATTTCGCTCGGTAAGTTCCATCCGCATGACTGCCGCACAAGCAGACCTGCGTATCGACCTCCCTTCGGTGGCGGACGGAGCCGCCATCTGGCGTATCGCCAAGGAATCCGGAACGCTCGATCTGAACTCCTCCTACAGCTATCTGCTGTGGTGCCGCGACTTCGCCGGCACCTCGGCGGTGGCGCGCACGGAGGGCGGCGAACCGGTCGGATTCGTCACCGGGTACGTACGGCCGGACGCCCCGCACACCCTGCTGGTCTGGCAGGTGGCCGTCGACGCCGCGCACCGCGGCCGCGGTCTGGCCGCCGCGCTGCTGGACGGGCTGACCGCGCGGCTCGCCGCCGACCGTCCGCTCACCACCGTCGAGACCACCATCACTCCGGGCAACACCGCCTCCGAGCGGCTGTTCACCTCGTACGCCGCCCGGCACGGGGCGGCCGTCACCCGGGAGGTCCTGTTCGGTGCGGGGCTGTTCCCGGACGGCCCGCACGACCCCGAAGTCCTGTACCGCATCGGCCCGTTGACGACCCCTTCGAGTTGAGGAGCGATCCCCGTGACCATCACCCAGCCCGACCTCAGCGTCTTCGAGACCCTCGAATCCGAGGTGCGCAGCTACTGCCGCGCCTGGCCCGCCGTCTTCGACCGCGCGCAGGGCAGCCTCATGTACGACGAGGACGGCCACCGCCACCTCGACTTCTTCTCCGGTGCCGGATCACTCAACTACGGCCACAACAACCCCGTACTGAAACGGGCGCTGATCGACTATCTGCTGCGCGACGGCGTCACCCACGGGCTCGACATGTCGACCGTCGCCAAGCGGGCGTTCCTGCGGACCTTCCAGGACCTGGTGCTGCGGCCGCGCGATCTGCCGTACAAGGTCATGTTCCCGGGGCCGACCGGGACCAACGCGGTGGAGGCCGCGCTGAAGCTGGCCCGGAAGGTCAAGGGGCGCGAGGCGATCGTGTCCTTCACCAACGCCTTCCACGGCATGTCCCTCGGCTCGCTCGCCGTCACCGGCAACGCCTTCAAGCGGGCCGGCGCCGGCATCCCGCTCGTCCACGGCACGCCCATGCCGTTCGACAACTACTTCGACGGCACGGTCCCGGACTTCCTGTGGTTCGAGCGGCTCCTGGAGGACCAGGGGTCCGGGCTCAACAAGCCGGCCGCGGTGATCGTGGAGACCGTGCAGGGCGAGGGCGGGATCAACGTGGCCCGGCCCGAATGGCTGCGCGCCCTCAAGGAGTTGTGCGAACGGCAGGACATGCTGCTGATCGTCGACGACATCCAGATGGGCTGCGGCCGCACCGGCGCGTTCTTCTCCTTCGAGGAGGCCGGGATCGTCCCCGACATCGTCACCGTGTCCAAGTCCATCAGCGGCTACGGACTGCCCATGTCCCTGTGCCTGTTCCGGCCGGAGCTGGACGTGTGGGAGCCGGGCGAGCACAACGGCACCTTCCGGGGCAACAACCCCGCGTTCGTCACCGCCACGGCCGCGTTGGAGGCGTACTGGACGGACGGGTCGGCGATGGAGAAGCAGACCCGGGCGCGCGGCGAGCAGATCGAGGAGGGGCTGATCTCGATCACCGAGGAGAACCTCGCCGATGTGAAGGAGTACCGCGGGCGGGGGCTGGTGTGGGGCCTGGAGTTCCACGACAAGGAGCGGGCCGGGCGGGTCGCCCGCCGGGCCTTCGACCTCGGGCTGCTGATCGAGACGTCCGGCCCGCAGGGCGAGGTCGTCAAGCTGCTGCCGGCCCTGACCGTCACCCCCGAGGAGCTGGACGAGGGCCTGAGCGTCCTCGCCCGTGCCGTCCGCGAGACCGTCTGACAGAAAGGGGCGCCATGATCGTCCGTTCGTTCAAGGACATCGAGGGCACCGACCGCCATGTGCGGGCCGCGTCCGGCACCTGGGAGAGCAAGCGGATCGTGCTCGCCCGGGAGCGGGTGGGGTTCTCCCTGCACGAAACGATTCTGTACGCCGGCACCGAGACGTCGATGTGGTACGCGAACCACATCGAGGCCGTGGTCTGTGTCGAGGGAGCCGCCGATCTCACCGACCACGAGACCGGGAGGACGTACCCAGTCACTCCCGGGACCATGTACCTCCTCGACGGGCACGAGCGGCACACCCTGCGCGTCCTGGAGGACTTCCGCTGCCTCTGCGTGTTCAACCCCCCGGTGACCGGGCGGGAGGACCACGACGAGAACGGCGTCTACCCCCTGCTCACCGAACCCGAGGAGGTGTGACCGTCATGACCACCACCGTCACCGATCTCTATCCCACCCGCGGCACCACCGAGGTGTCCGTCCCCCGCCGGGACCCCGTCGTCTGGGGCTCGCCCAGCACCCCGGGCCCGATACCGCTGGACGGTCTCCAGGCGTACGAGCGCGACGGCTTCCTCACCGTCGACCAGCTGATCAGCGACGACGAGGTCACCGTCTGCCGGCGCGAACTGGAGCGGCTGGTCGCCGACCCGCAGGTCCGGGCCGACCCGCGGTCGATCGTGGAGCCGCGCTCCCAGGAGATCCGGTCCGTGTTCGAGGTGCACAAACTCAGTCCGGTCTTCGCGGCGCTGGTGCGCGACGAGCGGGTCGTCGGGCGGGCCCGGCAGATCCTCGGCTCGGACGTGTACGTCCACCAGTCGCGGATCAACGTCAAGCCGGGCTTCGGGGCCGGGGGCTTCTACTGGCACTCCGACTTCGAGACCTGGCACGCGGAGGACGGGCTGCCGGCCATGCGGACGGTGTCCGTGTCGATCGCGCTGACCGAGAACCGCGACACCAACGGCGGCCTGATGATCATGCCGGGCTCGCACCGGACGTTCCTCGGCTGCGCCGGGGCCACGCCGGAGGACAACTACAAGAAGTCGCTCCAGATGCAGGACGCGGGCACGCCGTCGGACGCGGCGCTGACCGAGCTGGCCGGCGAGTACGGCATCCGGCTGTTCACCGGCCGGGCCGGGTCGGCGACCTGGTTCGACTGCAACTGCATGCACGGCTCCGGGGACAACATCACACCGTTCCCGCGCAGCAACGTCTTCATCGTGTTCAACAGCGTGGAGAACACGGCGGTGGAGCCGTTCGCGGCGCCGGTGCGGCGGCCGGAGTTCATCGGCGCGCGGGACTTCACGCCGGTGCGCTGAGCGGCGTCACCTTCACAGCCACGCCAGCGCGGCGGTGCGCTCCAGGACGTCGCGTACGGTCCCGGCGTCGCCCGTGCCCACGCACGGTACCTCGCCGGGGTCGTACCGGCCGCCGGCCAGGAGGCAGAAGTCGACCGGGTCCAGGACGAGTTCGGCGCGCACGGGGTCGGCGTCGGAGCCGAGGAGCCACTCGCCGACATCGGTGACGGCGAACCGGACGGGCGCCGCCGCGGGTCCCAGGGCGGCGCCGAGAACGCGTACGGCCAGCCTGACCAGCCGCGCCAGATGGGCGGCGGGCGGTGGCGGGACGCGTACGCCGAGGGCGCGGCCGATGTCGTCTGTGTGGATCCAGGTCTCGAAGGCCCGGACGGCGAAGTGGTCGGCGACCGGCAGCCGCAGCCCCATCAGCTCCACGGCCCGCGCGGCCCGTTCGGGATCCCGGGCCTCGGGTGTGGCGAGCAGCGCGGCCGACTGCGTCTCCCAGGAATCCAGGGTCCGCTCGGGCGACCGGCGGCGCTCGTGCCGGATGACGTCGGCCGTGCGCCGGTTCCACACCTCCTCCCAGCCCGCGCCCTCCTCGGCCGCCGAGGCCGGCACCCGCGCGTCGAGACCGAGCGCGAGGGCCAGCTGCTCATCGGCCGCGACGAGATGCGCCAGCGTCGCGTGCACGTCCCAGTCGTGCACGACCGGCACACCCCACCGCCCGTACACCTCGGGCAGCAGCGCCCCGAGCGCGGCGACGGCCCCGGCGTAGGGCGCGGCATGGGGGGCGACCGGGGTGGCGGCGGGGCGGGGCCGCCGCTGGGGGTGACGGTCCTGGAACAGGGCGGCGAGGGGGTCGAGGAGGTCGCCGTCGGACCACCCCGGCTCGGCGTGGCCGGCCGGCTCGGCGTGCTCGTCGTGCTCGGCGGGCTCGGCCTCCTCGGCCGACGGGTCGTCCAGGAGGCGTACGACGTCGCGCAGTCGTTCCGCCTCCGCCGTGCACTCCGGGCAGCCGGTGAGGTGGTGCGTCACCGTGGCCGCCTCGCCGGGGGTCACCGCGTCCAGGGCCCAGGCGGCCAGGAGGTCCCGTAGGGAGTCGTGTTCGGGTGTCACCGTGTGCTGCCTCCTCTCATCGCCATCATGCGCCCGTCTCGCCCGGGAGATCCGGTGGGTCGGCCAAAGATTCGGCCAAGGCACGCAGGGCGCTGCGCAGCCGGGTCTTGGCGGTGCCCTCGGGGATGCCGAGTTCCGCGGCGGCCTGCCGGTAGGTGCGGCCCGCGAAGTAGGCGAGGTGCACCACCTCCCGCTGCCGCTCGGGGAGTTCGGCCAGCGCGGTGCGCAGCAGCAGGGAGCGTTCGCGGTCGACGACCGTCTCGTCGGGGCCGGGCGCCGGGTCCGGGACGGTGCGCAGGGCGCTGTCGTCGGCACGGGTGGCCTTGCGGTGCCGCGCCTCGCCGCGCACCCAGTCCACGGCCCGCCGGTGGGCGAGCATCGACAGCCAGGTACGCAGGGTGCCCCGGCCCGCGTCGAAGGCGTACGGCCTGCTCCACAGGTGGGCGAAAACCTCCTGGGCGACGTCCTCGGCGGCGGCCGGGCTGCGGGTGACGCGCAGGGCGACCCTGCGCACCAGAGCGCCGTACGCGGTGTAGGCCTCGGCCAGCGCGGACCCGTCCCCGTAGACCAGCCGCCGGTGCAGCTCCGCGTCCGTGGCCGGGCCCGTGCCTGCGCCCGTACCCGTGTCGCCCGTGCCCGTGCCCGTGTCCGGGCTCGCGTCCGTGTCCGTGGAATCCACCGGCACCACCACCCCTGATGCCTTCCTAGCGTCCCGGGACCGTCGGCGCCAGCGGTTCTCACTTCATGAGCGCGTCCAGCAGACGGTCCACGTCGGCGGCGGTGTTGTAGAGGTGGAAGGAGGCGCGCAGGTTGCCTGCGCGGTCGGAGACCTCGATGCCCGCCGCGCTCAACTCGGGCTGCAGGCGGCCGAGTCCGGGGACGGAGACGATCGCGGAACCGGGGGCGGCCACCGCCTCGTGACCGAGGGCGGCGAGTCCCTCGCGGAAGCGGTCGGCGAGGCTCACGTCGTGGGCGCGTACGGCGTCCACGCCCAGTTCCTCGACGAGTTCGAGGGAGCGGCGCAGTCCGGCGTAGGTGAAGAGGGCGTGGGTGAGGTCGAACCGCCGGGCGGAGTGGGCGAGTTCGGTCACGGGGCCGTAGCAGCTGTCCCAGGGCCGCTCGCCGGCGACCCAGCCGGCCAGCACCGGCGTGAGCCCGCCGAAGTCCTCCGGGACGACGAGGAAGGCCGCCCCGTGCGGGCCGAGCAGCCACTTGAAGCAGACCGTGGCGGTGTAGTCGTAGGCGTCGGCGTCCATCGGCAGCCAGCCGGCGGCCTGCGAGAAGTCGACGTAGGTACGGGCGCCGTGCTCGCGGGCCGCCTCCCGCAGCGCGGTCAGGTCGGCGAGCCGCCCGTCGGCGGACTGCGCCGCGCTGACCGCGACGAGCGCGGTGCCGGGGCGGACGGACTCGGGGATCCGCTCCAGGGGCACGGCACGCACCTTGAGGTCGCCGCGGATGTGGAACGGGGTCAGGACGGAGGTGAAGTCGTCCTCGGCGGTGAGGACCTCGGCGCCCGCGGGCAGCGAGGCGGCGATCACCCCGGTGTGGGCGGCGACCGAGACCCCGGCCGCCACCCGGTCGGCCGGCACCCCGGCCAGCCGGGCGAAGGAGGCACGGGCCTCCTCCACGTCGGCGTACAGCGGCGTCAGCGGCCGGCCCTCGGCCCGCAGCCGCACGGCCTCGTGCAGGGCCGCCACGGCGCGGGCCGGCAGCAGGCCGTTGCTCGCGGTGTTGAGGAAGGTGTTCTTCGGGGCGAACTCGGCTCGGACGAGGCTCTCGAACGTCTCCATGGATCCACTGTGCGGCCGGGAGAAGTCGACGTCCATCGCCGATTTCTGCGCGATGTCCCTAAGAAGCGCTTATACGTCGCCCGTGACCTGCGGTTCTCAGTGCTGGGGCACCGCGCAGCCGTCCGGGCCGCAGGCCTGCGCGCCGCCGTCGTCGATCAGCTTCAGCGGGGAGCGGTCGCCCCAGGCCTGGGTGAGCGCCTGCGCGAAGACCTCGGCGGGCTGGGCGCCGGAGACGCCGTAGGCGCGGTCGAGGACGAAGAAGGGGACGCCGTTCGCGCCGAGCTGGGCGGCCTCGCGCTCGTCGGCGCGGACGTCGTCGGCGTACGCGGTGGGGTCGGCGAGCACCGCGCGGGCGGCGTCGGCGTCCAGGCCGGCCTCGACGGCCAGCTCCACGAGCCGCTCGTCGCCCTCTGCGAAGAGGGAGCGCTCCTCGGCGAAGTTCGCCCGGTAGAGGATCTGGATCAGCTCGTCCTGCCTGCCGTGCTCCTTGGCGAGGTGCAGCAGACGGTGCAGGTCGAAGGTGTTGCCGTGGTCGCGGTCGCGGGTGCGGTAGTCGAGGCCCTCGGCGGCGGCCTGCGCGCCCAGGTTCTCCTCGCCGGCCTGGGCCTGCGCTTCGCTCATGCCGTACTTCTTGGTGAGCATCGTGAGCACGGGCTGGACGTCGCCCTTGGCGCGGCCGGGGTCCAGCTCGAACGACCGGTGCACGACCTCGACCTGGTCACGGTGCGGGAAGGCCTCGAGCGCCTTCTCGAAGCGGGCCTTGCCCACGTAGCACCAGGGGCAGGCGATGTCGCTCCAGATCTCGACGCGCATGTCTCGGCTCTCTCCAGCTCGTACGGGTACGGAGACGTCCTCCGGCTGGTGTGTGAACCTTCAACCGGTCGGGTTCATTCCCCGCGCGCGAGCGCGTTCCCCGGGCACGCGTTCAGTCCGTGCCCACGGCGAACCGCAGGAAGAGATGGTGGTCGCCCTCGGCGGGCGGGTGCTCCGGGTCCGGGACCCAGCCCTGCCGGGCGTAGAAGGCCTGGGCGCGCCGGTTGTCGATGTGCACGTCGAGGACGGCGGCGCGGCGCCGGTCCGCCCGCCACTGCTCCACGCACGCGGCGTGCAGGGCCCTGCCGATGCCGCTGCGCCAGTGGTCCGGGTCGACATGGAACTGGAACAGCTTGATCGTTTCCGCTCCCGCCCCCTCCGGCACCCGGAAGGAGGCGATGCCGGCGATCCGGCCCTGCCGGACGGCACACAGCACCTGCCCGTCGGGCCGCGCGATCGCCGCGCTCCAGACGGCGGCCCAGTCGGTGCCGTCCTGCGGGAGCCCGTCCGGGTAGTACGTCGCCCGGGCCCGGGCGTGCAGCGCGACGACCGCCCCCGTCTCGGCGGGTACGACGGTACGGATGACAGGGCCTGCGGCGGGTCGTTCTGCGATCACGCAACGAAGGACGTGCCGGCCGCGGATCCGGTTCCGGCCGGTCCGGTTCCGGCCATGCCGGTCAGCTACCGTCGCGCAGGTCGTCCGGCCAGCTGTCCCGGAACTCGATGTGGTCGTACGTCACCACACAGCCCTCCCCCATCGGCGACTGGGTCATGAAGCCGACCAGGGCGGCGTCGGTCTCCTTCTCCTCGCCCAGCGTGAACAGCCGGACGAAGGTCCAGCGCCGGCCGTCGCGGGAGGCGTGGAAGGCGAAGGCACGGCCCGTGCGGCTGACCCGCAGCCAGACCGAACTCCCCTCCACGGTGAAGGAGTTGGCGTCGTCGGAGTGTCCCCGGGTGACCACCGTGCAGACGGTGGGCACGTCCGGGGAGTACTCCAGGCAGAGCTTGGCCCAGAGGCGTTCACCGACATGGACGTACAGCACCCCCGCGTCGAAGGCGAAGTTGAAGCCGACGGTGACCCGGGCGATCAGCTGGAAGTCGCCCTCGGGCGCCCCCAGCAGCCGCGGCGCGTCCCCGGCGGGCTCCAGCGCTTCCCCGGTGGGCGGCACGAACCGGTCCTGCCGGGGCCCGGCCCACCCGGTGAGCACACCGTCCTCGTAGGACCAGTGCCCGTCGGGTCCGTAGGTACGGAGCGAGAAGGGCAGTTCGGGAAGTTCGACATCCATGGCGGAATTATCCAGGGAAGCATGCCCGCCGGTCCGGGGGCGCGGGGCTGTATCGATATGCGGCTCCGCCGCGTGGGCGCGACGGGCCACGCCGAAGCCGCGCCCCTCGGACCCACCCGCACCCCAGTGGCCCTACCGCTCCACCCGCGCCCCTGTGGCCCTACCGCTCGAGCTGTCCGTTGAACCGTCGCGGCAGCCCCAGCTCGTTCTCGTCCCGGAGCTCCACCGGCAGCAGCGCGACCGGGGCGTTCTGGTAGACGACCGGCCGCAGCCACCGCTCGATGGCCGTCCCGCCGACGGAGGTCGAGGTCGAGGTCGTGGCCGGGTACGGGCCGCCGTGGTGCTGGGCCGGCGCGACGGCGACACCCGTCGGCCACCCGTTCACCAGGACGCGCCCGGCCAGCGGGGTCAGCTCGGCGAGGATCTCCCCGCCCCGCCCCTGACCGGCGGCCTCCGCCTCGGACAGCTGGACCGTCGCCGTGAGGTTCCCCGGCAGCCGCGACAGCACGGCCCCGACCTCGGCGTCGTCCTCGTAGCGCGCCACGACGGTGACGGGTCCGAAGCACTCCTCGAGCAGCAGATCGTGCTCTCCGGCGGCGGCCAGCCGGCCCGCCGGCACGGTCAGGAAGCCCGGGCTGACGGTGTGCTCGCCGCCCGCGCCGGGCGTGACCGGCGACTGCACGTCGGGCAGCTGCGCGCGCTCGGCGACCCCGGCGATGAAGTTGTCCCGCATACGGTGGTCGAGCAGGACGCCCGCGTCCGTGTCGCTGACCGCGTCCGTGAGCGACTTGACCAGCCCGTCACCGGCCGCGCCGGACGGTACGAGGACCAGGCCCGGCTTCACACAGAACTGGCCGACGCCCAGCGTCATGGACCCGGCGAGCCCGGTGCCGATGGCCTCCGCGCGCTCGGCGGCGGCGGCCTCGGTCACCACGACCGGGTTCAGGGATCCCAGCTCGCCGTGGAACGGGATCGGCACCGGACGGGCCGCCGCCGCGTCGAACAGCGCGCGTCCGCCCCGGATGGAGCCGGTGAAGCCGGCCGCGGCCACCACCGGATGCCTGATCAGCTCGACGCCGGCCTCGAAGCCGTGCACCAGGCCCAGCACGTCCTGCGGGATGCCGTGCTCGGCGGCGGCCGTGCGCAGCACCTTGGCGACCAGCTCGGACAGAGCCGGGTGGTCGGGGTGGGCCTTGACGACGACCGGGTTGCCGGCCGCCAGCGCGCTCGCGGTGTCGCCGCCGGCGACGGAGAAGGCGAAGGGGAAGTTGGACGCCGAGTAGACGGCGACGACGCCCAGCGGCACCTTGTAGCGGCGCAGGTCCGGGATCGGCGGGGTGGCGGTGTCGTCGGGGTGGTTGATCACCACGTCGAGGAAGGCGCCCTCGTCGACGATGTCGGCGAACGCCCGCAGCTGGTAGCAGGTGCGGGCGAGTTCGCCGTTCAGCCGGACCGGGCCGAGCGCGGTCTCGGCGTCGGCGACCTCGACCAGCTGGTCCTTGGCCCCTTCGAGACGGCTCGCGGCGGTGCGCAGGAAGGCGGCGCGGACGGTGCGGTCGGCGAGGGAGCCGCGCGTGGCGTGCGCGGCACGGACGACGGTGTCCACCTCCTGGGCCGTGGCCTCCACCGCAACCTGTTCCCGCTGCTTCCCGGTTCGGGGGTCGACACTCCAGACTGGTGCTGCTGCCACCGCAGGTCCCTCCGCGTGCTGTGCATCAGGGTCGTTCGATATACTGAACGTTGTCTCTGATGGTGAATGTGCTGGAGACTATTTCCCGTCGAACGAAGGGGTCAAGGGCGATGTCGGCTGGCGAGACGGGGGGCGGGGCGCAGGTCAAGTCCGCGGTGCGGACGGTTGAGCTGCTCGAATACTTCGCCGGCCGCCCCGGTATGCACTCCCTCGCGTCGGTCCAGGAGGCCGTCGGATATCCCAAGTCCAGCCTCTACATGCTGCTGCGCACCCTGGTGGAGCTGGGCTGGGTGGAGACGGACGCGACGGGCACGCGGTACGGCATCGGCGTACGGGCGCTGCTCGTCGGCACGTCCTACATCGACGGCGACGAGGTGGTCGCGGCCGCCCGCCCCACGCTGGACCGGCTGTCGGACGACACCACCGAGACCATCCACCTGGCCCGGCTCGACGGCACGAACGTCGTCTACCTCGCCACCCGCCAGTCCCAGCATTATCTGCGCCCCTTCACCCGGGTCGGCCGCCGGCTGCCCGCGCACTCCACCTCCCTGGGCAAGGCGCTGCTGAGCACGCACAGCGACGAGCAGGTCCGCAAGATGCTCCCGGAGACGCTCCCGGCGCTCACCGAGCACACGATCACCGACCGGGAGAAGCTCATCGAGGAGCTGCACCAGGTGCGCGAGCAGGGCTTCGCGGTGGACCGCGAGGAGAACACCCTGGGCCTGCGCTGCTTCGGCGTGGCGATCCCGTACCGCACCCCGGCCCGGGACGCGATCAGCTGCTCGGTGCCGGTGGCCCGGCTGACGCCCGCGCACGAGCAGATGGTGAAGGACGCGCTGTTCGACGCGCGCGACCGGCTGACGCTGGCCACGCGTCGGCTCTGACCCGGTCGGCTCCGGCCCGGGGGACGTAGGCTCTGGGGCATGCAGATCGCCCTGCGCCGCGTGCACGACAGTGATCTGCCGGTGTTCTACCGGCAGATGAACGACCCTGAGGCCCTCCTGATGGCCGCGTTCACCCCGAAGGACCCGGCCGACCGGGACGCCTTCGACGCCCACTGGGAGCGGATCCGCGCCTCGTCCGCCGTGCTGCGCACGGTCCTGGCCGACGGGGACGTCGTGGGCAGCGCGGCGGTGTACGGGGAGCCGGGCGAGCGCGAGGTGACGTACTGGATCGACCGGGCGTACTGGGGTCGGGGCATCGCCACGGCCGCGCTGCGGGCGCTGCTCACCGAGGTCCCGGAGCGCCCGCTGTACGCCCGGGCCGCGGCCGACAACACCGGCTCCCTCCGGGTCCTGGAGAAGTGCGGCTTCCGCCCCACCGCCCTGGCCGCCGGGTACGCGAACGCGCGCGCGGCGGAGATCGAGGAGGTCGTGCTGCGGCTGGAGACCTGAACCGGTCCCAGATGAGCGCACGATGAGAAAACCGGGCGGATGGGAACGATTCGCTTCGGTCCGTTCGTCTTCCTGATCGCAATGAACAAGACGATCAGGCGCGCCTCGGTCTTCGCGCTGCTGCTGGTGTTCGCCCTGCTGATCCGGGCGACCTGGGTGCAGTTCTACGAGGGTCAGGCGCTCGCGGACGACAAGGACAACCGGCGCACCGCGATCGAGACGTACGCGGCACCGCTCGGGAACATCATCGTGGCCGGAAAGGCGGTCACCGGCTCGGCCGCCACGTCGAACGGCGACCTCAGATACAAGCGCACGTACACCGACGGCGAGCTGTACGCGGCGGTGACGGGCTACGCCTCGCAGAGCTACGCCCCGACGCAGCTGGAGGGCATCTACCAGAGTCTGCTCAACGGCACGGACACGCGACTGAAGACCGTGATGGACACGGTCACCGACAAACGCGCCGACCCCGGTGACGTGATCACGACGATCGATCCGGACGTGCAGAAGGCGGCGTACGACGCGCTGGGCGACAAGAAGGGCGCGGCGGTCGCGATCGACCCGGCGACCGGCAGGATCCTCGCGATCGTGTCGACCCCGTCGTACGACCCGTCGGCGCTGACCGACGCCAACACCGCCGGGGCGGCCTGGAAGAAGCTGAACGCGGACTCCGACAAGCCGCTCACCAACCGGGCGCTGCGCCAGCCGCTGGCGCCGGGTTCGACGTTCAAGCTGGTGGTGGCCGCGGCCGCGCTGGAGGACGGGCTGTACACGTCGGTGGACGAGAAGACGGACAGCGAGGACCCGTACACGCTGCCGGGCACCCGGACCGTCCTGAAGAACGAGAACACGTCGGCGCCCTGCGAGAACGCCACGATCCGGGTGGCGCTCCAGTACTCCTGCAACAACGTCTTCGCGCACCTGGCGGTCCAGCTCGGGCAGGACAAGCTGAAGGCGATGGCCGAGAAGTTCGGCTTCAACGACGAGAGCCTGGACGTGCCGGTGCGGGCGTACGCGAGCGTGTACCCCTCCGGCATGGACGAGTCGTCGACCGCCCTGACCGGCATCGGCCAGTTCGACGTGACCGCGACCCCGCTCCAGATGGCGATGGTGTCGGCCGCGATCGCCAACGGCGGTGAGCTGGTCTCGCCGCACATGGTCTCCCAGATCACCGACGGCGGCGGTGACGTGCTGAAGGACTACGACGACGAGGCGTCCACCTCGCGGATCATCAGCTCGTCCACCGCCGAGCAGCTCCGGTCGGCGATGCAGACCGTCGTGGAGCAGGGCACGGGCACGAACGCGCGGATCGCCGGCGTCACCGTGGGCGGCAAGACGGGCACGGCCCAGAACGGCGAGAACAACAGCAAGGCGCCGTACGCCTGGTTCACGTCGTACGGGACGTCGGACTCCACCGGCAAGGAGGTCGCCGTGGCGGTGGTCGTCGAGCAGTCGGACGCGGCACGGTCCGAGGTCAGCGGAAACGGTCTTGCGGCCCCAGTGGCCAAGGCAATGATGGAAGCAGCGCTGAAGTAACCCACCCAGGGGCGCGGGGAACTGCGCGACCAGCCACAACGAACCGGCACTGGCCGCGCAGCGAACCCTCACTTCACCCCGAGCACCTGCTCGATCGGGTCGATCGCGAAGTAGACCAGGAACAGCGCCGACGCCGTCCACAGCAGCCAGTGGACCTCCTTGGCCTTGCCGAGGACCGCCTTGATCACGACGTAGGCGACGAAGCCCGCGCCGATGCCGTTGGTGATCGAGTACGTGAACGGCATCACGGCGATGGTGAGGAACGCCGGGATGGCGATCTCGTACTTGTCCCAGTCGATGTTCTTGACCTGCGTCATCATCAGGAAGCCGACGGCGACCAGGGCCGGGGCGGCCGCCTGGAGCGGGACGATCGTGAGGACCGGCGTCAGGAACAGGGCGAGCGCGAACAGACCGCCGGTGACCAGGTTGGAGAAGCCGGTGCGCGAGCCCTCGCCGACACCGGCCGCGGACTCGATGTAGGAGGTCGCGGAGGAGGACGAGGCCGCACCGCCCGCGACCGCCGCCGCACCGTCGATGAGCAGCACCCGGCCGAGGTTCGGGACCTTGCCCTCCTCGTCGAGCAGCCCGGCCTCCGCGCTGATGCCGACGACCGTGCCCATGGTGTCGAAGAAGTCCGACAGGACCAGCGTGAAGACCAGCAGGACGACGGTGATGACCCCGACGCCGGGCGCGCCGAAGGCACCGAACAGGCTGAAGTGACCGATCAGCCCGAAGTCCGGGGTGTCGACGATCTTGTCGGGCCAGGACGGCGTGGTCAGGCCCCAGGACTTGATGTCGGCGATCGAGTTGATGACGATCGCGAGCACGGTCATGGTCACGATGCTGATCAGGATGGCGCCCTTGACCTTGCGGGCGAGCAGTCCGACGGTCAGCAGCACACCGAGACAGAAGACGAGGATCGGCCAGCCGGAGAGGGTGCCGGTGCCGCCGAGCTGGACGGGAACCGTGGTGCCCGCCGCGTCCGGGATCCGGCTGACGAAGCCGGCGTCGACGAAGCCGATGAACGCGATGAACAGGCCGATGCCGACACTGATCGCCTGCTTGAGCGGCTGCGGGATGGCGTGCATGACGGCCTCGCGCAGCCCGGTCACCACCAGCACGCAGATCAGCAGGCCCTCGAGGACGACGAGGCCCATCGCGTCGTCCCAGCTCATCAGCGGGGCGATCTGGAAGGCGACGACCGCGTTCAGGCCGAGGCCGGCGGCGAGCGCGAGCGGCAGGTTGCCGCCGACGCCCATGATGATCGTCATCACGGCGGCCACCAGGGCGGTGGCGGTGGTGAGTTGGACGAAGTCGAGCGAGTGGCCGTACTTGTCCTTCGCGCTGCCGAGGATGATGGGATTCAGGACAAGGATGTAGGCCATCGTGAAGAACGTGGCGAGGCCGCCGCGTATCTCCCGGCCGAAGGTGGAGCCCCGTTCGGAGATCCTGAAGAACCGGTCGACGCTGTTCACCGCCGGTGGCGGTGCGCTCGCGCGGTCGGCCGCCTGCTTCGTTTCGGACATGACGTGTCGCTCCTTGCTGCCTGCTGATCGGTGTGCGGATGCTGGCTGGATTGTTCCTGTGTTGAACCGTCTTCAGGTTTTCGCCGTGTTACGGAATCGGGCTCGCCCCCTGGTCGGCCCGCCACACGGTGTTCGAACCCCCGTACCAATCCGGGTGATAGAGCACTGCTACGCTTCCGGATCTCGTCCCGACCTCTCCCCGGGACATCCCCATGTCATTCACATGACACGCACAGCCGGCTCCCCCGCCGGTGCCGAAAGCCGCACCGAGAAGAGGTCACCCGTGGGCACAGTCGTCGACGACGCCGCCTCCGTGGAATTTCATGCCTTCTTCGACCGCCACTACGCCGAACTGGCCCGTCTCGCCCATCTGCTGACCGGCGAGGCCGATGCCGCCGACGACCTGGCGGCGGACGCCCTGCTGGCGCTGTGGAACCGCTGGGACCGGGTGCGCGCGGCCGACCATCCGGTGGCGTACGCGCGAGGCGTCGTCGCCAACCTGGCCCGCACCCGCATCCGCAGCGCCGTCCGTGAACGGCGCAGGATCGCCCTGTTCTGGTCGCAGCGCGAGGAGAAGACGGAGAACCCCGACGTGGCGGGCGTGGTGGACGTCCAGTCGGCACTGCGTAGACTCCCCTTCCGCAAACGGGCCTGCGTGGTGCTCCGGCACGCCTTCGACCTCTCGGAGAAGGACACCGCGCTCGCCCTGGGGATCTCGGTGGGTACGGTGAAGAGCCAGACCTCCAAGGGAATGGCCGAGTTGCAGAAGCTGCTCGGTGCCAAGGGAGCCCCGCTGAAGGTGCACGCGATGGCTCGCACCGGCGAGGCCTCGGGAAGGAATCGATGACCATGCAGCGGGACGTGCACGACGAACTGCGCGCCCGGCTGCACGAGGCGGCCGAGGCGTACGAACCCGACCGGGCGCGCATCCTGGCGCGGGTCGAGCGCGGCATGGCGGGCGGCGTGGCGGGGCAGCGGCAGGACCGGCGCGCCCACCGGGCGACCCGCCCGCTCGTGTGGGGCTGGGCGCGGATCGTGGGCGCGACCGCCGCGGTCGCGAGCATGCTCGCGATCGGCGGCTACGCGGTGGCCTCCGCGGTGAAGGACGACACCCCGTCGCCGCAGACGGTCGCCGTCTCCTCCCCGCCGGTGGAGTCCCCGGACGCGACGAGCCGTCCCCCGGCCTCGCCGAAGGCAACGCCGACGTCCGGCGGCGGCAGCGGCGAGAAGCCGGCGAAGCCGAGCAGTTCCCCGACGCCCAGCACCTCGTCGGCGCCCTCCACGCCGGCCGTCACCCTGCTGCCGGGCGACACCGATGACGACGACGGGCCGCTCTGGTCCGACGGCTCGGTGGATCCGCACAGCAACGACTTCTGGGCACAGAGCAACGTCACGCTGAAGGCGAAGCAGGAGATCACCGCGCTCACCGTGCAGCTGAGGATCGCCCAGACCGGCGGGGTGTCCTCGGCCGGTGCCTGGCGCTCCCTGCCCGAGGACGACTTCACGCTCACCGTCACCGAGCAGGACGGGCTGGTGGTCTACACCTGGGTGCTCAAGGAGGGCCGTACGGTCCCCGCGGGCGAGTGGGTGTTCGCCGGGCAGTACGACCACGACCGCGGCGGCCGGGACGCGGCGGGCGACAGCTATGTGATCACGGGCGAGTCGGACGGCAAGGCCCGCTCCCTGGGCGGCGGCTTCACCGGCCACGACACGGACGACGGCGACTCGTAGCCCGGCCGTGAGGTCGCGCAGTGCCGCGAAGAATCTTCCGAAACAGCTGAAACAGCGGCAACCCTTTCCCCGGCCGGTGGCGACCACAAGGCGCAAGAGTCACCACCCACTTGAGGAATCGGCACATGACTGCGTCAGCACAGCCGCCCGTCCGTCACCGCCGCAGGGTCACCCGTCGGCGGGCGCTGATCGCGGGCTCCACCGCCCTCGGCATCACCGGCGCGGCGATCGTCACCACGACGCTGCTGTCGTCGGCGGGCGCGGCGTCCGTCTGGCCGACGGCGAGCGGCAACAAGGCCGTCACCTCGACGATCAAGGTGTCGGGCACCTACGACGGCAAGCTGAAGAAGTTCTACGGCCAGGGTGAGCTGGGCGGCAGCGGCCAGGACGAGGGCCAGGACCCGATCTTCGAGCTGGCCGACGGTGCCGTCCTGAAGAACGTGATCATCGGTACGCCGGGCGCGGACGGCGTCCACTGCAAGGGCTCCTGCACGCTCCAGAACGTGTGGTGGCTGGACGTCGGCGAGGACGCGGCGAGCTTCAAGGGCAAGTCGTCGTCGGCCGTCTACAAGGTGATCGGCGGTGGCGCGAAGAACGGCTCCGACAAGGTGCTCCAGTTCAACGGCGCCGGAAAGCTGGTCGTGACCGGCTTCCGGGTGGAGAACTCCGGCAAGCTGGTGCGCTCCTGCGGCAATTGCAAGACGCAGTACAAGCGCACGATCGTGCTGAGCGACATCGACCTCGTGGCGCCGCTGAAGGTGATCGCCGGTGTCAACGCCAACTTCGGCAACACCGTCACGATGTCAAAGATCCGCATCCAGGGCGACCCGAAGAAGAAGGTCAAGACCTGCGTGCGCTTCAAGGGCAACAACACCGGCAAGGAGCCCACCGAGCTCGGCACCGGCGCGGACGGAACCACCTGCAAGTTCTCGTCCTCCGACATCACATACAAGTAGCCGGCGCCGCCGCCACCGGCCTCAGCCCCTCTCCCGCCCGCAGAACGCCCCCGCCGTTACTCACCGGCGGGGGCGTTTCGCTGGGCCGGTACGGCTAGGACCTGTCCGGCCGATCATGCCGCAGACGCGGGGTGTGGCACGCCCTCCCCCAGAGGGGGTACCCCCAGCGGCGTTGTCGTCGGTTGCCGA
>NZ_JBVJAB010000028.1:0-112105 GCF_055591025.1 Streptomyces sp. NPDC041784
TCCACGGGCTCGACAGCCTCAGATCCGAACACGTTCTCACTGGTCATCGATGCATCTTCCATGATCGGGAGTTACACCGAACGTCTTACAGTCCCGCAACGGTGCCAGTTCCACCAGTGGAACTGGTAATGGTGCAAAGAGCGCTGATGGTTGCTCCTCCTGGGGATTTCTTTCCGGAGTTTGTTCAACAGTCGGAGAAACCTTCTACGGCATAGTGAGCAACGTTCCCCATACTGCAGAGTATTTCGGCTGGATTTTTGATAGCGACTGCCGGAATGGTGGTGAACCCGGAAGTCCCGGCTGTGACTATGGAGCGCAATTTGATAACTGGGTGGCAGGCTATGGCTATGATGTAAATAGCGATAACTATCGCGTTCCGAGTGCACTGGCGGCCATATTTTCCCATAGGCCCGTCTACGGATCGAAGAACAAGCCGTACACGGGTAGCATGGTAGGCCCTTCAAAGGGTGATAGCGCTAAGAAGCCTACTCGCTGGGCTGTAGTTGAGGTGCGCAACGCTAACGGCGAGTTGCAAAATACTTACATGCTTCGCAGCGGCAGTATGACTCCGGAGGAACATTCCCTCGGGTTTCCGAACAACGCGCAGGCGAGTCACACAGAATCTCGAGCTGGCCGTATGTCTGGTGGAAGCGCCACAGTTCCTGTGCCCAACGACCCATACGCAAACCTGGTTCCTGTCAACAAGGGTGATAAAGTGACGGTCTATGGCCTCGATGAGCCTTGCAGTCAATGCCAGGGGGCGATGAGTCGCGCCGCGACTGAGACGGGGACTAGATGGGTTTACCATTGGGGCGATGGTAATGTGTGGATGCCTAAGGAGTGAGTAGATGGTGGAGCGTCTCGATTGGGAAATTTCAGTAGCTTCTTCTGGTGAGAACCTTCCGGACTCATGTTTCATCGTCGGGATTGCTGCAGACGAGTATGGTGACGACGGAAACTTCATCTTCCAATGTAAATTGGAAGAGCCTGACGAGCAGGATCGAAGGCTTGGTATGGATTCTTACTGCGTCGTCAATGATGGAGGTAGAGTCCATTACGGAGGTGTCAGGAAGGTGACTATTTCGCCGGCGAAAATTCAGTTCTGCTTCTCGGATGAAGCGGCCGAGCGATTTAGCTTGACCGATCCTGAAATCGAAATCGGAATCACATCCGAGGTGGACGTCTCGGTCCTTCGGGATGGGCTCCTGCGGGTTCTTTCGTATGGAAATCCGGAGAAAATCCCGGAGATGAATTTTTAGCGGCACTTCGCAGCGTTTAGAAAGCGACTGGTCTGCTTGATCCGCCACATGACGTCCTGCATCGATACCTAGCCTCGAAGTTTCGTGACGGTCCGCCGACGGAGTCGGTGGACCGTTTTCGTGCCGTGGGCGAAGGCTGTGCAGGCCCAGGGCCCGAATGTCGCCTCGGGGCGGCGCCGGGTTCCACTGCTCCGAGCGTTGAGCTGCTGTCGTAGGGACGGGGAATCCGTTGGTCAGCCGGGGTTCGGCAGGAGTGCGAGCCGTTCGAGAGCTGTGGTGATGTGGCTGGTCCAGGGCCAGTGCCGGGCCAGGCGGAGGATCCGCCGACGGCCGGTGGTCACGAGTTGTCCCGCCGTGGTGAAAAGACGGAGCCGCAGTCGGCGGGGCTCCCAGAGCCTGGACTTGCCGGTCAGTGCGAGCATCGGCATCCAGGCCAGCAGGTCCAGTGCGATCTGCACGATCCCCAGTCAGATCCGGTTCTGGGCGGTGCGGTGCAAAGGGAGATTCCGCAGGCTGGTGGCCCGGGCGGCCCGGATACGGTCCTCGGCCCGGGCTCGCAGCCGGTGACGGAGCTCGAGCTCGGCGATCGGCCGGCCGGAGGTGTTGGTGGCGAAACAGGTCAGCCGCATGCCGTCCGCGTCCGTGAGTCTCAACTGTGCTCCAGGGCACCGGCCGTTCCTTCCGGACGATCAGCCGCATGCCCTTCGGCCAGCCGTCCAGGACATCGCCGGTGAGTTCGGCGACCCAGGCGCCGTCACGGATCTCGCCGTCGGCCTCGACGGCGGGCGTCCAGGCCGACGCCGGAACCTTCAGCCTGGAGGCCTTGGTGGGCGGCAGCCGACATCAGTACCGTGCCGCCGTGGCTGTGGGCGAAGGCCGCCTTCAGCCGGCCGCTGCCCTGTGGCCGGTCGACCCACCACCTCAGGGCCTTGCCGACGACGTATCGCTGGTGGTTACGGTCGTTCCCCGACCATTCGAAGCAGTCGTCCCCGTCGTAGAGGCTTCGCCCGACGTTTTCGTGCAGGAGGAAGTCGTGGAAGGTTTTCGTACCCTTTGGCCTCCACCATTGGCCGGTGGGCCCATGGTTCGCCCAGGTGCCGTGGATGATCACCGACTCTAGGGCTCCGCCGGTCGCGCCAGCCCCGCCAAGGGGCTGGGCATTCTGCGCGTCGGCGTCGGACGGGCCCGGCGCAGCGGGGGCTTCGGCATCGGCCGTCAGGGCCTCGTCTGCCTCTGCCAGGCGGGCCAGGGCGTTGCCGGCCATCACGCGGACGTCCTCGGAGTCGGAGGCGGTCCCAGTCTCCAAGGCGCTCATGAGGGCCTGATCGGCGCTGTCCGGCTGGCCCCGGGTCCCGCGGCGCGCGACCGGAAATCCCTGCCAGGTGAGTTCCGATGCGGCAGTGACCCGCAGTAGCTCGCCCTCGTGGACGGAGTGCAGCGCGGCGAGGAGAAAGGCAACGGCCGCGACCTGGTGGCTCCGCTCATCTCCTTACCGGCTCCGAGCCGCCCAGGTCCCTCCACAGGACCCTTCGGGCTTCTCTGTGATCAACGGCAGCCAGCGGCCCGGTCAGAGCACGAGCGATGGAGTCCCCGTACCGATCCCTCACATACACATCGCATTCGACTGGACTGACCCTTCTGTCGCCGAGCTCAGCCACGCGGGGGACTTCCAGCTCCGCCATCAGGCCGCGGTCCGACGCACCCTGCTCCGACACCAGGTCCCGGTGGCCGCTCAGCTGCGCCCCGATGCCGAGGACCTGCATGACCTGGGAGACAGTGTCGACATCAGGAGCGTTCGTACGCTCGAACGCGGACAAACCCGGCCGGGGGACTACCAAGTCATCGGGCACGAAGGCTCCTTGGAGAGTGGACTCCTGCGGAAGGCAAGTCTTCCGGAGGAAGGATCCCTGCACACGCTCTACGCGCCGCTGAGCACCCGGTCGGCCCTGCCGGCAGTTTCGTTAGATCCCGCTCGACCGCCCGGGTCGTCCTCGGCGCCGACCCGGACGCCCGGCCGTGTACGCGGAGGTGCAGGAGACCGGGACGGTGCCGCAGCACCGCACCGGCAACGCTCCCCGCGCGATGGCAGGTCTGCGGAACCTGGCCATCGGCGCCCTCCGGCTGACGGGCTACGACAACATCGCCCTGCACTCCGCCGCCACGCACGCGACACCACCCGACCGCTCACCGCCCTCGCCGCGGTTCGCGCGCCCCGGGCTGCCAGCGGTCCGGACTCCCCTCACAACCAGAGGACGGTAGCTGCCCGCTGGAGCGGGACGTTGTGGAACCGGTGGAGCGCCCGGCCTCAGCTGCTGCTGTTCGACCCCGCTGCCGGACCCCGGTGCGCGCCGCGGTCCGGCAGCGTGCACCCTCCCCGGCCGGGCCTGCCGGGTCCGGCAGCGCCGGTCCGGCCTCAACGGAGCCCTCTGGTGCGCCGACTCGGCCCGTCGTCAAGGTGCGCCCGGCTCTGCCGCTGCTCCATCCGTTCCGGTAGATCAGCCACGCCGCTGCCTCCAGCGGAAGGCCCCGTCCTGCAGGTGCGGAGTGCTCTTTGACGACCTTTCAATCCGCACACTAAAATGAGTCCCAAATCAGATATCAGAGTACGCATGGACGAAGGTGGTGTGCATGCTGTTGACGACCGGCCAGGCAGCCGAAGAACTCGGCTGCGCCATCACAACGTTCCGGCGCCTCGTCCAGGCCGAACTGCTCCCCGGACTCTCCCGCCGCGGAGTACGCGTCATGATCCCCCTCAGAGCCGTACAAGCCCTCAGCGCGCGCCACCACGCCCCCCTGCACCAGCTGGACACCCAAGAGATCGCCGTCCTGCGCGTCGACACCGCCCAGCCCGCCGACGACGCCGACCGCGACTGGATCGGCTTCGCCGCCACCCTCACCCCCGACAGCCTCCTGAAGGCACTGCGCGGCTGGTGGCGGTGCGACGCGGCGAGCGTCGCGGCCGGGGGAGTGCTGCCGGTCACCTTGTCCGGCTACGTGGTGGCCGTACTGACCGGGCTCGAACGCTGGGAGAAGAACACCGAGGGCCGTCACGCCTTCCCCGACGCCCGCCTGGCCGGCTACGTCACCGACCTGGCCACCCCGCACACAGTGATCACCTCCAGCATCGACGGTGACCGCCGACTCGCCGAGCTGCTGCTGGGCACCCGGCTCACCTCCCATTCGGGCGGAGCCATCGCCTACGTCTCCACGCCCTCCTCCGACTGAACCCGGCCCGGACAAGGAAGCCCCGATGGACGCACAGAGCTACAACACAGCGCTCACCGAGCTGCGCACCGTGCGGGACGCGATCAAGAAGGCGCGGACGGAGCTGGCGAAACTGGAAGCCGACCGCAACAAGAAGATCGTCCAGCTGGCCTCCCACGAAAAAGCCAAGGCAGAGCGGATCGCCCCTGCGGCCGGACTGGGTGTAGCCGACGTCGTCGCCCTCGCCCCCGCCCTGGCACCCGACAGCCTCGCCGGAAACGGCGCCCCGCAGCCGTCAGTCCCCGACCCGTCCCCGGCCCGGGCCGCTGCCGACCCCGCACCGCTCGCACCGCAGCCGGGAGCAGCCGCTCCCGCGATGACGGCCACTGCCGCGTTCTCCGCTCCGCCACCGCTCCCAGAGCGAGCTGCGGCCCCCGAACCGCCTGCAGCAATCGACGCCCCCCGGGATCTGCCCGCCATCCCTTCGGGCACCAGCGGCGACGCCTGGTTCGCCCACACCTCAGGCCTGGCCTCTACCCGGCCCAACTTCACCCAGCAGGCCCGCTCCACCGTCTTCCTCGACACCGACACAGGCGTCCTGGTCCACCGCAACCAAACCCACCAGCTCGACCTCGCCAGCCGCTCGGCCGCGGACATCCTCACCGCCGTCTTCCACACCGTTCCCGAAGGCGTGGAGCGCATCTACATCACCGCCGGCGACCCATGGCACCGCGACGCCGACCGCCACCCCTACCTGCGCGACGCCGTCGCCGCCTGGCTCAACGCGCCAGCCCCGGGCTGGCGCACCGACACCGGCCGCGGCCGCGACCGGATGGCCGGCCACTTCGTCCACGCCCGCAACCCCGTCGGCCGCTACCAGCGCGACCAAGGCGACAGCCACGCGGAGATCCGCTCGGTGGGGGAGTGGTTCGACACCGGCGGCGACGAACCGGCCACCGTCCGGGACGCGTTCGTGCTGCTGTGGCAGGCCCTGCGCCGCCACTGGCCCGATGCGGTCATCATGGGCTCCCCGTCACAGACCGGCCGCGACCTGTGGACCCGCACCATCCCCACCCGCGGCCAGTACGCCGACGGCTTCCCCGTCCTCTCGGAAGAACTGCGCGGCCTGCTCCACGCCACCGCAGGCCAGGGCCGCAACGAGCTCATCACCCCGCCCCGCGTGCCCGGACAACTGCCCCAACTCGTCGAATACGACCGCACGATCGCCTACGCCAAGCACACCTGGAAATCCCCCGTCGGCACACCCCGCCGCATCACCGCCGCGACCTTCTCCGCCTGGTCGGAGAAGGAACAGATGCGGGCCCTGTACGGGTGCGGGCACTGGCAGGTCCGCGTGACCGTCCCCGACACCTGGGACCACGTCGGCCTCCTCCCTGCTCCCGCCCCCGGCGACCGCGCCTGGCACTACCCGGCCATCCCCGGCACCACCTTCACCACCTGGGCCGGCGGCCCCGAAATCCACACCGCCCTGACCAACCCCATCACCCCGTGGAGAATTGAAATTCTCGACGGCATCCTGTGGGAGGACGGCAAACCCCTGGACGACTGGGCCAAGAAGCTCAAGGAGACCTGGACCAACCTCTCCGCCCAGGCCCACTTCCAGGGCGATGCCCAGCAGGCCCGCGCCGCCCACCTCGCCTCCCGCGCCGTGCGCTCCATCCTGCTGTACGGCATCGGCTCCTTCGCCCAGCGCCCCCGCATGGTCACCGGCACCACCCCCCGCACCATGGAGCGTGACGTCCCCCCGGACGCCGAGATCATCGGCTTCGACGACAACCTGATCACCTGGCAGAAGCCCACCGGCTTCAGCCGCGACCCCAACGCCCATCCCGAATGGGCCGCCGCCATCTGGTCCGGAGCCCGAGCCGCCCTCCTCACCCAGCGCCACCGCGACGACGACACCTACGCAGGTGCCCTGCACACCCCGCCCGGCACCGTCATCGCCTTCCGCACCGACGCCCTCTACCTCACCCAGCCCCACAACTGGCCCTACCACCACCAGCCCGGCGACTACCTCCTGCGCGGCCACCTGGGCGGCCCCGTCCCCGCGCCCACCACCGAAGAACAGCTCCTCGCCCTGCGCGATGCCGGACGCGCCGCCCTCACCGCCAGCCAGGAGGCATGATGCCGCCACGACGCCGCAGCAACCGCCCCCAGCCGCAACGCGAACTGAACGAGGCAGCCCGCCTCGCCGACCAACTCCAGCACGCCGGCTACACCAAACGCGATATCGCCCGCATCATTGACCGAGACCCGTCCCTGGTCTCGCAGTTCTACACAAAGAACAAAGGTGCGGCCTTCGTCAGCGCCCTGCGCGACGTACTCACCGCCGTCGAAGCCGGCGGCATCACCGACCTGCCCGAACTGACCGCGATCGCTGCTCGCCACATCACCCGCCGCACCACCTCCTCCGGCGCCCCCGCCCGGGTCCGCAGCAAAGCCGTCCTGATCACCCCCACCGGCACCGGCACCGGCCGCGTCGGCACCCAGGCCATCGCCTCCGGCTCCACCCGGCTGCGTCCTCTCATCGCCGAAGCCGCCTCCCATGGACTGCGCCTGGCCTTCACCGTCCGCCTTGCCAAGACCGCCTACGTCCATCCCTCCGGCAGCCGCACCGACTCACCCGGCATCCGCCGCGACGTCACCCAACGCGCAGACCACACAGAAGAACGCTCCTACGGCTCCGCCCAGACCGGAGGCTTCGACGCCGCCGACTTCGCCCGCCGCGTCGACGCAGCAGGCGGAGACGTCACCGCAGCCGTCCACCAATGGCTCACGGAAACAGGACGCATCCAGGCCGATGCCCAGATCATCCACCTCGAGGTTCGCACTTGGCGCCCCCGCTGATTGATGATGCTCTGGATCCACGCATCGCTCTTGGCGATGTTCCAGGGACCAGCGACGAGTCTGCTGTACCCATCGCATGCGGGTCCTGCGCTGGCGGCGCGGCTACAGCAGCACGGCTGCCGCAGCCGTGACGGGCCTGGACGCGAGCAAGGTCCGCTACCTGGTCCTGTCGGCGACAGCGGCCCGCCGCCACGCTGTACGTCATACCTGAGTCCCCGCGCAACTGTCCGCGCGGCCTGACGGACACGCCCGGCCTCGCCCCGGCAGATGCGACCACAGGCCTGCGGGACGGGCCCGGCCCATGCGACGCTCAGCCGCAGCAGCAGCGCATGATGCGGTCGACCAAGAGCGCTCGGGGCATCAGGCGGACTGCTGCGGTGTCTGCTCGCCGGCTTCGGGAGCCGCTGCCTCAGGGGCGGTGTAGAACACGGATGTGCCCTGCTTGGTGCGCTGAGCCTGGTTCTTGGCCACGAGCCCTTCCAGCGTCGTACGCACCACGGTGGTCTTCACTGCGCGCTCGGGATGCTGCTGTCCCAGCGCGGTGGTGACTTCGGCGGCCGAGCGAGGTTCGTCCTGGCCGGCCAGGTGTTCCCGCACGAGGTCCACCAGCTTGGGCAGAGCGGACTGAGGGGACGGCGCCGCGGCGGCGGTCTTCTTGCTGGCCCGCTTCTTCGCCGGGGCGGTCTTCTCGGTCTTCGTCTGCTTGGCCTCAACCGATGCTGCCGCGGCCTTCTTGCGAGGGGCGGGTACCGCCGTGACGGGCTCGGCCGCAGGCGCATCGGGCGCCGCCGGCACACCGAGAGCCTGCTGGAGGTTCACCAGGATGGTGTGATCGTGCCGCACGGCGGCCAGCTGCTGCTGCAGCGCTTCGATCTCACCGCTGAGACGTTCCTGCTCCTTGAGGTTGCGTTCCAGGTCGCCTGCCACCTGAGCGCTGTACTGGGAGGTCAACTCGGTCGTCTGGGCAGTGGTTTCGGACATGATGCTCACACCCTTCCTGGGTGACGCAGCCGATGGGCGGCAAGCCCGTGGCGTACGCGAAGTCGAAGGTTGATGCTGTCCCGCCTGCTGCCGTGGAGGTGGCGGCAGTTACTGACGCACATCCTTGTCGTAGCGATAGTACGGAAGACGGCCGCATAGCTCTCTGCCGTATGGCGAGTCGATGGACGGGTCTTGGCAGGGCAGTGGTCAGGGTGCAGGCCTGTGCGTGTGGCTGAGGGGGAGGCGGTGCTGCGGTGCGGGCTTCCAGTGCACTTCGTCGGTGTCCGGTTGATGGTGCCAGGCCGCCAGGGTGCGGCTTGCCACGAGCCGGTCGAGGAGTTCTCCCGTCTGCCGACGCGAGTGTCCGCACAGGCGGGCAACGACAGCCATGTCAGCAGCGGTGCCGGACAGGTCTGTGTGGGATGCCAGCACCAGGGCCGTCAGACGTTCTGCCGGTGCCGCCTCCGGCGGCGTGGCCAGGGGAGAGGGGTGCAGGGCCCAGTGGGCGGCACGTCGGCGAGCGCTGCGGCCTGGAGCCTGATCCAGGATGGCGTCGTCCAGCAGCCGGACCTGCATGAACGCCGCCCGGGTGGCGGGCAGGCCGAGCCAGCCGTCCCGGGCCAGCTCCTGCCACACCTCGGCGCGCCGGTGCAGGCGCATGCCGCGCAACAGGCCAGCCGGCAGCAGGGCGCAACCGTTGGTGTCGGCGCGCAGGGCGCATTGCAGGGCGAGCAGCCGGGCTGCTGGAGAAGTGACACAACCCAGCGCGGACGCGAGGTAGGTGAGCATCTCCCGCACACGCCGACACTCATCATGGAACTGCCGCCGCACCGGGGGAGGAGAAGCGGCGGGTCGGCGAGGGATGAGCACGGTGTCGGGCACGGCGGCGGTGCGACTGGTCGCCGCGGCACAGGCTTTGCACGCATCGGCCAGCCGCCAGATACGGCCGCTTCGGTCACGGGTGAGCGCGAGCAGCACCGGACCGGCGCACCCGCGGTGCCGCGGGTGCCATGTGCACCCCCGCTCGCGGCACTGGCAGATCCGCAGATGCCGGGGGATGGCGTCAGCGCGGGCATGGCAGGCCAGGTGCGCCAGCGCCGCGGACCGCGCGGAGGAGGCTGTGGGAAGGGGATGGGTGATGCAGTGCGGGCAGACCAGGCGGGGGCCGTCCGCCTGCGCACGCAGCTCCACCGTCCAGATACGCCGCACTGCCTGATGCGCGCCGCCAAGCCTCATCGGCTAGTCGTCCTCCTGTCTGTCTACGCCGCGATGACTGCTGCCCCGGCCGTGGGTGCCGGAGGCCTCCGCACGCTAGTGCAGAGCCCTGCACCGTAAACATCACCCCCACCCGGGCAGATAGTGCAGAAGTCTGCACTGACAGGGCAGGTGTCTGCACCGTCGGATGGTGGAGTGAGGATCTTGCCGCCCGACCCCGACTTCAACGCGCTGCGCATCGAACTCGCGCGCCTGCGGGGCGAACGCGGCTGGACATACGACCAACTCGCCGACCGCAGCGGCCTGGCCAGGCGCACCCTCATCGACCTCGAACACGGCCGCACCACCGGCAGCCTCACCACCTGGCACACCCTCGCCCACACCTTCGACGTCTCACTCGAGCACCTGCTGGGCAGCCTCTGCAGCGACCACACCCCACCCGGCACGCAAACTGCCTGAGCCCTCACGCGATCCGACGGACACGCATCGCAAATCACCCGGACCGGCGAGCGAAATGGAACGCATAACCGACACATAGTCCACGCGTTCGGTACGACTGGTCCGACCGGGCGACACACCCCCACACGCATTGCCTGTTCCCGCACCTCGCCTGGCACGGTCCCCGCATGCGACCCCACCACCCGGCCCACCACCACTGGGACGGCAGCCCCCGCACCCCGCACACCCGCCGCCCGCTGCGGGTATCCGCCACCAGCCCAAGCCGCCTGCTGCGCACCGGGCAAAGCGGCCACTGCCGCCGCTGCGGCAATCGCATCGACACGTACCAGCGCACCGACCAGCAGCCCGTCGCCCTGCATCCCGCTGAACTGGCCACGCACCAAGTCCCCGAACCCTGCCGCTGGCACCTGAGCGGAGGCATCGCCCACCCCCACAGCGACGGCAGCACCTGGTGCCGCATCTCCCACACCGTCATCTGCCCCCGCCACGCCCCGGCCCCGTACCTTGGGCCACACCTGGACACCCTGCGCCGCCGGCTCGCCCTGCGCACCCGCCGTCTCATCGACACCGGCGCCCTCACCCCGGTACCACCCGCCACCGTGCAACCGGACACAGTCACCACACCCCCCGCCCGCCCCATCGTCCAGCTGCTCCTGTGCCGCTACCTCGCCGGCAGCCCCGTCGACGCCATCCAATGTGTGGCCCAGACCCGCCGGCGCCACCGTTGCCCCCGCCCCGTACACGACCCGAGCCTCCCGGCCGGCCGCTGGAGGTTGTTGCCCATCGGCCCCCAGTACGGCCAACTCACCCTGCCCACGCAGCTGGCAGCCATCTACGATCTCGGCCACCTCCCCTACGCCGAACAACTGCGCTGGCGCACCCAGCGCTGCCCGGCCCACACAGCCGCCCCCGGCGCCGCCGACCTCGCCCTGACCGGATGGCATGTCTTCGACCCCCTCCTGCACGCAGCACACATCAACACCCGCCTCCCGCACCCCCTCAGCGGAAGGAGGTGACGATGCCGCACCACGCCCTGGAGATCGTCCTGACCCACCCCCTTGCCCCGGCAGCCCTGCACCGCGCCGCCCGAAGGCTGCCGCTCGCCGCCAACCACGACGCCACCCGCCTCATGGCTCTTGTGCCCGCCAAGACCCCCCACCGAGCCGCCCGTCGGCTGCGCCACCGGCTCGGCGAGCAGCTGCCCATCGACGTGATCACCACGCACTACCCCGACACCGACAACAAGGTGCTGCTCAACGTCGCCTTCCCGCCCACCGTGCACGCCGCTCTCGCAGCCGCAGCCCGCCGCGAGGGCCAGAGCCCCGAACATGTGATGGAACTGGCCGTACACCGGGCCCTGGCCGAACACGCCGACCAGGAAACCCACCGCCTCGACCACGAGGTCCGCCAACTGTTGGCCCACACCACACCCGCCTACCTGCTGTCCGCCGTCGGGCACGTGCTCACCCGCCTCCCCGAAAGCCCCACCCCATGAAGCCCACCGATGAACAGACGGCAGCCGCCGACGCCTTCCACGCCGGCCACCACCTGGCCCTGCAAGCCGGCGCTGGCACCGGAAAAACCACCACCCTCGCCCTCCTCGCCCGCGCCACCCAACGCCGCGGCCGCTACCTCGCCTACAACCGCGCCATCGCCCAGGACGCTGCCACCCGCTTCCCCCGCAACGTGCTGTGCAAGACCGCCCACGCCCTCGCCTACGCGGCCGTCGGACACCGCTACACCCGCCGCCTGGGCGCTCCCCGCCGCCCGGCCTGGCAGACCGGACAAGCCCTGGGCATCACCAAAGCCATCCACATCAGCGAGCGCGAGGTGACACAGAAAGCCCTCTCCAACGCCACCCTGCACACCCTCACCTGCTTCTGCCACACCGCCGACGAAGCCATCACCCCGCACCACGTGCCCCGCCTGCGCGGCCTGGAAGACGCCGACCTCCACACCCAACTCGCCACCCACATCGTGCCGTTCGCCTGCAAAGCCTGGGCCGACCTGCAACATCCCGACGACGGCGCCGTCCGCTTCGACCACGACCACTACCTCAAGATCTGGGCCTCACCCGACCACGCATCGACGCCGACTTCCTGCTGCTGGACGAAGCCCAGGACACCAACCCCGCCGTCGAACAGATCTTCCTCAACCAGCGCGACCACGCCCAACTGGTCATGGTCGGCGACTCCGCCCAGGCCATCTACCACTGGCGCGGCGCCAAAGACGTCATGACCGGCTTCGACGGCAACCAGCTGACCCTGTCACAGTCCTTCCGCTTCGGCCCCGACCTTGCCGCGGAAGCCAACCGCTGGCTCCACCTGGCCGACGCCCCGATCCGCCTCACCGGCACCCCCGCCCTGGTCACCGAACTCGGCCCCGTCACCCACCCCGACGCGGTCCTGTGCCGCACCAACGTCGGCGCCATGGCCCAGGTCATGACCCTCATGAACACCGGACACCAAGTGGCCCTGGCCGGGGGAGGGGACAGCCTGCACGCTCTGGCTCTTGCAGCCCGCGACCTCAAGGAGGGCCGCCGCACCCACCACCCCGAACTGATCCTCTTCCCCACCTGGGGCGACCTGCAGGACTACGCCGCCCATGACCCGGCCGGACGCGACCTCCAGCCCCTGGTCAGCCTCGTCGACACCCATGGCACCGACGCCATTCTTACTGCCGTCGCTCGGCTCGTCCCTGAACTGCACGCCCAGGTCACCGTCTCCACCGCCCACAAGGCCAAGGGGCGGGAATGGCCCCGCGTACTCGTCGCGGACGACTTCGCCCGTGCCAAGGACAACCACGCCGGCACTCAGACGGCCGCCCCGCCACCCCCCGACCCTATCGATGATGCTGAAGCCCGCCTGGCCTACGTGGCCGTCACCCGGACCCGCCAACGCCTCGACCTGGGAGGCCTGTCCTGGATCCACGACCACCCAGACGGCAATCCTGTTCCGTAGCCCGGCACGCCTGAGGAACGGCCACGAACGAACTCCGCAGCCGGACACGGCAGCTCGCTGCGTCGAGTGACAGACCTGCTGGGAGCCGTCAGCCGGGGAAGTTTCGTGGTCGTGATCGGCTGTCCTTCGGCTCTTCGAGCAGCAGGGCGTGTTCCGTGTGCCGGGGAGATCGACGTGCTCGAGGCCTGGACTTGCTGCGCTCGACGGCCGGGGTGGTGCTCGCCTGCACGGAGTGCGGTGTGGCCGTCGCCCTGGACCCGCTGCTGTAGCAGCCTGCGCCGTGCAGGGTGCCGGGCGTGGACTCCGCATTGTTGGAACCCCCGTTCGTAGTTGACCGCCGTGTCGGGCAGGTCTCCACCAGGTGGGTCAGGGCGTCACGCGCGGCAGCGGCCACCGGAGGGGTGCTGCAGGGATCCCGGTCTGCGTGCCGGTCGTTCTTGGTGTGCCGACGAGTGCTGGGCCCGGGTCGGTGTGGTGCTGCGAGACAAGCTTGCACGGGTGCGCCTGGGGTCGCATTTGAGCCAGGAGTGAGCCAGGGGTCAGCTGCGTTGGGTGATGATCCTTGACTCCTTGTGAGCATGCGGTTTGAATGCGGGGACATTTGAAGATTTCGTGACTCTGGGGGCGGGGCTCAGTGTTGTTGGAACGGGGTGGCAGGGAAACTGACTTATGTCATGGGCATGGCTGCTTGTGGAGAGTGAAAGCCGCAGCGGCGGTGTTCGCTGTTCTGGCAACGCTGCTTGTGGTGCCGCAAACCGCTTCTGCGGTTCCCGCAGACCTGGTCCCCACGGGTCCGACCGAAGCTCAACAGGCGTTGGCCGAGGCGCGGGAATCCGGTCAGCGTGTGGAGGTGGTGGGGGAGCGCACGGACCGGACGACGGTTTATGCCAACCTCGACGGTGTCACTTTCACGCTGGAGCAGTCGGTGATTCCGGTACGGGTGGCCAAGCCTGGTGGTGGCTGGCAAGCTCCGGACGCGACCCTGGAGAAGCGATCGGACGGTTCCGTGGGGCCCAAGGCCTCCGCCGTGGCCATCGACTTCTCGGCGGGTGGTGACAAGGAACCCCTGGCCTCGATCGAGGATCAGGGCAGGTCGCTGGAGTTGGAGTGGCCTGGCAAGCTGCCCGCTCCGCGGTTGGACGGCCCGAGCGCTGTGTACGCCGATGTCCTCCCCGGCGTCGACCTTCAGGTGACTGCGACGCCCGAGAGCTTCCAGCCGGTGTTCGTCGTGAAGACGCCTGAGGCGGCGGCGAACGAGGAACTGAAGAAGCTCACCTTCGGACTCAAGGCCCAGGGCCTGGACGTCCATGAGGGCGCGGCGGGCAACCTCCTGGCTGTCGACGGCAGCGGCCTCACGGTGTTCAAGTCGCCGCCGGCGCGGATGTGGGACTCGGCGGGCGGGGCGTCCGGCACGCAGACGCAGGTGATGCGGGCCGAGGTGGTCGCCGGGGATCCGGTGGAGCCCACCGCACCTGCCGACCCTGCCGAGCTGGCGCCGTCCGGCTCGGGTCTGGAGCCCGGCCAGGGGGACAAGGTCGCCAAGATGGACGTCGTCGTCACCAAGGACTCGCTCTCGGTCGTTCCGGACGCGGTGATGCTCGGCAAGACGGATGCCGACGCCTTCCCGCTCTTCATCGACCCGACCGTGACCTGGGGTGAGTCGGAGCGGACGCTGCTGCGCAGCGACGGCTACGAGTCCTACGGCTGGGGCAACGGCGACGACGACCAGGGCAAGGGCGCGGGCAAGTGCGGTGCCTGGAACGGCTACTACTGCGGTCCGGGATACGTGCAGAAGCTGTACTTCGAGTTCTCGCCAGCCAGCCTGAAGGGCAAGCAAGTTCTGGACGCCACGTTCCGTGTGACCGAGCCGTGGGCGTTCCAGTGCGACCCACGCTGGGTGGACCTGGTCCGCACGAACAACGTCTCCTCGGCTACCACCTGGTCGTCGCGGCCCAAGGAACTGGACCTGATGGTGGACCGGAACGTCTCCGCCGGGCGCGGCTCGCTGTGCGATCCGGACTCCCCGAACGCACCGATCGAGTTCAACGACAACCCGGAGGAGACGAACGAGAACCTCACTTCAACGGTGGAGAACTTCGCGGCGGGAGACTTCTCCCGCCTCACACTGGAGCTCAAGGCGCACGACGAGTCGGATGCGGCAGCCTGGAAGCGGTTCCGCAACGATGCCGTGCTCGCCGTGAAGTACGTGGCCCGGCCTGCCTTGCCGACCCAGGTCGGCCTCATCGCCGGCAAGAGCTATGTGTGCTCGACCAAGTCGGGCAGCCCGAGCGTGGTGTCCTCCCCCACCCCGACTGCACAGGGACGGCCGCGTACCGCCGCCGGCGGGGAGTCGGCGGCGTACCTGAGGATCCGGTGGCGTACGGAGAAATACAACGGCTCGACGTGGACCGTCGCTCACACCGATCTCGACAGCCCCACCGCAGGCTTTGACGGGCATCTCTCTTACCAGAAGCGAGTTCTGCCCGCTCTCCAAGAGGGCGTGCTCTATCGCCTGAAGGCGCTGACTCTGTCCTACGACGAGAAGGGCGACAATCGCCTGAACACCGGATACACCACGCCGTGCTACTTCAAAGTCGACCCGACGGCCCCCCAGGCACCACAGGTGACCTTCGGGGCGCCCTACACGGAGTGCGAGACCAACGACTGCGCGGCACATGGAGGTCCGGGCGAGTCAGGCACCTTCACCTTCGCAGCAGCGGAAGCGGACAAGGGCACCGTCGTCGCGTTCCAGTACAAGCTGTCCTCGGAAGACGAGTGGTCGGGTGATGAACCTGTCTCGTCCATGCCGGTGAGGATCACACCTCAACGCTCCGGAACGCACAGTCTGTACGTGCGAGCCAAGGACAACGTCGGTAGTGGCCGCTATGGGGCAGAAACCGTGGCCGATTTCCTGGTGGCCGCCAAAGGGCCGGTCGGGCAGTGGCACTTCGACGAGACGAGTGGTCCGGCGGTGGACTCCGCGTCCGCTGAGGACGGGGCACGTCAAGATGCCACGTTGGGTGCAGGCGCGGCCCGTGACGATCGTGGCCGCAGAGGCCTGATGACTCGGGACGCCCAGGGCCAGCCGCTGGCCACACCGGTGACCGACCAGGGTCTCTCGCTCGACGGCACCGGCGCCTACGCGGCGACGAGCGGTCCAGTTCTGGAAACCCGCTCGGCCTATACCGTCTCGGCCTGGGCCAGGCTGAACAACAAGGACCGCGACAGCGTCGTGCTCTCGCAGGACGGCCAAAACTACAGCGCCTTTCTCATGTGGTACGAGTCGAGTTACGACTCCTGGGTGTTCGGCGTGAAGGAGAAGGACGAAGACACCGGCGCCGCGTACTACGGGGTGGTCGCGAAGGTGCCGGCAACGGCTGGAGCATGGACGCACTTGGCGGGCAGCTACGACCCAGCGACCGGGGCGCTGAAGTTCTACGTGAATGGTGTGCTGCAAGATACGCGCACCGCATCTGCCGTCTGGTCCGCCACGGGTCCGTTCAACATGGGCCGGTATCTGTGGGCCGGGAAGCGTTACTGGGCCTTCAACGGCTCCATCGACGAGGTGACCGCATGGCAGAGCGCGCTGCCTGCTGCAGCCATTGCGGAAGAGGCTCGCCTGCTGACATCGGACACGTACGCGGGCGTGGAGTTGGTCGCCGACTGGTCGGCTGGCCGCGGCAGTGGCACGACGATTGCGGACAAGACCTCCCGCTATGAGAGGTCACTGACTCTCAGCGGAGGCGCATCGCTGGACGGAGAGTCGATCGTGCTGGACGGCGTTGACGACGCGGCCACCGCGGACAGGCCACTCGTGGACGACACCGGGGCGTTCACAGTCACCACTCTGGTGTCCCTGAACGGTGACGAACTGAAGGACAAGAATGTCGGCTACACCGGACAGGTCCTCGGTCAGCGGACGGCGGACGGGTCGTCTTGGGGCTTGTGGTTCCACCTGACGGAGAAGAAGTCCGCATGGGACCCGGAAGCCGAGGAGGAGAAGACCGTGCCGATCGGCTATTGGCTGTTCGGCAGGCTCGACGCGTCCGGAAACTTCAGTGCTGTCTCCTCCAGCAGAGAGGCACGGATGGATGGCTCTGCTCGGCTGACGGGGGTCTTCGACGCCCCGAGAGGAACCATCAGCCTTTATGTGGGCCACGAGCAAAACGGTGATGCCCAAGTCTTCACTGCGAAGGCCGGCTCAGGCGAATTTGCCGTCGGTAGGGGCTTCACCGGCAACACCTGGCAGCACTTTCTGCCTGCTCGGATCGCAGAGATACGCCTCTGGGCCGGCGCGATGGCCGGCCCTGACCAGGTCGAGGAGACCGTGGGCGACTGAACCGGCGGTGGTGGGGGCAGTTGTTGGCGCCGCTACCTCCACTTACGAGCTCTGCAGACACGGCGGTCTGCGCATGACTTGCTGAACGCTTTTTCATGGGACTGGGTGGGGCAGAACATGGTCTTTGGCATAGGCACCTCAAAAGGGCGTCGGGGTGCGACGCGGCGCCGTGCTGGGCGGCTGCTCGTTCAGTTGCTAAGCCTGGCACTTGTCGTGCCCCTGGGAGCGCAGGTCGCGCAGGCCGCCGAACCTGGTGGCCTGGGACGCCCAGACGATCCCACGACCAGAGTGAGCAAGGTCGAAGAGTTCGACGGACCTGGTGCGAAGAAGGCACGGCAGCAGGTTGCCGAGGACAAGAAGGCCAACAAAGCCCAGGCCGAGCGTGCCCGGACGGAGCAGAGGGCCGCCTGGCCCAGCAGGGGCGAGGCAACGCTCGGTCTCGCCGCCGGAAAAGAAGCGGTTGCCCAGCCGGGCGGCATCCCAGTCACCGTTGCTCCGAAGCCTGGTGGCAAGGCCACGGCGGCCGGCAAGGCCCACGTCACGGTGCTCGACCAGAAGACCGCCCGCGCAGCAGGAATCACGGGTGTGCTACTTACTGCCGATGCGGCGACCGCAGGCGACGCAGAAGTGAGCGTCGACTACAGCGCATTCGCCTCGGCGGTGGGCGGTGGCTGGTCCCAGCGCCTGCGACTCGTCCAGCTGCCCGCATGTGCCCTCACAACCCCGGACAAGGACGAGTGCCGCACCCAGCGCCCGCTGGCCTCTGACAATGACCTCGGGCAGCGGACAGTTTCGGCGAGAGCCCACCTTGCCGGGTCTGGCGACGGCCGGTCCGCACAGCTCCTGCCAGAAACGGTGGGCAGCACCACTCCGAGGGTCACCGTGCTCGCTGTCACCGCCACGGCAACCGGGTCCGGACAGTCACCCAAGGGCACCGGAAACCACTCGGCCACGCCCCTGTCCGAGTCCTCGTCCTGGCAGGCGGGTGGCAGCTCGGGCTCCTTCACCTGGTCCTACGACTTCACGATGCCCCCCGCCGCGGCAGGCCCGGTTCCACCGCTGTCGCTGTCATACGACTCGGGCAGCGTCGACGGCCGCACCGCCACGACCAACAATCAGGGCACGTCCGTCGGTGAAGGCTTCACGATCACCGAGTCCTACATCGAACGCACCTATGGCTCATGCGACGACGACGGCCACGACGACGTCTTCGACCTCTGCTGGAAGTACGACAACGCGCGTCTGGTGCTCAACGGAAAGTCCACGCGCCTGGTCAAGGACGGCAACGACGGCCGATGGCGGCTGGAGAACGACGACGCCTCCAAGGTGACGCGGTCCACCGGCGCGGACAACGGTGACGACGACGGTGAGTACTGGACCGTCATCACGGGCAACGGCACCAAGTACGCGTTCGGCCTGAACAAGCTCGACGGAGCGGACACCCAGCGCACCAGCTCCGTCTCCACGGTTCCCGTGTTCGGCGACGACTCGGGCGAGCCCGGCTATTCAGCGGGTGACGCCTTCGGGGACCGGGCCCTCACACAGGGCTGGAGGTGGAACCTCGACTACATCGAAGACACCAACGGCAACGCGGCCACCTACTGGTACGCGAAGGAATCCAACTACTACAAGAAGAACAAGTCGGAGACCGCCAGCACGGCCTACACACGCGGCGGGTACATCGAGCGCATCGAGTACGGTCTGCGCAAGGGAGCGCTGTTCACCGACAAGGCGGACGCCAAGGTCACCTTCGGCTACGCCGAGCGCTGCACCGCTTCAGACTGCTCCAGCCTGACCGAGGACACGTCCGAGAAATGGCCGGATGTCCCCTTCGACGCCATCTGCTCCAAGGACGACGACGAGTGCGACTCGGCCGGCCCGGCCTTCTTCTCCCGCAAGCGACTGACCGGAATCGACACCGTTTCGTACAACGCCACCAGCGGCGCGGACGACGCGGTGGACTCCTGGGACCTGACCGAGGAGTACCTCGACGGCGGAGACATCGGCGACAGCTCCGACCAGGTACTGACCCTGAAGTCGCTCAAAAGGACCGCCAAAGCGGGCGACAACATCGCCATGAACCCGATCTTGTTCACCTACCAGATGCGACCCAACCGCGTTGACGCCACTGACGACATCCTGCCCCTGACCCGGCCCCGGATCAGCAGCATCATCTCGGAGACCGGCGCGATCACCCGGGTGACCTTGTCGGGCGAGGAATGCGTGCGCAGCGAGGTACTGGGCGCGTCCCCAGACACCAACACCCGCTCCTGCTATCCCCAGTTCTGGCACATCAACGGCTCCGCAGACGCCTCGATCGACTGGTTCCACAAGTACCGCGTCCTGGCAGTCGCCGTCTCCGACCCGTCCACCTCCAACGAGTCCGTCGAACATGCCTACTCCTACAGCGGAGCCGCCTGGCACCACAGCGACGACCCGTTCACGAAGAAGGACGAGCGGACCTGGTCCGACTGGCGTGGCTACCGCCAGATCACGGAGTGGACCGGAGCGACGGACGTCACCCGCTCCAGGACCGTCTCCCTCTACCTCCAGGGCATGAACGGCGACAAGAACCAGGACGGCACAGCCAAATCCGTCTCCCTCGCCCCCTTGGCCACGCCCGCCCTCGGAACGGCTTCACTCACCGACAAGGGCGAATACGCGGGACAACTGCGCCAACAGGTCACCTACGACGGCTCCACCGCAATCTCGGCAACCGTGAACGACCCCTGGTCACAGGAGACAGCCCGGCAGACACCACCGGGCGCAGGCGACCACGTCGCCCACTACGCACGCACCGAGAAGACACGCACCTACACCTACCTGACTGCAACCCAGACATGGCGCGAGCGACTGACGAGCACGTCCTTCGACAGCTACGGCATGCCCGTCAGAGTCGAGGACTCCGGCCAGATCGGCAAGGCATCGGACGAGACCTGCACTCGCACCTGGTACGCCCGCAACACCGACCTCGGCCTCACGAGTCTGGTCTCCCGCACCCGAACGGTGGCCCGCACCTGCGCGACCGCAGACTGGGCGACCATTCTGCCCGCGACGATGGATCCGGCCAATCCCACCCGAGGCGACGTACTCGCCGACGTCGGCACGGTCTATGACACTGCGAACGCCACGACGTGGTCGGCCACCCAGAAGCCCACCAAGGGCCGGATCACCTGGACGGGCCGCGCGACCGGCTACGCGACCACTGCCGACGCTGACGGAGAACGGATCCCCAACGGCTGGCAGAAGGCATCTGCCACCAACTACGACGACCTGGGCCGCCCCGTGAGCGTCAGTGACGCCTCGGGCAACCCTCCGACCACCACCACATACACTCCCGCCGACGCGGGCCCACTGACACGGACGATCGTCAGTAACGCCAAGCAGTACAAGACGATCACCTACCTCGAGCCGCGCCGCGGCTTGTCCCTGCGCACCTACGACGCCAACAGCAAGAAGACCGAGCTGACGTACGACGCCCTCGGCCGACTCACTCAGGTCTGGCTGCCGAACCGCTCGAGCGGCAGCCAGGCACCGAACATGAGGTTCGCCTACCGCCTCGAGGACACCAAACCGTCCTGGGTATCAACCGCGACCCTGAAGAAGGACGGCACTACCTACAACACCACCTACGCACTGTACGACTCGCTGCTGCGCCCCTTGCAGACCCAGTCGCCCACCCCTCAAGGCGGGCGAATGCTGACCGACACGCGCTACGACACCCGCGGCCTGGCCTTCGAGACCTACGCCAACATCTTCGACACCAGCAGCACACCCAACCGCACCTACACACGTGCCGAGTTCGGCGAGGCTCCCAGCCAGACCGGAACCGTATTCGACGGCTCAGGCCGGCCCAAGGCCAGCAGCCAGTACGTCTTCGGCGTCAAGAAGTGGACCACCACGACCGAATACACCGGTGACTCAGTTGCCACGACGGCTCTGGACGGTGGCTCCGCCAAGCGCACGATCACCGACGTACGCGGTCAGACGACGGAAACCCGCGAGTACACGAGCACGAGTGCGGCCGACGCCGACTTCGGCACCACTCCTGGTGCTTCATACGCGTCCACCGAATTCGCCTTCACCTTGGACGGCAAGCAGGAAACGATCACCGGACCAGACGGTGCCAAATGGTCCTACAGCTATGACCTGTTCGGCCGCCAGGCCCGCAGCACAGACCCCGACAAGGGGACGTCGGCCACCGAGTTCGACGCCCTGGACCGCCCCGTCAAGACAACGGATGCACAGGGCACCTCGATTCTCACCGCGTACGACGAACTGGGCCGCATCACCGGAACCTGGAAGGGCTCCAGATCGGATGCCACCCAGCTCACCAGCTACGCATACGACAGCCTCCTCAAAGGCCAGCCCACCTCATCCACCCGCTATGTCGACGGCAAAGCAGGCGCGGCGTACACGCAGGCCATCACCGCCTACGACAGCCTCGACCGTGCGACGGGCACCGAGCTGCGACTGCCGGCGAGCGACCCGTTCGTGAAGGCCGGAGCACCGGCCACACTGGCGTACGAGGCCGCCTACAACATCGACGGCACCCAGAACCAGATCCGCGAGCCCGCCATAGGCGGCCTGCCGTCGGAGATCGTCGCCTACGGATACGACGGCCTGGGCGACCTGACCTCCATCGGTGGTGCGACCGGATACCTGCTGGACGTCTCGTACACGGAGCTCGCACAGCCGGGCATACTGACGCTCGGCACGGGAGGCAACGGCAACAAGAGCTTCTACGTCAAGAACGACTACGAAGCGGGCACAGGGCGCCTGACACGCAGTCACGTCACGGATCAGACACATGCGTACATGCTGCAGGACCTCAACTACGCCTACGACCAGACCGGCAACGTCACCGCGATCAGTGACCCAGCCACCCTGGGCGGTGCCAGCTCGGCAGACACCCAGTGCTTCACCTACGACGGTCGCCAGCGTCTCGTGGAAGCGTGGACTCCTTCCTCACAGAAGTGCTCCGACGTAAAGAGCGCGTCCGCGCTCGCCGGACCCGCCCCGTACTGGACGGGCTACGAGTACAGCAAGGCAGGCCAGCGGACCAGCGAAACGGTCCACAAGAGCACCGGCGACACGAAGACGACGTACTGCTACCCCAGCACTCTCACCACCCAGCCACACACACTGACCGGCACCTCGACCAAGGCCGACTGCGCCAACCCTGAGCGCTCCTACACCTACTCCTCGACGGGCAACGCCCGGGAGCGTCCGGGTGAGACCGGCACCCAGACACTGGAGTGGTCGCCCGAAGGCAAGCTGAGCAAGCTCACGGAGAAGGGGACTTCGACCGACTACCTGTACTCCGCCGACGGCGCCCTGCTGATCCGCAACACCCAGAACGGCGAGCGGATTCTGTATTCCGGTGCCACCGAACTCCACCTCCGCGCCGACGGCACCACCTGGGCCCAGCGTCACTACAGAGCCGGCGACATCACGGCCGCGTTCCGTTCCAACGAGGCAGGCACCAACAAGCTCACCTACCTCACCGGCGACCATCACGGCACCTCCACGCTGGCACTCAACCCCGACGCCAATCAGACCTTCACCAAGCGCCGCACAACCCCGTTCGGCGAGGATCGAGGCAATCCGCAGTACGGGCCCTGGCCCGACGACAAGGGCTTCCTGGGTAAGGCGCGGGATACCACTACCGGCCTTACTCATATCGGCGCGCGTGAATACGATCCGGGAATTGGCCAGTTCATCAGTGTCGACCCGATTTTGGACGCTGCAGACCCCCAGACACTTAATGGTTACAGCTATGCCGGCAATAATCCTGTTACTTTCAGCGACCCTAGTGGTGAAATTCGGGTTGAACAGGATGGAAATCAGTGCAGCGGCGGCTGGCAGGAGTGCGGACCGAAGACCACGAGCCCTAGCTTCAATGGGCCGGTCAGTAGTGGTACCTACGGCGGCAGCGGGAACGGCGGGAGCAGCGGGAAGGGCGGGAACGGCGCCGAGGTCAACGGGAAGGGTAAAGGAGACTGTGCTTCCTGGGGTTTCCTGTCCAGTGCCTGTTCTGCTGTCGGTGAAGTGTTTTACGGACTGGTCAGCAACGTTCCGCACACCGCAGAATACGCGGGATGGATTTTCGACGGTGATTGCCGTGGAGGAGGAGGGCCGGGGGCACCTGGGTGTGACTACGGCGCGCAGTTCGATAACTGGGTTGCTGGTTACGGCTACGACGTCACCAGCGACTCCTACCAGGTTCCCAGTTTCATCGCAGCTATGCTCAGCCACGGGGCGGGTTCCGGAGCCAGGGGGAAACCATCTATTGGAGGTCTTCGTGCCTATGGCCCTGGCGTAGGCCCTGCATCGAATAGAAGGGTCGGTGAAAACAGCAACGGGGAAACGGTCTTCGCTGGCCATGGCCGATGGAACTTTTGGAATGGGTGGACCACGGTGCCAGAAGGGACGCAGTTGGTGATGTATTCCAAGCATGGATACACGATATCGGACGGGCTGGGACTCTCCATTGAGCGAGGGAAGCCGTTGCTGCCGCCAGTTCAGATCTATAAGTCCGGGCAGCGCATACCCAACTACACGCTTTATAAATCCGAGAACTTGAGAGTGCTCAGTGGTTCTGTGACCGTGGATCGCGCTCATACGTTGAGTACGCTTCTTCGGCCGAATATGGGAACCTGTCACTGGGCTGCATGCAGAGGGCCTAAGGAGTGAGCTGATTTTGATGTAGAGTTTGCTCGGGCGGAGCTGGCGGGCTCCATTGGAATCGTCTCATTGAGGAGTGAGAGGTTGGCTTACTATCGTGATCTGACGCCCTACTCCTATTCTTTCGAGCGGGTGAGAGGGGCCTCGAGCGAAGAAGTGAGAGGGGCTCTCAATGTGGGCTGGCTGAGTCGGCGCAACCTGTTCTTCTCTCGTGGCCAGATTCCTCTGGCCGCTGTCGATCGCCTGAAGGGACTGGCACTTCAATTTTTTGGGCAGACAAGGGGATATCATTCATGCCCATTCTGTCCCTTTCGCCCCTATGGGGGTATTTCGACTGTGATTGATGGTCAGGAAGTCGTTCTCGGTTCGGCGGAGATTGTTGTCCGATCGAAGCAGGGTGTCACGTATGTGGCGCCCAATTTGATCATCCACTACATTGAGAAGCATTCATATCGGCCTCCGCGAGAATTCTTGGATGCTCTCGAGCTTGACGGTTGAAGAGCATTTCATATCGTCGAGGGTGTTTGGTAAGTCGCGCGGTGTCAGCGGATTGGGGCCACGCACGGAGGCGCGTGAGGATCCGCCCGTGGAGTGCGATATGTGTGGACGGGCGATGTGGCGATGGCCGGCTCTGCCAACTGTGTGGGATGGGGAGAACTGGTCCTGTTCCTGGTGCCATGCCGCCACCCATGTGGGTGGCGAGTGATTCGAGGTCTCGCGGCCGCCGTACTCACGCCTGGAGATGCGCTGGGAGAGGGCCGTCGCGGACGGCCTTCCCGCCGGCATCTGCCACGCACTCGGCGAAGCAGGTCCCTGGACGCCTACACCCAGCTGCCGGCCTCCGAACCTGACGTAGCCCAACGGTGCATGGCGCTGGCGTTGAACCACATGGACGGTCTGCACAAGACGGCCTCCGGGCAGGGTCAGGACTGCCTGTCGGCATCAGGTTGGTGGTTGGGCGTCGAGCCGTGCGGTCGGGCGCGTTCTGGAGGCCGGCTCCAGTCGAGGACGTGAAGGCCGGTACTGAGGACGAGTCCGGCCTCCAGCTCCAGGAGTTGGATGGGGGAGCGGTTGTGGCAGTGCAGCCATGCGAGGCGGCGCTGCTGTTCTACCCAGGGGAGTTCGTGCCAGTGGTCGTAGTGGATACCTGGCGGACCGCCAGGGTTCTCACGGGCCCAGGCCCGGACGACTGCGGCCTCGTCGGGCGTGCTGTGCAGGGTGATCAGTGCCCACGCGGTGTCGTACGGCAGTGTCGCCCCGTGCCGGCGTATGAGCATGCGGGTACGGAGTTGGCGTAGGGGGGCCCAAAGCCAGCGTCTGGTCTGGAGATTCATGGGGGCGTGCTCCCGGTCTCGGACAGGCTGCGGAAGTCGGTGGCGGCGCTCATGAGATCGTGGTGACCCAGCGTGGTGAGGGTCTGGATCAGTGCCGTGAGGAAGAGCTCGCGCTGCTGAGAGGTGTGCAGGTCGGTGACGAGCTGGTCGGTGAAGCGGCGGATGTCACCTCGGATGCCGTCGCTTTCGACCTCATGGGGTGGGGGCAGACCCCTCAGCTTGTCTGCCAGGTCGTCGAGGTCGTTGAAGCGCTCGGGGAACTGGGCGATCCACCACACACGGCGCAGATGCGGGTCGGCGAGTATGTGCTGCAGATGCGCAAGACGGTGCAGTTCCTCGGCATGGGCATGGTCTGCCGCCTGCTGCTGATGAGCGTGGTCTTCTGCCAGCGCGCGGTCGCGGGCGGTGACGTCCAGATGCACCGCACCTGCCGCCTCCAGTTCCGGCCCACTGTCAGGACGGGTCCAGTACCCCAGGGCCGCATCGGCGGCATCCCGGGCGGCAGCGAGCTGGAGCACCGAGTGCTGCCGCAGAACACAGGCAGTCTGTCGGCGCAGGTGCTCTCGCGCGACAGCTGCCGGATTGCCGTGTTCCGGAAACTCGGTTCCCTCTGCCCGCCAGGCGCCGTCGATGCGGACGATGAACGCCACGCCGGGGAGATGGCTGTTCATCCGCTCGTCCCGCAGGACGAACGAATGAACAGGCCGGGCTCCGGCCACGGGAGAACGGGGCGGGGCGACTCTGCGGCGCCGCGGCAGGAAACTCACCTCGCTGTCGGGTCACTCTCGCTGCCTGCAGCAGGAGCGGGCGCGGCGGGGAAGGACGTCTGCTCGCCGATCAGCAGGTCGAGCAGCTTCCTGCGGCGCGTGAGTCCCAGGTCGGAGCTGCTGGAGGAGCCCACCAGGAGCTCGGCGGCCCCGGCCTGGCCGAGATGTCCGCGCAGTACCGCGGCCGCCAGCGGCAGGACCTGGTCGTCCGACAAGCTGGCCGAGTCCAGCCAGGCGGCGAGCTGGGCATGGGCTCGCGCGGACGTCGACGGTTCGTTCAAGGCTGCACGCCAGCCGCGGACGAACAGGTCATCGGCCAGTGTGCTGACGGCGCTGCCGACGGGCTCCTGTTGCGTGGGCAGGGGCAGGAGGCTGTCGCCGCTGATGTCGGTCAGCGCCAGAAACGTGCCAGCTCCAGCCGTGGCCGTCGTGCTGCTGGCGGACTCGGCCCAGTCGACTACTTCTGACAGTACAGGGACGCGCTGCTCGGGTGCGCTGGCCAGTATGTGTACCGCATCGGCGACTGCCTCGCGGGCCAGGCTGTCCTGTCGTGAGGCCAGCACGCGCAGCCGGGTCAGAGCCACACGGGGGTATTCCCTGCCGAGCTGGCCGGCGCAGATCTCAGCGACGGCCGTGAGGAGGTCCTTGCTGCTGGTCTTCTGCTGTGCCCACTCGTACAGCAGCCTGCGGACACCGACACCCGTGTCCGGGTGGAGCGCCATCTTCTCCAGAACCTCGATGGCGAGCTGCCGATGGGCCGAGCGGCCGGTGCCGATCCAGCCGGTCACCACACTGCGCACCGTCGAACCGCCGGGCAGCAGTGACAGCTGCACCAGGCAGTCAGCGATGCGCCGCAAGTGACGCACGGCCGTCCCGTTCGGCGCGCTGATCTGCGAGGCCCACTTCAGCAACATGCCGCGCAGTTGCGGGCGCTGCTGCCACACATAGGCCAGGACTGCCTCTGACAAGCCGTGCCGGTCGGCGTCCAGCGAGATGTGCTCGCCGTCCACCAGCGAAGCCTTGACAGTCAGCAGGCGCTGCTCCAGATCGCGGCCGGCCAGCGGACCGCCGGGCGGCAGCACACCACCGACCTCCGCGAAGAGTCGGTCCGCTGCTTCCAGTACGTCCTGCGCGGGAACCATCTCCAGCACGGCCGCCGACACCAGCAGAGCCCGCTCGCGCACGTCCTCCGGTCCCGAGTGCTGCTTGAACCAGTTCGTCAGATGGTCACGCCAGCCGGTGAACTCCTGCTGCACCGCTTCCCGGTCACCGTCGTCGGCGTGGGTGATCAGCCGGGCCAGCCGGGCAGCGTCGGCTGCCGAGGCACCCTTGGTCAGAAGCGTGTCCAGTGGAGGTGAGGCCAGCCAGTCCACCCGGTCGCCTGCGCGATGACGCAGGTGCGCCTCGGCCACCTGTGTCGCCTGCGGGCGCACCAGGTGCACCACCGGCACGGTTGCTGCCGCGCCGGGGTTCCAGCCGTTGGTGTCGGCCAGGATGATCAGGAAGGTGTCCGTGGCTTCCGCTTCCTTCTGGTAGTCGGCAAGCCCGGTGTAGAAGTCCTCGCTCAGCTCTTGGCTGCCGGCCAGATCCAGGATGAAGCCGTGCCCTTTCGTGGCAGGGATCTGTTCGGTCCGCGGCTGGTCCCAGTCCAGAGACAGCCAACGGAGGCGCTCACGCGCCAGTCCCGCCCGGAGCAGCACATGCAGAGCGGCCGTGCGCCGACCACTGCCTGCCTCGCCGCACAGCACCAGCACATGGCTACGTCCGTACGGACGGGTGAGTTTGCTGACCGCCTGCGCCGCATGCCCGGGGTCGGACGGGTCGACGAAGGCATGCTCTGCCAGGTCCAGTTCGGCCGTGTCCACGCTCGTGCCGTGCAGATACTGCCAGCCCCGCACGTAGCGATGAACGTGTTCCTCGTAGTTGCCGCCGACCTGCGTCACCCGGGCGTTGCCCTGGGCTTCGGCCGTCTGCACGGGCGCTGTCCCGGCGCTCTGGGGTACGCTCATGACTGCTCCGGACCGGTGACGTAGTCACGGCCGACCTGCACCAGTCGTGCCTTGCCGCTGGCCTTGCCCTTCTGCCACACCGGTGGCGGACCTTCCTGCTCGCTGGTCCCGGCGTCCGTGACGTCGGGCTGTATCGCCGTGTCGGCGCCCGTCGGCGACGTCGTGCCGTGCCCGGCGGTGAGATAGGGGCTGATGACGGCCGGGACGAGTCCGGGGACGTGAAGCCAGCACGTCTCCTCGAAACCGGCCTTGCCGTCGACGAGGGCCGTCGCCTGCTGGAAGTGGTGCACATCCAGGGATTTGGTGCGGCCCGCGCGGACAGTGCGGCCGAAGACCGTGTCCGAGACCGCCGCCGCCAGGTACAGCCCGTGATCCAGCGCAGCGGTCATGGCTCGACGGACCGCGTTGCTGTCGACGTAGCGGCAGGCGTCATTGGCGGCGTCCCCACGGTGCGCGGAGGACTCGAGCGGACCGACGTGGACGCTCGCCCGCAGCCGAATGGGCGGCGAGCTGGCCAGCCGGGTCTGCTCGCGGCGCGCCAGCGCCTGCGCGAGGTGGCTGAGGAGCGGATCGACCAGCCGGGCCGCATGCCGGGCGGGAAGGACGAAGATCGCCCCGTCGCCACGGTCTTTCACCGCCCGGTCGAGCCTTGAGACATCACCGATTCCACTGTGCGCGAAGACAGTGGACAGGATGTCGTCCAGGTCGGCCCGGGTGGGCGCCATCTTCGCCTCAGGAATCTGGCTGTAGTCCTTCATATCGACCACCAGCAGTGCATGTTCCGGCGGAACATCGTCAGCATCGGGCAGCAATGCGGAGTTCACGGGTGTCAGCCTTTCCGGCACGAAGGAGCAAGTGAGGCCCCATGCTGGCCGCGCTCCGGACGGCGTGGTGCCCAGCAGTGGGCACAGAATCCGTGCTGTGTGTCACCTCTCGGCATACGCGTGAGACCGGATGGACACGATGTCCCGGACGACCAGCCCGCCGGCGGCCTCCGTCGCGAGCCACCCCCGCTCACGCCAGGGCCTCAGAGCTGCTCCCACGGCATTGCGGGAAGCGCCGATCATCTGCGACAGCTCCGTCTGCGTCAGACGCACGACATACTCGGTGCCTGACACGGACGCAGCCTGCAGCAGCCGGCCCAGCGCTGACGCAAGACGCACCGCCACCGGCGCAGTAGCCATCTCCAGACGCACGGTTTCCGCCTCCCGCACACGGGCGATGGCATGCCGCAACAGGACCGCCAGCAGATCGTGCTTGTCCACGAAGGCCAGGAAGTCAGGAGCCGGAATGATGCGCACACAGCAGGCCTCCGCCGCGATGGCCGACGCCGTGCGCGGCTGGGAGTCCAGCACCGCAAGCTCACCCAGCAACTCACCCGCACCCCGCACCGCCAGCAGCGTCCGCTCCCCGCCTTCACCCGTCAGCGTGACGAGCGTCGACCCGGAATCCAGCAGAATCACATGCGTCCCTGGATCCCCCTGACGCAGCAACACGCTCCGCGCCGGCCGAACTCTCTGCGGAGCGAGGTCCCGCAGTTGCGACCACAACTCCCCACCCATCACCGTGACGTGCGGCTGATACACAGACCCCCCCGATAAAGTGCCCGCCCCGCCCGAATGGTCTCAAGTCAGCATGTAAAGGATCAACAACCCCATTCCAGCCACCGTAAGGGCGGTTGCCACCAGATCCACCGCCACCTGAATTGCCCTAAATTTCCTCCGCGCAAGACCCGCCAGCACCGCCAGCCGCTCCCACTCCACGCGCAACTGCTCCTCGACACCCATTTCAGACAACGACGCAACCAACCGCACCGTCCGCGTTGCCCGATCAGTCGAGAGCAACACCTCCGGCGATTCCGACCGCGGAAGCACCGGCCTAAGAGCCCACAAGGCCGCCCCCACAGCGGCTCCCATCACCACGGAAGCCGAAAGCAGAGTCGCAACCACCACCGCCGGAGCCGTGCCCATGCCAACGACCGTCGCCACACCGGCCGCAAGAAGCCCCCCTGCGACCCCACACACTGCAGTCGCCTTGGCGTCCGCCCGCTGCAGCTCCACGAGCATGTCCGTCACCATGGCCCGCGTCCGCAACATCTGCTGCTCTGCCCCTGCCGCGTCGTCCACTGCCCGCTCCCCTGATTGCCCATGGCCGCGCATGTTCTCTCAGCAGCGACTGTGCCTCGCTTCAGTCGACAGGCGTGCCCACCAACGGGCACTGCACAGGCGTCGTGCGTCACCCACCAGCAACGGGCTGCGGCGGTCGTCGGCAAGGTCCGGCTCGGAGCTGACCAGTTCCTCGTATCGGGTCGGCCATCTGCTTCCGCAGCAGCGCGCTACCGAATCCTGCAACTGCGGCCCGCAACCGGAGCAGCCGCAAGCGCCGGGGGAGCGGCGACCGGTGGGCTGGCGTCCGGCGCCGCACCCCCTCCCGGCCGCCGACCTCCCCAGGACGTCCCTCCTCCGATACCGTTCCCGAGCCCGCCCCGGCCGCCTGGTCTTCACGCCCCAGTCGCCGCAGCTCCTTGACCCGATCCGCCCCCACCCCCAGCCGGCGCCTGCACCCGGCCACCATCTCTCCGGCCTCACCCATTGCCCACACCACCCGCGCCGCATCGATCCGCACCCGCCCTCGCTCCCGCACCCGCCGCACCTCCTCCTCCACCGCGGCGGCCACCGCCCGCTCGTCCTCCACCGCCAGCTCGAAATCCGCCACCAGCTCGTCGAACGCCCGCCTCCCGCCGCAGCCGCTCCGCCTCCGCAGCCGCCCGCCGCTCCCCGGCCACCCGCTGCGCGGCACGCTCCAACGCCGCCTTCCGCCGCGCCAGCACCCCGCTGCTCTTCCCCCTGCCCCTGGCCCGGCTGTCCGCCACCACAAGCCACCTCCCGCGTCGTCCGGGCACCCTGTCGCGGGCCGCGCCCGGCCAGTCTCAGCCACCCCCACACCCGCCAAGGCGGGTGCGCCGTCCGCGTCCCAGGCCGTAACACCCCCGTCGGCGCACCCGGTCCCGCTCACGGGACGACCGGCCGTGCAGGGCGGGGGAGGGGGCCCACGGACAGGAGCGGGTCCAGGCGAGGGGGAGGGTGCCGAGTCCGGGTGCTGGTGGGTGCCGGTGGTGCGTGGGTGCCGCCGGTGCCGGGTCTGTGGTGAGGGCTGGTGACGGTGCGGGTGCGTGGTCGCCTCCCGGTCGCAGGCCGGTTGCCGTACACCTCTGGCACTTTTGACGCTCGGCCGGCCTCGAGGGCCGTTTCCCTCCCTGCGGGACGAGTTGGAAGATTGATTCTCGAGCCCTGGGAGGCTCACGGTTCCACGCCGGTCTGCGCTCGTCCCGGCCTGTTGGGCGGTGATCTTGTGGCGTCGTGGGGATGACATGCAACGCGATCACGGCGGGGCGGGAGCGCTACTACTGGCGCGACATCGCCCTCGGTGACGGTGCGCAGGGCATGGAGCTGACGGTGTCCTCCAGCGTGCCGGGGGTGCCGCCCGGTGTGTGGCACGGGCAGGCGGCCGCTGCTCTGGGGCTGGCCGGCATCGTGAGCGACGCGCAGATGCGGGCCCTGTTCGGGCTCGGCATGCACCCCGACGCCGAGGCGATCGCGGCCCGGGAGTTGGGTGAGGGGGCCTTGCTGAAGCGGGCCGTGAAGGCGGCCCGGCTCGGGCCGGCCGTGCCCCAGCTCGCCGAAGTCTCCCCGCTCGACCGGGAGATCGAGGAGGTCCTCGCCTACGTCGCCGAGCAGCTGTGCCGTCCGCTGACGAACGCGGAGACGAGAGACGTGCGGATGCGGTGCGCGGCACGCGCCTTCGAAGCGGAGTACCACCGGGCGCCGGCGGACGGCGCCGAACTCGGCCGGTTCCTCACCGCCCGGACCGGCCCCCAGCGCCGTGCGGTGACCGGCTACGACCTGACCTTCTCGAACGAGGAACTGTCGCTGCTGTTCGCCCTCGGCGGGCCCGAGGTACGGCGGACCGTCCTGGCCCTGGCCCAGGCCCGCTCGGAGACTCTGGCATGGCTGGAAACGCGCTCGCGGTACGCACCGGCCCGGGCGGCATCGCGCAGCAGCGGGCCCAGCCCGGCCTGCTCGCCACCGTCTACCTTCACTACGAATCCCGTGCCGGCGACCCGATGCTGCACGACGCGGTCATCTCCCCGCGCGTGAAGGGACCGGACGGCCGCTGGCGCAACCTCGACTCGAGGCTCCTGCTGCGCGATGTCGTGGTGGCCAGCGAACTGTTCAACCAGCGCGCCCTCGAACTCGTCTGCTCCCGTCTGGGTCTTGCCGCCGAGGAGGTCGAAGTCACTCCCGGTCGGCGGCCCGTGATGTGCATCGTCGGCATCGACCGGCGTCTTCGCGCCGCGTTCGCGCAGCGGTCCCATGCTGTGCGCACCATGGCGGACACCCTGTTCGACGACTACCGGCGCCGCCACGGCCGCGAGCCGGGCCTGGGCGAACGCACCCGGCTGCAAGGGCGGGCCGCCCTGATGACCCGCCCGCCCAAACGCACAGCCCGCTCCCTCGACGACCTGCTCACCGCGTGGCGGCGCCGGGCGATCGCGGTCACCGACCGCACCACCGTCGACAGCCTGCTGGCCACCGCGCAGGCCGCCGCCGGCCGCCGGCCCGCCCCGCCCGGCCTCGACCTGGCCGCGGCGGCCGAGGAGGTCCTGGCGGCGGTCGCGGAGCGCCGTACGACGTTCCACCGCCGTCACGTGCTGGCCGAGGCGCGCCGCTACCTGATGCGCACCCTGGCCGGGGCCACCGCGCCGCCCAGGGCGGCCGAGGAGATCACCGAGAAGGTGCTCGCCCACGGCGACTGCCTGGACATCACCCCGCCCGAACTCAACCCGCCCCACCCCGACCTCACGCGTGCGGACGGCACCAGCGTCTACCGGCCGATCGGCTCGCAGACCTACACCACGCACTCCCTGCTGGCGGCCGAGGACCGGCTGCTGGCCGCCGCCCCTCATGCCGCCCGACGCCCCCGCCTCGGTCCTGATCGAAGCCGCCCTCAGCCACCTCGACACACCACCGCCCGCCGACCCCCTGCCCGATCACCCGGCCCTGCGCGACCCCCTCGGCGTCACCCCCCTCTCCCACGGCGCCCTGCACGCCCGGACCGCACGGCGCGCCCTGGCCGCCGTCCTCGCCGGCGAACCCCTGCCCGAATCCTGGATGGAGGACATCACCGCACCGGGACAGGACGACGAGGACGAACAACACGCCTACCTCAAGCTCCTCACCGCCGTCGGCGACTACCGGCGCCGCCACCACCGCGCCGGCCCCGACGCCCTTGGCCCGCGCCCCGCAGGCCTCGACGCAGAGGACTGGGACCACCTCACCGACGCGATCGACCTCTACACTCACGCACGCGTCGTACACCGCCTGGAACAGATGCGGGCCCGCACCGACGCCGAACGCGCCACCCTCCTGCCGTCCACCTCACCCCTGCACCCGCCCCCGCCGGACCCCCACCGACCCGACAGTCAGCGCCCGGCCCGCTGAGGACAACACCCCGGCCGCCGTCCGGCTCCGGCACGGGCACCGACGGCTTTGGCCGCGAAGCCTTCGCTGCGAGGAGCCGCCGCCGTCCGGGAACTGCTGCCCTGCCCGCAGCTCACTTCGGGGCGATGGTCCGGAAGGTACGGACAGCGGCACCGTGCGAGTGCCAAGATCGTGACAGTCATCGACCAGCCAGTCAGGAGAGTTGGGTTCAGTGATGTCCCGGTGGATCGTGCTCGTCAGCCCCGTAGGAGGGATCGGCGCTGAGGCGTCCAGCGTTCGTACTGTGGCCGAGTTCGAAGGTAGTGCGCAGGAGGCGATGACGGAGTTCGCAAAGTGGGTGAACACCTATGACCAGGACGTCACGAAGGTCAAGCGGCGCGAGGTGTTCAGGTGCTCGGACCGGTCCTGCTTCGTCCGGGTCACCGGGCGTCTCTCCCGGTTCGAGTACTTCTTCCAGCTTGCCGAGCTGGTGGCCGACACGAAATCCGCTGATCTTCCCGACGTGATCAGCTAGCGGTTGTCCCGTCACTGGCGTGGCACATGGTGCGTTGCCTGTCATGGGCGGGGTGATCTCAGCGGATGATCCGAAGTGGATCGAGCTGTTCTCCGGGCTGACCGAGGTACCGCTCGGCTCCTCACCGCCGTCGGCGACTACCGGCGCCGCGACCACCGCGCCGGCTGCCCCGACCTCCTCGGCCCCCGCCCGCGAGGCCTCGACGCAGAGGACTGGGACCACCTCACCGACGCGATCGACCTCTACACCCACGCACGCGTCGCACACCGCCTGGAACAGATGCGGGCCCGCACCGACGCCGAACGCGCCACCCTCCTGCCGTCCACCTCACCCCTGCACCCGCCCCCGCCGGACCCCCACCGACCCGACAGTCAGCGCCCGGCCCGCTGAGGACAACACCCCAGCCGCCGTCCGGCCCGGCACGGGCACCGACGGCCTGGTTGCGACGGGCCCAGCAGTAGGCTCCTTATTCATGGCCCTGCCTTCCCGTGACACTCTCGCCGCGCCTGACCCGGAGCCCGGGGCTACGGAGGCGGACGACGACTGGTTGATCGAGAGGCTGCGGGCCCGCGCTTGGGATCCGGGACTTCGTTTCGACAGCGCAACGGTCCCCGCCGCGTGGATAGCCGAGCGCTATGGGCCGGACCACCTGACGAAGATCCGCGCCAACATCGCGGGGTACGGCGATGACGGAACGATCGCGCTCAAGTCACAGACCGACGAAGTGGCCGCCTACTACGCAAACACTCCCCGGGGACCGCTGTTTCCTCCCGTCACGGTGACCGAAGTCGAGGACGTAGAACGCGCCATCGGGCGCCGCCTGCCCGAGTTGCTTCGGCGTATCTATACCGAGGTCGCCAATGGTGGCTTTGGCCCCGACGGCGGACTCGCGCCCCTGACCAACGGCAGCCGCGCATCGGGCGACCTGACCGACTGGCAGTCTGCGGTGAGCATCCACCAAAGCAACCGCGTAGTGGGGCGGCTGCCGGCATCGTGGCTCTACCTCACCTCCGGCGGCTGCACGATGGAATGGCATGTCTCACTGATCGCGGTCGACAACCCGGTTCTGCTGTACGACGCTGACGGCTGGGAGCCCACATGGGGCGAAGACGCACACGACGGCCTTCGCCATGCAACCGCACTACGGCGATGGCTCTGGACCTGGGCTGACGGCGGCAACGTATGGGATGAACACCTCGACCGCCTTTCTGACCAGGAGTGATGTGCCATCCTGCGGCTTTTCATTCTGAAATCTTCAGTGAGAGGTCGTTTCTGGTGGCGGCCGACTCGCGTGTCAGCAGACTCGGATGACCTGCTAGAACCCGGTCATGATCTACAGATTCACTGCCCGTGCGACAGCGGCGGAGGTTGATCCCGTCAACAAGGTGATGACGGCCGGTGTCGCCGAGGACGAGGACGCCGAGGGCTTCATCCTGTTGCTGATGAGCGGCATCGACGAACCGTCCCGTCAGGATGTCTCGCTCGGGTTCGACACCCACTGCGTAGTGACGCAGGACCAGGGAACGGCCCACGGCTGTGTCCGCGAGGTGTCCCTACGGGACAGGGTGCTCACCGTGTTCTTGGATCCAGGTGCACTGGAGAAACTGGGCCTGGGGGACGCTCGGATAGAGGCCGAACTTGAGGTGCCTGATGAGGACATCGAGCGGATGCGAACCGTGCTCGGCCAGGTGCTGGCCTTCGGACGGGAAGAAGCCCGCCCACAGCACGTGGATCTGTAGGTGCCCATCCAACGGCACCGTCTGGCTTCGATCACTTCTTGCGACAGCGTTTGTTAACGAGTTTTGGGTTCTGGCACAGATCTTGGGGAGCCGTCGCGGAGCGTGACATCGCTGTTCGATTGCGAGGGCCCAGCTCGTACGAGACGGCGTACGCCTTGTCGCCTGACGGCCGGAAGTGACGCTCCCTCAGGTCCATTCCGTTCGCTGCTGTGGTCAGCGGTGGACCGTGATGGTGCTGGTCATGCAGACCGACGCGCTCTTCTGGGACTTGCTGGTGTTCGAGGGGATCGACGAGGTGGAGGTCGAGGCGGTTACGGCCGCGTTCGGCACGGTCGAGGTGGTGGCGAGAGGTCGCGCGGTCGCGGTGGTATGTCCGGACTGCGGCCTCTTCTCGGATCGAGTCCACGATCGTTACCAGCGCAGGCTGAAGGACCTCCCGCTCGCTGATCAGTGCTTTGTGATCCGACTGACGGTCAGGCGTTTCATCTGTGGGTCGGCAGACTGCCCGCCCCGGACGTTCGCCGAGTCGTTCTCCCGGCTGGCCGCCCCGTACGCTCGGTTCACCACGCGGCTCAACCGTGCTCTGGAACGGGTGGGACTCGCCCTGGCGGGGCGGGCCGGAGCTCGGCTGGCGGCCCAGCTCGGCTTCGGTGTGGGGCGGATGACCTTGTTACGCAGGGTCTTGGCACTGCCCGATCCGCAGTTCAGTACTCCACGGGTGCTGGGCGTTGACGACTTCGCGATCCGTCGCGGCCAGACCTACTCCACGGTCTTGACCAGCGTCGAAGACCATCGCGTGGTCGATGTGCTCCCGACCCGCGAGGGTAGACCGCTGGCCGCCTGGCTGATCCGCCACCCGGGGGTGGAGATCATCTGCCGGGACCGGGCGGGCGCCTACGCCGAGGGCGCCCGGCGCGGTGCCCCCGGCGCTCTGCAGGTCGCTGATCGGTTCCATCTGTGGCAGGGCCTCGGCCGGGCCGTGGAGACCTGCGTCGCCGCCCATCGCGACTGCCTGCGCAACGCGATGCCCAGCGGCACGCTGCCGCAGGACACCCCACCGGCTTCCGATCGACCGCAGAACGGCGCGGAGCCGGTCGGCCGGCGAGCCGAGCGGAAGAAGACCGCACATGCCCTGGTCCACGAGATGCTCACCGAGGGTCACTCACGTCGGGCGATCGCCCGGCACCTGGGCTGGGGCCTCAACACCGTGCTCCGATACGCGAACGCCGCACGCTGGCAGGACACCATCCGCGACAACCGGCCCCGGCCCAGCAGACTGGATCCCTACAAGCCCTACCTGGAGCGACGCTTCGCCGAGGGATGCACCAGCGTCACCCAACTCCACAGCGAGCTGGTCGCCGAGCAAGCTCCTGTCACCTACGGCATGGTGCGCGCACACATCGCCACCTTGCGCGCGGTTCCGGCCGAGGCGCCGCCCCGGCCGCCGACGGTGCGGCAGGTGACGGGCTGGCTCACCCGGCACCCCACCGCCCTGACCGAGGAAGTCCGGGCCGGCCTGAAGGACGTCCTGGCCCGCTGCCCCGAACTGGACACAGCCTCCGGACACGTCCGCGACTTCGGCGAGATACTCACCCACCGCCTCGGCTGCACACTCCCCACCTGGATCGACGCGGTCGACGCCAGCCAGCTGCCCGGCCTCACCGGCTTTGCACTCCACCTGCTCCGAGACCTCGACGCCGTGACCGCCGGGCTCACTCTCGACTGGAGCTCCGGCAGCATCGAGGGCGCCGTCAACCGCATCAAGAAGATCAAGAGGCAGCTCTACGGCAGAGCAGGGTTCGAACTACTCCGCAAGATGATCCTGCTTCAGTGACTCTCCGCGACCGCGACCCCAGATGTTGCGCCAGAAACGCCTTCTGACCTCAATCGTCAGAAGCGCGGTCCGACAGTGGGATGTGAGATCAAGGCACGGGCCGCGACTTGCAGTTGTGCTTCCCATGCCGCCTCGTCGAGCCCCAGCGTGTACTCGATGCAGCACGCGCATGGCGGGAGTAGCGCCACGAATGCTTGCTCCGCAGCGGTCTCGACCTCCGTCTCCGACCACTCGTCCGATGCCAACTCGGCAAGATCCACCTCCCCGGCGGTGAATCGCGCGGCCAGCCTGCGCAGCGCGTATCGTCGGGCCAGGTGGTGATCGGGCAGCTTGATCCCCAATTCTTGAAGAGCCTGCTCGAATGTGTCACGGATGTCCCGGGGGTCCGCATGACGCGGCAGACCAGCGAGCTCGCACAGGGCCGGCGTGTCCATTCCGATTGCGACTGCCTGGGCAGCGGTCATCGGCAGGTCTTCCGGACACACCTGATCCGCCTGATACAGCCACGCTGCCTCCAGCAGGGGCGGATAAGCGCTGCTGACAGAGCTGTCAGGCTCAGATGTGTCGTCTATCGCTGCCATGATTCATACGATGCCAGTACGGCTCGCGACAGTGCCCGGAAATTTTGACTGTCCCGGCAAACCGCCCTGCGGGCTGACCCAACTCGTGCCGCCCCGGTGACAATCCGTGACCGCTCCCCAAGATCTGTGCCAGAACCGAGTTTTGACAGCATCGTCCGGTCGGGGGCTTCGCGGATCGTCACGAGTTTTGAAGGCACCTGCTGACGAGTCGGGCCGGCGGGTTGCGACAGGGCTGTCACAAGCTTCGAAGATCGCTTGACCTTGCCCCGGAGGGGGAGACGACAGTGTCTCTGTCGATCACATGAGCGGGCGGTCTGTGCTCGCTGCTCAGGGACAAAGAGGGGGAGCTCGCGTGACTGCGACCTGCGTCATTCTCGACATCGGCGGCGTGCTGGAGGGCATGCCGACGGCGCCGCGGCCGACCATCGCCACGCCGTAGCAGCACCTTCGCCCCACACAGCGGCCTCCATTGAACACCCCCGCCGCGCGCGGGGGTGGTCCGCGGCATGCTCAGCGCAGCGGCTGGAAGTGGTGGGTGAGCGTCCAGACGCCGATGCGGCTGCCGGTCTCACGCCCGGCGGTGTCCGCTGTGCGGAAGTGGATTCCGGCCCAGACACGGGCGTTGATCATGTCCTCGTTGAGCTGCTCGGCGTGATCGTAGTGCCGGGTTGTGCCCGTGGCCTCGGAGGAGATGTTGAGGTCGAGGTGAGGGGTGCCGAGGATCCCGGTCAGGGTCCGGGTCACGGCGCCGGTGACCGCGGCGTGGCCGCTGACGTAGTCGGGGTGCGGTGGCGTGACGAGCAGCGGCTGCCACTGCGGATCGGCTCCGGTCGCGGGGTTGTCGTCGGTGTCGGCCAGTTGGATGGCGGTGATCGGCCGCCAGAATCCGTAGTGGAGTTTGGCGTCCCATGTGGCGACGACGGCGTCGGTCGCCGACGTGTTCGCCGCGGCGAACAACCGTGCTGTCTCGGCGATGCCCAGACGGTGCCGGGCGGTGTAGTCCCGGAACGCCGTCTGGAACTGCACCACCAGATTGCCCCCGAAGAACAGGGCGGTCTCGGTCTGGTGCGCCGTACGGGGCGATCCGGCCCTCGCCCCCATCGTCTTGACCTCGTTCACGTCCTTGGCGTAGCGGGCCGAGGACAGGGCGGGCGGCTCGCCGGGACGGAACTGGGACGGGGAGGTGAGCGCCATCGGACGCATCCTGCCGAGCCAGGTGTCGAGGAAGGGCCGGTAGGCGGGCGGGGTGGGCCGCCAGACGCCGGGCGCGGGTGGAAGGGTGAACTCCACCGGCTCGAACCGGCCGTCGCCTTCCCGCAGGTCGATGATGTGGTCGGCGGCGCGTTCGCCGAAGGCCACGCCCTGCCTCTTCGCGGTGCCGTCGGGGATCTTGGCGAGGGAGTCGGCGTAGGCGGCGTCGAGCGGGCCTTGGGAGGCGGGGAAGTAGGTGACCAGTACGTGGTGGGCGGCGGTCACGGCCGCCGCCTCGGGCGATGCGGTAGAGGGCCCGCGCACCTGCCACTTGTACGGGGCGTAGTCGCCCTCGATGCCGACCACGGCGTTGTAGACGGCAGCCGAGACGAACCCGTGCCAGATGACCGCCTGCCCGGAGGGGTGGGTGGCGCCGAGGTTGGTGCTGATGGTGTCGGTGGCGATGGCGTTCCATTCGCGGATCGCCGCGGGGTCCGCCGAAGGCTTCGAGTGGCTGCCGGCGGTGGCTGTGGGACCGGCCATGGCCGTGACGGTGAGGAGCAGCAGTGATGCGACAGCGCCGATGACGGCCCGTCTCCTCGAGCGAGAGGTATCCATAGCTGACTTAACAGTCAAATAGGTGAACGGTCACGTCGATTGCCGAGGGCGCCGCAGGCTGGTGGAGGGCGCGTGCCCGTGCACGCGCCCTCCGTCTGTGCCTGGGGACTCAGCTGAGCGTCAGCTGACCGCGCACCCCTCCTCCCCGACCTTGAACGCCGTCGGCTTCCCGTTCGTCCCGGACGAGCTGCCGGTGAAGCCGAACGCCACCGACGCCCCGGGCGCCACGTTCGCGTTCCAGCCCACGTCCTTCACCGTCACCGCCGAACCGTCCTGCGTGTGCGACGCGTTCCACATCTGGCTGATCTTCTGACCGTCGGGGAAGGACCAGCCGAGTGACCAGCCGGACCAGGCCTCATCGCCCGTGTTGGTGAGCGTGACGTCCGCCTGGAAGCCGCCCGACCACTCATTGGTGATCTTGTACGTCACGGTGCAGGCACCGTCGGCAGGCGGATCGGTGTCACCGTCACCGTCCCCGTCGCCATCCCCCCAGCACACCCCCAGGCGCCCGGGACGCCGAGCCATCCCCGCCCGGGTACTGCCGAGATGAGCCAGGCCGGTGGTCCCTGGCCTGTGCCGGGCGCCGCGCAGGGACTCCTTCGGAGGCGGTCTCGAAGATCGTCACACGGCCCCGGTCGTGCAGCACCGCCGCAGCCGGCCCGTCATCTCCCAGCGGTGCGTGCGACGAATGCTGCACGCCCCTCTCCCTGCCCGTGGCCCCGCGGTACGCGCCTGTACGGGATCCTGCAGCGCAGCGCCAGATCCGTCAGGCTCTCCAGGAAATAGCGGTCGGCCAGGACGGATCCGGGGGGATGCGCCTCGCGCGCGCTCATCCACTCCATCAGCACCCCAGCCGCGCTCCGCGCCTGACGCGGCTGATCCACGGCCGCCTGTGTTCGCTGCCCTCCGGTTGCTCGCGCCCAGATCTGGTCTCTGCTATCGAGCACATCCGTACGCAAGTCCGCCAGATCCTCGAGGCTGATGCGGGCCAGTCTGTCGATGCGCTCCTCAGGTGACGTCTTTTCCTGGCGAGCCATCTGCGAGACGTGACACGCGGCTGCGTAGTCCCAGACCGCGAGGCAGTCCTCGGCGATGTCGCAGTCGAGATGCAGCGATGCCGCCAGATCGGTCATGAAAGCCTCGTCCGACTCCGGCATTTGCGGCATCTCCAGACCGACCAGTACCCCCAGCAGTCGCGCGTCCACGTCTTCCCGTGACGAGCGAGCAAGGCCAGGCAGGCGGCGGAGATTGACCCGCATCTGGCGTATTGCCCTGCCGTTCTCCGCCAGCGCGATCTTCGCGCTGGCCTCGGCCAACTCATACTCCTGGCCCAATTCGGCGGCCCATTCCGGCGGAACCTGCATCTGTGCGAGATCCACCTGCTCTTCGTGCTGCACACGGCTTTGGAAGTAGGCGCGTGCCAGCGCGGTCTTGAGCGCCATTTCAGGGACCGCTGCCCCCGAGAAGAAGGCGAGCAGAGCCACATCGTCGTAAGAGCGCCCGGGACCGGCATGCCGGCTCAGGCAGCAGACCAGGTCACCCGTCCCTTGCGGATAGACCGCCCGGCTTCCTCCATTTCCTGTGCGGCGAATATCCGGGCGCGGGATCAGGCCGTGACGGCGCCAGCGTTCCAACTGACCGACACTCACCGGGAAGCCGGCCGCCTCCGCCTGGGCCATGAGCTCGAGATCCGCTCGGCTGGGTGCAGTTCGTGGCATGAAGAAAACGCTAGCCAACCCACTGACACGCCTCGACGGCCCAAGCGCGGGGGTGGCCACCACGGCGCGCACGTCCTGTCGGCACCAGCACACAACGCGCAGTGCGACAGCTCAAGAACCCCGAGCGGGCTGAGGAGAGGGCCCCTTCTGTACGTGCCACGCCACGTCCTCGCGGCGTCCGGCACCAGGAACGTGACAACGCGACGGCCCCTCGACGCACTCCGAAGCCGATGCGGCCGGCCAAGATGATGGGGACGCGGACGCCTTGGAGGTGGGTCTAGCGCATCGGCGCGGTCCTTAGGAGCGGGGCACAAGGCGGGGGTGGGTTGGTTCCGTCCCCAGAATAGGGCGGGTGACGTACTGCTCACCTGGGGGTGCACTCGCACCATTGCTCAGAGGGCTGGTGTCGCCAGCACGAGGACCTTCACTTCCCCACCTGCCGCTTCGATGACCTCATCAGCCGGAGAGCTGGCACGGATGTCATAGCCCTCGTGCAAGATGGGAGATTGCCACCATGCCACGGCCTGGCGGCAGTTGGGGGCCGTTGCATTCAAGGGGGCGTACGTGTTCCAGCGTCATCTGCACCGTCATGACGATGCCAATCTGGTGATGTCCGCATTGGGCGACGATCCCCAATGCCTGCCGGTCCTGATCACCTGGGGTGCGGCTCTACGTCGCGACGTGGCTTCGTCTCTGCGGGAGGTCATCGCAACCGGCGCCTGGCAGGACGACGTCCGTGCCGGTGGGGGTTCTGCCCGCTGGCGGGAGAAACCCCGCTTTTCCGCCTTCATCGAGCGCGGACTCGAAAAGCGCCGCAACCTCGGCCCCAAATACGAGCACCTGCACGCCGCCCTGCTGACGTTCCCTGAGACCCGGGCCGCCCTCTACCGGGTGGATGCGGCGCAATGCCCGCAGCACTGCCGCGCACAGACCGGCACCTTCTCCGAGGACCGGTACGTCGATGACTACCGGGAGGCACTGCTCGGCTGGTACGCCGTCATCCAGCACGCCCACGCCTGCGTGGTGCGGGCAGCACAGTGGTTCGCGGACACGGATCTTCACGACTCCCGACGCCCGCCGGCGTTCACCGACTGGCTCCTCCACACCGGATCACGGCACCACCGACGGGCAGGAGGTGAATCACACCGCTTACCGCCCGGGTCGAGGCATGGCGGGAAATCCTCCTGATGATGCAGACCTGGAGCCCTCACACGTTCGAGGCCATTGACGTGGCCTTCCACAAGGCGGACGGAGGACGCGCGTCCCACGCCTGGGGCGGCGGCTTCGAGCCGGCCGGCCGGCCCGAAGCCCAGGCCGCCGCGGAAGCCCTCGCGAGCGTTCTCTCTCCGCAGGAGCGCCAACACGTCCGGGACGTCATCGCCCGCCTCGAACCCGACGAAGGGGACCGGGACATGGACCTGGCGAAGGACAGCACGCTGGCCTGCACCAGCAACCGGCACCGCGCCTACGGTGCCGCCCCGGGCGAGCGCGAGGACTGCGCCAAGGCCCGAGGACGCGTGTACGCAGAGGCCTCCCAGCCCTGGAGCGAGGGCGTCGACCGCGACGCTTCCGCCGCCCGGCTCGCCCGGTTCCTGCTCGGCCCCCAGAGCGACCGGATCCAGGCCGCGCTCGCCACGGCCCGCGCAGCCGTTGCACGGGAGGACACCGAGACCGCCCCACAGGTCTGGCACGACAATGCCGAAACTCTCCGGAAAGCCCGCGAAGCCGCAGGACTCGGCCTCCACGACGCCGCCCGGCATCTGGACATCAAGCCCGCCACACTCCAGCGCTTCGAACAGGCAACCGGCAAGCTCCCCGGGCGCCCCGCCTCACTCGGCTACCTCCAGCTTCTTGCCCTGACCTGCACCCAGGCCGGCATCAGGCCCCCCGCCTGCATCCCAGAGCCCCTCTCCCAGCCGGTGGCCACGCTACCGACCATCGCGTAGTGCGCCACCGCGCCCACACTCCACCACCGTGGGAGGACCCCCCGTGTTCGAAGAGATCCATCACCGGCCCTGCGGGCGCCCCACCAAGTCCGGCGCCCCCTGCCGCGCGCAGTTCTCCGGTCCCGGAATGGCCCTCGTGGATGCCTACCAGCAGGGCCTTCAGACAGGCCGGGCGCAAGAACGAGAGTGGAGACAACGCGCAGGAGCTGCCCAGGTCGAACGTCTTGAGCGGCAGATACGGGGCCTGTGGGAAGAACTCGACGCCATGAACCGCCGCTTCGAGGTCGACGGCGACCAGGTCGTCACCGTCGACGGCTACGGATACCGCTGGAGGGGCCCCGGCGCACTCGTAGTCGGCGACCGTGTGCTCCTGCCCGAAAACTACGTCAGTGCCCTGCGCCACGGCCGGGGACCCTTTCCCGGAACCGTGACCGCGCTGGGCACCACCTACACCGGGCCCCTCAGCACGATCGTCTCCCGAGCCCCCGCCGCCTCACAGCAGAGCGGCTGAAACCACAAGCCACGACGCCGGCACCCGAACCGACCCCCGGAGGTATACGCGTGAAACGCGAGCGCGCCACCACGCTCCTCAACGACATGCTCGACCGCCTGGAGGCGGGAGGTTGGCCGCTGGACCTCGTCGACGAGATCCTCGTCTTCGGATCGTACGCATGCGGCGCACTGAACCCCTCCGACGTCGACATGATCGTGGAACACCGCACCGACGACCGACTCACCTCAGAATTCCTCAGCGCCCTGTCCTACGGCCGCGACCCTTCCGCATCGATGAAGCGCGCACTCAAGGGCAACAGCCGCGGCCTGCAGATCCACTTCGGCGAACGCAAGACCCTCGAAGCGGAAGGCTTCGAACTGACCCTGCTCTGGACCAGGGGCGAGCCCGTCGACGCCGCCCGTGCCCGGCTCGCCGCCATCACCCCCGCCCCCGAGGCAGGCCGCGCCCCGCGCGACCACATGATCGAAGCCTTCGACGGCATCGACCGCTGGGTTCCACGCCCGGTCCGCATCACCCTCACCGACCTCGTCGACCGCGAAGCCGTCACTGTCTAGCAGCTCCAGCTGCCTGACGCCGAACCTGCCCACGCCGCAGCCATCGAGACCCTCACCCCGCTGGACCGACACCAGCCCGCTGCGCCGCGCCGCAGCAGCGGCGCTCGCCCACCTCGAATCACCGCCCGGCCTCTCGACTCCGTCTGCCTCCACGGCGAGCCCGTCATCGGCAGCCGCTACAGCGACACCACATGGCAGACCGGTATCGGATTCGGCTGGCGCCACTACCGCGGCATCACCCACCATCTGCGAGAGGGCGCCGAGTGGTTCGAGATCGTCCGACCCACACGGGCCCAGCCCCTGCACACCCTCCACATCACTGTCCGGAACGGCGTTGTCACGTTGTTGGGTGTGTGACTGCCTGACGGCGCGTGGGGGCAGGGTGGGCTTGGGAGCCGGGTCTGTGCTCAGGCTGCGGTGGTGAGGCCGGCGACGCGGGTGATCTGCTCCCAGATGGCGAAGCGGATGGTCATCTCGGCTCGGTAGTCGCGGGCGGGCATCAGATGGCGGCGGGGCCGGAAGTGGGGCGAGACACCGCTGAACGCGGACAGGAACCGCTGGGCCCCGCCCACGGAGCGGAAGCCCTTCATCGCCCGTTCACGCTGCCGGGTCGGCTGGTGGCTGTTCTCCGCCCGGTTGTTCAGGTACTTCGACTGGCGGTGCTCGACGGAGGGCATGACCTCGCGGCGGGCAGCGCTGTAGGAGCGGAGCTTGTCGGTGACGACCACCCGCGGCACCGCGCCCGTCCTCTTCATCAGCCTGCGGAAGAAACGGCTGGCCGCGGCCTTGTCTCGCCGGTTCTGCATCAGGATGTCCAGGACGTTGCCGTTTTGGTCGACGGCCCGCCACAGGTACTGCAACCGCCCGTTGATCTTGATGAAGACCTCGTCCAGGTGCCACTTGTCCCCGGGCCGGGGCTGCCGTCGGCGCAGCGCGTTGGCGTAGGCCTGCCCGAATTTGGCGCACCAGCGGCGCACCGTTTCGTAGGAGACGGTCACGCCGCGCTCGAGCATGAGCTCCTCGACCTCGCGGAAGCTGAGCGGGAAGCGGTGGTACAGCCACACACAGTGGGAGATGACCTCGACCGGGTACCGGTGTCCCTTGTACGACAGCGACGAGCTCCCCACGGACGACCCTTCCCAGGCTGATCAACCAGAAGATCATCCCACCGGTCCGCCAACGTGACAGTGCCCTCGGTTGCCATCGCCAACGCCCAGCTGAAGGCGAACATGAAACGCGCGCTGGCGCGTCTGGAGCGCGAGCAGCAGGCACTTCGCGCCAGCGAGGCATCCTTCCGGGAAGCCTTCGAGTACGCACCTTCGGGCATGGCGGTGACTGAGCTGCACGACGAACAGCCGGGCAGAGTCGTACGCACGAACGATGCTCTGTGCCACATGCTGGGCAGATCGGCCACGGAAATGCGTCGCTATACGTTCTCCGACCTCGTCCATCCCGAGGATGGGAACGCCTTACTGACTACACCCGCCAGAGGAGGCAGAGCGGAGCTGCGGCTCACCCACCGGGACGGCACGTACGTATGGGTCTCCCTCCGGAACAGCGTCATCCCCGACAACACCTCCGCTCCGGATCTCCTGCTCGTCCACATCCACGACATCGAGGAACCGAACTGGCACCGTTCCCGAGGCCCCGTCGACCTGACGTGATCTCCGGAGCGACGCAAGCGAGGGCGGCCGACCATCGACAGCACCGCATGACTGATGCCGCTGTCGCCACCTGCCAGGGCCGTCACCGCGGCAGCGTCCCGACCGTCGCGGCCGTACTCGTCCTGTTTCTGCTGTTCCCGGGCTTCTGCTGCCGTCGTGCGCCGCCCCGTTCCGAAACCCGCTCGTGCGTGCGCGGGACACGTCCGACTGGGACTGTGTTCTCTCAGGCGGCTGAGAGCATCAGCGAACTTAGCGCAACAGCCCCAGGTGGGGGCACGGCTTCGCTGCTGCGTGGATCTTTGTCAGAGGCCGGTCCCCGGAGCCTGGTCTGGCGAGGACCGCACCGGCGCTCCTCCAGACGGCGCGGCTGCCGACAGCCGCAGTCAGGTGCCCAGCGAGCGTTTTGAACACCGACTGCGCAGGTTCCGGCCGTGCACCTGGCGGAGACGGGCCGGACAGCCCTTTGCACCCGACAGGGCCACGTCACCGTGCCCCTTTATCAGGTCTGTCGGCTGGTGTCTGTCCAGTCAGGTTGAGATCGATGGATTGACCCAAATCGCCGGGTTGTCGCCGACAGCCCCTCTAGGATGACGGCCCGTTACGGGTACTCATCCACCCCACCCGTACAGGCACTCCCGCACGTCACACCCACTCCATACGGAGAGGGAGATTCGGAGCAGTTCGACCGTGTACCTCACCCGTTTCTCCGTGTGCGGCTTCCGTTCGTTAGCGCAGGTGGAGAACATTCCCGTCAGCAGCCCGACGATCCTGGCCGGCCGCAATGACGGGGGCAAGAGTGCTGTGCTCACAGCGCTGGCCTTCCTTCTGGGAGACCACCGGCTGACGGACGAGGACCGTACATATGTCTAGACGGAGGGTGGTGGGGGCGGCCGCTGCTCCCAGACATGGGTCGAGGGCGTCTTCACCCTCGATGCCGGTGAGCAGGCGGCCACTGCCCTGCCGCGGACCGCCCGGATCCGCCGTATTGCCGAAGAGGGGCAGACGGCCCGGTGGGAGTACTTCGGCTCCCGGCCGGCGGACAGCCGTCTCCATGACGTGGGGAGAATGCTGAAGGGCGAACTGGCCGAGCTGGTGGCCGAGTTCTCGCTGAATCCGGCCGGGTCCCTGAAGGACGACCTGGTGCAGGCTCTCAACGCCTACGCGGCCACGGCACCCCAGGTCGAGCAGTGGCAGCCCCTGACCAGGGAACTCCAGGAGAGACTGCCCCGCCTACTGGCGTTCGGGGGCAGGGACGAGAGCCCGGACGCCGCCGTCCGCACCGCGCTGAACAACTGCTACGAGTCGTATCTGGAAGACGAGACCCTGCAAGGGCGTGTGCGGGAGATCGAAGCGGAAGTCACCCAGCGCCTGGAGAAGGAAGCCGACTCCCTGTGCCAGCACATCCGCCGGCACTGCCGTGAATTCGTCGGTGTGCAGGTCAAACCGGAGGTTTCCTTCAAGGGCGGCTTCAAGCGGGCCCCGCTGGAGGTCTCCAGGGCCGACGGGGAACCCGTCGACCTCACGCGCTCCGGCCAGGGCAGCAACCGCCGGATCGCGCTCGCCGTGTGGGAGTGGACCAGCAACCTGCTGGAGAACAGCGAACTGACCGCGGGGGAGAGGAGCGAGCAGGAGCCGACCCAGACCATCGTCGTCTACGACGAGCCCGACACCCACCTCGACTACCGGCACCAGCGCACCGTCATGGACATCATCCGCAAGCAGTGCGCCCTGCCCCACGTCAGTGTCGTGGTCGCCACGCACTCGATGAATCTCATCGACGGTGTCGACATCGCCGACGTGGTCCACCTCCGCCTCGGTGAGAGCGGCCGCACCATCGTCGAGCGCCTGGCGGACGAGTCCCACGACGGAGTCGACTTCCATCTCGGCCAGATCGCCGCCGCGGTGGGGCTGCGCAACTCCGTTCTCCTGCACGAGCGGTGCTTCCTCGCCGTGGAAGGCCCCACCGAACAGCAGCGCCTGCCACTGCTGTTCCGCCTCTCCCAGGGAATCTCCCTCCAGGCGGCCGGCATCGCCCTGTGGGCCTGCGGCAACAACGAGGGAGCCCTGCACCTGGCCGGCTACCTCGTCAAGAACCGCCGTACCGTCATGCTGATGGTCGACGCCGACAGCCGCACCAACAAGCACTTCAAGACAGAACGGCTCATCCGGACCGGGCTCGACCTGGCCACCCAGGTCTCCTACGTCGGTGAGGCCGACGGATTCAACGAGCTCGAGGAACTGTTCACCGATGCCCAGTGGGCCGCGGCCGCCAATACGCACTGGCCTCGGCCCACGGACTCGCAGTGGACCACCGAGCACTTCGCCGCACACCGCGGCGGGAAGTTCAGCGGCCGCGTCCTGACCATGGTCAAAGAGCAGGCGGATCAGACAAGCCCTGACGGCAAGGACGACATGCTCTACGCGCTGGTGACCACCCTCACCAAGGCCGAGGACGTCCCCTCACAGCTGAGGAGTGCCTTCAGGAGCATCCAGGACCTGGCTTCCTGACCGGTTTGCCGGCACGGCGCTGCAGCATGCGTTCCTTGCGCTGCTGCAGCGTCGGAGCCGTCCACGCGTGCCAGCCCGCCTCCGCCACATGCTGCCGGCCGTGACCTCGGGCCTCGATCCCGCACCAGCGGCAACCGTTCGGCGCCGCAGCGGATTCAGCGTTGGTAGAACGCGATAACGACATCACATCCTCCTTCCCCCTACCGAGCATCTTGCCCCCTGCCACTGACAATCACCCGGCAGCGCCGCCCACGCCGGCGACCCACGGCGAGACCGGTGCAGCACCACCCACCACCAGCACCCTGCTCACAGCTGATACAGCATTTATCAGGAAAACAGCCCGCCACCGTCCTCCCGCTGGTTACGGTCTGTGCTCATGCGGTTCCTGCACACTTCGGACTGGCATCTGGGCCGCCGGTTCCACACAGAAGACCTGATCCCCGCCCAGGACGCCTTCCTCGACCACCTGGTCGGCACCGCCCGAACCGAGCACGTCGACGCGATCCTCGTGGCAGGCGACATCTACGACCGGGCCATCCCCAGCCTGGACGCCGTACGCCTGTTCAACCGCGCCCTGCACCAGCTCGCCGACCTCGACGTGCCGATCATCATGATCAGCGGAAACCACGACTCCGCGCACCGCCTCGGCGTCGGATCCGGCCTCCTCGCCCGCGCGGGCATCCACTTGAGGACGGATCCCGGCACCTGCGACGTCCCGGTCGTCCTCGAAGACACCGACGGCCCTGTGGCCGTGTACGGCATTCCCTACCTCGAGCCGTCGATGGTCCGCGACCGCCTGGAAGCCGAAGCCGTCTCCCACCGCGCCGTGCTGACCGCAGCCCTGGACCGCATCCACGCCGACCTCACCAACAACCAGCCAGCCGGCACCCGGTCCGTGGTCCTCGCCCACGCCTTCGTCACTCCCGGCACCGGGCTGCCCGAGGAACGCGATGAGAGCGAGGAGGCCGACAGCGAACGCGAAATCGCCGTGGGCGGTGTCGCCCACGTGGGCGCCGACGTCTTCCACGGGATCGACTACGTGGCCCTGGGCCACCTCCACGGCCCCCAGCGCGTCACCGACCGCATCCACTACAGCGGCTCACCCTTGGCCTACTCCTTCTCCGAAGCCCGCCACACCAAGTCGACCACCCTGGTCGACCTCGCCCCGGGCGCCGTTCCCGCCCTCACCCACCGGCCCTGCCCCGTGCCACGGCGCCTGGAACGCGTGACCGGCTTCATGGAAGACCTCCTGACCAACCCCGCACACGAGCCACTGAAGGACGCCTGGCTCGAGGTCACCCTCACCGACACCGCCCTGCCCTTCGAGGCCATGGCCCGCCTGCGCCGCCGCTTCCCCCACACCGCCAGCCTCAAGCACCAGCCCGCCCTCATCCCCGCCCAGGCCACCGACACCCCCACCTACAGCCAGCGCATCCGCGGCCGCAGCGACCTCGACATCGCCGGCGACTTCATCCACAGCATGCGCGGCACCGACCCCACCCCGGACGAACACAGCCTGCTCCAGCAGGCCGTCGAAGCCTCCCGCCTGAACGAGCAGCAGAAGGAAACCGTCTGACATGCGCCTGCACACCCTGCGCCTGCAGGCATTCGGCCCCTTCGCCGGCACCCACACCATCGACTTCGACGCCCTGTCCCCCGACGGCCTGTTCCTCCTGCACGGCGACACCGGCGCCGGCAAGAGCACCATCTTCGCCGCCATCTGCTTCGCCCTCTACGGCAAACCACCCGGCGACCGCGACCTGCTGCTGCGCAGCCACCACGCTTCTGCCGGCCTCCTGACCGAAGTCACCCTTGAGGTCACCCTCGCAGGGCGCCGCCTGCTCATCCACCGGATCCCCGCCCAGATGCGCCCCAAACGGTCCGGTGAGGGCGAGACCTCGCAGAAGGCCGAAACCCGCCTCAGCGAATGGGCCGTCGACACCGACGGCCAAGGCCGGTGGGAGCCATCCAGCAAATCCCACCAGGAGGCCGCCCTCGAGATCACCGACCTGCTGGGCATGAGCCGGGACCAGTTCTGCCAGGTCGTTCTGCTGCCGCAGAACGAATTCACCAAGTTCCTCCACGCCGACGCCCACGGCAGACGAGACCTCCTCGGCAAACTCTTCCGCACCGGCCGCTTCTCCTTCATCGAACGCTGGCTGAACGAGCACAGCCGCACCACGGAGAAGAACCGCGACGCCGCCCGCGACGACGTGCTGCGCCTGGCCGAACGCATCCACCAGGCCGCCGGAACCGACCTGACAACCCAGTACACGCCACCCACCCCCGACGACCCGCACACCCTCACCGAGCCCGCCCGCACCTGGGCCCAGGATCTCCTCCGCGCCAGCCACACCGACCACGACAAGACGCTCCAGGCAGCCGCAACGGCCAAGGCGAACCTGACCGGGCAGCAGATCCTCGAGACGGCGGCCCGCGAACTCCACCAGCAGCAGGCCACCTACACCAGTGCCCGCCGACAGCTCGACCTGCTCCAGGAACAGACCCCGCACCAGGACGCACTGGCCCAGCGCCGCGACCAGGCCCGCCGTGCCCAGCAAGCAGCACCGCTGCTGCACGCCGCAGACACCGCCGCAGACGACCACACCCGTGCCCAGCAAGCCGAACGCACCGCCCGCGAGCACCTGCTGCCCGAACACAAGGGCCTGGACACCGGCCAGCTGGAAACCACCGAGCAGCGCCTGCGCGCCGAAGCCGCCGTGCTGACCGCCCTCATCCCCGAAGAGGACACCGTCCGCCGGCTGACCGCCGAGCTGGAGCGCACCGACGCCGAACGGCAGGACTTCACCACCCAGCAACGAGCCGCCCAGGACTGGCTCGAAGCAGAGCCCTCCCGGCGCCGCACCCTCGAAACCCGGCGCGAAGCCGCCCGCCAGGCCGAAGAAGAAGGCCGCCGCCACCAGACCGCCCTGGATGGTCTCAAGACCCGCCTCGAAGCCGCCAGACGCCGCGACACCCACCTCGCCAAGATCGCCAAGGCCGAACAGCAGCTGGCCGACGCAGACACAGCCACCGGCCGGACCGGCGACACCTACCTCAACGTCCGCCGTCGGCGCACCGAAGGCATGGCCGCCGAACTCGCCACCACTCTCACCGACGGCACCCCCTGCCCGGTCTGCGGATCCTGCACCCACCCCGCACCCGCCGCTCCCCAGGAAGGGCAGCCCACACGCCAGGACGAACAGGACGCGGAAGCCCTCTACGAGCAGGCCAAGGCCACACAGAAGGCCGCCTCAGCTGTCCTCCACGGGCTTCGCGAACAGGCTGCCACCGCCACCGGGGAAGCCGGCGACACCCCACTGACCGACCTCCAAACCCAGCACACCACACTCACCACAGAGCTGACCGACGCCCTGGACCGCGCTACCGACCAGGGCACCGTCCAAGAAGAACTCCTCACACTCGACAGCGAACACACGGCCCAGACCCAGCAGCACAGCACCGCCACGGCCGGCCTGTCCGCCCGCAACGCCCACTACGACACCCTCACCCAGCAACTCACCGACCTGACCGCCAAGCTCACCGCAGCCCGCGGCACCCATCCCACCGTCGCCGCACACACCGACGACCTCACCCACACCGCCGACCGTCTCAAAGACACCGCCGAGGCCTCCCGCAGCCTCGCCGCCGCCGTCCAGACCCTCACACACCGCACCGACCAGGCCACCCACGCCGCCAAAGACCACGGCTTCGACACCCTGACACTCGCCCAGCAGGCCCTGCTCAGCGACAAAGACCTTCGCGCCATCGAAGAAGAGATCACCCAGTGGCGCGAAGCCTGCGCCACCCACACCGCAGTCCTGGACAACCCCGCACTGCAGCAGGCCGCCGCGCAGCCTTCCGCCGACCCCGACGCCGCCACAGCCGCACGGGCCGCCGCGGATGACCAGCACGCCGACGCGGCCGCCGCCGCCCGTGCCGCCCACACCCGCAGCCAGGCACTCACCGCCCTGGCCGCCGACCTTGACGCCGCCGTCCAGCGCCTGCAACCGCTCGAACAGTCCCACAGCACCGCCCGCCACCTGGCCGAACTCGTCACCGGCAACTCACCCAGCGCCCGGGTCCGCATGCAGCTGGAGGCCTACGTCCTGGCCGCTCGCCTCGAAGAAGTCGTCACCGCCGCCAACACCCGCCTGCACATCATGTCCGAAGGGCGCTACACCCTCTCCCACTCCGACCACCAAGCCGCCCGCGGCGCCCGCTCCGGCCTCGGCCTGCAAATCACCGACTCCTGGACCGGCCGCCCCCGCAAGACCGACACCCTCTCCGGCGGCGAATCCTTCTTCGCCTCGCTCTCCCTCGCCCTCGGCCTGGCCGACGTCGTCACCCACGAAGCCGGCGGCAACCCCCTGGACACCCTCTTCATCGACGAAGGCTTCGGCACCCTCGACGAAGACACCCTCCACAAGGTCCTCGACGTCCTGGACTCCCTGCGCGCCCACGACCGCACCGTCGGCGTCATCAGCCACGTCCCCGAACTGCGCCGCCGGATCACCCACCGTCTGCACGTCCGCAAAGACCCTGCCGGATCGACCCTCGCCCACCTGACCGAAGCAGCCGAATAGCCTGCACTTGGCAGGGGCGAGGCTCCTGCCCCGCCCCTGCCAAGCGCTCAACCGACCCCGGAGCAGCACACCCTCATGGCTTCCGACATCGAACTGCGGCCCCACCAAAGGGAAGCCGTCGCGGCCACGACCGCCATGCTCCGCGACCGCCCCCGCGCGAGCGTGATCGCGGCCTGCGGCACCGGTAAGACGCTCATCGCCGCCCGCACGACCGCCCGCATCGCCCCGCGAGGGAGGGTGCTGGTGCTGCTGCCGACGCTGGACCTGCTGTCCCAGACGATCCGCTCCTGGCATCTGGCCGGCCGCAAGGGCACCACGGTGGCGGTGTGCTCGGCCCGCCAGGCTCTCGACCACGAGCCGCTCGGCGCCGACACCCCCCTGACCACCGACCCTGCCGAACTGACCGCCCTCACCACCACCCCCCGCCCGGGGCCGGTCACCGCCTACGCCACCTACGCCTCCCTGCCCGCGGTGGTCGCCGCCCACCGCGACCACCGCCTGCCTCCCTGGGACCTGGTGGTCGTCGACGAGGCCCACCGCACCGCCGGCCGCCTGGGCAAGGCCTGGGCCGCCGTCCACCACGACGACCAGGTCCCCGCGGCCCGCCGCCTCTACCTGACCGCCACGCCCCGCATCTGGGACCCCGAAGACGACCCGGACGCCGACGGGGCAGAGGCGGTGGCGTCCATGGACGACGAAAACCTCTTCGGCCCCGTCGCCTACCGGCTGACCCTCTCCGACGCCATCGACCTCGGACTGCTCGCCGACTACCAGATCCTCGTCCCCGTCGTCACCGACGAAGACCTGCGCGACTGGTTGGCCACCGGACCCGGCGCCGGCGTCGACGGACTGCGCCTGGCCGGCCGCCAGGTCGCCGCCCTGCGTGCCATCCACGATCACCGGCTGCGGCGCGTCCTGACCTTCCACCACCGCGTCGCCGACGCCCGCGCCTTCGCCACCACCCTGCACGGCACCGCCGCCACCCTCCCCGAGGAACTCCGCCCCAAGGACCTGTGGGCGGACTGGATCAGCGGCCACCACGCCCCCCAGGTCCGCCGACGCCTCCTGCTCGAATTCGCCTCCCACACCACCCCCGACACCCCGGCCGTCCTGTCCAACGCCCGCGTACTGGGGGAGGGCATCGACGTCCCCGCCATCGACGCCGTCGTCTTCGCCGACCCCAAGAACAGCCCCGTCGACACCGTCCAGGCCGTTGGCCGCGCCCTGCGCCAAGCCCCCGGCGCCGGCAAGAAGGCCACCCTCGTCGTCCCCGTCTACCTCACGCCCGACGAAGACCCCGACGACCTCCTCGGCGCCGACGCCTACACCCCCCTGTGGCGCACCATCCAGGCCCTGCGCGCCCACGACAACCGCCTCGAGGCCCGCCTGGCCGACCCGCGCACCCACCGCCCCACCATGCCCCCCGAAGACCCCGAGGCCTGGCTCCGCTTCGACCGGCCCGCGCAGGCCGAGGAAGTCGCCCTCGCCCTCTCCCTGCGTGTCCTGGCTCCCAAGAGCGCCGAATGGCGCCGCGGGCTTGCCGCCGCCCGCCGCTACCACCGTACCCACCACCACCTCGACGTCCCCCAGACTTATGAGGACACCGCCGGCTACCCCTTGGGCCGCTGGCTCACCTGGCAGCGCCACCTGCACACCACCGGTACCCTCGACCCGGCCCGCACCCACGCCCTGGAACGCCTCGGCATCATCTGGGCCCCCCGCCAGCAGGCATTCGAACGCGGCCTCGCCCACGCCACCGCCTACGCGGCCCGCCACGGCCACCTCGCTGTCCCCGTCGACGAGATGCACGACGGCTTTCCTCTCGGCCGCTGGCTCGCCACCCAGCGCACCCGCGCCCACCACCTCACCACCCAGCGCACCGCCGCCCTCACCGCACTCGACCAGTGGTGGAATCCCCCCTGGCCCATCACCTGGCAACGCGCCTACCACGCCGTCCGCCTCGGCCTCGGGGAGCCCGAAGGCGCCGCGAAAGCAGGGGAGTGGCTTGCAAGCCAGCGTGACCAGGCCAACCGCCTCCACCCCGGACAACGCCAACTCCTCGACGACCTCGGAACCGGTCTGCCGCCCGCCACGGCCGTCCCGACGGCACACGACAGCACCGGGACGCCGGCACGAGAGAGGGCCTTCCGGCGCGCCGTGGCCGCCGCACGGGCCTTCAAGGACAGAGAAGGCCATCTCGACGTTCCCCAACGCCACATCGAGAGCATCGAGGGTGAGCCGGTGCGCCTCGGGCAATGGCTGAGCAACCTGCGCCGACGCCGCTCCGGCCTCAGCGCGCAGCGCCAGGCCATGCTTGCCGAACTCGGCCTGTAGCTGTCACCCCCTTACGGCAGTATCTGACGCTGCGCAGCGATATGAGGACCGCCATCTGCAGAGTCTGCCCCGGGAGATCCCCGACCGTGCCGACGGCAGTCGTCCGTGTCCGGCCAGAGCACAGAACACCATCGTGCGCGCGCCTTCTGCGGGGGCTCGGGTCATGGGGTTCCCGTGGCTGTGGTGACCGTCCGGGTCAGAGGATGCGTGCTTCCCAATGCCCGGCGGCAGTCCTCCTGGAGAGCGGCCAGCACGGCCGCAGCTTCCTGCGGTCCCTGTGTGTGGCGTGCGGCCAGGAGTTGGTCGTATCGGGTTGCCAGAGTGCGGGGGTGGTCGGGGCCGTGGAAGCGTTCTTGATCACGCAGCACCTCTGACAGGACTTCCAGGGCACGGTCCGGCTCACCGGTCTGCGCCAGGAGTCTGCCGAGCTGGTGCCGGGTGCTCAGCGTGCGCGAATGCAGGCCGAGAATACGCTCCTGGTCCCCCACAAGAGCCTGCAACTGGCGGATGGCCCTGCGGGGGTCGCCGGAGCGGGCCACAAGAAGTGCCAGCTCGAAGCGGGTGCTGAGCGTATACGGATGCGCCGCGCCCAGGAGACCCTCCTGGTCCTTGAGTACCTCGGTGATACAGGCGAGGGCATCGGAGGTCCGGCCCGCTCGGCCGAGGGTTCGGCCCAACTCCTGACGTGCCAGCAGAACGGCCACGTGATCCGGGCCCAGGACCGCTGTCATGTCGGGAAGCAGTTCTTGAAACAGGCGTAGTGCCTGCGGGGCGTCTCCGCATTCCCGCAGGAACCTGGCTCGGCTGCTGCGGGTCACCAAAGTCGCCGTATGGCGGGGCCCCAGGACGCGCTGCCGGTCCAGGGCGAGGCGGTCCAGGAGAGCGACGGCTTCCGAGAGGCGGCCGCTTCGGCGAGGTATCGGGCTATGTCATGACGGGCAGCGAGCGTGTCGGGGTGATCCGGGCCGAGCTGCGCATCACGCTGCTGGTGCAGCGGACGCAGCAGGCGTACGGCCGGCAGCGGCTGTCCTGCGTTGCCCAGGGCGATGGCGTGCGCATAACCGGCGTCGGGTACCCCATGGCGGCGGGCGGTGTCGAAAGCCGCCAGGGCGACGGACGGCCGCATCAGGTCCACAGCGGCCCAACCGACGTCGAAGGCGTCCTGCGGCGTGACAGCGGCAAGGAGTGCACCCCAGCTGCTCTCGGGTATGGCCGGCAGCCCGGGAAGGTCGATCAAGTAGTCGAACGCCAGATACCCTCCTTGATCAGGCAGCAGAAGACTGCTGGCCCCCTGCACCGGCGCGGTCGCCCACGCCAGCGCGTCCTCAAGGGGCTCCGGACGCAGGACGGCGCCGCCACGAGCAGACAGGTAGGTCTCGTGCAACGGCACCAGCAGCGAGGTGCCCACGGGCCGGTGCAGGCCCATGCGCCGGCAATCGACGGCGGCAGCGACGAGAGCGGCGCCGCGCGGATGCTCATTCGCCTGCCAGGCGTGCATCCAGTCGTTGTGCAGTTCCGGACCTGCGGCCAGCACCTCTGCGATCCCGAACCGGTCGGATGCCTGAGCCGCCGCCTTCAGGCGCGGATCCCGATCCACCCCCTGGGCTCGCCCGATTTCCTGCGGTGACCACAGACGATCCAGCTCCACCGGCTCACCGGCGTGCAGCAGAACCTCGCGGCCGGCCCGCCAGGTCGCCGCGTCGGTGACGTCGCGTTGCCGCGCGCTGTACCGGTCGTACTCCTTGCTGCGCATCGACGCCAGAAGCACCACCTGCCGCTCCGGACCGGTGAGCATTGTCTTGACCATCTCCACAGTGATGCCTCCGGCCCGCAGGAACTGGTCGAACTCGTCGAGCCACACCACACAGCGCCGGGCCGCGCCGACAGCGGAGGACAACGCCTGCAGGTCCTCCGCCGGCCGCGCCTGCAGCAGGAGGAAGTCGGGAACCGCCACCCGCATGGCCTCATAGGCCAGCCGGGACTTGCCGGCCGTCGAGGCCCCCACGATCAGGACGAAGCCGCCCTGCCTGATCCGCCGCACGATGTCGTCGAAGCGGTCGCGTTCGACGAAGGCAGGCACCTGCTCGGACCTTTGGCCGGGATGACGGCGCGACGCCGCGGGATGGACGCCCAGACTGATCGGATCCATCGCATCCCGCACCCGCTGCGTTCGACCGGCCAGCTCTCTCCTACGGGCAGCCGCAGAGTGACGATGCGCCAAGAGCGCGGTCCTCGCCTCGTCGGCGAAGACACCGGTCACTGCAGCGGCAACGGTACCCACGGCAGCCGTCCACCCTGCTGGAAGCCAGACCGAGGCCGCCAGCGCCGCGCCCGCCCCACCCCCCGACACGCCGATCAGGATCACCCAGAGGCGAAGCGACCGCCACACCCTGCCCCCCATCATGGACGGAACAAAGCACCGTCCCCCGTGCACGACGCATACAGAACACGGACGGTCTCACCCGTAAGGGAGGGCGGCAACCGCAGCAGGGCCCGGAAGGCAGAAAATGCCTACGGTGCACAGGACTTGCGCCGTAGGGCGGAGGCTGCGCCCCTCCATCCCAGCATGCCGAGTGCGCTGCACGCCCGTCAGTCGCTCCGCCTGCTCGGCTCGGACAGGACGGCCGGGTACGCGGTCCCGTGTCCGTTCGCACCCCGCACGGGACCGCCAACCCGAGCACGGCTGCATCTGCCAGTGCCAGTGCCAGTGCCAGTCCGGGGCGGGGGAGTGCTGACCCCCGCCCGAACCTGCACTTGGGCCCCGAGCCTGTGGCTCCCGACGCCTCCGGTCCGCAGCGAATGCAGCCGAGAGCACCTGACGGGACGGAGCAAAGGAACCCCGGCCCCAACCACGCCGGCCCCGCCAGGCCCGGCCTCCTCACGCAGTCGTTGCACGCTGCCCGCGCCCGCTTTCGTCGAGTCAGGCCGACAAATAGCGGAAATGGCTGATTCCGCCACCTCTCGCCCGTGGGGACGGGCCCTTACGCGATCGGTGCCCCGGCAGATGCCAGGCAGCCACCGCTGACCGGATCTCCCTGGTGGAACAGCCCCTTTGCGGGTTTGCGGCAGATGCGCTCGACGGGGATGTGTTCTGACCGGACCGGGAGAGCGAGAAGCCGAGAACCTCTCCGAATGCACGGGGCGTGGCCTGAACGCTCACTAAAACCAGGCCAGTTGACGGTTGTGGAGTGACCGGCTGTCAGTGCCGGGCACCAGCATGGCGGCGATGCGGGGAAACACCACCACCAGTTGGAGGATCACATGCCTTTTGTCCGCCCGTACGTGCGCTCCGACGGGACGCCAGTACGCGGACACTCCCGATGGGCGCCGGGCGCGCGCCGGGAGATGACCATCGTCGCGGCCGTCGGCCTGGCCGTGCTCGCTTTCGGCAACGCCCACAACGCCGACGGAACTGACAGCACACAGCCCGATCCGTCAGTCACCTACCCGGTCCGCTTCGACCGCACCGGCAGTGCCCCGAGGACGGCCGTGCCGCGCCCGACCGCGTCCTACCCGATCCGGTTCGACACCCCCATCGCCAAGCGGGTCGTGCCCACGCCGAGCGTGTCGTACCCGATCGACCTCTCCGCCCTGGGCGGTGAGCGATGACCCGGCGTCCGTCGGCCCGGCGACGACCGGCACGGCGCCCCAGCCGACGCCGTCAACAGCAGGAGTCCCAGTTCGCAGGACTGTGCGTGACCGTGGCCGTGGTCGTCTGGCTGGTGGCGACGGCGGTCAACTGGCTTCTCGCGCACTGGTGGCTGCTGCCGGCTGCGGCCGTCCTCGCCGTACTGGGAGGCATCGGCTGGTGGCAGCAGCGGGCCCAACGGGCACAGTGGGAACGCGCTCAGGCACGTGCCCTGCGGTACGGCCTGGCGCGGCTGGACCTGCTGGCCCACCGGCAGTTCGAGTACGCGATCCGGGACCTGATGCGCCGGGACGGCTGCGCCGATGCCGTTCAGGTGGGCGGGCAGGGCGACCTGGGAGCGGACGTGAAGGCGACCGATCCGCTGGGACGGCGCTGGGTGATCCAGTGCAAGCACCGGCGGGCCGGTGAGCGTGGCGCAGCCGTGGGCACGCCGGAACTTCAGGTGCTCAACGGCACGGGCCGCCCGGTCCACAAAGCGGACGTGGTGGTCATGGTCACCAACGGCAGGATCACCCGGCCCGGCCGCGACTTCGCCCGCCAGCAGCGCCTGCACCTCGTGGACCGCGCACTGCTCGGGGCCTGGGCGTCCGGGGCACGCCCGCTGTGGGAACTCCTGCCCGCCCTTCCCCCGCCCCGCAGACCCTCCGCACAGTCCTGAACCCGCTTTCACAGGGCACAGCCGGCGCTTACACCCTGGACACCCCGCCCGTGCAACGCCTTGCTCTCCAGCACACGCTCACTCATGGCCCTCTGCGCCGGAAGGAAGCCATGACTCCAGGGCCAGGCCGCGAGGGCCCGGCCGTCGATCGGCGCGGCTGCGGCCGCGCCCGCAGCCGGCGGGCGGCTCGTCTCCTCGCTGCCGTCGATGGTGAACATGCCAGTCAGCGGCGGAGTCGGGCGGCCGCCACACGGGCTGGGGACATCGCTCGAGGAGCCACGTTGGGTCCCTGTTCTGTCGCAACTTGTGCCTCACGCCCTGGTCGAGTGGGTCACCATGCGCTCTCCGCGGCGCGGACGCCGATTGAACGGGGTGTGGCCCATCTGAAGTCCTGGGGGATCCTCCGCAGGGGTGCAGCCCGAATCGAATGTCGTCAATCACCGCAGCAGCCGTCCTCACCTCGGAGCGGCACCGCTGAAATAGCTCACTGTTCGGTTAAGGGCTGTCCCGTAAATGATCTCTGAGATGTTGGATGACCTGCCCGTTTCTTCGTCACCCGGCGAGGGTGAGGTTGTGCAGGCGGGCGATGCCGAGCATGGCGTGGTGGACGCCGTCGCCTTTGAGGCGGCAGTCGCGGAGGATCTTCCAGGTCTTCATGCGGGCGAAGGCGTGCTCGACGCGGGCGCGGACTTTGCGGTGGGAGGCGTTGTGTTCCTCTTTCCAGGCCGGAAGTTCGCTCTGGCCGGCTTCGCGGCGGTGCGGGATGACCAGGCCGGTGCCCCGATAGCCGCCGTCCGCGATGACCGTGGTCTTTCCGACGGCGGCCTTCGCTCCGGAGAGTTCCCATGCCTTGCAGTCGTTGCGGTTGCCGGGCAGTGGCCGGCCGACGGCGACGACGAGCCGGGTGTCGGCGTCGATGACGACCTGGTGGTTGGTGGAGTACCGGTAGTTTTTGGACTGCGCGGCGATGGTGCGGTCGCGGGTGGGGACCAGGGTGCCGTCCACGATCACCACGGCGTCCTTGCGGAACCGCTTGCGTTGCTGAAGGGCGAGCGCGGGTCCGAGGTGGTTGATGATGCGGTCAGCCGCAGACTTGGACACCCCGAACAACGGCGCCAGTTGGCGCAGGGTCAGGTTAGTCCGCCAGTACGCGGCGACCAGCAGCACGCGATCCTCCAGCGGCAGGCTCCACGGCCGGCCCTTGCGCACCGGATCCGCACCCTCGCGCCGCAACGCGGTGATCAGCTTCCCGAACTGACGCGGGCTCAGCCCGGTAAACGGGGCTATCCAGGACGGCTGCGACGCCGTGATCACACCAGCCACGACAAGATCATCTCACCCGTGACCAGCAGTTACGGGACAACCCTTAAACAGCCTTCAGGCCGCTTCACTCATGGCAAGCGTAATAGCCGTAACGAAAACTTTCGTTACGTGAACCGGTTTGGCACGCGCTCAGTTGGCGCGTTCATCGGCATCTTGTTCATCGGATACGTGCTGATTTCCCGGCCGTCGGTTCAGGTGACGGTCTCCCAGGAGGCCGTATACGCCCTCGGCGGCGTGCTTTCCGGCGCCGCGTTCAGGGTCTTCCGTCTCCGCCGTCACCGGCGCTGACAGGCACAGGGCGGTAGGGGTCCCGAGCCACCGGTAACCCACCGCCTGCCCAAAACGGCCTGAGTCCGCCCGCCAGCGGGCTCAGGCCGCCGCGTGTGACGAAACCCGGGGAAATTCGGCTGTATCAGCGCCGGACACCCCCTTCTGAACCCTTTTCGTTACGGGATGGAAGCACCATGAGTGACACATGTGAGTTCTGCGGTTCCGGTCTCGCCGGAGGGCCGGGAAGAGGCAGGCCCCGGAAGTACTGCGGGGACGCCTGCCGTCAGGCCGCCCACCGGCGCCGGCTGCTCGACCACACCGCACCCCGGTCCGCGACACCGCACCCCGCCCCGGCAGAGACGCCCGCCGAACCGCGGCCGACGCCCCGGAGCTGCCCGGCACCCCGTCCTGCCGCTCCCGGCCCGGCTGCGGGGGAAGTGATCCTCACCGAGATCGCGAAGGACATACAGGACGGTGCGCGCGAGCTCGCGCGGCTTATGCCGTCCTCTGACGGAGAAGAGCCCGTGCGGCGGATCGCCCAGCTGCACGAGCAGCTCGACGGCCTGACGGCGGCGGTCGTCGGACGGGCCCGCTATCGGCGCGTCACGTGGGCCACCATCAGCTCCATCCTGCGCGTCAGCGAGGACACCGCCCGCCACCGCTACACCGAGCGGTACATCCTGCGCCGTCTCGCCCGTTTCAACCGCTCCGAAGCAGCGCTCACCTCCCTCACCAGCCTCTTCAGCGGCGCTGCCGGGCACAGGGCCGACCCCCCGGACGAGGTCGCCTCCGGCGCCGACGCGGCGAGTGAGCCAGGCGATTCAGGCTCCGAACGCGGCCCCGACCAGACCACCCCGAGCGAACCGTCAGGAGCGGCGTTCAACCGTCTCGCCCCGATCCTGTCCATGCTGATCCGCACCGCGCAGCTCACGAACAAAGAGGTGAGCGGCCGGATCGGCTGCTCCGCCTCATATCTGTCTCGGATGCTGTCCGGCGAACGGGTGCCGACCTGGACCCTCACACGCAAGTTCGCCCAGGCCTGCGGGGCCGACCCGGAAGTCCTGCGGACCGTCTGGGAGTCGGAGAAACTCAGTGAGAGAAACCGCGCACCGGCAGCCGCGGACCCCGATGAGCCTCCCCTGCCCGCCGCCGAACAGCTCCGCGCCGCAATCCACACGCTGCACCTGCGCGCGGGACGCCCCGCGCCGAACGACGTGGCGGTCGCCAGCCGCTGGCTGCTGACCACTGGCGCGGTCGCCTCCATCCTCGAGGCCACGGTCCTGCCGCCCCAGGCCGTCCTGGGAACATTCGTGCGCGTCCTCGGAGGCGACGTCGACCGCTTCAACCAGCTCCTGGACAACGCCCGCAGGGAAGCCGCCCAGGATTCAGCGCGCCAGCAGCCCGCCGCACGGCCCCAGCCCCAGCCGTCGCCGGCAGTTGCCCTCCCCGAACGCCACAGCACACGCCAGACGGACCAAGACCCGCACAGCGCCCATCCGATCGGCGCGGACGCCATCATGAAGACGTTCAGCAAGGTGCTCACCGAGGACCGGACCGTCGAGGACGGCCGCGCCCGGCTCCTGCACAAACTCGCCAGACAACACGGCACCCCTGACCCGCTTCCCTCTTCTGGCCAGGGGCGTCGTGGGGCTCACTGAGGGGACGCCGGACTCCCGACCACACCGGGTTCCGGGTGCGGTGACCTCCAACGGCGCCCGGCACCACGGAGAACCCGCGCAAGGGACACCGCAGAGTCACTGAAGATGAACGAAGCCACTGCGGTGCTGGTGTGGCGTTTCTGCAGGTGAACTCCTGCGCCCACCCAGTACGGCGATGCGGGGTCAGCCCGCCGCGGGAGCGCCCGAGTGCGTGGTCGGGCGGCTCGCCTCGGCCTTCGGCCCCTTTTGCGGGCGCCGGCGGCGTGCTGGTGGGCCCGGACGACGGTGGAGTCGACCGACAACGGTCCAGCCGATGTCGTCGGCGGCATTCGCTGCCGAGAGAAGGGCGGCGAGGATCTTCTCCCACGTGCCGTCGACGGCCCACCTGATCAGCCGCTTGTGAGCGGTCTTGAACGAGCCGAGCTCGTCGGGCAGGTCCCGCCAGGGCGAGTTGGTGCGGTACTTCCACGCGATGGCCTCCAGCGTGCGGCGGTGGTCGGCCCACCGCCGTCCGCGGACCGGATTTGCCGGCATCAGCGGCTCGATCCGGTCCCACATCGCATCAGTGATCACTAATCGGACAGGCACACCCGATCAACCGATGAGCCCATCAAAGGGACACGCTCTAGCAGAGCTGGGAGCACAGCGGCCTGCGGACAGGCTTTGTTCTTGGACCAGATCAGCCGATGGCCGTGTGATCAGAGCAGAGCTCGGATGGCGTCGCGCTGCTCTGGCAGGCCGGCTTCCCTGAGCCAGCGGAACTTGTTGCCAATGTTTCCCCAGCAGTTGTCATTGGCAGTGACGGCTTGCAGAAGCTCTCGTTGCGCGGTCGACAGCGGCAGGCCAGGGCTGTAGCCAGTGGGGAAGGCTTTGACGAGCAGCGGACCCCAGTCGCGGTCGACGGTGTAGTCGCTGGCGAGCGGTATCAGGGTCATGGCCGCCGGAGCTAGGTCTTCGAAGGCGTCGATGCGGTCAAGGACGGCCTTCAGGAGGGTGAAGCGGAGCCAGCCGTCGAATTGAGGGAGCGGGTCGGGGAACCAGCGGTCTGCCTCGACGGGGTTTTGCAGGGCTTCGAGCAGGACGGCGGTGGCGCGTGGCATGTGCGCGCATCCAGTGGCCAGAGCGGCGCAGGTGCGCACGGCTGGATCAGGATCGTTGAGGATGCCGGTGGTGTCCTGGCCCCAGGCGCCCATGGCCAGAGCTGCGGAGGAGCGTTCTCGGCGGCTGCCGTCCGCTGCGAGAACGCTACGCAGGCGGTGGGCGGCGCGGGGAACGAGATCGGTGAGGTCAGGTGCCTTCAGAAGCAGGGTGACCGCTCCGAGGGCTGCCTCTCGGGTGTCCGGATGCGGATCGTCGAGGAACGGCTCGACCGCGTCGTAGAGCTCGCGCCGGATACTCCTGCATGCGTGGATCGCTTCGAGCTCGTCTTCGTCCTCGCCGTCGTACTCATCCCCGTACTCGTCCTCGCTGCCGGGGTCCTCGCCGTAGGAGGCCGAGTCGGCGATCTGGCCGAGCCAGTCGAGTAGTGCGGCCCGTAGGGGTCGGGTCCGGTCGTCCCAGGGGAAGAAGCTCTCGTGCTCGGCCAAAGTCTGGGGGTGGGTCAGGATCGCTGCGACGAACAGTGCGGCCGGCGGGGTGGAGCTGTACAGGGATCCTTGATGCAGCACGGACATCTCGAGCATTCCCAGTGCCTCGGCCTGCACCTCGGGATCCTCGTTCAGGAGTTGACACAGGTACGGCGGGGTGTCCTCGGCGCTCCCATATGCATGCTGCAGGGCGCCCCATTCGGTTGCCATGAGCAGCTCCCTGGCCGTCGAAGGCAGTTCAGACCAGGTGGGGACGCCACGTTCCTCGTCTCGATTCGTCACATGCACACTCTGCCGAACAGCACTGACAACCGGTTGCACCGGGTGCCGGGGGTCCCCGCACGCATGTCTCACCTGCTGCCGCCTTTGGGCGGTTCTGTGAACCCCCCTCCACGAAAGCCAGGTCGTCTGAGAACGGTTGCGTCCTGGGAAGTGGTGTACGGTTCGACCTGATCCGGGGGTTTGCTCCGGCTTCTGGCTGATGCCCGCATAGATGAACGGCCACCGGCTGATCTTCGAAGTGTCGAAACCTCGAAGGAGATCAGCACGATGACCGCACCTGACAGTCTGCCCCTGCACGCCCTTGCGGAGGACAACCTCGCCGCGGCGAGTCCCGATCTGCTGCGCGCGATGGTGAAGACGTTCGCCGACGCGCTCATGTCCGCGGAGGCCGACACCCTCTGCGGCGCCGAATACGGGCAGGTCAGCGACGAGAGAGTCAACCACCGCAACGGCTACCGCCCACGCGAGTGGGACACGAGGGCCGGCACCGTCGAACTGGCCGTCCCCAAGCTGCGCCAGGGCAGTTACTTCCCGCACTGGCTCCTCGAACGCCGTCGGCGGGCTGAGCAGGCCCTGATCTCGGTGGTCGCGACCGCCTACCTGCTCGGCGTCTCCACGCGCCGGGTCGAGAAGCTCGCCGAGTCCCTCGGGGTGACCCAGCTGTCTAAGTCCCAGGTCAGCGCGATGGCAAAGCACCTCGACGAGCAGGTCGCCGCCTTCCGCGACCGGCTGCTCGACGCCGGGCCTTATGCGTTCGTCTGGGTGGACGCGCTGACCCAGAAGGTCCGCGAGGGCGGCCGCATCGTCAACGTCCACGCGCTGATCGCCGTCGGCGTCAACGCCGACGGCCACCGCGAGATCCTCGGCATCGACGTCGCCACCGCCGAGGACGGCGCCGGCTGGCTCGCCTTCCTGCGCTCGCTGACCGCACGCGGCCTGAGCGGGGTTCAGCTGGTCGTCTCCGACGCGCACACCGGCCTGGTGAACGCAATCGGTGCCGTTCTGCCAGGGGCTTCCTGGCAGCGCTGTCGAACCCACTACGCCCGAAATTTGATGGCGTCCCGCTTCGTGGTGTAGCCGATCAACGTTGGGGCGTCGCCCCGGGGCGTGTGTCGATAGGGATTCCGCCCCCTGCCCGGCAGGCGGGCCACCATGCAACTCTCGCTGGTGAACGGCCAGTTCAACCAGGAGGTGCATGATGGCCCTGTCCCAGCATGACTTACTTCGGCTGCTGGAGTCACTGCGTTCGGCGGACGGACTCGAACTCGTCCGGTCCGTGGCCGAGCGGATGCTGCAGGAGCTGATCGAGGCCGAGGCGACGTCGAGGATCGGTGCGGAGTGGAACGAGCACACCGAGACACGCACCGCACTGCGCAACGGGCACCGCGACAAGACGCTGACCACGCAGGCCGGTGACCTGGACCTGGCCATACCCAAGCTGCGTTCGGGCAGCTTCTTCCCGAGCCTGCTGGAGCGTCGCCGCCGCATCGATCAGGCCCTGTTCGCCGTCATCATGGAGGCGTACGTCCACGGGGTGTCCACCCGCTCGGTCGACGACCTGGTCAAGGCACTGGGAGCGGACAGCGGGATCTCCAAGAGCGAGGTCTCACGGAGCTGCGCGGACCTGGACACCCAGCTGACCGCGTTCCGCGGCCGGCCCCTGGACCACACCCGCTTCCCCCTACGTCTACCTCGATGCGACCTACTGCAAGGCACGGGTCGCGCATCAGATCGTCTCGCGGGCCGTGGTGATCGCCACCGGCATCACCGAGGACGGCGGCCGCGAGGTGCTGGGAGTGATGGTCGGCGACAGTGAGACCGAGGTGTTCTGGACCCAGTTCCTGCGTCACCTGCGTGAAAGCGGCCTGGGTGGTGTCCGGCTCGTGCTCGGCGATCACCACTCGGGCCTGGTCAAGGCGATCCGGAAGGTCATGATCGGCGCGGCTTACCAGCGCTGCCGGGTTCATTTCCTGCGCAATGTCTTCGGCGTGATCCCCAAGGACGCCGCGGAAATGGTCGCCGCGACCATCCGCACCATCTTCGCCCAGCCCGACCAGGACGCTGTCCGCAACCAGCTCGACACGGTCGCTGACATGCTTGGCGCTCAGTTTCCCCAGGTCAAGCAGATGCTCCTGGACGCCAAGGACGACCTCACCGCCTTCGCCGCGTTCCCGGAACGGCACTGGAAGAAGATTCAGTCCACGAACCCGCTGGAGCGGATCAACCGCGAGATCAAACGCCGCGTCGATGTCGTCCAGGTCTTCCCCAGTGACGACTCGCTGCTGCGGCTGGTCACCGCTGTGCTCTTCGAGATGCACGACGAGTGGATCGCCTTTCCCCGCCGCTATCTACCCGAAGGCAGCATGGACCGGATCTACCCCACCGAGCCCGGCGAAAGCGCCCCCGCACTCCCCAACACCACCGACGATTGATCGCCTACACCACGTCAAGGGACACGACCCGAAATTTGCTCTGCCAGGTCCCGAAATCGGCTCAGCCGTGGGTGGCAACACTGCTGCGGACCGTCTTCGAACAGCCCGATGCCGACGCCGTGAAGGCCCAGATGCGGCACGTCCTGGACGCGTTGGAAGCCAAGTTCCCCAAGGCCGCCGCCCACTTGGACACCGCCCAGCACGAGCTGCTGGCGTTCACCGCCTTCCCGCGCGAGATCTGGCGGCAGATCTGGTCGAACAACCCGCAGGAGCGGCTGAACAAGGAGATCCGCCGCCGCACCCTCGTGGTCGGCATCTTCCCCGACCGCACCGCCCTGATCTGCCTGGTCGGAGCAGTCCTGGCCGAGCAGAACGACGAGTGGACCGAAGCCCGCCGCTACATGGGCATCGAACTCCTCGCCAAAGCCCGCCCCACCCGATCGAGTCAGAAAACGACGAGACCGCCCTGCCCACCGAACTCACCGCATAGCCTCAAAACGAGATCACCGAGTGGCCGTCGATACACCACTCCCGTGGACGTGACCGACAGCCAGAACTGCACCGGCTCGCTCTCACCGGCCGGCCACTCGGCCAGCAGCCAGCGTTCGGGCAGCTCCGGACCGTCGGCGGTCCGGCGGACGCCGCGTCCGGCCGGGCGGATGCGCAGGGCGACGTACCGCGAGTACATGCGCTTGAAGCCGCTGGTCCCTTTGCCCGGCCGGGATCCCTGCCGCCAGGACACCGGCCTGGCGGCCGTCCGGCCGGCCGCGATGACCAGGTCTTTCACGGTCTGCGGCGCATCGGGATACTGCACTTTCGGCGGTCGGCCGGTGCCTGTGCAGGCGGGCTGGACGGGCCGGGCCTGGGCCGGATGGGCGGTGTGGCGGGAGGAGATGCCCACCGCGTAGGGCAGCTTGCGTTCTTCCAGGCCGTGGCGGAAGGCGGCGGCATCGCCGTAGCCGGCGTCCGCGACTACCAGAGGAAGTCGATGCCCCAGGACCGGGTCTCGTCGATCATGTCCAGGGCCAGCTGCCACTTCTCCACATGCCCCACTTGCGCGGGAATGCCGCAACGGGTGCGGCGGGCGACCTTGTCCGGGTCCGCCTCCGGGGAGGCGGGATCCCAGGACGCGGGCAGGAACAGCCTCCAGTTCACCGCGGCCGAGGCACGATCCCGGGCCAGGTGCAGCGACACACCGACCTGGCACTTGGTGACCTTGCCCGCGGTGCCGGTGTACTGCCGCGACACGCACGCCGAAGCGTCCCCGTCCTTGAGGAAACCGGTGTCATCCACGATCAGCGCTTCCAGACCGATCGCCTCGTGCATCCTCCAGGCCAGCCGAGCCCGCACATGCGCCGGATCCCACGGGCTGGAGGTGATGAAATGCGCCAGCGTCTGCCGGTTGCCGTCCTCACCCAGACGGGCCGCCATCGGCTCCACCGACTTGCGCCGCCCGTCCATCAGCAGTCCCCGCAATACGCCTGCCCCCACCGCCGCTGATCCGCACGGAAGAACCCGTCGAACAACCCCGTCGCGAACGCCTCCAGGTCCTCCCGGACCTCGGCCATCTCCTCAGGTGTCACACCATCCCAACGACACCAACAAGCAGACAGACACCCCACTCGCGAGTGAAGATGACCAAGCCCTACTAGAGGTCCACTCGGTGGTGAAGGTCCTCGGTCGGTGTTCCCGCACCTCCGGGGACCGTTCCATACACGATCGCGTACGGAGTGTGATGTCGCGGTCACCGTACAGCATCGATCGCGTAACCCGCCACATCGCGCAGCAAATCCTGCAGCAACCCCGCCTCCACGAACGGCGCTTCGGGCGTCGGCGCCGACTTCTGCTTCAACGGCCAGGTCAACGCGCGCACCCCCGCGACGCATACGGCGTCGAAGTGGACGCCGACGTGACGGAGGCCGCGGCCGGCGGCTGAAATCCTGCCCAGGAAGCCCCTCCGATTGCTGTTGACAACCATCCGCGCACCCCTCCATCATCATTCCACTAATCGAGTAGTGAAATGGTGGTGGTAATCGTGGAGTTCCGCATCAACAGGCGGAACGGAGTCCCCGCCTTCCAGCAGATCGTGCAGCAGACCAAGCAGGCCCTGCGGCTGGGCGTACTGGTGCCGGGCGACCGGCTGCCGACCGCCAAGGACGTCGCCGAGGTCAGCGCGGTCAACCCGAACACCACCCTCAAGGCGTACCGCGAGCTGGAGCGTGAGGGCCTGGTCGAACCGCGACCCGGCCAGGGCACGTTCGTACGCCGCACACTGGCCCGCCCCTCGGCAAGTACCGACTCACCGCTGTACGGGGAGCTGGTGGCGTGGGTGTCCCGGGCGGCCGAGGCGGGTCTGGAGCAGGAGGACGTGGCCGCGTTGGTCGCCTCGGCCATGGAGAAGCAGTACGCCGCCGGTAGTGAGACGGCGGCCACGACAAGTAGGAGCACTGGTGAGTGACGGTATGTACGCGGGGGAGTCGGCACTTGAGGCGCACGGCCTGGGGATGCGCTACCGGCGGGGATGGGCACTGAAGGACTGTTCCTTCCGGCTCCCGGCGGGACGGATCTGCGGGCTGGTCGGCCCCAACGGGGCGGGCAAGACCACGCTGCTGAGCATCATGGCCCACGTCCTGGAGCCGACACAGGGCACGCTCAGCGTGTTAGGCGCGGCACCGGGCTCGGTGGACTCGGGGCGCACCTCGTTCCTCGCCCAGGAGAAGCCCCTGTTCCGCCGGTTCACCGTGGCCGAGACCCTGCGGCTGGGGCAGGAACTGAACCCCGGCTGGGACCAGCGCGCCGCCGAGGACATCGTCCGCGCGGGCAAAGTGCCCTTCGACGCGAAGATCGGCACCCTGTCCGGCGGCCAGCACACCCGCGTCGCCCTCGCCGTCGCCCTCGGCAAGCGCCCCGACCTGCTGCTGCTCGACGAGCCGATGTCGGACCTCGACCCGGTCGCGCGCCAGGAACTGATAGGCACCCTCCTCGCCGAGACTGCCGAGCACGGCACCACCGTCCTGATGTCCACCCATGTCCTGGCCGAACTGGAGAACGTGTGCGACTACCTCGTCGTCCTCTCCGACGGCGGAGTACGCCTCGCCGGAGACGTGGACGAGCTGCTGTCCGTACACACCATGGTCACCGGCGCCAAGGACGGCGAGGGCCTGCCCGCCTCCCTCGCGCACCACCCCCTCGTCGAGTCCCGGATCAGCGGACGGCAGTTCACCGCCCTGATCCGCCCCGATGGCCCGGCCACCGGCCCCTGGGAGACGGACAGCCCGAGCACGGAAGAACTCCTGCTCGCCTATCTCCGCTCACCCGACGCACCACCTCTGATCACCCCCACCGCCCAGGTCCAGGACCAGGCGTACAACACCCGGACGGTGGCAGCATGAGCTCTCTCACCAGCACCTCGACGACGACCAAGTCCACGGCCCCGGGCACCACGGGCACCGGCCGACTCCCCCAACTCCCCCAGCCCCTCAAGGGCATGGCCTGGCTGGTCTGGCGCCAGCACCGGGCCGCGTTCTGGACCATCCTCGGCGCCTCCGCGCTCGCCGTGGCGTGCATCGTCTTCCAGCGCTCCCAGCTGCAGATCGACGGGTACACCCACATATCCACGGGACTCCGGCTGATACCGATCCTGCTCGGTGTCTTCCTCGGTGCCCCGCTGTTCGCCAGCGACCTGGAGAACGGCACCGCCAAGCTGGTTGTCACCCAGTCCGTCAGCCGGACCCGCTGGCTGACCACGAAACTGGCCCTGACCGCGCTGGTGGTCGTGGTGAGCACGGTCGCGCTGTCGGTCGCGTTCGGCTGGTGGTGGAGCCTCTACAAGTCCGAGGTCACGGCCACGGAGTGGATCTCCGAATCCACCTTCAACAACACGGGACCCGTGCCCGTCGCCCTCGCCCTCCTCTCCGTCTTCGGCGGGGTGGCGATCGGTGTGGTGCTGCGCCGCACGCTGATGGCCATGGTGGTCACCCTCGGTTTCACCGTCGTCGTCCAGCTCGTCTGGTCCCACTTCCTGCTGTCGCTCGGCAACGTCGTCACGAGCACGACGAGCAAGGGTGTCATGGCCGAAACCGCGATCCAGACGTTGCCCACAGGCGCGCACCGGATGGACGGGTCGAACCCGTACCTCACCGGCGACGGGAATCTCCTCGGCTGGGGCACCTGTGCGGACGCGCAGACGGAACAGGCACGTGAGCTGTGCCTGCAGAAGGCCGATGTCGTGGGCTGGTCGGTCGACTACCTGCCGATCTCCCAGATGAACGGCATGCAGTGGTTCGGCGCGTCGATCCTGCTGGCCCTGACGGCCGCCGTCACGGTGTTCCTCTTCTTCTGGGGCCGTAAGCGCCTCGCCTGAGACCCGCCCCCGGTCTGTGCGGGAGCTCGGACGGCTCGGGCGTATCGAGAAGTCACCGTGTGGTGGGCTCGCACCACCAGCACCAACGAGTGGACAAGGCAAAGGGCGTTGACGCTCGACGGCGCCGGGCATCGCCGCTCTGCACGGAGGCATCGTGGCCAGGTAGAGCACAGGCGTCCGCCCGGCGCCCACGAGCGGCAACCCTTGCCTTAGAGGCCGTTCTCTTTCCGAACCTCGTGTGACGTTTTCGCTGGTCAGGTATGAAGTAGCTGCTGCCGCGGGAGCCTCGGCTTGTTGCCGGGCGGGATGTCGTGGAGGTGGCGGATGCCGTCGATGCGGGCGGTTCTGGAAACGCGGCAGAAGGCCGCAGCCGCGCAGGTGAAGCAACTCGAAGACGAGTTGGAACGAGTGCGGACGGCTCTGGCGGACGCCGAGGAGGTGCACCGGCGCCGGGTGATCGGCCTCGAGCAGTACTTGGAGGCGCTGGCAGAGGAGGAGACACCCGCCGACGTGACCGGCGAGGTGCCGCGGAGGAAGCCGGTCGGACCGCGCCGGGCGGTGCCTCACCGGCGACACGCGACCGAGGTGAAGGAGTTGTCGCCGGACTACCAGGCGTTGATGACTGCTGCGGCCGATGCGGGAGACGACGGGCTTGGCGCCCGGCGGGCGGCGGTGGTGCTGGGCTGGGACAGTGCGTCCGCCTCCCGCGTCGAGGGAGCCAGGGCACGGCTGAAGCGGCTGGTGGAACGAGGCTGGCTGGTCGAGGCGAAACCGGGCAGGTTCATGCTGCCTCTGCCACTGTCGGAGCAAGACGCTGCTGGTGCCGGGCGGCCAGACGGCGGCTCATGAGCATGGTCATCGACCACAGAATGACGGCTTCACTGGTGTCGGTGCGCCGCTCGTAGTCACGGACCAGGCGTCGGCTGCGCAGGCACCAGGCGAAAGATCTCTCCACGACCCAGCGGCGGGGAAAGACCTGGAAGCCGCGGGTGTCGTCGCTGCGGCGGACGACATCGAGGGCGATGTCGAGCTGTGCCGCACTCCAGTCGACGAGATGGCCGGTGTAACCGCCGTCCGCCCACACCCGTGCCAGCCGCCCGAAACGGCCCCTGGCCATCGTCAGCAGGATGCGGGCGGCGTCCCGGTCGGTGGTCGACGCCGGCGTGACCAGCACGGCCAGCAGCAGACCGAGCGTGTCGGTGAGCAGGTGGCGCTTGTTAGGTCGCCGCGTGGTTCCGCATGAGCTCGTGACCAGCAAGAACAGTACGACGGAGGGGAAAGACTTGATCTACTGCGGCATCGACTGGGCCGAGCGAACGCAGGACGTCGCCCTGGTCGACGACAGCGGCCAGTTACTGGCCAAGCGGCACATCACCGACGACGCGGTCGGCTACAAGATCCTGTTGGACCTGCTCGCCGAGTACGGCGACACCCAGGAGAACCCGGTCCCGGTCGCGATCGAGACCTCCCGCGGACTGCTCGTCGCGGTGCTGCGGACCGGCAAAAGGCAAGTGTTCGCGATCAACCCGATGGCCGCCGCCCGCTACCGTGACCGGCACAGCGTCTCCCGCAAGAAGTCCGACCCCGGAGGCGCCCTGGTCCTGGCCAACATCCTGCGCACCGACATGCACGCCCACCGGCAGCCACTGCCGCAGGACAGCGACCTGGCCCGTGCCCTCGCCGTGCTCGCCAGAGCTCAGCAGGACGCCACGTGGAACCGACAGCAGATCTCCAACCAGCTCCGCTCCCTGATGCGCGAGTACTACCCGTCCGCCCTGACCGCCTTCGAATCGTGGAAGAACGGTCTGTGCCGCCGGGAGGCGCACGAACTCCTCAAGGCGGCACCAACACCGACGCGGGCCGCGAGGCTGACACGCACGCAGCTACAGGCCGCACTCAAGCGCACCGGCCGCAAACGCGGCATCGAAGCCGAGGCCGAACGGCTCCAGGATGTGGGGTCCCAGTAGATCTCGCCGAAAAAACAACGCTAAGGAATGATCCGCAGGTCAGCGCGCGGGTTCCATCGCGGCCTTCTGCTCGTCGTGCTCGCGCAGCATCCGCATCACAGTCGCCGGAGCGGGGTGCTGGCCGCGCTTCTTTCCGGTGCGGATGACGAGGCGGGAGGCGATCTCGCGCAGCGACAGATGTTCCTCATCGCGCAGCCGGAGCGCGGTGGCGAGCATGTCCGCGTCGGAGACCTTCGTACCGCCGATGGCCTTGCCCTTCGACCGGGCGGTCTCCTGGCCTTCGAGGGCCTTGTCGCGGATGTAGTCGCGTTCGGACTCCGCCATGGCGGCGAAGAACGCGAACAGGGCGGCCCCGCGGCTGGCGGGATCGTGCTTGCCTGCCAGCGGGCCGGTGAGAAACTCCAGCTCGATCTCGGCGTCGCGCAGCTCCTCGGCGACCTTGAGCAGCTCCAGGGCGCCGCGCCCCAGCCGCTTCATCTCGTGCACCACGAGCGTGACCTTCGCCCCCAGTGAGCGGTACTCGCGGGCGGCGGCGCGGGTCGCCTTCATCTCCGGGCGCTCGCGCACGCGCGTGCTGATCTGCTCCTGGAACAGCCGATGCACCTGGGAGGCTTCGAGGGCGTCGACCTGTGACTGGATCTCCTGGGTGCGGGTGGAGACACGCGCGTACCCGAGACGGATCTCCATCGGGACGGCGGGCGTCGCGAGTTTCTGCACTGGTAGAGCGGTCCAGGCCGAGCCGGGATGCCGGACGGCGGGGGTGGCCACGTGGAGTTCGGAGCGGAGCGCGGGGACGAGTTGGAAGCGGGCGGTGTGGTACTTGAGCGCGACCTTGCCCGCGGTGGTCCGGCAGGGCGAGCCGGCCGGGGCGGTGCAGGTGGACATCGGGCACTTGTGCGCTTCGACGAGCTTGTGCGGCTCGGTGATCACGCCGAGATTGTTTCCACGAGTGCGTTTCACTGATCAAGAGGAAGGAAACGACCGGTGAAACGTGGCGGCCTGCGGGAACGTCGGTCGGCACGGTGTTGCAACAGGGACCACCTATGAAACGCCCCCGGCCGCCGCGACTGTGCGGCGTCCCACTGGTTCTCATGATCCCTGCTCAGTCCTGCGCGCGGGCCTGGCCGTCTCGGTTATCGCTGGCGCGGCCCGTCGGGCAATAGGTGATGACTGGGCTGATCAGGCACTGCTGGACATCGCTTGGCCGAACCCATGAAGCGTCATCAGGGTGGCGAGGAATAGCTGTGGTTGTGAGCGTCCCGGGTCGGTGTGCTGTCCTCCTGGGATCTGCCCCCGAGCGAGTGCACGAGGTACCCGCGAGAAGTGGCGTCGCTGCGATGACCGCTGGATGCGGTGGCGCGAGTGGCGGCACGAAGACGGAAGGCGACTTGAATGGCCATGTCCACGTTTTTTCCTGATCTGCTCTTCGCGTTCAGACGACGTACTAGACGTGCCACAGGCGGGCAGTGGTCGAGGAACAGCCGGGTTGGGGCGGCAGCGGCCATGGGCGCGGCGCTCGTATTGTTCTGTCCCGGGGTCGCGCTGGCGGCGCCGGGCGACCTGGATCCCACCTTCGGCACCGGCGGCACGGTGACCACCGACTTCGCCGGCGGCAACGACGTTGCCAGAGGGATGGCGCTGCAGGCCGACGGCAAGATCATCGCCGTCGGCGCCGGCGGGGCGGGCGACTTCGTGCTGGCCCGCTACAACATCGACGGCAGCCTGGACACCACCTTCGACACCGACGGCAAGGTGACCACCGACTTCGCCGGCGGCAACGACCGGGCTAACGGGGTGGCGCTGCAGGCCGACGGCAAGATCGTCGTCGCCGGCGGGGCGGGCTTCGACTTCGGGCTGGCCCGCTACAACACCGACGGCAGCCTGGACACCACCTTCGGCACCGGCGGCAAGGTGATCACCGGTTTCTTCGCCGGCGACGAGGCTCTCGGGGTGGCGCTGCAGACCGACGGCAAGATCGTCGCCGCCGGCGGAACGGACACGGGCAGCATCACCAACACCGACTTCGCGCTGGCCCGCTACAACACCAACGGCAGCCTGGACACCACCTTCGACACCGACGGCAAGGTGACCACCGACATCGCCGGCGGCTTCGACCAGGCTCACGGGGTGACAGTGCAGGCCGACGGCAAGATCGTCGCCGCCGGGGAGGGAGAGTCGGCCGGCAACCTCGACTTCGCGCTCGCCCGCTACAACACCAACGGCAGCCTGGACACCTCCTTCGACACTGACGGCAAGGTCACCACCGACTTCGGCGGCACCGAGAGGGCTTTCGGGGTGGCGCTGCAGACCGACGGCAAGATCGTCGCCGCTGGCGGGTCGACCGCCTTCTCGCTGGCCCGCTACAACACCAACGGCAGCCTGGACACCTCCTTCGACACTGACGGCAAGGTCACCACCGCCTTCGCCGGCCAGGCTAACGGGGTGGCGCTGCAGGCCGACGGCAAGATCGTCGCCGCCGGCGGGCCGGGCGACTTCGCGCTCGCCCGCTACAACACCAACGGCAGCCTGGACACCTCCTTCGGCACCGGCGGCACGGTGACCACCGACTTCGGCACATTCGACAATGCTCGGGGGGTGGCGCTGCAGGCAGACGGCAAGATCGTCGCCGCCGGCCAGGCGGGCACTGACTTCGGGCTGGCCCGGTACGAGGGCGTTGGCGCTGCCCCTGTCGGCGTGGACGTGGCCGTCACTAAGACCGGGCCGGCGACCGTCAGCCTGGGCGATCAAGCCTCCTACACCGTGACGGTGACCAACACCAGCACCACCCTGTCGGCCACCGGCGTCACACTGGCCGACACCGTCAGCGGAGCCGGTGCGACCCTGGTGTCGGCCACGCCCAGCCAGGGCACCTGCACCACCACATCCACCAGCGCCACCTGCACCCTGGGCACCATCGCCCCCGGCGCCAGCGCCACGGTGACCATCGTCGTCGAACCCACAGCCACCGGCACCATCTCCGACACCGCCACGGCCAGCGCCACCGAACCCGACCCCGTGCCGGCCAACAACACCGACACCGCGAACACCACCGTGAACAACGCCCACGGCTGCACGATCCTCGGCACCAGCACCGCCAACAACCTCGCCGGCACATCCGGCAACGACGTGATCTGCTCATTCGGCGGCAACGACAACATCAGCGCGGGCAACGGCAACGACACCGTCTACGCCGGATCCGGCAACGACTCGGTCAGTGGTGGCGACGGCGCCGACACGCTCAACGGCGGGCCCGGCAACGACATCCTCAGTGGCGGCAACGGCGCCGACACCCTCAACGGCGGGCCCGGCAACGACATCCTCAGTGGCGGCAACGGCGCCGACACCCTCAACGGCGGGCCCGGAAGCGACACCTGCGCCCCCGGCCCCGGCCCCGGCGACACCGTCACCAGCTGCCCGTAGCGAAGACACGACATACCCGGCGGCGGTCTGGGCGACCGTCCGCTCCCACCCCTCCTGACCCGCCCCGCTGCCCTGCGCCCGCAGTCACAGTGGGGCGATTCACCGCCGATCGGGCTCGGCGCCGCCCGCATGGAGGCGGCGCCGAGGACTACGGCTACTACAGCCCGGCTCGGGGATCGTCGATGGCCACAGTCCGCAGCGGCCGGTGCCCCTGGTCGTCGAGCTGGGCCAATTCGTGCTCGTAGTCGACGGTGATGGAGCCGTAGTAGTTCACCACCGAGCTGCGGGCCGGGGAGATGTGCGCGCCGTGCGCGCCGCGTACCTGGGCGGCCAGTCCATCGCCAGCCTCGCCCGCGAGCACGACGTCAGCCGCGGAGCCATCCGTACGGCCGTCGCCGACCTCATGCCCGAGCACACCGCCGGCCACCAGGGCACCCCGGCCCCTGCGCTGCCGGTCACCCTCGACATGCCGGGTAAGGTCGCCGACTTCCTCTGCGGGGCCGAACTGGACCCCGCAGAGCGCGCCGCGCTCGACCAGGGCGTGACTGTACGGCGCGGCCAGGGCTACACGCTCCGCGTCAGCGCCGTGCCCTCGGTCCACCGCCGACTCCTCGCCCGCTGCCAACCCCTCGACGGCGCCCCGGGCACCTCGGCGATCCCGGCCCAGCGCAAGGCCCGCCGCGAGTACGAGAACCGCGTCAGCGCTCTCTGCCAGTGACCAGGCCCGCGCCCCGGGCGCCCCTCGGCGGGCATCCTCTGCAGCTGCCCTGATTCACCCTCTGAACTGGGCCGCAGCTGCTTAGTACTGCAACGGTCTTTGCCGTGACTGCTGGCCAGCTCGGTCGTTGGTGTGGTTATGGGTGGGAACCTTGCTGATGTCAGGTTGTGGGCGGGGGAACTGGGTGCTCTGCATGAGCGGTTCGTGCACCGGTTCAACCGGGAGGAGCCGCGGCAGTCGGCGCTGGCGTATATGCGTGGGCTGATCGCTCCGTTGCAGCGGAAGAACGGCTGGACGCTGGCGGAGGAGGCCGGGCACACGGGCCCGGATCGCATCCACCGGCTGCTGAACCGGATCGAGTGGGACGCCCACGAGGTCCTGAACGACGTACGCGACTACGTCGTGGAACACCTCGGAGACCGCGAGGCCGTCCTGATCGTCGACGACACCGGGTTTCTGAAGAAGGGCATCCGTTCGGCCGGCGCGCAAAGGCAGTACTCCGGCACTGCGGGACGCACCGAGAACTGCCAGATCGGTGTGTTCCTCGCCTACGCCACGAGCCGCGGACGCACGCTGATCGACCGCCGTCTGTATCTGCCCACCTCCTGGACGGACGACCGGGACCGCTGCCGCCGGGCCGGCATCGATGACAGTGTCGTCTTCGAGACGAAGGTGGCCATGGCCAAGGCGATGGTCCGCCGGGCCATCGCCGACAAGGTCCCGTTCAGCTGGGTCACGGCGGACGCCGCCTATGGCTACAGCAAGGGCTGGCGGTTCGAGCTGGAGCAGGCGGACGTCTTCCACGTCATGGCCACCACCCGGCACGACACCGTCGTCACCCGCTGGTCCATCGACCACCCCGTCCACGACCTGTTTCCCGGGCTGCCGCGGCAGAAATGGAAACGCCGTTCCTGCGGCGAAGGAGCCCATGGCCGGCGGATCTTCGACTGGGCCCGCGTCGAGGTGCGGCCCTGGCACCGCGAGGACCGCCGCCACTGGGTCCTCGCCCGCCGCAGCGTCAGCAGGCCCGAGGAGATCTCCTACTACATCGCCTACTGTCCCGCCGACACGACGCTGGACGAGCTGATCCGCATCGCGGGCAGCCGCTGGGCAGTCGAGGAATGCTTCCAGACCGCCAAGCAGGAATGCGGCCTGGACGACTACCAGGTCCGCCGCTACCCCGGCTGGCACCGCCACATGACCCTGGCCATGGCCGCCCACGCCTGCCTGACCGTCCTGCGGGCCCGACAGCTGGACACGGACAAAGCAGAAACGGATCCTCCCAGCTCATCCACCTCAGCCTCGCCGAGATCAGACGCCTGATCACCCGCCTCACCAACCGCCGACCAGCACCGATCGGGATGGCGCCGACGACGCCAGCACCAAGCCCGCCTGAGTCACTACAAACGACGCGGACACAGCCCCTGAAAACTGCCCAGCACTCAGAACAAGCACCGTTGCAGTACTAGGCGCCTGGGACGGCAGACGACTGGCCGCGAAGCTCTCCGGACACACCCTTCAGCGGATCTTCGCCCTGGTGCTGCTGTCTGTGGCCGCGTTCATGCTGATCGACGCGGTGGCGTGATGTGCCGAAGCCCGCAGGCCCGGCCGAGCCCTACGCCAGCGACAGGAACAGCTTTTCCAGGCGGGCCCGCATCTGTTCGCTGTCCTCGCCGTTCTTGCGACCGGAGTCGATGTCCGCCACGCACTGCTGCAAGCCGGTCGCGATGATCGCGAAGCCGGCCCGGTCGAGCGCGCGCGAGGCGGCGGCGAGCTGCGTGACGACGTCCTCGCAGTCGCGCCCCTCCTCGATCATCCGGATCACGCCGGAGATCTGACCCTGCGCACGGCGCAGCCGGTTCAGTACGGCCTTCAGGTCCGCGCCCTCGAGCTCCAGTTCCACGATCACTCCTCGAAAAATACCCCTAGGGGTACTGTACGTCCCGGTTCGGGACGGCGTCGACCATCAAGGATCACACCTGATATGACCAGTTCTCCCACCCCCGTCGCCCTCGGCACCGACCAGGCCCGCACCCGGCTCCACGAACTCACCGTCATCGACGTGCGCACGCCCGCCGAGTACGCCTCCGGCCACCTGCCCGGTGCCGTCAACATCCCACTGGACCACATCCGGCGGGCCCTGCCGGAGATACGGCATGCCGCCGAGCGCGGTGACGTCCTCGTCGTGTGTGCCTCCGGCGCCCGCTCCGAGAACGCCTGCAAGCTGCTGGCCGTGCAGGGCATCCCCACCGCCACCCTCGCCGGTGGCACCGGCGCCTGGGCCGCCGAGGGGCACGACCTGCACCGCCCGGCGGCCTACGACACCCGTTCCGGGTGGAGCATGGAACGCCAGGTCCGTTTCACGGCCGGCACCGTGGTGCTGCTGGGCCTTGTCCTCGGCCTGCTCGTGCACCCGGCGTTCCAGCTCCTGTCGGCGGGCATCGCGGGTGGGTTGGTCTTCTCCGCGGTCACCGACACGTGTGGCATGGCCGTCGTTCTCGGCAAGCTGCCCCACAACCGTCCCCGCCCGGCCGATCTCGACGCCGTGCTCGCGGCCCTGCGCAGCCGCTGAGCGGGGCACCGCAGGGCGCCCGCGTTCTCCGCGGGCCCCCTGCGGTGTCAGTGCGCCGCCGCCGATCGCGCGGCATGCCGGCGCACATCGTCCATGTCGACGGCCCGGATCCTGCCGATCAGCTCCTTCAGGGTTCCCGAAGACTGTGTCGGGGTGCTGTGCGCCCGCTCTCTCGTGGACGGGGCCGAACATGCGGCACGGTCCGCACCAGGGCGCCCAGAAATCGATCAGCACGATCTCCGAACCGGCGACGGTCTCCTCGAAGTTGTCCTTGGTCGGTTCGATCGTCGCCATGGCCTTCGGTCTCCCCTCCTGCACCTGGTGGGGTATGCGGTTCAATCGTGCGTCGGGCCGGGTTCGTTCCAGGCAGACGGGCGGCAGGGGGAACCAGCGCATGCGCTCGAAGTCGGCCGCCAGACCGGTGGGGCCGTCGTCCAGGCGGTCGGAGCGAGAGGCGAGCACTTCACGGGCGCGGCCGAGTTGACCGGGCAGTGTCTCCTCACCCAGACGGTGGTGGTGGACGGCCGGCGCGGTGATGCCTGCGTCGGCGGTGAAGCGCATGCCGGTCAGCCGCAGTGGGGGATCGGCGGCACCGGCGTGATGGTGCCACTGCCCGGTCGTATGGGCCGTCCAGCACCTCGTCGTCCCCGATGAGCCCACCCCGGATGCGCTCCAGCAAGGCCGACGCGGCCGGCGCGAGGGAGGTGGTGCTCATGGCTCCAGCTCGATGTCGATCTCGGGCGGCTGCCAGAGGGTGTTGTGCACCGTGCAGCGCGAGGCCACGGCGAGCAGGGCCGCGCGGCGCTGCTCGGACAGCCCGGGAGGCGGGGTGATCGTGACGCGCACGTAAGCCACGCGGGCGGGCCGGTCGGTGGCCATGGTGAATTCGGTACGGACTCGCAGTCCGGCCCGGTCCAGGCCGTGGTGGTGGAGGAAACGGCCCGCGTAGAAGGCGACGCAGGTGGCGAGGGAGGCTGCGAACAGTTCGGTGGGGGTGGGTCCGGTGTCCGTGCCGCCCGCCAGGATGGGCTGGTCGACCTGGATGCGGTGGCCGCGAATGTCCACGGTGTAGGCGTCCTGGTCGACGTGGGTGACCTCGAAGCGGTGCACCTCCGCCTCCTGCGGCTGGTTCGTGCTGAGGGTCTGCGATGCGCTGCCGGTCATGGCCGGGCCCTTCTCGCTGGTGGTCGACTGCTGCCGACTTTCAGTGGACCGCGGACGGCGCGGCTGGTCGAGAGGCCGACGGGCTGCGGCGGGGACCGGTTCGGCCCTTGGGCGAGCTGTCGCGGCGGTATACCCTGCCGGGTATTTCATCAGGGCATTGGCACCGGCGGGCAGAGCGCGGGGCCTGGGGCGAAGCGGGCCCCTGCGCAGTAGGCAGCCTGAGCGCGGTGACGTCGGCCGACGTGTCACCGCCGAGCGCGCACGTCGGTGCCTGCCCGGGACGAGACGGCCCGGCGGACCGGAATGGTGCAGGAGTACCTGGGGTACAGCGAGGAACTGTCGGCCGATCCGGCCATCGCCTGTTCCAGTGACCTGGCCGCCGCATCACGTTGCCGAGCAGTGATGAGGAGTACGCGTCGGCGCCTCACCTCGCGTGTACGTGCGGCGGCACTTAACTGTGCGCCCCCCGGTCAGGCCGGAGTGGTGGGCTCGCCGGTGAGATGGGGATCGACGTCCACGACGCCCTCCACTGCGCGTACGAGACGCACGGCGACCGAGATGAGCGAGGTGTCGTGGATGTGCCCGCGCAGGGTGACGACTCCCTCGTGCACGTTCACATGGATGGCGTGGCGGAAGGCCGGGAAGAGATACGCCACCACCGTGCGGCGGACCTCTTCCTCGATGTCCTCGTCCGACCGCAGGAAGACCTTCAGCAGGTCGACACGGCTGACGATGCCCTGGAGCATGCCGATGTCGTCGACCACGGGCAGACGCTTGACGTGCCGGACTGCCATGATCCTGGCCGCCTGGGCCAAGGTGACATCAGGGCGGACCGTGACGGCGGGGGTACTCATGAGCTCCTCCGCCGTCACGGCCCCGGCCTTGACGACGTCGGACAGACGCCCGCGTTGCTCCAAGAGGCTCGGGTCGCTGTCGCGGAACTCCTCCTTGGGCAAAAGGTCGGCTTCGGAGACGACACCGATGACGCGCCCTTCGCCCTCGAGTACCGGCACGGCGCTGACCTTCCACTGCTCCATGGTCTCGACGATCTCCTTGAAGGGCGCGTCGCGTCCGACAGCCACGACCGTCTGACTCATCACATCGCTCACGATGTGCGGGGTCTCCGGCACTTCCCACCACCTCGTCTCACCTCGTCAGGGAACTTCGCCCGCGCCGTGGGGCGCGTACAGGTCGAGCAGTCGCATCCTGGTGGACCTGAGCCGGCGCGCGAGCACGCCGACCGCATAGGTGCACATTTCGTGATCCAGCACCGGGTCCTGCGCGCACATCGCACGGACCGCTGCCGCGTCGAACTCGTAGGCCCGTACCGGGCTGCCGGCCTCGGCCCCCAGATGCCAGTGATGAGGAGGGACCAGCCAGGACCAGCCCAGCAGCCTTCCGGCACCCAGTGTCTCGATGACCGCCGCCTCCCGGCCGGGCACACGAAGATCGAGGGCCACCGTGCCCGTGTGGATGACCCAGAAGCGGTCGGCGTTGCCGCCCTCCTCGAAGATGCGCTCGCCCGTCGCGAACGACACGTCACGAGCGAGCGACATCAGCTGATCGCGATGCTCCTTGGACATGGCGCCGAAAACGCCGACTCTCGCAATCACCATTGGCCTTCCCATCTTCATGGCCTCGAAGGTGGAGGGCGGGCATCGCATCCGGTCACGGGCGTCTCCGCCGCACGGGACCACGGCCTCCGTCGGCTTGAAGGTGGTGTCGGCGACAGGGGTGGCCTCCAGCGACGCGCATCTCCGGGCCGTACGACTTCACTAACTCCACGATCGCCGCAATCCAACGCGGTGCAACCCCGGCCGGGACCGAACGCACCAGAGGGTGTCTTGTGGATCAGGTCGGCTCCCATCAGCGGGGCCCTTTCAGCGCAGCCGAGCGGGGTCTGGTGCGTGCGGCTGTGGGGCCGAGGAGGGCGTCGACGCGACGGGGTCCCTCCCGCGCGAGCGCAGCCGAGCGTGGGGGAGTCGGCCAACGGCGACAACGCGGCTGGGGGTCCCCCTCTGGGGGAGTGCGTGCCAACCCCCGCGGCCCCGCAAGATCCACAAGACACCACCTTGGACCGACCGACCCACTCGCTCGGCGAAAGCCGTCCTGACAGGCTCAGCGCGCGCTGGGACAGGCGAGCGTGCGGGCAGCCCGAGCGTGCGGGCAGCCCGCGCCGCGCCTTCGTCGGCGGGACCACGACGTCACCGTGACTGCCGGGACCGGGCGTGGCCACCCGGTCCCGGCGGGTTCACGCAGAGTCGACGCTCTCGGTGTCGCCTGCGGGCGCCTCCTTCGGCCCTCCTTGTCGGGTGAGGTCGAAGCCGACGTCCACGACGCCCCCGACCGCGCGAACCAGCCGTGCCGCCACCTGCACCAGCGAGGTGTCCCCGGACCCGGCCGACGAGCTTCACGACGCCGTCCCGCACCTCCACACGCACGCTCGCTCCCGGCGTGGGGACCAGGTGGGACACGACCTCGCGCCGGATCTCCTCGGCGATGTCCTCGTCGGTCCGGAGGAACACCTTGAGCAGGTCGGAACGGCTGACGATGCCTTCGAACAGGCCCACGGCGTCGACCACCGGGAGCCGCTTGACCTTCGCCCGGGCCATGGTCCGGGCGGAGACCCACCGGGCGACATCGTTGCCCGGCGCCGCGTCGTCCTGGCACAGGGATCGGAGGGCCGTCACGTCGAACTCGTAGGCCTGTACCGCGCTGTGGTCGCCTCGGCGCCCAGGTGCCGGACGGGCGGGGTGAAGAGCCAGGACCAGCAGACCGGTTCGTTGTGTCAGAGGCTCTCGACGACGGCGGCCCGACGGCCCGGCACGTGCATGTCGAACTCGATCCTGCCGGTACGGGTGATCCACAAGCGGTCGGCGCGTCCACACGACAGCGCCGATGGTCTGCCTCCGCAGCGGGATGTGCCACCCTCCAGGGCCGGCGTGTGCCGGTTACGCGGGGCAGGCCATGGGCCACCCGGCCCATCGATCGCGCCGTACGACATCGTGGCCAGAACAACGGCTGAGTGTCTCCTCGTCACCGCACCCGCCGTCCGTCGGGGACCGGGCGCTGACGGTGTCCCAGGGATGCGTCCTTCGGTGTGCGCCCGCCACGAGTTGGGCCGCACGGGCCTCGGGGATCGGGACCTTCGGGACCCCTGCCGACCCGACCGGCCGCTGCCCTGCTCCGGCGTGGCGCACGAACATCGTTCACGAATCGACTCATCCGCTGCACCCTGCACGAGGAGCACAGCCATGCCCAGGACTTCAGCGACTGGTGACCGAGCGGCGCCCAAGCCCAAGGCGGCGCTGGGCCTTCCGGCCGCGTCCGCGCTGGTGATCGGGAGCATCATCGGCACCGGAATCTTCGCCCTCCCCTCCGCCCTCGCTCCGTACGGCCCGGTCTCGCTGGTCGCCTTCGTAGTCGTGACGCTGGGCGCGCTGGCGCTCGCGCTGACCTTCGGGGCGCTGTCGAAGCGGGTGCCGGCGAGCGGCGGGCCGTACGTCTACGCCCGGGACGCCTTCGGCGAGTTCGCCGGATTCCTCAACGCGTGGTCGTACTGGATCACCGCGTGGGCCGGCAACGCGGCGATCGCCGTGGCGTGGGTCGGCTATGTCGAAGTGTTCGTCAACACGGGTCACAGGACCTGGATCTCCATGAGTCTCGCCCTCGGCGGGCTCTGGGTGGCGGCCGCGATCAACCTCACCGGTGTCCGCAACATCGGCGCGTTCCAGGTGGTCACCACCGTGCTGAAGTTCGTGCCGCTCGTCTTCATGGCGACCATCGGGCTGTTGTTCATCGACCCGGACAACTTCGGCGCCTTCAACGCCAGTGGTCAGTCGGCGCTCGGCGCGATCTCCGCGGCCGCCGCCATCGCCCTGTTCAGCTACCTCGGTCTGGAGGCCGCTTCGGTGGTCGCCGGCCGGGTGCGCGAGCCCGAGCGGAACGTACCGCGCGCCACCGTCTACGGCACACTCCTGTGTGCCGTCATCTACATCCTGGGCACGCTCGCGGTCTTCGGCACCGTCTCGCACGCGACGCTGGGCGACACGACGGCACCGTTCACCGACGCCGCGAACAACATCTTCGGCGGCACCTGGGCGGGAGACGTCGTGGCCGTCGCCGCGATCATCTCCGGCATCGGCGCTCTCAACGGCTGGACCATGCTGTGCGCCGAGATGCCCTACGCCGCCGCCCGCGACGGGCTTTTCCCCGACGCCTTCGCGAAGCTGCGCGGGCACAGCGGCGTCCCGGCCTTCGGGGTCGTCGCCTCCACCGTGCTGGCCTCGCTGATCACGGTGTTCAGCTACACCCGCTTCGAGGACGTCTTCACGAAGATCGTGCTGCTGAGCGTGCTCACCGCGGTGATCCCGTACCTGTTCTCCGCCGCCGCCCAGCTGTACTGGCTGCTGGTGCGCGGCCGGGAGACCCTCAGCCCACGGCGCCTCGCCCGCGACGTCACCGTCGCCGCTCTGGCGCTGGCCTTCTCCTACTGGTCGATCCAGGGCAGCGGCTACCAGACGGTCTACTACGGCCTGTTCGTGCTGCTCCTCGGCGTTCCGGTCTACGTCTGGCTGAAGCGTGGCCAGGGCCGGTACGGCGAAGCGGACCCGGTGATCCCTGCCGCCCGCGCCCCGCGCGAGGAGCGTGCCCCGGAAACTCCGGCACCGCCCAAGCGGCTCCCACGCGGGCTGAGTACCAACCGCGTCGGCGGTCCGCGCAAGCGGAACGCCCACCGCCCTCAGGACTGACCACCTCCCCCTCCCCCCCCTCACGACAGAGGAAGCCACGACGCCATGAGCACGTTCCACGTCGACTCCGAGGCCGGCCGCCTGCGCCAGGTGATCCTGCACCGCCCCGGCATCGAACTCTCCCGTCTCACCCCGCGCAACGTCGACGCCCTCCTCTTCGACGACATCCTGTGGGCCAAGCGTGCTCGCGAGGAACACGACGCCTTCGCCCAGGTGCTGCGCGACCACGGCACCCGCGTGCACTACTTCGCCGACCTGCTCGCCCAGACCCTCGACGGCGACGAGGCCCGCGACTGGCTGCTCGACCGGGTGATCACCCCGGGGACCGTCGGACCGGCGCTGATCGACCCGGTGCGCGAGCTGTGCGCCGGACTCGACGGGGAGACCCTGGCCGGACACTTGATCGGCGGACTCCTCAAGAGCGATCTGCCGCTCGCCAGCCCCCACAGCCTGGTATGGAACGCGCTCGACGCCGACGACTTCGCCCTCGCCCCGCTGCCCAACCACCTCTTCCCGCGCGACAACTCCTGCTGGGTGTACGACCGCCTGTCGGTCAACCCGATGGCCAAGTCCGCCCGGCGGCGCGAGAGCCTGCACGCCGAGGCCATCTACCGCTTCCACCCGATGTTCGCCGGCACCGCCCCCGCACCGATACTCGACGGCGCCGTGGGCACCCTGGAAGGCGGTGACGTCCACGTCCTGGGCAACGGTGCCGTCATGGTCGGCATGGGCGAACGCACGACCGCGCAAGCGGTGGAGAACCTGGCCGCCCGGCTGTTCGCCGACGGCGCGGCACAGCGCCTCATCGCCGTCCAACTCCCCGCCGCACGTGCCTACATGCACCTCGACACCGTGCTGACGATGCTCGACCGCGACACCTTCGTCATCTACCCGGGCCTGGCCGACTCCCTGCGCTCCTGGACGCTCACGCCCAGCGGCACACGCGAGTGCGGCTTCGACGTCGCCCCGAACTCCGACCTGGCGACCGCCCTCGCCGAAGCCCTCGATCTCGACAAGGTCCGGATGCTGTCCGCCCCGCAGGACATCCGCAACGCCGAACGTGAGCAGTGGGACGACGGCAGCAACTTCCTCGCCCTCGCCCCCGGAGTCGTCGTCGGCTACGAGCGCAACGTCACCACCAACACCTACCTGCGCAAGCAGGGTATCGAGATCGTCACCATCGCCGGCGCCGAACTCGGCCGCGGCCGCGGCGGCCCGCGCTGCATGAGCTGCCCCATCGAACGCGACCCGGCCGCCTGAGCCCTGCCGAGAAGAGGACAGGCCATGACCACCACCACGACGAACGTCGACCTGCGAGGCCGCTCCTACCTGAGCGAACTCGACTTCACCGCCGCCGAGATCCACCATCTCCTCGACCTGGCCGCAACCCTCAAGACCGCCAAGCGCGCCGGCACCGAGCGGCCTCGGCTGACCGGCAGGAACCTCGCGCTGATCTTCGAGAAGACCTCCACCCGCACCCGCTGCGCCTTCGAGGTCGCCGCCGCCGACCAGGGCGCCGCCACCACCTACCTGGGCCCCGGCGACACCCACATCGGCGCCAAGGAGTCCATCGCCGACACCGCCCGCGTGCTGGGCCGCATGTTCGACGGCATCGAGTACCGCGGCTCCGCCCAGTCCCTCGTCACCGCACTCGCCGCCCACTCCGGCGTCCCCGTCTACAACGGCCTCACCGACACCGCGCACCCCACCCAGAGCCTGTGCGACGTCCTCACCATGCACGAGCACAGCCTCAAGCCCGTGCCCGACATCGCCTACTGCTACCTCGGCGACGCGCGCAACAACATGGGCAACTCCCTGCTGTCCATGGGCGCGCTGCTCGGCATGGACGTCCGTATCGCCGCGCCCGCGGCCTTGTGGCCCGATTCCGCGCTGGTCATCAAGTGCCGGGAGCTCGCCGAGAGCAGCGGCGCCCGGATCACGCTCACCGAGGACGTCGAGACCGCCGTACGGGGAGCCGACTTCCTGCACACCGACGTCTGGGTCTCGATGGGCGAGCCCGCCGACACCTGGCGGGAGCGCATCGCACTGCTGCTGCCCTACCAGGTCAACGACAAGATCATGGCCGCCACCGGCAACCCGGACGTGAAGTTCATGCACTGCCTGCCGGCGCTGCACGACCGCCGAACCCGCCTCGGCCGGGACCTCTTCGACCGCTATGGCCTGGACGGACTCGAGGTCACCGACGACGTCTTCGACTCACCCGCGTCGATCGTCTTCGACCAGGCCGAGAACCGGCTGCACACCATCAAGGCCGTGCTCGTCGCCACCCTGGAGGACTGAAGCCATGCGTATCGTCGTCGCCCTCGGTGGCAACGCCCTGCTGCACCGCGGTGAACGCCCCGACGCCGCCGTCCAGCAGGCGAACATCGACCGGGTCGCCACCGCGCTGGCCGCTCTCGCCCATGAGCACGAGATCGTCCTCACCCACGGCAACGGCCCCCAGATCGGCCTGCTCGCCATGGAGAGCGCGGCCGACCCCGCCCTCAGCGCCCCCTACCCCCTCCATCTGCTCGGCGCCCAGACCCAGGGCATGATCGGCTCCCTGCTGGCCTGCACGCTGCACGACGCCCTGCCCGGCCGTCACATCGCCACCCTCGTCACCCACACCCTCGTACGGGCAGACGACCCGGCGTTCGCACGGCCCACCAAGTTCGTCGGCCAGGTCTACCCCCGCGAGGTGGCCGGTGCCCTCGCCCGCAAGCGCGGCTGGCACATCGCGCAGGACACCACCGGCTGGCGCCGCGTCGTCCCCTCCCCGGCACCGGAACGGATCCTGGAGACCGACACCGTCCACGAACTGCTCAACAGCGGGACCCTCGTGATCTGCGCGGGCGGCGGAGGCGTTCCCGTCACGGCCGGCCAGGACACCGGCGCGCTGACCGGAGTGGAGGCCGTCATCGACAAGGACCTCACCGCCGCCCTGCTCGCTGAGGACCTGAAGGCCGACTTCCTGCTGATCCTCACCGACGTCCCCTGCGTGTACGAGGACTACGGGACTCCGGCTCAGCGGCCCGTCCTCGACGCCACCCCCGCCGAGTTGGGCCGCAAGGGTTTCCCGGAGGGCTCCATGGGGCCCAAGGCCGAGGCCGCCGCACGGTTCGTGGAGCGGACCGGAGGGCTGGCCGCCATCGGGGCCCTGGACGCGGCGTACGAGATCGGGCACGGCCGCTCGGGCACCCTGATCCGCCCGGATCTCACGGCCGGCTGACGGGCGGGGGCGGCGAGTTGCCGGGCTGTCCGACCCGGCCCTGACGGAGAGCGTCGCGAGCGCTTCAGGGAGCGGGGCGTGCCCGCCTACTGACGGCCGAGCCACGCGCGGTACGCGGCCACGGCGGTCGGGAGCGTCGGGAACATCAGGTCCTTGCCGACGGTGTCCGCGAGGCCGTACGCCTCCAGGTCGTCCAGCAGGTCCTGCTTCACCCGGGCGAGGGCGAACACGACACCGCGGTGGGACAGTTCGCGGCGCAGTGCGTCGACGGCGTCGAGGGCGGTGATGTCGACCTCGACATTGGCCTCGGTGTTGAGGACGAACCAGCGGACCAGGTCGCGCTGTTCGTCGACGGCGGCCAGGGCACGGCGCCGGAAGTCCTCCGCGTTGGCGAAGAACAGCGGGGAGTCGTAACGGTAGACGAGCAGGCCGGGAACCGTGCGGGCCTGCGGATAGTCGTCGACGTCGTGCATGCCGGCCACACCGGGGACCAGCCCCTCGACGGCGTCGTGCGGGCGCGCCACCCGGCTCAGCAGCTCGGCAACGGACAGACCGACGGCCACGATCACCCCGTACAGGATGTCCAGGGCGAGCACCCCGGCGAGACAGCCGAGCGCCAGCAGCAGTTCCCGACGGCGGAAGGACGCCAGCCGCCGGAAACCCGTCAGGTCGATCATGCGGACCGCGGCGTAGACGACGAGCGCGCCCAGCACGGCGGACGGTGTGCGCGTCAGCAGCGGGCTCAAGAAGAGCAGCACCGCGAGCACCACTGCCCCGGCCACCAGCGAGTACGCCTGGCTGCGGGCGCCCGCCGAGGACGCGAGCGCGGTGCGGCTGGCGCTGCTGCTCACCGGGAAGCCGTGCAGCGCACCGGCACCGAGGTTGGCGGCACCCAGGGCGAGGAACTCCTGGTCGGCGTCGAGCCCGGGACGCCCGTCGTCGCGGTCGGCGAACGCCCGCGCGGTGAGGACGCAGTCGGTGTAGGCGACCAGCAGCACGCCGAGCGCGGGCAGCACGAGCCGCGGCAGCTCGCTCAGGTCCGGGACGCCGAGGCTCGGCAGGCCGGACGGGACCTCGCCGATCACCTTCAGCCCGTACCGCCCGTCGAGGTCGAAGACCACGACGGCGGCGGTCCCGAGGACCAGGGCGACCAGCGGGCCGGGCACGGCGTGGGCGTGACGGGCCGTCACGAAGAGGAATACGAGGACCACGGCGGAGAAGACGACCGTCGCCAGGTCCGCGTCGGGCAGATGGGCGAGGAAGGACCACAGCTGGGGGAAGAGCCCCGCGCCCGTCGTCTCCACGCCGGTGAGCTTGGGCAGCTGATCCACCATCATGATGAGCGCCACGCCCGCCAGATAGCCGATCAGGACGGGACGGGACAGCAGGTCCGCGAGGAAGCCCAGCCGCACCGCCCGGGCGACCAGGCAGAGCAGCCCGACCGTGACCGCGAGGGCGGCCGACAGGGACGCGTAGCGCCCGGAGTCCCCGGCAGCGAGCGGCGCGACCACCGCGGCGGTCATGAGGGCGGTCGTGGACTCGGGGCCGACCGACAGCAGCCGCGAGGAACCGAACAGGGCGTACATCGCGAGGGCCGGGAGAATCGCCCACAGACCGGTGACCGGCGGCAGCCCGGCAACGCCCGCGTAGGCCATGACCTGCGGCACGAGGTACGCGGCCACGGTCACCCCGGCGAGCAGGTCACCCGTGAGCCACGCGCGGCGGTAGCCGAGGAGGGAGACGAGGCCGGGCGCCAGCCGACGCCACTTCGGGTCATGTCTGTCCGAACCCTGGGACATCTGCCGCCTTCCGTCGTCTGGCCTCATGATCCACCGGTCGCGAGAGCCACGGCGAGAGCCCCCGTGTCCGGCGTGCCGCACCCGCACCCGGCCCAACGGCCTCTGGGAACAGGGCCGTTCGGTCCCGTGGCGGCGGACCTTCGGCATCCGGCGCCGATCGGCGCGCGCGCCCAGAGTGAGTGGTGTCAGGCACCGACCCGACCGCCCTCGAAGGGAACCATGATCATGGCCGTGCACGAGCATCCTCACCGGAGCTCCGGGTTCCACCTGCCGTCGTTCCGCAGGAACCGGACCGCCTCCGCATCCGAGTCGGCCGTGTCGGCGGGCACCGGCACGCACACCGCGCGGGCCTACGCCTTCGCCTCCCTGCGCCTGCTCACGGGGTTCGTCTTCCTGTGGGCGTTCCTCGACAAGACTTTCGGGCTCGGCTACGCCACGCCCTCCGGCAAGGGCTGGATCGACGGCGGATCGCCGACGAAGGGCTTCCTCGGCTCCGTCGCCGTCGGGCCGATGGAGTCCACCTTCCACTCCTGGGCCGGCGACACCTGGGCGGACTGGCTGTTCATGCTCGGTCTGTTCGGGATCGGCCTCGCCCTGGTCGCCGGTGTCGCGCTGCGCCTCGCCGCCGTCGCCGGCAGCGCCATGATGGCGCTGATGTGGATCGCCGAGTGGCCGCCGGCCAAGCGCCTCTCGGACGGTTCGCCGAGCATGTCGACGAACCCGTTCGTCGACTACCACGTGATCTACGCGATCGCCCTGATCGTCCTGGCCGTTGCCGCCGCCGGCGACACCCTCGGCGCCGGCCGGTTCTGGGCCAAGCTGCCCTTCGTCCGCGACCACAGCTGGCTGCGCTGAGCACCGACGGCGCGGTGGGCCCGACTCGGCCCCCCGCGCCGAGCCCCGCGGGGGCCCGCCGGCTCTGATTCGGGACCAGTGGCCCCTGCACGAGCAACCGCCCGAACCTCAACGGCTACAAGATCGCCAACCCGACGGTGCTGGCCCGGATCCCCGAGCCCGAACTCGACGCACTGCTGCGCGGGTACGGCCACGATCCGATCCACGTGACCGGCGACGACCCGATCCAGGTGCACCGGGCCATGGCGGCGGCGATGGACGACGCCCTGGACCGCATTGCCGTGATGCAGCGGACCGCCCGCGAGGACGGTGTGAGCGAGCGCGTGCACTGGCCGGTGATCGTGCTGCGCACCCCGAAGGGCTGGACCGGTCCCGCCGAGGTGGACGGCGTGCCCGTCGAGGGCACCTGGCGGGCCCATCAGGTGCCGCTGTCCGGCGTTCGTGAGAATCCCGAGCACCTCCGCCAGTTGGAGACCTGGCTGCGCTCGTACAAGCCCCAGGAGCTCTTCGGTCCGGACGGGCGCCCCGCCGCCGACGTCCTGGCCTGTGTCCCCGACGGCGCCAGGCGGCTCGGTGCCACCCCGTACGCCAACGGCGGTCTGCTCGTGCGCGAACTGCCCGTCGCACCGTTGGACGAGTTCGCCGTGCCGGTCGACAAACCTGGCACCACATTGCATGAGCCGACCCGCGTCCTGGGCGACCTCCTGGCCCGGGTGATGAAGGACACGGGTGCACGCCGGGACTTCCGCCTCGTCGGCCCGGACGAGACCGCGTCGAACCGGCTCCAGGCCGTGTTCGACGTCAGCGGAAAGGCGTGGCAGGCCGAACACCTGCCGGTCGACGAGCACCTCGAGCATCACGGCCGGGTGATGGAGATCCTCTCCGAACACACCTGCCAGGGCTGGCTGGAGGGCTATCTCCTCACCGACCGGCACGGACTGTTCTCCTGCTACGAGGCGTTCGTGCACATCGTCGACTCGATGGTCAACCAGCACATCAAATGGCTCAGGACATCACGCGAGCTACCGTGGCGCGCGCCCATCGCCTCTCTCAACTACCTGCTGACCTCGCACGTGTGGCGGCAGGACCACAACGGGTTCTCCCACCAGGACCCCGGCTTCGTCGACCACGTCCTCAACAAGAGCCCGGAAGTCGTGCGCGTGTACCTGCCGCCGGACGCCAACACCCTGCTGTCGGTGGCGGACCACGCCCTGCGCAGCCGGGACTGCGTCAACGTCATCGTCGCGGGCAAGCAGCCCTGCTTCGACTGGCTGTCGATGGACCAGGCCCGGGCGCACTGCGCCCGCGGCGCCGGCGTCTGGGAGTGGGCCGGCACCGAGAACGGCGGCCGCGAGCCCGACGCCGTCCTGGCCTGCGCCGGTGACGTGCCCACCCAGGAGGTGCTGGCCGCCGCGCAGTTGCTCCGTCGTCACCTCCCCGGCCTCGCCGTCCGCGTGGTCAACGTGGTCGACATGACCCGGCTGCTGCCGCGCGAGGAACACCCGCACGGCATGAGCGACTTCGAGTACGACGGACTGTTCACCACCGACAAGCCGGTGGTCTTCGCCTATCACGGCTATCCGTGGCTCATCCACCGGCTCGCCTACCGCCGCACCGGCCACCGCAACCTGCACGTGCGCGGCTACAAGGAGTCCGGCACCACGACCACGCCGTTCGACATGGTCGTGCGCAACGACCTCGACCGCTACCGCCTCGTCATGGACGTCATCGACCGCGTCCCCGGTCTGGCCGTGCGTGCCGCCGCCGTACGGCAGGAGATGGCCGACGCCCGCACGCGCCACCAGGCCTGGATCCGCGAGCACGGCACGGACCTGCTCGAGGTCACCGACTGGACCTGGAACACCTGACCCGCCCTCTCCTTCGGAAGGAACTCACCGCCATGACCGTACGCGTCGGCATCAACGGCTTCGGCCGTATCGGCCGCACCTATCTGCGCGCCGCCCTCGACCGTGCCGAGGAGGGCACCCAGGACGTCGAGGTGGTCGCCATCAACGACATCACCTCACCCGCCACCCTGGCCCACCTGCTGGAGTACGACTCGACGTTCGGACGCATCGGACGCGACGTGGAGCACGACGACAGCTCCATCACCGTCGACGGGCGGCGTATCGCCGTCACCGCCGAACGCGACCCGGCCGCCCTGCACTGGTCCGACTACGGCGCCGGCGTCGTCATCGAGTCCACCGGCCGTTTCCGCGACCGCGACTCCGCGGCTCTGCACCTGAAGGGCGGAGCGCACACCGTGCTGCTGTCGGCGCCCGGCAAGAACGTGGACGCCACCATCGTGATGGGCGTCAACGACCGCGCCTACGACCGGAACCGCGACCGGATCGTCTCCGCCGCCTCCTGCACCACCAACTGCGTCGCCCCCATGGTGAAGGTGCTCGACGACGCCTTCGGAATCGAACGCGGCGTGATGACCACCATCCACGGCTACACCAACGACCAGTCGCTGCTGGACGGCCCGCACAAGGACCTGCGCCGGGCCCGCTCGGCCGCCCTCAGCATCATCCCCACCAGCACCGGCGCCGCCCGTGCCGTGGGACTGGTGGTGCCGGAGCTGGCCGGAGCGCTGGACGGGATCGCGGTCCGGGTGCCCGTGGAGGACGGCTCGCTCACCGACCTCGCCGTGGTCCTCGCCCGCGAAGCGAGTGCGGACGAGATCAACGCCGCGTTCGAGGCGGCCGCGGACGGTCCGCTGAACGGCATCCTGCGCGTCTCCAAGGCCCCGATCGTCTCCCGTGACGTCATCGGCGACCCCTCGTCCTGCGTCTTCGACCCCGCGCTGACCCAGGCCAACGGCACCCTGGCCAAGGTCTTCGGCTGGTACGACAACGAGTGGGGCTACACCAACCGCCTCCTGGACCTGACGGCGCTGGTGGCGGACGACTGACGCGTCCTGACCGCTCGTCGTAACGGTGGAAGCGGGGCCGGTCGGCGGCCACAGGAGGGCCGACCGGTCCTGGGGCGGCCCCGTACAGCCCATGGGCTCATCCTCCGCTCCGCCGGACGATCGAGGTATCGAAAGCCATGGAGGAGATCTGCGATGACGGACGACCTGCTCGACCGGCCCACGGTCCACGCCCTGCTCGCGGACGGCACCACCGTGTGCATCCGGCCGGTGCTGCCGGGCGACCACGGACAGGTGCGGGGGTTCTACGAGGAGATGTCGCCGGAGAACCTCCGCCTGCGGTTCTTCTCCGCGAGCAGGCGGTCGGCCGCCCTGGCCGCCGACCGGGCCTGTGCCCCGGCCCGGCCGGGATACCGGGCCCTCCTTGCCGAGGTGGACGGTCGGGTGATCGGCCTCGCCGAGTACGACACCGGCGGGGAGAAGCACGGCGGGGAGAAGCGGGGAGCGGAGATCTCCGTCGCCGTCGCCGACGGTCTGCATCACCGGGGCGTGGGCACGCTGCTCGTCGAACACCTGGTCTCGGCGGCGCGGGCGGAGGGCGTCACCACCTTCACGGCCGACGCGCTGAGCGAGAACCACGAGGTGTTGCGCCTCTTCGCCGACCTCGGCCTGCGCACCTCCCGCCGCTTCGAGGGACCGGAGGTGCGTTGCACCGTCCACCTCGACCAGGACGACAGCTACCTGTCGGCCGTCGAGGCCCGGGGCCGTGCCGCCGACGTGGCGAGCCTCGAACCGCTGCTGCGGCCGTCCGTGGTCGCCGTCGTCGGGGCCGGACGCACGCCCGGCTCGGTGGGCCGGGCCGTTCTGCACCACCTGCACTCGGGCGGCTTCACCCGTCGTCTCTTCGCGGTGAACCCCCACGTCACCTCGGTGCTGGGCGTGCCGTCCTATCCGTCGGTGGCCGCCCTGCCCAGGACGCCCGACCTGGTGATCGTGGCCGTGCCCGCCGACGCGGTGCCCGCCGTCGCCGAGGAGTGCGGCACAGCCGGGGTGCGCGCGCTCGTCGTCGTCACCGCCGGCCTCGACCACCTCCAGGCGCGGGCACTGCTGGCCGCCTGCCGCACCCACGGCATGCGGCTCGTCGGCCCCAACTGCCTCGGCGTCTCCCACACCGACCCCGAGCTGAACCTCGACGCGACATTCGCCGCCGGGCATCCGCGCCCCGGAACGGCCGGCGTCGCCGTACAGTCCGGCGGCGTCGGCATCGCCCTGCTCGACGGGCTCTCCCGGCTCGGCATCGGGGTGTCGTCCTTCGCCTCGCTCGGCGACAAGTACGACGTCAGCGGCAACGACCTGCTCCAGTGGTGGGAGAGCGACGGCCGCACCGACCTCGCCCTGCTGCACCTGGAGTCGTTCGGCAACCCGCGTGCCTTCTCCCGCACCGCCCGGCGCGTGACGCGCCGCATCCCCGTGCTGACCGTCGACACCGGACGCACGGACGCCGGGCGTCGGGCGGCCGCCTCGCACACCGCGGCCGCCGCCACCCGCACCATGACCCGCCGGGCCCTGTTCACCCAGGCCGGCATCACCGCGACCCGCTCGGTCGGCGAACTCCTCGAAACCGCCGCCCTGCTGCACTCCCAGCCGCTGCCGGAGGGCCCTCGCGTCGCGATCGTCACCAACGCGGGCGGCGCCGGAGTGCTCACCGCCGACGCCTGCGCGGAGGCGGGGCTGGCGCTTCCCCCGTTCACCCCCGCCCTGATCGACGAACTGCTCGCCGCCCTGCCGGACGGCGCCGCCGTCGGCAACCCGGTCGACGCCACCGCCGCCGTATCGGAGGAGCAACTGACGGAATGCGTCGACCGCCTCACCCGGTGCCCCGGCATCGACGCTGTCATCGTGGCCCTCGTGCCCACGGCGGTCGCCGCGGCCACCGGTGACGACCTGGTGCGGGCCGTCACCGCGGCTCCCGGCCGGCGCGCGCGGCCCGTCGTCGCCCTACGCCTGGAGCAGGACCGGTCCGTGCGGCTGCTGCCCGCCGCCGACGGCGGCACGATCCCCTCCTACGCCGATCCGCAGGCGGCGGCCCGTGCGCTGGCCCACGCCGCCGACCGGGCCGCCTGGCTCGCCCGGCCCGTCGGCGTCGTCCCCGACCTCGACGACGTCGAGACCGAGCGCGCCCGCACGGTCGTGGCGGAGTACCTGTCCGAGCACCCCGACGGCGGCTGGCTCGATCCGCGTACCTGCGCCGACCTGCTGGCCTGCTACGGCATCCCGCAGATCCCCTGGGCCTGGGCCGAGACCGAGGACGAGGCCGTGCTCGCCGCCGACCGGCTGCGTGGCTACGACGGCCGGGTGGTCATGAAGGCCCACTGGCCCGGGTTGCTGCACAAATCGCAGCAGCGCGCGGTCCACCTGGACCTGCGCGGTGACGCCCAGGTACGGGCCGCGTTCCGCGACCTGGAGACCCGCTTCGCGGGGCTCATGACCGGCGTGGTCCTGCAACCACTCGCCGCCCGCGGCACCGAACTCTTCGCGGGCGTCGTCCAGGACGAGGTCTTCGGCCCGCTCGTCCTGTTCGGGCTCGGCGGCACCGCCACCGAGGTGCTCGCCGACCATGCTGCCCGTCTCGCCCCGCTCACCGACCGAGATGTCCACGAGCTGATGACCTCGCCGCGGTGCGCCCCGTTGCTGCTGGGCGCGGACGGCAGCGCCCCCGTCGACCTGGAGGAACTGGAACAGCTGCTTCTGCGACTGTCCCGGATGGCGGCGGACCTGCCGCAACTCGCCGAGGCCGACTTCAACCCCGTCCTGGCGCGACCGGACGGCGTCACCGCGCTCGACGCACGGATACGCCTGCTGCCGCGCCGCCCCCAGGACCCGTATCTTCGCCGGCTGCGCTGAGGAAGGAACGGCCATGCGACACGACAAGGTCGGCTCCGTGATGACCAGGGACGTCGTCCGCGCCGAGTACGGCACACCGTTCAAGGAGGTGGCCCGGCTGCTCGTGACCCACGGAATCAGCGGACTTCCGGTGGTGGACGAGGACGACAAGGTCATCGGGGTCCTGTCCGAGACGGACCTGATGATGCACCAGGCGACCACTCCCGACCCGTACGAGCCGAAGCACCGCACGAGGCTCGCCGAGCTGACGCCCGGCGCCAAGCGCCAGGCCGCCAAGGGCAAGGCCCGTACAGCAGGCCGGCTGATGACGGCACCGCCCGTCACCGTCCAAGCCGACGACACCATCGTCCAAGCCGCCCGCACCATGGCCCGGCGGCACGTGGAACGGCTTCCCGTCCTCGACGAAGAGGACCGGCTCGTCGGGATCGTCACCCGACGCGACCTGCTGCAGGTCTTCCTGCGGCCCGACCGGGAGATCCGCAACGAGGTGATCGAGGAAGTCCTGGTGCGCGCGCTGTGGCTGCCGCCGCGCGGCGTCGAGGTCTCCGTGACGGAGGGCGTGGTCACGCTCACCGGACACATGGAACGCAAGAGCGAGACGGAGATCGCCGTGTCCATGACCCGGCGGATCGACGGAGTGGTCGATGTGGTCGGCAACCTCACCTACCGCCTGGACGACGCACGGCAACGCACCGAGGAACAAGCACAGGCGATGCACGGAGTGGCCGACGACTGGCTGCGCCGACTGTGAAAGGAGGCGGACCGCCATGACCGACACCGTATTGGTCACCTACGGAACGACGAACGGATCGACAGCGGAGATCGCCGAAGCCGTCGCCGACGTCCTGCGCAAGGGCGGGCTGACCGTGGAGGTGCTTCCGGCCCGATCCGTGACGAGCGTGACGCGGTACGACGCCGTCGTGGTCGGCGGCGGACTCTACGCGGGGCGCTGGCACAAGGACGCGCGGCGGTTCGTCCGCCGCAACCGCGTCCTCCTCGCGGAGCGCCCGGTGTGGTTCTTCAGCAGCGGACCGCTGGACGCCTCGGCCTCCGAGCGGAACATCCCGCCCGTGCGCGGCGTACAGCGGGCCATGACCCGACTGGACGTCGAGGGGCACGTCACGTTCGGAGGGCGCCTGGAGGAAGGTGCCAAGGGGCGGGTGGCCGGGATGATCCTCCGTTCCGGCAAGGGCGGCGACTTCCGGGACTTCCGCGCGATCGAGAAGTGGGCGGAAGGCGTCGCTGGTGCGCTGACGCACGCATAGGACGAGGAGAGGAGCTGTTCGGCTGCTTCAGACCGGCCCCGACGCTCGGTGCGAACCGGCATCGGGGCCGGCCTCATGGCGTCGTCCGGGTCGGCACCACGGCGACGGGGCAGCCAGCCCCGTGCAGGAGAGCACCGACGACCTCGTCCCGCTCCGCATCGGGCTTTCGGCCCACGACGACCAGTGCGGCGTTCGTGGCGTGGTGCAGGAGCGCTTGAGCCGGAGTGAAGAGCACGACGTCCTGGAGCACCGGCACCTCCGGGTACTTCTCGCGCCACGGACGCAGCACGTCGGCCAGGAGCTGCACCTCGTGGTCCTCCCAGGTCGCGCGCTCCCTCTCCGGCACGCCGAAAGGCCACTCGGCAGCACAGGAAGGAAGCGACCAGGCGTGCACGACGTGCAGGACCGCACCCCTCACCCGGGCACAGTCGAAGGCGAAGGCGATGGCGTCGTCGGAAGGGTTCCGGGCGTCCGTTCCGAGAAGGACCCTTCCGAGGTGGTGTGCGGGCGCGGGTCCGTCCGGAACGAGGATCAACGGACGGTCGTACGCCCGGACGGCAGCCAGAAATCGGGAGCCGAGAGGCCGGCCGGTGGGGTCCGCGCTGTGAGGGACGCCGCACACGACCATTTTCGCCTGGCCCGGGTCCCGTGGTGAGCCGAGGACCGCACGCATCGGCAGACCGAACAGTCGTGCCTCCCGGTCGGCCCAGTCGACCGCGGTACGGCTTGGTGCCGACGGGTCCGTACAGGCAAGGATCACTCGGTTCATCGGTCGACCTTTCCGGCGCAGCGGGACACGTGCCCTTCGCAGTCCAGCCTGCCGCGTGCCTTCGTGCCGGGTGCAGGGGCCGAACGGCCCGCGGAGCCGCGGACCTGGGCCGCCGCGCGCCCGGGACGCACAGGAGGGCTCCGGGCCGCGTACGGCCCGGAGCCCGGAGAAGCTGTGATCTCAGCTGGTCCTGTGACCCCATCGGGGCCCCACCTGATCCCATTGCCTGCCCCACTCCTCGACGCGGCGCCGGTCGAGCTGCCACCGGGCGACCGCTCCGGCACCGAACACCAGGCCGGCAAGGCCGGCCGCGGCCGCGACACCCAGGAAGCCCGACTCGATCGCTGCCTCGGTGGAGCTCGGCGGCGCGGCGGTGAGACGACCGTGGCCGTCCTGCCACACCGTGACCCAGGATCCGGCCTCGAGGCCGGTGTCCACCAGGGTTCGGCCCGTACGGGTCGAACCGTCGGCCGCCGTCCAGCGCACCGTGGTCGTCCGGCGGTCGGAGGTGCCGCCGATCGCGGGTGCGCTGGGGGGGACGTCGTTCAGGAGCACGGCTCGGACGGACTGCCGCTCGGCTCGCTGTCGGGCGAAGACCTCATCCGCGGCATGAGCGGTCACCAACCCGACAAGGGTGCCGCCCACGGCGAGGACCAGCCACACGGCCAGCACGATCCACGCCTCGACGATGTCGTCGTGTCGTCGCAGCGGGTTGCTGCGCCACCGCCACAACCGGTTCCTCGCGCAACTGCCACTGGGCATCGGACCGCACCTCCTTCTCGTCGTCATGGTGGTGACCCTTCCGAAGGTGACAGCCCAGGCGGTGCCGCGGTATGGGCCGATCAGGCGCCGCCGCAGGGCCGTTCGGGACCAACTCCACAGCCAGATTGGGTCGTTCAGCCCTAGGAGGCGCGCGAGGCCCGCCCGGAGCCCCTGTCCGGGACCCTCGCCCCCTGCCCAGGGGTGAGGCGTGGCGCCCATGCTCGTAGGACAGGAACCAGCTGTCCGACGCCCACATGCGAGGAGGGCATCATGGGGAGCACAACGTTCGGTGCCGCGCTCTTGGAGACCTGCGTTGCGTTTCCGCCGCGGTCGCAGCACCCTCGATCCACAACACCCAGCCGTGGCGCTTCGGGCTGGACTCCGAGACCGTGACGTTCGACGTGCGTGCCGATCCCGGAAGGGGCATGCGGTACGCGGACCCCACGGGCCGGGCCCTGCTCGTTTCCGTCGGAGCTTGTGTGTTCAACCTCCGCGTCGCGCTGGCCCACTTCGGCTGGTCACCCGTTACTCGTCTACTGCCCAGCCCCGAAGACCCCGAACTGCTCGCCACCGTGCGGCCCTCCTCGCTCACACGCGACCCGTATGGTGCGGCTGACCGCTGAGGCCGAGCGACGAAACCGCCTCGACCCGGTCCGGGCGGCCGAAGGCCGCCGCTGGGTGCACCGGGACCTGGAACCGGCGCCCTGCACAGGTCTGCCGCGAGCGGCGCTGGGATCGCAGGACGCCTGGGAGAGGATCCCGCTGCGCGACTTCACCGCACAGCGGCATCCCGAGCGGCGCCCGGCCGGCGGACGCTGACCGACCGGGCGCGGGCCGCCACCGCGGATTCACGCCATGTGGGAGTCCTCCGCCACCGTTCCGGGTCCCGCGGCGGTATCCGGACGCCCGCCGCCACCACGCCATGGCGGGGCCGTCGTCCGCTGCCTGCTGTTCCGGGCCTGGGCGGCCTTGTCGGTCTGGCGGCGCAGCCGGTCCTGGAGCCGGTCGACGACCTCCGTGCCCGTCGCCTCCTCGGCCGCCGCGACGACCTGACGACCGCCGATGCACAGGTCGGCCGTGGCCGACCACGGGTGGCCGGCGTGGTGGGCGGCCGCTCGCACGAGGTGGACCTCGCCGGTGACGGCGGGCAGGCCAGCTCTGCTCACGACGGCGTCGATCTTCGTACGGGCGTATGCCAGGGTCTCCTCGTCCACGGCGCCGTCGGAGCGCAGCCGAACCAGGGGAGTCTCCTGGGGGTTGTCGATGGTCATGTGGGGTCCTTTCTCGGATACGGCAGAAGTTGGGATGAGGTTCAGGCCGAGGTATCGGGCAGCTACGAGTCGGGGCCGAAGACCTCGTAGCGGATGCGGCGGGAGGGCACCCCGGCGCTCAGGAGCTGTCCGCGCGCCTCTCGTATGAAGGGCAGCGGGCCGTACAGGAACACCGTGGCGTCCACGGGGAGTTCGGTTCCGCTCAGGTTCATCGGGCCGGTGCGGGCGTCGGGTTCCTCCGGACCGGGGACGTCGTACCAGAAGACGGCGCGGGCACCCGGCAGTTGCCCGACCAGGTCGTGTGGCGTGCCCGGTGACCCGCTTCACGGTGATCCGCCGCAGGTCCCCGCCCGGGTCGGAGGAGAGGCTGTACCGGCGCGGCTGGCGCACCCCGCCGGACATCAGGACCCGGAAGCTCACGTACTGGCTTGCGCGGGCTCGCGGTGTCGGCCCGCCGTCCGCCGGGCGGCGCAGGAAGGACACGATGCCGGGGGGCTCGGTGCGACGTTCGACGACCGTCCACGGCCGCCACATCCAGCCGGGCTGTACGCCCGCGTCCCGGCAGAGGAGTGCCTCCCGGCCGATCAGGGTGCCCGCCATCAGCCGGTAGACCTCGTCCCAGGCGGCCGCCACCTCCGGGGTGACCGCGTCGCCGAGGACCTCGGCGATCGTGCCGAACAGGTACGTGTGCACGGTCATGTACTGGTCGTCCGTGACGCCGACGGCCGCGTGTTCGTGGGCGATCCGGGAGAGCAGCGCGTCCGGCCGCGCGCCGGCGAACCCGGCGATCGAGCCGGCCAATGCGCGGCGCTGGGCACCGTTGGCCTGGTTCCCGCGGTTGAACAGTCCGTCGAGCGGTTCCGGCCGGTCGTGGAACATCATGGCGTAGACGGGTGGTGATCTCGTCGAGCGCTCCGGCCACGGCGGGCAGGGGGCCCGTACGAGGGCGGCGGATTCCGCGGACCGCTTGGAACCTCCTGGGAGGGGCGGGGCGAAGGGTAGGGGGAGGCGAGCGGGCTCGGCCGGTTCGTCTCAGTTCGCCGGAACGGTGCCGCCCTGCACGTCATGGCCGTAATAGGCCGTGCGCATCAGCTCCCGCATGTCGTCGAGCATCGGCATCCGCGGGTTGGCGGGCGCGCACTGGTCCTCGTACGCATTGAGGGCCTGCTGGGGCAGGGCGTCGAGGAAGGCGGACTCGTCGACCCCGAGTGCCTGGAAGGTCGGTTCGATGCCCACGGTGTCCCGGAGCCGCTCCACCGCCGAGGCGAGCGATTCGACGCCCTCGGCCGGGGTGCCGGCGGGCAGGCCGAGGGCGCGGGCGATGTCCTGGAAGCGTTCGGGGGCACGGTAGCTCTCGTACTTGGGCCAGCCGGTGAGCTTCGTGGGGACGGTGCCGTTGTAGCGGATGACGTGCGGCAGCAGCACGGCGTTGGTACGGCCGTGCGCGATGTGGAAGGTGGCGCCGAGGGTGTGGGACATGGCGTGGACGATGCCGAGGAAGGCGTTGCCGAAGGCCATACCGGCGATGGTCCCGGCGTTGTGCATCTTCTCCTGAGCCTCCGGCCGGGCCGCCCGGTCGTTCACCGCGGCCTCGATGTTGTCGAAGATCAGCCGGATCGCGTGCAGGGCCAGGCCGTCGGTGAAGTCGTTGGCGTACACGGACACGTACGACTCGATGGCATGGGTGAGGGCGTCGAAGCCGCTGTCGGCGGCCAGCGCGCGCGGCAGTTCGGTGGTGAGCAGCGGGTCGATGATGGCCACGCTCGGGGTGAGCGCGTAGTCGGCCAGCGGGTACTTCCTGCCGGAGGCGGGGTCGGAGATGACGGCGAACGGGGTCACCTCGGCGCCCGTGCCGGAAGTGGTGGGGACGCACACCAGGCGGGCGTGCCTGCCGAGGACGGGAAAGCGGAAGGCACGCTTGCGGATGTCGGAGAACTTGTGCCGCATGTCGGCGAAGTCGACGTCCTTGCCCTCGGCCTGCTGTTCGTACAGCAGCCACATGACCTTGGCCGCGTCCATGGGGGAGCCACCACCGAGGGCGATGATGGTGTCCGGGCGGAAGTCGCCCATCAGGCGGGCGCCGCGCCGGACCGAGTCGATGCTCGGCTCGGGTTCGACGTTGTCGATGACCTGGATGGTGACCGGTTCCCGGCGACGTCGCAGGACGCGCTCGACCCGGTCGACGAGCCCGAGGCGGGTCATGGTCGCGTCGGTGACGACGGTGACGCGATGGACGTCCGGCATGGAGGCGAGGTATCGGATGGACTGCGGCTCGAAGTAGATCTTCGGCGGGACCTTGAACCACTGCAGGTTGTTGCGGCGCACCGAGACGCGCTTGACGTTCAGCAGCTGGGCGGCGGAGACGTTGTTGGACACCGACGTGCTGCCCCAGGAGCCGCAGCCGAGCGTCAGCGACGGCAGCAGGCTGTTGTAGATGCCGCCGATGGCGCCCTGTGAGGACGGGGCGTTGACGATGATCCGCACGGTCTTCATGTGCCTGCCGTACGCCTCCGCCAGGGCGCGGTCCTCGGTGTGGATGACGGCGCTGTGGCCCTGTCCGTGGAAGGCGACCATGTCGGCGGCCAGGTCGAAGCCCTGCTGATCGGTGTCGGCGCGGAGCACGGCGAGGACCGGGCAGAGCTTCTCACGGGTGAGAGGCTCGTCCGGGCCCACCCGGGTGGCCTCGACCAGGATGAGCGAGGTGTCCTGCGGAACGGAGAATCCGGCCTGCTTCGCGATCCACGCCGGGCTCTGGCCGACGGCTGCGGAGTTGACCTTGGGCTCACAGCCCGCGCCTGCGGTGCCGACGGGGAACAGGAACGTCTCCAGCTTCGCCTTCTCCTCGGCGGTGGCCATGTGGGCGTGCAGGGTACGGAACTCGGCCAGGACCGCGTCGTAGATCTCCGCGTCCAGGATGACGGCCTGTTCGGAGGCACAGATCATGCCGTTGTCGAACGACTTGGACAGCACCAGATCGTTGACGGCCCGGCGCACATCGGCGCTCCGGTGGACATAGGCGGGGACGTTGCCCGCGCCCACGCCCAGGGCGGGCTTGCCGGCCGAGTAGGCGGCCTTGACCATGGCGTTGCCGCCGGTGGCGAGGATCAGGGAGACACCTGGGTGCCGCATCAGGGCACCGGTCGCCTCGACGGACGGGGTCTCGATCCACTGCACGCAGTCCTCCGGCGCACCTGCGGCGACCGCCGCGTCGCGTACGATGCGGGCCGCCCGCGCGCTGCACCGCTGGGCGGAGGGATGGAAGGCGAACACGACCGGGTTGCGGGTCTTCAGGGCCATCAGCGCCTTGAACACGGTCGTGGAGGTCGGGTTGGTGACAGGGGTGATCGCACACACCACGCCGACCGGTTCGGCCACCTCGGTCATGTCGTCGATGTCGTCGCGGGCGATGACACCGACCGTCTTCATCGGGCCCATGCTGTGCGTGACGTACTCGCAGGCGAACATGTTCTTGGCGGCCTTGTCCTCGAAGACGCCGCGTCCGGTCTCGTCCACCGCGAGCCGCGCGAGCTGCGTGTGCTGGTCCAGCGCGGCGACCGAGGCCTTCTTCACGATGTGGTCGACCTGCTCCTGATCGAGGGCCTCGTAGTCGGCCAGTGCCTTGAGCCCGTTCGTCACCAGGCGGTCCACCGCTATGACGATGTCGGACGGCGCCGTGGCGGGGCCGGTGGTCGTGCTGCGGTCGTCGTGGCGGGTCATGGGGGCGAGCCTCCGTCGTCGAGAGGGCGGCGCCGCACGGTTGGCGGCGCGGGGAGGAAGCGGCACCGCGGGGATGGGACCCCTACCGCTCACCCACCCGCAGCGTCCCTCGTCAGGAGTGTCGCGCCCCAGGTCCCGATGGTCCCTTCGCGGGGCCGACCGGCCCCGGAGCGCTACGGACGGTCAGCCTGTTGACGACGCCGATCACGCCGTCCACCCGGTACGTCAGCCGGATCGCGAGCGGAAGGTCTCCGCCGTTTTCCAGTGATCCCCGCAGCGTGACCATGCCGTCCCGGACCGAGACGGTCACGTCATGGGCCGACCGGCCCAGGGCACGGGTCAGCACCTCGTCGAGGACCTCCTGGCGGATCTCGTCGTCCGTGCGCAGGAAGACACGCAGCAGGTCGCGCCGCGTGGCGATGCCGATCAGCCGGTCCTCCTCGTCCACGACCGGGAGGCGTTCGACGCCGTGACGCTCCATCACGCGCGCGGCGTCCGCGATCCGCTGCTCCGGATGGACGGTGATGGCGGGTGTCGACATCAGTTCGTTCGCCGTGGCCGGGTGGGCGACGGTGGCGCCGCGCCGGGCCGACGGAGGCAGCCGGAACCGTCGTGCCCGGGTCGTCGCGGAGCGGGCTGCCTGGCGGCGGATCAGGTCGGTCCGTGAGATCACTCCGACGACCTTGTCGTCGTCGTCCACGACGGGCAGCCCGCTGATCCCATGCCGGTCCAGCAGCCGTACGACGTCCTTGAACGACATCTCCCGGTGTGCCTCGACGACGTCGCGGGTCATCACTTCACCGACGATGCGAGTCATGCCGACCACCTCCTCCGCTCTCTCCTGTCATCTGCTGTCGCTCGTTCCCGGATCGGGGAGCGCGGCCCGGCCGGCCTCCAGCCGCGCGACCGGCACGCGGAACGGCGAGCAGGAGACGTAGTCGAGTCCGGCGGCGTGGAAGAAGTGGACGGACTCGGGGTCGCCGCCGTGTTCGCCGCAGACGCCGATCTTCAGGCCGGGGTGGGCGGCGCGGCCTTCGTCGACCGCGATGCGGACCAGCCGGCCCACTCCGTCGCGGTCGAGGGTCTCGAAGGGGGAGGTGGCGAAGACGCCCTTGTCGAGGTAGGCGGAGAAGAACGCCGCCTCGACGTCGTCGCGGGAGAAACCCCACGTCGTCTGGGTGAGGTCGTTGGTACCGAAGGAGAAGAACTCCGCCTCCTCGGCGATCCGGCCCGCCGTGAGGGCGGCCCGGGGCAGCTCGATCATGGTGCCGACCGGGCAGTGCACGGAGACGCCGGACTCCTCGGAGACCTCGGCCAGGACGCGTTCCACCTCGGCCCGCTCGATGCGCAGTTCCTCGACGGCGCCGACCAGCGGCACCATGATCTCCGCCTCGGGGGCGCCCCCGGCCCGGGTGCGTTCCACGACCGCCTCCGCGATCGCCCGCACCTGCATCGCGACCAGTCCCGGGACGACCAGGCCCAGGCGCACTCCGCGCAGGCCGAGCATCGGGTTCTCCTCGTGCATCCGGTTGACGGCGTCGAGGAGATCGATGTCGTGCGGGGCCGGCACGGTGCCCCGGGCCTCGGCGGTGGCGATGCGCACGGCGAGGGCGGTGCGGTCGGGCAGGAACTCGTGCAGGGGCGGGTCGATGAGCCGGATGGTGACCGGCAGACCGTCCATCGCCTCGAGAATGCCGATGAAGTCCTGCCGCTGGAGCGGCAGCAGCGCGCCCAGCGCCTTCTCGCGCTCGGTCTCGTCACGGGCGAGGATCATCGCCTCGACGAGCTTGCGGCGCTCGCCGAGGAACATGTGCTCGGTGCGGCACAGCCCGACGCCCTGCGCGCCGAACCGCCGGGCACGGGCGGCGTCCTCGGGGGTGTCGGCGTTCGCCCGCACCTCCAGCCGGCGCACGCCGTCCGCGTGTTCCATGGCGCGGGCGACGGCCTCGACCAGGCCGGCGGACTGCTCGCCCGTCTCGAAGTAGCGCATCACCTCCGAGGCGACGAGTGGAGCGGCACCGAGGTACACGGCGCCCTCGGAGCCGTCGACGGAGATGACAGTGCCTTCCTCGACGACGGTGTCACCCACGGTGAACCGGCGGGCCACGGTGTCGACGGTGAGCTCCTCGGCACCGCACACGCACACGGTGCCCATGCCGCGGGCGACCACGGCCGCGTGGCTGGTCTTGCCGCCGCGGCTGGTCAGCACCGCCTGCGCGGCGATCATGCCCGGCAGGTCGTCGGGGGTGGTCTCCTGACGCACGAGGACGACGTTCTCGCCCGCCGCGGCCCGGCGGACCGCTTCCGCCGAATCGAACACCGTCGCGCCGACGGCCGCACCCGGTGAGGCCGGCAGTCCGTGCGCGAGCGCCTTGCCGACGGCCGAGGTGTCGAACCGGGGGAACATGAGCCGCGCGAGGCCGTCCCCGCCGACCCGCGCCAGGCCCTCGTCGGGGGTGATGAGGTCCTCGTCGGCCAGCCCGGCCGCGATGGCGAACGCGGCCTCGGCGGTGCGCTTGCCCACCCGGGTCTGCAGCATCCACAGCCGGCGCCGCTCGATGGTGAACTCGATGTCGCACAGATCCCGGTAGTGCGTCTCCAAAGTGCCCATGTGACCGCGCAGTTGCCCGTACGAGACCGGGTCCAGCTCTTCCAGCGCGGTCAGGGGAACGGTGTTACGGATGCCGGCGACGACATCCTCGCCCTGCGCGTTCGCCAGGTAGTCGCCGTACAGACCGGGCCGTCCCGTGGCCGGGTCGCGGGTGAAGGCGACTCCGCTGCCGGAGTCGGACCCGAGATTGCCGAAGACCATGGTCTGCACATTCACGGCGGTGCCCAGGTCGTCCGGGATGTGCTCGCGGCGGCGGTACAGCCGGGCGCGCTCGCCCTTCCAGGACTCGAAGACGGCGCGGACCGCCCGGCGCAGCTGCTCGGCCGGGGACTGCGGGAAGTCCTCGCCGGTCTCTCCGCGGATGAGGTTCTTGTAGGTCCCGACGAGCCGGGCCAGATCCGCCGCGTTCAACTCCAGGTCGTCCGTCGCCCCCCGCAGTCGCTTGAGGTCGTCCATGGCGTTCTCGAACAGGGAACTGTCGACGCCCATGACAGTGCTGCCGAACATCTGCACGAGGCGACGGTAGGAATCCCAGGCGAATCGATCGCTCCCGGAGGCCTTCGCCAGGCCGAGCACGGAGTCGTCGTCGAGACCGATGTCGAGGATCGTCTCCATCATGCCGGGCATGGAGAACCGCGCCCCGGAGCGGACGGACAGCAGCAGCGGATCGTCGGGTTGCCCCAGCCGCCGTCCAGCGGCCCGCTCCAGGGCGGTGAGGTGTTCCGCGATCTCGCCGGCCAGAGTGTCCGGCTCGGTGCCGGTGGCGAGGTAGGCCCGGCAGGCCTCGGTGGTCACGGTGAAGCCTGGCGGGACCGGCAGACCGAGCCGGGTCATCTCGGCCAGGTTCGCGCCCTTGCCGCCGAGCAGGTCGGCCATGTCACGGCCGCCCGATGCGAAGTCGTACACGTGACGGACCATGACGCGGGTCTCCTCCGATGGGCTTCGGGCCGGATACATCTCCAGCGTCCGACCACCGGGGCCGGAGGGGCAGGTGCTGTCGGTCCCTCTCCACTGGGCCGGTCGGCCTCCACTGGGCCGGTCGGCCCACGGCAGGTACGTCCCCGCCTCGGCGGCGCGCTCGAAGCGGTCCGTCGTGAGGTGCGGCGTGCAGGGGGGCGGTGGTCCAGGACGGGCCGGCCGCCAGCCGCATCGGAACCGATGACAGGCGGCCGACGCCGACCGCGTCCTGTGCCGGGCCTCGGAAGGGGCACCGGAAGCGTCGCGCGACGGGCACGGCACGACAGGGGCGGGAAGGACGCCACCCGCTTCTCGCGGATCCTGATCACGCGGTGCGCGGCCCCCTGCGGCCGCTTCTCCGCGCCTGTGTCGGGTCCTTCCCGCCGTTTCCAGCACACCACCGGGACCACGAGGCCACCAGGGGCTGACCGGCCCCGATCCCGGGGAAACCGGACACTGAGGAGACCCGCGTCATGACCATTGCCACCTCGATGCCAAGGACCGGCCGACGGTACGGCCCCGTCCCGCGCTGCTCACGTTTCTCGGCGCTGTGGGCACGGTCACGGGGAGCAAGTCCCTCGTCGTGAGCGATCACGCCCGCGTGCCCGGGGACTGCGGCCCTTTCCAAGGCTTCGACTGGCGCGGTCCGCCCTGCGACGCCGAGGACATCGAGGCCGTCGTCGTCACCCACGCGCATCTGGACCACGGCGGTTGTCCTGCCCGGGCTGGTGCGCCATGGATTCCGAGGCCGAGTGGTCACGACGCAGTTCACCGCCCGGCTCATGGAGATCGTGGTGCGCGACAAAGCCGAGCTCCAGACGGTGGCAGCCCAGCATGCCGACGAGCACGGCTGGTCGGCGCACCGCCCCGCGCAGCAGCTGTACGAAGACTCCGACGTCGGCCGGACCCTGAATCCCCTCGTCCCTGAATCTCCTCGTCCCTGAATCTCCTCGACCTGGTGTCGACCGGCACGGAGACCGACCGGGGCACCGGTACCCGGCTCGCGCCGCACCCTGCCGGACGCATCCTCGGCTCGGTCTGGGCGCGCCGCACGCCGGAGGATGGACACACCTGACCGGGTGGTCTCTCCGGCCCCGCCCGGACCCATGTGGCCCCCTTGCGCAGGGCCGTTGCGGACTTCTGCGCGGCCCCCTCGGACCATGCGCGCCGCCCCGCGGCGGAGTTGGCTGGAAGCCAGGAGAACGACGACGACCAGGGAGGGCGAGGGCAGTGGGTACCAGTCTCACACCGGAGTTCTGGGAACGGTTCGCGGTGCTGCTCGTGCTGGCCGTGGGTCTGACATGCGTCCTCACGGCGGCCCTCGACGGCCTCGCCGTCCGGCTGCTGCGCCGTCGGCCTCCCAGCACGCCACCACAGGTGCCGCATCGGCCGGTTCGAAAGGACCACCGCACGTCGGTGCCCTGCTGACGTGCTTGACAGGCAGCGCTGTCGGGCCGGGGACCTGCTCCCCGGCCCCTGCCGCTGAGCTCGACACCCGCGCCGTCCTGTGATGGGCACAGCGTCAGTTGCCGTTCCCCGGTGGGCCGATCGGCTCCGCGAGGGGACCTTTGGCCCAGCACGGAGGCTGCCTCGAAGAGCAGGCCGAGCGGGGGCGCGACCGTCCCGTTCGGATGCCGGTGCTCGATGCCCTGCCGCCGACGCTGATGGTCCAGTGCATCCTGAACCGGCACGTGGAGATCGACCGCATGGTCGCTCACCGGCTACCCAGTGAGCGAGATCGCCCGCCGCCTGGGCCTGGACCGCAAGACCGTGCGCCACTACCGCGACACCGACCGCTATGCCCTGCTCGCCTCCGCCCGCGACCGCCGCAGCGTCCCCCTCGACCGCTTCGAGCCCTTCCTGCAGGCCGAGTTCGCCGCCGGCCGCACCAGCGGCACCGAGCTGTTCCAGCACCTCCGTGCACGGGGCTGCCGAGGAGGCTGCTCCACTCTCACCCGCTGCCTCCGCACCGTGCGAGCCGGCACCGCACCACCGGCCCCCGCCGAGATACCCAGCCCGCGCGGGATCACCGGATGGATCACGCAGGCTGCCGAAAGCCTGTCGTCACACGGCGCCGAAGGGCTGGATGACGTGCGACTCGCGTGTCCAGACGTCACCGCGGCTGCCTGCAACTACGCTCGCGCGTTCACCGACCTGCTCCGCCACCAGCCGCGGCTTTCTGCTGAAGGACTGGATACGCCGGGCAGAGCAACCCGCACCGCCGTTCGGTACCGCGCACCGCCGCTCAGTACGGCCGGGCCAGCCGGGCGTACGCCGCCAGGACGGGGCAGCGCGGCAGCGGGGCGCAACCGGTCATGGCCGGTTGCGCCCCGCTCCAGGGGCTAGTAGGGCTTGGTCATCTTCACTCGTGAGTGGCGTGTCTGTTTGCTCGTGGGT
>NZ_JBVJAB010000029.1:0-46144 GCF_055591025.1 Streptomyces sp. NPDC041784
TCCCCTTTCCCCCTCGGGGGGGGAAGGTTAACTTTTCTTTGGGGGGAAAGGGGTGGAAAAAAGGGAAAGGGGGGGGGGAGGGGGGGGGGAAGGGGGGGGGGGGGGGGGGGCCCCCCCCCCCCCCACCGCCCTGTGCCAGGTCATGCGCGCCTGGCCGGCGTGACGGGGATCAGCTGCAACCGCTGGTCGAGCCGCAGCCCTCGCAGATGTAGCAGGAACCGGCCCGCTGCATCTTCGTACCGCAGGAGAAGCAGAGCGGGGCGTCGGCCTGGATGCCCAGCTGCATCTCCACCAGCTCGGCGCTGGTGTGGGCCTGCTTCGGGGCGGGCTGGGCCACCTCGACCTCGGCCTTCGGGGTGGCGACGGCCTTCAGGTCCGTCTGCCGCGGGGCCGACTGGGCCAGGCCCTCGACGTCGACGTCCTCCTCGGCCGGCTCGTACGAACCGGTCTCCAGGTGGCGCTGACGCTCCTCGGCGGAGTGGATGCCGAGCGCGGAGCGGGTCTCGAAGGGCAGGAAGTCGAGCGCCAGGCGGCGGAAGATGTAGTCGACGATCGACTGCGCCATCCGCACGTCCGGGTCGTCCGTCATACCGGCCGGCTCGAAGCGCATGTTGGTGAACTTCGAGACGTACGTCTCCAGCGGCACGCCGTACTGGAGGCCGACGGAGACCGCGATGGAGAACGCGTCCATCATGCCCGCGAGGGTCGAGCCCTGCTTCGACATCTTCAGGAAGACCTCGCCGAGACCGTCGTCCGGGTAGGAGTTGGCGGTCATGTAGCCCTCGGCGCCGCCGACCGTGAAGGACGTGGTGATGCCGGGACGGCCCTTGGGGAGGCGCTTGCGGACCGGGCGGTACTCGACGACCTTCTCGACCGCGGTACGGATCGTGTCCTCGGCCTTCTCGGTGATCTCGGCCTTCTCCTTCTCCTTGGTCTTCGCGGAGAGGGGCTGGCCGACCTTGCAGTTGTCGCGGTAGATCGCGAGCGCCTTGACGCCGAGCTTCCAGGCCTCGAAGTAGATCTCCTCGACCTCCTCGACGGTCGCCGTCTCCGGCATGTTGACCGTCTTGGAGATGGCGCCGGAGATCCACGGCTGGATCGCGGCCATCATGCGGACGTGGCCCATCGGGGAGATGGCGCGCTCGCCCATGGCGCAGTCGAACACCTCGTAGTGCTCCTGCTTCAGGCCGGGGGCGTCGATCACGTTGCCGTTGTCGGCGATGTGGGCGACGATCGCCTCGATCTGCTCCTCCTGGTAGCCCAGACGGCGCAGGGCCTGCGGGACGGTGCCGTTGACGATCTGCATCGAGCCGCCGCCGACCAGCTTCTTGAACTTGACCAGGGCGAGGTCGGGCTCGACACCGGTGGTGTCGCAGGACATCGCGAGGCCGATGGTGCCGGTGGGGGCGAGCACGGACGCCTGGGAGTTACGGAAACCGTTCTTCTCGCCGAGGCGCACCACGTCCTGCCAGGCCTCCGTGGCGGCGGCCCAGACCGGGTTGTCCAGGTCGTCCATGCGGACGGCCGTGCCGTTGGCGTCGGCGTGCTGCTTCATGACGCGGTTGTGGGCGTCGGCGTTGCGGGCGTAGCCGTCGTACGGGCCGACGACCGAGGCCAGTTCGGCGGAGCGGCGGTAGGCGGTGCCGGTCATCAGGGAGGTGATGGCACCGGCCAGGGCGCGGCCGCCGTCGGAGTCGTACGCGTGGCCGGTGGCCATCAGCAGGGCGCCGAGGTTGGCGTAGCCGATGCCGAGCTGGCGGAACGCGCGCGTGTTTTCGCCGATCTTCTGGGTCGGGAAGTCGGCGAAGCAGATGGAGATGTCCATCGCGGTGATGACCAGCTCGACGACCTGCTGGAAGCGCTCGGTCTCGAAGGACTGGTGGCCCTGGCCGTCGTCCTTGAGGAACTTCATCAGGTTCAGCGAGGCGAGGTTGCAGGACGTGTTGTCCAGGTGCATGTACTCGCTGCACGGGTTCGACGCGGTGATCCGGCCGGACTCGGGGCAGGTGTGCCAGCGGTTGATCACACCGTCGTACTGAATGCCCGGGTCGGCGCAGGCCCACGCGGCCTCGGCCATCTTGCGGAACAGCTTCTTGGCGTCGACCTTCTCGATGACCTCGCCGGTCATACGGGCACGCAGGCCGAACTCGGTGCCGTTCTCGACGGCCGTCATGAACTCGTCGTTCACGCGGACGGAGTTGTTCGCGTTCTGGTACTGGACGGACGTGATGTCGTCGCCGCCCAGGTCCATGTCGAAGCCCGCGTCGCGCAGGGCGCGGATCTTCTCCTCCTCCTTCACCTTGGTCTCGATGAAGTCCTCGACGTCCGGGTGGTCCACGTCGAGGACGACCATCTTGGCGGCGCGACGGGTGGCGCCACCGGACTTGATGGTGCCGGCGGAGGCGTCGGCGCCGCGCATGAAGGAGACCGGGCCGGAGGCGTTGCCGCCGGAGGACAGCAGCTCCTTGGAGGAGCGGATGCGGGAGAGGTTCAGGCCGGCGCCGGAGCCGCCCTTGAAGATCATGCCCTCTTCCTTGTACCAGTCGAGGATCGACTCCATGGAGTCGTCGACGGACAGGATGAAGCAGGCGGAGACCTGCTGGGGCTGCGGGGTGCCGACGTTGAACCAGACAGGGCTGTTGAAGCTGAAGATCTGGTGCAGGAGGGCGTAGGCCAGCTCGTGTTCGAAGATCTCGGCGTCGGCGGGCGAGGAGAAGTACTTGTGGTCCTCACCGGCCTTCCGGTACGTCTTCACGATGCGGTCGATCAGCTGCCTCAGGCTGACCTCGCGCTGGGGGGTGCCGACGGCACCGCGGAAGTACTTGCTGGTGACGATGTTGACCGCGTTCACCGACCAGAAGTCGGGGAACTCGACGCCACGCTGCTCGAAGTTGACCGAGCCGTCGCGCCAGTTGGTCATGACGACGTCACGACGCTCCCACGCGACCTCGTCGTACGGGTGCACGCCGGGGGTGGTGTGGATGCGCTCGATACGCAGTCCCTTGGTGGCCTTGGTGCCCTTCGCTCGGGAACCTCGTGCCGGACCGCTCGCCGTCTCTGTCATGCCGCCTCCCTCTACGGGCGAAAACGCCCTGAAATGCCACGATGTTCCCGTGACACGTTGTTCTGTCGTGTGCTGTGGGCACCCACGCGCTACCGCCCACAGCAGGTCTGAATCCGCCGCCACCCGGCCGGCCCCGGAGTCTTCCGTCCGGTCCCGGCCTGTCGGTCAGTCGGCGGCGTGGGCGGGCTCGGGGACCGGAACAGTCCCTCCGGGCCCGCCGTCGTCTTCCCGGCTCCCCGCGACAGCGCCCGCGGCGCCTCCCGCGTGCTCGCGGTCGTCCTTGTCCGCGGCGGAGCGTCCCGTCTGTTCCCTGAGTTCCGCGATGGCGGACTCGAAGTCCTCGAGCGAGTCGAAGGCCCGGTACACGGAGGCGAACCTCAGGTAGGCGACGAGGTCCAGCTCCTGCAGCGGGCCGAGTATGGCCAGCCCCACGTCATGGGTGGTCAGCTCGGCGCTCCCGGTGGCCCGCACCGCCTCCTCGACCCGCTGGCCGAGCTGGGCGAGGGCGTCCTCGGTGACAGGCCTTCCCTGACACGCCTTGCGCACGCCGTTGATGACCTTGGTACGGCTGAACGGCTCGGTGACTCCGGACCGCTTCACCACCATCAGCGAACACGTCTCCACGGTCGTGAAACGACGGGAGCAGTCCGGGCACTGGCGGCGCCGGCGGATGGACGTGCCGTCGTCCGTCGTACGGCTGTCGACGACACGGCTGTCGGGGTGCCTGCAGAAGGGGCAGTGCATGAAACTCCCAACCCTCCTCACAGCAGACTCAATAGCCTCGCCGGGCCTCATGGGCCCCTCGAAGCAGCCCCAAGCATAGGCGATCCACGAGCGTCCGAAGACACGGGTGACCACAACTTCTGGGCCGCAGCTCTCATCCAACCACTACATGTGGGGATTGGCTCATGCATGTACACGAAACGCGCGTGTCGCGCTCGCGCGGTCACACACCGTACGCCGCGGCCGTCGCACCGGACCCGCGGAACACACCCGCGCGCGCGTGCACGGCCGTGTCGTCGCGGCACTTACGGCGATACGGTGGGGGCCGCAGGGAGGAGAGGTGGGACTCTCGCAGAGAGCGGGGCCCGGCCCCCGGCGGGCGAGACTCCGGATGGCAGACTGGGGCGACACCCCGGCAGGGCCATCGGCCTCGGTCGTGGCTCAGCGGTGAAGGGTACAACAATGAGCCCTTTTGTCCGCGAGGCGCTATGTCAGCCATACACCCAGACACATGATCAAGTCAGGCTATCCGCGCTTTTTCACTCGAACGTGTGTTTGGCGCAACCTTTCGAAAGCAACTACCGTTGTCCAGCAGGGAGACAATCGAGAGGGGCCGACGTGACCACCACCGCAGACAGTGCCACCATCACCGCCCAGGACCGCTCCCAGGGCCGACTCGAGCCGGTGCATGCGATGAACGAAGCCGTGAACCCGGAGGGGCACAAGCGCTCCCTGCCGGGCCGACCTCCAGGGATCCGGGCGGACAGCTCGGGACTCACCGACCGGCAGCGTCGGGTGATCGAGGTCATCAGGGACTCCGTGCAGCGGCGCGGCTACCCGCCGTCCATGCGGGAGATCGGCCAGGCGGTCGGCCTGTCCAGCACCTCCTCGGTCGCGCACCAGCTGATGGCCCTGGAGCGCAAGGGCTTCCTGCGCCGCGATCCGCACCGCCCGCGCGCGTACGAGGTGCGCGGCTCCGACCAGGCCGCCACCGTGCAGCCCACGGACACCGCCGGCAAGCCCGCCGCGTCGTACGTCCCGCTGGTCGGCCGGATCGCCGCCGGTGGCCCGATCCTCGCCGAGGAGTCCGTCGAGGACGTCTTCCCGCTCCCCCGGCAGCTCGTGGGCGACGGTGAGCTGTTCGTGCTGAAGGTCGTCGGCGACTCGATGATCGAGGCCGCGATCTGCGACGGCGACTGGGTCACCGTCCGCCGCCAGCCCGTCGCCGAGAACGGCGACATCGTCGCCGCCATGCTCGACGGCGAGGCCACCGTGAAGCGCTTCAAGCGCGAGGACGGCCATGTGTGGCTCCTCCCGCACAACGCGGCCTACGAGCCGATCCCGGGTGACGACGCGACCATCCTCGGCAAGGTGGTGGCCGTACTGCGCCGCGTCTGAGGCCGGCGGGCGGACGCCACCGCTCCGCCCCCCTTGACTGGGCCCCGGGATCCCTGCGCCGGTTCCGGGGCCCTGTGCTGTGCCGGAACGCCCTGCACCGCCCAAGCGTCCGCGCTTCGGGGGCCCGCCCCGCAGGGGGACGGGCCGGGTCTCACCCTGCCTCGGCCTCTTTCGCAGCCTCGGCCTTCTTCGCCGCCTCGTCGATCGCCGCGAGGGACTTCCGCACCTGGTTGCGGTCCGTGGTGTACCAGAAGTCCGGCAGCGACGCCTTCAGATAGCTCCCGTAGCGGGCCGTCGCCAACCGCTGGTCCAGTACGGCCACCACACCGCGGTCCCCCGACGCGCGTACGAGCCGGCCCGCGCCCTGCGCCATGAGGAGCGCCGCATGCGTGGCGGCGACGGCCATGAAGCCGTTACCGCCGGCGTCCTCCACCGCCTTCTGGCGGGCGCTCATCAGTGGGTCGTCCGGGCGCGGGAACGGGATCTTGTCCATGACGACCAGCTGGCAGCTGGGGCCCGGGACGTCCACACCCTGCCAGAGGGACAGCGTGCCGAAGAGACACGTCCTCGGATCCGCCGCGAAGTTCTTGATCAGCTCACCCAGCGTCTCCTCGCCCTGGAGGAGGACGGGGAACTCGGGGATGCGGGTGCGCAGTTCCTCCGCGGCGAGCTGAGCGGCCCGCATGGAGGAGAAGAGGCCCAGCGTCCGGCCGCCGGCCGCCTGGATCAGTTCGGTCAGTTCATCCAGCATGTCGGCGCGGTCGCCGTCGCGTGCGGGGCGCGCCAGGTGCTTGGCCACGTAGAGGATGCCCTGCTTGCCGTAGTCGAAGGGCGAGCCGACGTCGATGCCCTTCCACTGCGGGACATCGTCGCCCTCCGTGCCCTCGGGGGCGAGCCCCATCGAGGCGCCGACGCCGTTGAAGTCACCGCCGAGCTTCAGCGTGGCCGAGGCCAGCGTCACCGAGCGGTCCGCGAACAGCTTCTCCCGCAGCAGGCCCGACACCGACATCGGGGCGACGCGCAGGGAGGCACCGAAGCGGTCGTGCCGCTCGTACCAGACAACGTCGTACTCGGACCCGTTGACGATCCGCTCCGCCACGTCGTGCACGGACTCCACGGAGGCGAGCGCCTGCTTGCGGACCGCGTCCTCGTCCTGCACGGACTTGTCGCGGGTCGCCCCGATCGCGGAGATCACGGTACGCGCGGCGTCGCGCAGCGCCATCAGGGCGTAGCCGAGATCCTCCGGGATCTCCTCCAGACGGCCCGGCAGCGCCAGCTCCATCAGCCGCTCGAAGCCCTCGGCAGCGGTCTGGAGCTGGTCGGCGGCCTTCTCGTTGACCAGCTTGGCGGCCCGGCGCACCGCGCGGTTCACCTGGCCCGGGGTGAGTTCGCCGGTCGCGACGCCGGTGACCCTCGAGACCAGCTCGTGGGCCTCGTCGACGATCAGTACCTCGTGCTGCGGCAGGACCGGGGCGCCCTCGATGGCGTCGATGGCCAGCAGGGCGTGGTTGGTGACGACGACCTCGGCAAGCTTGGCCCGCTCACGGGCCATCTCCGCGAAGCATTCGGCGCCGTACGCGCACTTCGTCGCGCCCAGGCACTCCCGCGAGGACACCGACACCTGGGCCCAGGCCCGGTCGGACACGCCGGGAGTGAGGTCGTCGCGGTCGCCGGTCTCGGTCTCGTCCGACCAGTCGCGCAGCCGTAGCAGGTCCTGGCCCAGCTTGCTGGTCGGGGCAGCCGCCTCGAACTGGTCGAAGAGGCCCTCCTCCTCGTCCTGCGGGACACCTTCGTGCAGGCGGTGCAGGCACAGGTAGTTCGATCTGCCCTTGAGCATCGCGAACTCCGGACGGCGGCGCAGCAGCGGATGCAGCGCCTCGACCGTGCGGGGCAGATCGCGCTCCACGAGCTGGCGCTGAAGGGCGAGGGTGGCGGTCGCCACCACGACCCGCTCCCCGTGCGCGAGCGCGGGCACGAGGTACCCCAGCGACTTTCCGGTGCCGGTGCCGGCCTGGACGAGCAGGTGGGATCCGTCGTCGATGGCTTCCGCGACGGCTTCGGCCATGGCCACCTGGCCGGGGCGCTCCGCGCCGCCGACAGCGGAGACGGCGGCATGGAGGAGTTCAGGGAGGGAGGGCTTCGTCATAGCGCGACCACCCTACGGCTCGGGACTGACAAACGGGTGATCGCGCAGGTGGTCAGGGAGGGGGGTGGTGACGGAATCAAGGTGTGAGGTTCTCGGCTTCGGGGGTGTGGAGTGGGGTGGGCCGTGTGCGGAGTGGGTGCGTATGAGGCGGGTGGCGGGTGTGGTGGGTGTGGCCGGTGGCAGGTGTGCCGTGACGGGTGATGAGTGTGGCGGGTGGCAGGTGGGGCGGGTGGTGGATGTGGCGGGTGGGGCGAGAAATTTTTGAGAACGGAGGAACGTGCGGGAACCGGCACGATTCCCGAGGCGTTCCACCTGTGACGGATCAACTGCGGAGCGTCACAGAACATCACGCAGGTTCCGGTCCCGGACCATGAGGGCGGCCCGCTTGGCGGGGAGGTCGACCTCGGCGAAGAACCGGAAGCCCGCGCTGAGGAAAGCGGCGACGGAGGGGGTGTTGCGAAGGTCGGGTTCAGCGACGACACGCGTGCATGCGGGTCTCTCGCGCAGCACGAGATCGGCGACGGCTCTGAGCAGCAGGCTGCCGAGCCCTCGTCCCCGGTCGGCGACCTCGCCGACGAGGAGATGGACCCCGGTGTCGTGAGGCCGCACCGGATAGTGGCGGGCCAGCGGGTCGAGGTCCGCCCGGTAGATCTCCCAATAGCTCATCGGCGTGCCCGCCAACACGCCCACACACGGAACGCTGCGCCCGTCACCGGCGAGTTGGGGGCGCAGGTGCCGCTCGGTCACGGACATGGGACCTGCCAGTTCCCAGAACGCCGCGACCTCGGGGTCGTTCATCCACCGCCCGACGGACGGAAGGTCCCGCTCAAGGTGTACGGGGACGAGGCGAAACGCACCCGCGGGCGTGACGGCCGGCGCCCAGTCACCGACACGGCCGAGCAGATCGTCGGCGGTGGGGGTGGCGATGGCGGTACCGGTGACGGCGGTACCGGTGACGGTGGCTGCGCGGGTGGCAGGCACGGTGCGCTCCTCTCAGCGGTGGGTCGGGGCAACGGCCGGTACAGGAACGGAAGGAATCTCAGGGCCGGACGGAATCTCAGGGCCGGAGGGAATCTCAGGCCGGAGGGAATCTCAGGCCGGAGGGAATCTCAGGCCGGAGGGAATCTCAGGCCGGAGGGAATCTCAGGGATGAAGAGAGTGAAGGGGGTTGGCAATGGTGACGTAGACGGACTGGGTGTCCACCGGGCCGACGAGTTCGTCCAGGCCGTGCAGCCGGGTCAGCAGATTGGCTTTGCAGCGCAGGGTGGGTGAGTCGAGCAGTCGGGCGGGCAGGGAGCTGCGCAGCCGGTCGGGGCCGGAGGTGGCGTCGGTGAGGAAGCGGCGGAACGCGGCGAGCAGGAGGTGCTCGTCGGCGAGCTTCTGGGAGCCGAACGCACCGATGAGTCCGAGCACGTTGTTGATGCCGAGGTAGTACGCGAAGCGCTCGTCGGTCACATCGTCGGAGACGAAGGTGTCGCTGCGCTCGCCGATACCGGGCAGCCGGGCTTCGAGTTCCGCACGGCGGGAGTCGCGGAAGTAGTAGCCCTGGTTGTCGCGGTAGCGGCCGCCCGCGGGCCAGCCATCGGGGTCCAGCAGGAGGAGGGTGTTCTGCTGGTGCGCCTCCAGGGCAATACCGGCCTCACCGTCCAGCCACAACACCGGGCGTACGACCTGCTCCAGGTAGCGCAGGAACCACTCGGCGGCGACGGCCGCTCGCGGACGGCCTGTCCGTTCGGCGAGACGCGTGACGAGCGTGACCAGCCGGGAGCTGTGCGCGGGCGGCTGGTCCGGGCACGGTGGGAGTGCCTCGGCTGTCGGGAGGTACGGCCGGGGTGCCACGAGGCCGGCGACGCAGGTGACGTCGTCGGTCGGGCTGAACGGATTGTGGCGGATCACCACGTCGAGGCCCGTCACCGGGAGGCCGTCCGTCCCGTCGACCGCGAGCCACGCCGGGTCGCGGACGATGTCGAAGCCGGGGTGGGCCGCCTGCAACTGCCTGAACAGGCCGGCGCGCAGCAGACGGTGGACCTCGACGCCGCGGTGGAGCTCCTTGCGGAGGTTCTCGCGACGGGAGTTGGTGATGTGCAGGCCCAGCGACAGCTTGAACATCGCCGGGGTGCCGGACCGGTGGACGGTCCGTACCGAGGAGGTGGGATGCCATGGGGAGCCATGAGCGCCGAGGTCGTGGAGCAACCCGGCGTCGAACAGGGCCGCGACCTCGGGGCGGTGCCGGGCCTCGCGAAGCTGCCAGGGGTGCACCGGCAGCGCCGCGCAGCCGTCGGGAAGGGGCAGCTCGGCATCGGCGAGCCGGGCCGTCAGCCGGTCGGCGGGGACGGTACGCCCACGGGCCGTCCAGGCGGAGTCGGTGGCGAGTACGGAAGGAGCGACAGCGAGCCAGTGCAGGAGGAAGGAGCCACGTGATTCGGGTGAGTACAGACGCGCTTCGCTCTCCGAGAGGCCTTCTCGGCTCTTCGGGGTCGGGTGCAGGGGATGTCCGAGGACCAGTGCCTGTTCGGCGGAGAGAAAGAGATCGGGTCCGTCGGCGGGGCGTTCCCGGCGTTCCCTGATGAAGGCGGTGGTACGGCGGACCGAGTCGGCGACGCGGGCCACGAGGTCGGGGCCCTCGCTGGGCAAGGGGGCGCGAGCCTGGCCGAGCGAGTCCCTCTCACCGGTCGGGCCGGTCGGGCCGGTCGGATTGGTGGGACTGGTGGGGTCTGTTGTTCCGGTCGTTCCGGTCGTTCCGGTCGTTCCGGTCGGACCGTGCGCGCCGGGGTTCTCGCGGGTCAGGAGGGCCGCCAATGTGACGGCGTCCACGGGTGGGGACTGCTCGGGTGCGTCGGCCAGGCGCGGGAGGCCGAACCGGTGGTAGCCGGTGGGGGACCAGGAGAGGACGGGGGCGAGCAGGGCGGTGCCGCTGGCGGGGAGCGGTACGCGGAGGGTGCCGTCGCCGGGGACGGGGAGGCCGGTCTCGCGGACCCAGCAGCGCAGCACGTTCTCCACGGCCGCGGCCTGGGCCGCCGTGTGCGGGTCGGGGTGGTCGAGGAGGTCGGTCGGAGCGGTTCGTAGCGGTTCGGTGTGGGTGGTCACCCCTTGTTGGCGGGGGGCCGGGACGGAGGAGGTCGATGGTGGTGTGGGGGCTTCGGCAGGTGTGTGCTGCGAGGGGACTGCGGGCTGTGGGGAGGTGGTCAAGGTCGCTCCTCGTGAGGTGGGGCCGGGGTCGGCCGGCTCTGCCGGGTGAGGGGGTGATCCGTGGGGACCCTGCCGTCGGCGTGGGCGCGGGCCACCGCCGCCATCGCGTCGGCCAGGCGGTCGAGAACGGCTGCCGCCTGTTCGTCGGTGATCGTCAAAGGTGGCAGGAGCCGTACGACGCTCGCGTGGCGCCCGCCGAGTTCGACGATCAGTCCGCGGCGCAGACACTCCCGTTGGAGGGCGGCGGCCAGGCCGGGGGCGGCGGGGTGAGGGTTCCGGGCAGGGGGACAGGCCGCAGCAGTGCGGGGCGCGTGGCCGCCGCCGGGGAGGTGGTGGGCGTCGAGCCCGGCCGCCGGCGCGCCGATCCCGGCGGCGACGGCATGAGCGGCGGCCGAGGAGGCGACCGTGTCCCCGTGACCGCCGGCACCGCCGTGACCGCTGGGCCCCCCGTGACCGCCGGCACCGCCGTGACCACTGGGCCCCCCGTGACCGCTGGCGCCTCCGTGACCACTGACGCCGGCGGAGGCCGAAGCGCCGGCCTGACCGTGGTCGCCGACCTGACCGCTGCCACCTCGCTCAACGCTGCCCCACCCCAGCCCGTTCCTCCGCTCCCCCTCCGGGTCGATCAGCTCGATCCCGATCATCAGGCCGCGCCCACGTACGTCACCGATGCAGGGAAAGTCCGCTGCGAGGCGGCCGAGTTGGCTCAGCAGGTGGGAGCCCAGGGTGGCCGCGCGGCCGGCGAGGCCGTTCTCGCGGACGTAGGCGAGGGTGGCCGTGCCGGCGGCCATGGCGAGTTGGTTGCCGCGGAAGGTGCCCGCGTGGGCGCCTGGTTCCCAGACGTCGAGGTCGTCGCGGTAGACGACGACGGCCAGGGGCAGGCTGCCACCGATGGCCTTGGAGAGGACCATCACGTCGGGGGTGACCCCGCTGTGTTCCACCGCCCAGAAGGCACCGGTGCGGCCGACGCCCGTCTGGACCTCGTCGGCGATGAGGGGGATGGAGCGGTCGGCGGTGATCTGCCGCATACGGCGCATCCAGGTGTCCGGCGCAGGAATCACCCCGCCCTCGCCCTGGACGGGTTCGAGGATCATCCCGGCGGGTGGACGGACACCGGACTTGGGGTCGTCGAGGACGGACTCGGTCCAGCGGGCGGCGAGTTCTGCGCCGGGCTCGCCGCCGACACCGAACGGACAGCGGTAGTCCTGCGGAAAGGGCAGGCGCGTCACCCGGACGTCGAAGGCGCCTCCGGAGGCTTCGAGGGATCCGGCGGTCATGCCGTGGTAGGCACCGGTGAAGGCCAGGACGCCGGTGCGGCCGGTGGCGGCGCGGACCAGCTTGAGCGCGGCCTCGACGGCGTCCGTTCCGGCCGGGCCGCAGAACTGCACGCGCGCGTGGTCGGTCAGCCCGGGCGGCAGGGTGCGGAACAGCTCGGTGATGAAGGCGTCCTTGACGGGCGTGGCGAGGTCGAGGACGTGCAGGGGCGCGCCCGAGTCGAGGACCTTGCGGATGGCTTCCAGCACGACGGGGTGGTTGTGGCCGAGCGCGAGGGTGCCGGCGCCCGAGAGGCAGTCGAGGTAGCGGCGGCCGTCAGCCCCCTCGATGGTCAGTCCGCGCGCCCGGACCGGAACGATGGGCAGGGCCCGCGCATAGGTGCGCGCCGCGGACTCGCGCGCCGACTGGCGTCGCAGGATCCCCTCGTGCGCGGGCCTCGAACCGGTCGGCACTCCGACCACGACGGTCCCGCCCTCAGCCGCCCCGGTGGCGGTCACGCGAACAGCCCGCGCGGCAGCCGCTCCGAGGGCAGTCCCGGAAGCACCGACACCAACCCCCGGCCTCCCCGAATCCGCCGAGTTCCCCGACTCCCCCGAACCCCTCGAATCCTCCGCCGCATCCCCCTCCGCCACAGGCTCGGTCACGGCCACGGCTCCCTGTCCTCCCGCTGTCCAGAGGCAAGTCGGTGCATCGCGCAGGAGGCCGGGATCCCGGTCACCGGATCCGCGCACCTCGGACGGCGAACTCGTCACTTCGGTGGAATTGCGCACGGAGGGCCTGGCACCGGCAGCAGGCCCTCACCGCTACCAACCGCGGAGCCCGTACCGGGTTACGGGTTGCCTCAAGATCCTTGCCGTGACGGAACCGTTGCCGTTCCGTCGGAAGTCCCCCACAGCGAGCGCATATCGTGTGATGCCGTCGCACATGGCCGTGAGACCCGCGTGAACTCGCCGTGAGATCAGGATGAGTACCTGCTCGGGACCGGTCGGCGGCTTCAAGTTCGTTGACAGCAGGGGGAGTTAAAACCATGCGATTCATACGGCCGTCGTTCACCGCTCGCCGAGGGGGGACCGCGCGCCGCAGAACGTCCCCCGTGCTGGGTGCCCTCGCCCTCGCCTCGGTGCTCGCGCTCACCGCGACCGCCTGCGATTCGGGCGACACCAACGCCGACGGTCAGGCCGGTGCTTCGGCCACGGCCGGCGGCGACGGCAAGATCACGATCCCGGACGACATCAAGGACAAGCTCAAGGAACACGGGATCGATCTCGACAAGTGGAAGAACGGCGCCTGGAAGGAGTGGGACAAGGACGACTGGCTGCGCGAGGCGCAGGACTACATCAACCCGATCATCGAGGGCCTGTGGGACCCGGACCGGATGCGGGAGGCCGAGGACCCGGACCGCGGGGTCGACGACAACGACCTCTCCGGTGACCAGGGCGTGACCGACCCGACGCCCCAGGCGGTGGACGCGAAGGCCGTGCCGACGACGTACCACGCCAACGCCCCCGAAGCGGGCAAGGTGTTCTTCGACTCCCCCGAGGGCACGATGGTGTGCTCGGCGACGGTCGTGCAGGACCCGGCCCACCCCGGCAAGTCCAACATGGTGTGGACGGCGGGCCACTGTGTGCACGCGGGCAAGGACGGCGGCTGGTACCGCAACATCGCGTTCGTGCCGTCGTACAACGACGCGGGCATGTCGAGCCAGGAGATGGAGACGGCGACCAAGGAGCAGGTGGCTCCGTACGGCGTCTGGTGGGGTGACTGGGTGCGGACCTCGGACCAGTGGATCGCCCAGGGCGGGCAGACCGGCGGTGACGGTGCCTCGTACGACTTCGCCGTCATCCATGTGACGCCCGAGGAGGGTGGCTCCGGCAAGTCCCTGGAGGAGACGGTCGGTTCGGCGCTGCCGGTGGACTTCGCCGCGCCCGCGGTACCGAAGGTGGACAGCATCACCGCGACGGGTTATCCGGCGGCGGAGCCGTTCGACGGGCAGAAGCTGTACCAGTGCCAGGACAAGCCGGGACGGCTCTCGATCAACGCCTCGGACCCGACGATGTACCGGATCGGCTGCACGATGACCGGCGGTTCCTCCGGTGGCGGCTGGGTGGCCGCGGGGTCGGACGGCAAGCCGGCGCTGGTGTCCAACACCTCGATCGGTCCGGTGAGTTCCGGCTGGCTCGCGGGGCCGCGGCTGGGTGAGGTGGCCAAGGGCGTGTACGACTCGGTGAGCGACAAGTTCGCCGGTCAGTAGCCGGAACCGGCGGTGGGGCACCACTCGGGAACCTTCACCGTCCGCGCCGAAGCCCCGCCCCCTGCGACAGGGAGCGGGGCCTCACCTTTGGGTCGTACGGGTCGGACCGCGGAGGTCAGACCGCCGAGGCGGGCACGTACGGCGCGAGATCCGCCGCGAGTTCCTCGTGCACCCGCACCTTGAGCAGGGTGCCGTCCGCCGTGTGCTCCGCGGAGATCACCTCGCCCTCGGTGTGGGCGCGGGCGACCAGCTTGCCGTGGGTGTACGGCACGAGCGCCTCGATCTCGACCGAGGGCCGCGGCAGCTCGTTGTCGATCAGCGCGAGCAGTTCCTCGATGCCCTGGCCGGTGCGGGCGGAGACCGCGATGGAGCGCTTCTCGATCCGCATCAGCCGCTGGAGGGTCAGCGGGTCGGCCGCGTCCGCCTTGTTGATCACGACGATCTCGGGCACGCCGGTGGCACCGACGTCCCTGACCACCTCGCGGACGGCGGCCAGCTGCTCCTCCGGGTTGGGGTGCGAGCCGTCCACCACGTGGAGGATCAGGTCGGACTCGCCGACCTCCTCCATGGTGGAGCGGAACGCCTCGACCAGGTGGTGCGGCAGGTGCCGGACGAAGCCGACCGTGTCCACCAGGGTGTACAGGCGGCCGCTCGGCGTCTCGGCCCGGCGCACGGTCGGGTCGAGGGTCGCGAACAGCGCGTTCTCGACCAGGACGCCCGCGCCGGTCAGCCGGTTGAGCAGGGAGGACTTGCCGGCGTTGGTGTAGCCCGCGATGGCGACGGAGGGCACCTTGTGGCGCTTGCGCTCCTGGCGCTTGATTTCGCGGCCGGTCTTCATGTCCGCGATCTCCCGGCGCATCTTCGCCATCTTCTCGCGGATCCGCCGCCGGTCCGTCTCGATCTTGGTCTCACCGGGACCACGGGTGGCGAGGCCGCCGCCCTTGCCGCCGCCCATCTGACGGGACAGCGACTGACCCCAGCCTCGCAGCCTCGGCAGCATGTACTGCATCTGCGCGAGCGCGACCTGCGCCTTGCCCTCCCGGGACTTGGCGTGCTGGGCGAAGATGTCGAGGATCAGGGCCGTACGGTCGATGACCTTGACCTTGACGACGTCTTCGAGGGCGATGAGCTGGCCGGGGCTGAGTTCACCGTCGCAGATGACGGTGTCCGCGCCGGACTCGACGACGATGTCACGCAGCTCCAAGGCCTTACCGGAACCGATGAAGGTGGCCGCGTCGGGCTTGTCGCGGCGCTGGATCACACCGTCGAGCACGAGCGCGCCTGCGGTCTCCGCGAGGGCCGCCAGCTCCGCGAGGGAGTTGTCCGCGTCCTGCACGGTCCCCGTGGTCCAGACGCCGACGAGCACGACCCGCTCCAGACGGAGCTGGCGGTACTCGACCTCGGTGACGTCCTCGAGCTCGGTGGAGAGGCCCGCGACACGGCGCAGGGCCGCGCGCTCGGAGCGGTCGAACTGATCGCCGTCCCGCTCTCCGTCGATCTCGTGGCTCCAGGCGACGTCCTCTTCCATCAGGGCATCGGCCCGAAGACCTTCGGGATAGGCGTGCGCGAAGCGCTTGGTGTCCTGGGAAGGGGAAGAAGAGGAGGTCATTGGGTCCTTACGTCGTTGGGGATGCCGATACGGCGGTCCGTCAAGAGTGACAACGCACGAGCACCCCGGGAGATTCCCGCGTCCCGTGCCACGCCGACCCGACGATGGTCGCACGGGACGCCCCGTCTCGTCACCGTCTTATTCCGGGGCCCGACGGTCCGGGAGCCCCGGGCCGTCACCGTGTCACTCCGCGTCCTTCGCCGCGGGCGCGGTGGCCTTCCAGTCGGCGTGGCCGGGCATCGGCGGGGTCTTCTCGCCGTACAGCCAGGCCTGGAAGAAGGCGTCGAGGTCGCGTCCGGAGATCTCCCCGGCAAGGCGCCGGAAGTCGTCCGTGGTGGCCGTGGCGTCCCGGTGGTCGCGCACCCAGGCGCGTTCCAGCTGCTCGAAGGAGCGGGTGCCGATCTCCTCGCGCAGCGCGTACAGGACGAGCGCCGCGCCGTCGTAGATGTTCGGGCGGAAGATGCCGATCTTCTGGCCGGGCTGCGGCGGCTTGGGGAGCGCCGGCGGGCCGCCCGCCTCGCGCCAGCGGTCGGAGGCGCCGTACGCCGCCTTCATGCGCGCCTCCAGGGTGCGGCCCGCCTGCTCCTCCGCGTACAGGGCTTCGTACCAGGTGGCGTGCCCCTCGTTGAGCCAGACGTCGGACCAGGTGCGCGGGCTGACGCTGTCGCCGAACCACTGGTGGGACAGCTCGTGCACCATGATCGACTCGATGTACCACTCGGGATAGCCCGGCTCGGTGAACAGGTCCCTCTCGAAGAGGGAGAGGGTCTGTGTCTCCAGTTCGAAGCCGGTGGATGCCTCGGCCATGAGGACGCCGTACGTCTCGAAGGGGTAGGGGCCGACCTTGCCCTCCATCCAGGCGATCTGCTCGGGGGTCTTCTTCAGCCAGGGTTCGAGCAGCTCGCGGTCCTTGGTGGGGACGACGTCGCGTACGGGCAGGGCGTGCGGTCCCTCGCGGTGCACGACGGTGGAGCGGCCGATGGACACCTGGGCGAGTTCGGTGGCCATGGGGTGATGGGTGCGGTACGTCCAGGTGGTCGCCCCGCCCTCCCGGTCGACGCCGGCCGACAGTCCGTTGGCGACGGCCGTGTAGCCGTCGGGGGCGGTGATCCGGATGGTGAACATGGCCTTGTCGGAGGGGTGGTCGTTGCACGGGAACACCAGGTGGGCGGCGTCGGCCTGGTTGGCCATGGCGAGGCCGTCCGCGGTGCGCACCCAGCCGCCGTCCCGGCCGTCGGCAGCCACGGGGTCGCTGGTGTGCCGCACGGTGACGCGCGTCCAGCTGCCCGTCGGCAGCGGGTCCTGCGGGGTGACGACCAGGTCGTCGCCGGCGCCGGTGAAGGCGGCGGGCTCACCGTCGACCTCGACCGCGTCGACCGTGCCGTGGGCGAAGTCGAGGTTGATCCGCTCCAGAGCGGTGGTGGTCCGGGCGTCGATGGTGGTGACGGCCTGGAGGGGCTTGCTGTTGCTGCCGGGATAGGTGAAGGAGAGGTCGTACGACGCCACGTCGTATCCCGGGTTGCCCAGGTACGGGTAGAGGCGGTCGCCGACGCCCAGCGGGGCCGCCGGGGCGCTCGCGGCGACGAGACAGACGGAGACGGCCGAGGCGAGCAGCGCGGACTTCAGCCGGCGGGAGGTTGCGGGGCGGGGGCGAAGACGGGGGGCCGGGGAGCGGAGGGAGTGCGGCATGCACCACCGCTACCAGCGCGTGCGTGCCCCGTGGCGGCGACGCGCGCCCGGCCCACCCGAACGGGTTGCGCACGCGCGCGTGCGGTGACGTGGGCCCGCGAGGCCGCGGGTGGCGGGCGTTCTCAGGACGCCGGCGCGTGGTGCTGGGCCCGGTCCACGTCGTACACCCCGGGGACGTTCCGCATGGCCCGCATCAGGGTGGGGAGGTGGGCCGCGTCGGGGAGTTGGACGGTGTACGTGTGCCGGACGCGCTGCTGGCTCGGGGGCTCGACGGTGGCGGAGACGATCTCGGCGCCCTCCAGGGCCATGGCCTCGGTGAGGTCGGCGAGCAGATGGGGGCGGCCGAACGATTCGGCGACCAGGGTGACCCGGCACCCGGTGGTGTCGCCCCAGCGCACGTCGACCGCCGCGCGCCCCGCGTCCGCCATGCGCGCCACGGCGGCGCACTCGACGCGGTGCACGGTGACCACTCCCCCGCGCACGGCGAATCCGGTGACCTCGTCGGGCGGTACGGGGGTGCAGCACCCGGCGAGGCGGACGCTCGCGTCGGGCCGGTCGGCGACGGTGATCGCGGCCGCCGGCCGGGACGCCGGGGCGTCGGCGGGGTCCGGCGCAAGGGTGTCGGTCACGGGCCCGGCGGTGGCTCTGACGGTAGGTCCTGCGGTGGACCCGGAGGTAGGTCCGGTGGTGGGTCCGGCGCCCCGCCCGGTCTCCGAGGCAGGCCCCGGAGTGCTGCCGGGAATCCGCCGGGCGGACTCGTCGGCGCGCTCGGCCTCGGCCGGTGCCGGGTGGGTCGCCAGCCACCGCTGGATGGCGATCCGGGCGGCCGGGGTGTGGGCGTGCTCCAGCCACTCCCTGGAGGGCTCGGAGGCCGGGTCCTGGCCCATCAGGAGCTGCACGGTGTCGCCGTCCCGCAGCACGGTGCTGAGGGTTGCCAGCCGGCCGTTCACCCGGGCGCCCATGCAGGCGTGCGCGTCCTCGCCGTACCGCGCGTACGCGGCGTCCACGCAGGTGGCACCGTCGGGCAGGCCGAGCGTGCCGCCGTCGGGGCGGAAGACGGTGATCTCGCGGTCCTGGGCGAGGTCCTCGCGCAGGGTGGACCAGAAGGTGTCGGGGTCGGGCGCGGCCTCCTGCCAGTCGAGGAGGCGGGAGAGCCAGCCGGGCCGGGTGGGATCGGCGCGCTCCTCGTCGGCCGGGGCCGACGCCCGGGTCTGGTCCTCCGCGGAGGCCTCGGGGGAGGCGACGTACGGGTTGCCGAGCGCGACGACGCCGGCCTCGGCGACCTTGTGCATCTGGTGGGTGCGGATGAGGACTTCGGCGACCTGGCCGTCCTCGCGGGCGACGGCGGTGTGCAGCGACTGGTAGAGGTTGAACTTGGGGACGGCGATGAAGTCCTTGAACTCCGAGACGACCGGCGTCATACAGGTGTGGAGTTCACCGAGGACGCCGTAGCAGTCCGCGTCCTCGTTCACCAGCACCAGCAGACGGCCGAAGTCGCAGCCCCGCAGCCGGCCGCGTTTGCGGGAGACACGGTGGACGGAGACGAAGTGCCGCGGCCGGATGAGGACTTCGGCCTGGATGTCGGCGTCGCGCAGGACCGTGCGCATGGCGTCGGCGAACTCGGCGAGCGGGTCGTCCGCCCGGGAGGCGTTGTCGACGATCAGCTCGCGCGTGTGCTCGTACTCCTCGGGGTGCAGGATCGCGAAGACGAGGTCTTCCAGCTCCGTCTTGAGCGCCTGGACGCCGAGGCGCTCGGCGAGCGGGATGAGGACGTCGCGGGTGACCTTGGCGATGCGTTCCTGTTTCTCGGGGCGCATCACGCCGAGGGTGCGCATGTTGTGCAGCCGGTCGGCGAGTTTGATCGACATCACGCGGACGTCGTTGCCGGTGGCGACGAGCATCTTGCGGAAGGTCTCGGGCTCGGCGGCGGCGCCGTAGTCGACCTTCTCCAGCTTCGTGACGCCGTCGACGATGTAGCGCACCTCCGCGCCGAACTGCTCGCCCACCTGATCGAGCGTCACGTCGGTGTCCTCGACGGTGTCGTGCAGCAGAGAGGCCGTCAAGGTCGTGGTCTCCGCGCCGAGTTCGGCGAGGATCAGGGTCACGGCGAGCGGGTGCGTGATGTACGGCTCGCCGCTCTTGCGCATCTGGCCGCGGTGCGAGGACTCGGCGAGCACATAGGCGCGGCGCAGGGGTTCGAGGTCGGCGTCGGGGTGGTGGGCGCGGTGGGCCTCGACGACATGGCCGATCGCGTCGGGCAGCCGGCCGCGGGAGGCGGAGCCGAGCAGCGCGGCGCGGCCAAGGCGGCGCAGGTCGATCCTGGGAAGGCTGCGTCTGCGGGGCGCGGCAGGGACTACCGGGCCTGGGGTCGCAGGGTTCGTGGCCTCCGCACTCATGGGCACCTCCGGCTGCGTGGACCGGCGGACGGGGTGTCCCAGGGCGGACACGGCTCAGGGGACAGGCAATGTCCCCCGTCCGGGCCGGTGCTTGATGCTACCGAGCCCATCACGCGCGACAGACCGCCTCTCGCCCAGCGTGAAACGGATCACCCATTCGAGCGACGATTCCGAGGTTTACGATTTTGCGCCACCCGACGTGAGTCGGATGGCCATTTCGAACCCTTGACCGGGCCCCGAGGATGCCTCCACGCGCCCCCGGGCCGCCCCGGCCTCCGATGCCAAGCCGCGCGACCGTCAGCGGGCGGCGGTTTCCAGCCACTCCGGATCGATCTCACCTGTGGCGACGATCACTGCGGGTCCGGTCATCTCGATCTCGCCGTCGGGCCGCTCGGTGATGACCAGCCGGCCGCCGGGGACGTCCACCGTGTACGTGACCGGGGTGCCGGTGACGGCCGGGTCGGCGCCGTCCCGCCGTGCGGTGGCCACGGCGACGGCGCACGCGCCGGTGCCGCACGAGCGGGTCTCGCCGGAGCCGCGCTCGTGCACGCGCAGGGCGACGTGCCGGGGGCCGCGGTCGACGACGAACTCGACGTTCACCCCGTCCGGGTAGGCGGAGGCGGGGCTGAAGGGCGGCGGGGAGTACAGCGTGCCCGCGTGCGCGAGGTCGTCGACGAAGGCGACGGCGTGCGGGTTGCCCATGTTCACGTTGCGCGCGGGCCAGCTGCGCTCGCCGACACTGACCGTGACGTCCCCCTCGGGGAGGCGGGCGCGGCCCATGCCGACGGTCACGTCGCCGCCCTTGGCGAGGTGCACGCTCTTCACGCCCCCGCGCGTGGCGACGGCGAGGTCGCCCTCGGTGACCAGCCCGGCGTGCTGGAGGTAGCGGGCGAAGACGCGGACGCCGTTGCCGCACATCTCGGCGACCGAGCCGTCGCCGTTGCGGTAGTCCATGAACCACTCCGCCTCGGCCGCCATCTCCCGGGCCTCGGGGTGGGCGGCGGAGCGCACGACGTGCAGCAGGCCGTCCCCGCCGATGCCCGCGCGGCGGTCGCACAGGGCGGAGACGGCGGCCGGGGGGAGGTCGATGGCGTTCTCGGGGTCCGGGACGATCACGAAGTCGTTCTCGGTGCCGTGCCCCTTGAGGAAGGCGATCCGCGTGCTCATTCCTCGATCGTACGGGGTGGCACCGACAGCACGGTCACACGCGTGTGGGGCGCCCTGCCGTCACGCGAGCGAACGGCACGCATCCACCTGCCCGCTACCCCTGCCCGTCACCGGCCCGCGCCACCGGCGCACACGCGCGCGTGCGGCTCAGCGCAGCCGGGCGACCCGCCAGACGGCGAGCACCGCCACGACGGCGACCAGGACGACGTACGCCAGCACGACCCGCCAGTCGGGGCGGCGGCCGGAACCGCGCGCGGGGAGTCCGGGCCACGTGTAACCGACGCGGCGGGCGGCCATCATGCCCCAGCCGGCCGCGCAGCAGCAGATCAGCAGCCCCAGCATGGCGATCACGGCCCCGCTGTCGCCGAAGTCGAAGGCGAGCGGGAAGGCGAACATCAGGGAGCCGGTCGCGGACAGGGCGACGATGGGCGCGAGCTGCCAGATCCGCAGCCGGCGCTGCGGGCGCAGCTCGACCTCGACCTCGGGCCCGCCGGCGAACATCTCCTCGGGCTCGGGACCGTCGTCGGTCACGGCACCGCCCTGGGTGTCGTCCGCCACGTCAGGGGTCGGACGGATGTCCCCGGGCTCCGTTTCCCCCGGCTCGGGGGTGAGGTGCCCGGTGCCCGGTGCGGTGTCACGAGGGCCGGCCTCCATCGCCACGCGCCCTCCCAACTCGGACTCCACTTGGTCGATCGAAGCTCGATGATGGCACGGCTCCGGAGGCCCGGATGACGGCCTGGGCGACCCGATGCCATGACGTGATCAGGCTGTAACCGGTCGTTCGACCAACGCCAGCGCAAGCCCCGGAAGTTCTGTGAGATCCGCCGCGGCCCCACTCAACCAGTGCACCCGCGGATCGCGCCTGAACCATGAATCCTGACGGCGCGCGAAGCGCTTGGTGGCACGGATCGTCTCGGCGCGCGCCTCGTCCTCGGTGCACTCACCGCTCAGGGCGGCGAGGACCTGCTGGTAGCCCAGCGCGCGCGCAGCCGTACGCCCCTCGCGCAGGCCCTGCGCCTCCAGCGCGCGGACCTCGTCCACGAGCCCCTGGTCCCACATCCGGTCGACCCGGCGGGCGATCCGCTCGTCCAGTTCGGGACGCGCCACGTCGACGCCGATCTGCACGGTGTCGTAGATGGAGTCGTGGCCCGGCAGATTGGCCGTGAAGGGCTTGCCGGTGATCTCGATCACTTCGAGGGCGCGGACGATCCGGCGGCCGTTGCTGGGCAGGATGGCGTGCGCCGCCTCGGGGTCCGCGGCGGCCAGCCGGGCGTGCAGCGCGCCGGAGCCGCGCAGGGTCAGCTCCTCCTCGAGCCGGGCGCGGACCTCGGGGTCGGTGCCGGGGAACTCCAGATTGTCGACGGCGCCGCGGACGTACAGGCCGGAGCCGCCAACGAGAATCGGCCAGCGGCCCTCGGCGAGCAGCGCGTCGATCCTGGCGCGGGCCAGCCGCTGGTACTCGGCGACGGAGGCGGTGACCGTGACGTCCCAGACGTCCAGGAGGTGGTGCGGAACGCCGGCACGCTCCTCGGGCGTCAGCTTGGCGGTGCCGATGTCCATCCCTCGGTAGAGCTGCATGGAGTCGGCGTTGACGACCTCGCCGCCGAGCCGTTGGGCCAGGAAGACGCCCAGATCGGACTTTCCGGCCGCGGTCGGTCCGACGACGGCGATGACGCGGGGGGCGGGGGGTGCGCTACTCACCGCACCAGTCTCCCAAACCCCGGGGCCCGCCCTCGAACGAGTTACGTGACGGTGCCGGTACGACGTCGTTGCCCGTTGCGGGAATCCCGTCACCCGTTCGCCGTGGCGGCGGCCCCCGAGGGCGCAAAAAGGCGCACCGGGCAACGCGGGATTTCGCCCGCACGAGTACCGTATGGAGTGAATATGGGCGTTTTGGCGCGGCTTTTCCGAAGGTCGAAGGCCACCGAGGAGGCGGCTGAGGAGCCGGCCACCGGGCCGACCACCGAGGAGGCCACCGAAAAGGCGACGGCCACCGCCGAGGCACCGGACGGTAGCGGGGCGGAGCAGACCGCGCAGGCCGGGCCGGAACCGAAGGCGGCCGGGGCCGGGGACACCACGGAGGCGGGGACGGAGGCGGCGGCGGAAGCCGTCGCGGTCGCCGCCGCCGAGCCCGTGGAGATCCCCCGGCAGCAGTCCGCCGAGGAGGTGGCCGACAGCGAGGCCGGCGAAGGCGCCCGTACCTGACGGACTCCGCGAGGGAAGGTGACCCATGGGTCTTTTGGACAATTTGAAGGCCAGGCTGGCCCCGGCCAAGGGCAAGGTCTCGGACCTCGCGCATCACCACGGGGACAAGGTCCACCACGGCCTCGACAAGGCCGCCAAGGTCGTCGACGAGAAGACCAAGGGCAAGTACAGCAACAGGATCCACACGGGCACCGACAAGGCGAAGGGCGCCATGGACCGGCTCGCGCACAAGGACGAGCCCGGGGCGGGCGGCGGCGACACCTTCACCCCGCCGAAGACTCCCCCTCCGGCCTCCTGAGCCCCCCCAACGGTGGCCCATCGATCGGCGGACGGCCGCGGAGCGGAAACGCTCGCGGCCGTCCGCCGTTTCAGCGCCCTCGCGCGTCATGGCCCTGCGACCCCATGGCCCCACGACCCCACGGCCTTACGACCCCATGGCCCTACGACCAGGCCGCGACCACGTACCCCACGCCGTACGGCGCGTCCTCGTACAGCAGCGTGCCGGTCAGGGCGGCGTGCTCGGCGGCGCCCGCGAGCACCTGCCAGGGGGCGCGGCCCGAGACCTTCAGTTCGTGGGCCAGCGCGGTGTCCAGGGCCTGGAGCGCCGCGAGGTCGGCGGTGCCCAGGGCGCGGGCGACCGCCGCGTCGAAGGGCGCGGCCCGCTCGTCGAGGTAACCGGGCGCCTTCAGCGTCCGGCAGGCGCTGGCGTCGCCCATCACCAGCAGCGCGACCCGCTCCGCCCGCGCGCCGATCTCCCGTCCGGCCGCGGCGCACGCCTCGGGCGTGAGCGCCTCCGTCACGCCGAGTCCCTCGATCGGGGCGTCCGCCCACCCGGTCCGCTCCAGCAGCCAGGCGGCGACGGCGAGGGAGGGCGGCAGCTCGTGCCCGGCGGGGGTGTCCAGGCCGTTCCGGCCCAGCCGTACGGCGACGTCGACGCCGGCGCCGAAGCCGCGGAACGAGCCCCGGGTGCCCTCCGCGTGGACGCCACCTCCGGCCTCGTCGGTGGGTGCGACGACCACGAGCCGGTCCGGGCGCGCGGCCGCCAGCACGGCCAGCGCGTCGGAGCAGGCGGTACGCGCCGCGTCCAGCTCGGGTGCGGCTCCCGCGGCGACCTCGGGCACGAGGAGCGGCGGACAGGGGCAGACTGCGGCGGCGACAAGCACGATCGGCAGGGTAACCCCGCCGAGGCCGCCCGCCGTCACGCCGCGACGGACACGTCAGTCGCAGCCGCAGCCGCTCGCCACGGCCGGCAGCGGAGCCGGGGCGCCGATCTTCGGCAGGCCCAGCATGACGCCGGCCGGCTGGGCGGCCTTCTCGGCGGTGCGCTTCTCCCAGGCGTCGCCCGCGCGCGTGCGGCGCACGTCGAGGACGGCGCCCTCGGCGAGGAGGTGGTGCGGGGCGGCGTACGTGATCTCGACGGTCACGACGTCACCGGGGCGGACCTCCTGGTCCGGCTTGGTGAAGTGGACCAGACGGTTGTCGGGGGCGCGGCCGGAGAGGCGGTGGGTGGCGCCGTCCTTGCGGCCCTCGCCCTCGGCGACCATCAGCTCCAGGGTGCGGCCGACCTGCTTCTTGTTCTCCTCCCAGGAGATCTCCTCCTGAAGGGCGACGAGACGCTCGTAGCGCGCCTGGACGACCTCCTTGGGGATCTGGTTCTCCATGGTCGCGGCCGGCGTCCCGGGGCGCTTGGAGTACTGGAAGGTGAACGCCTGGGTGAAGCGGGCCTCGCGCACCACGTGCATCGTCTGTTCGAAGTCCTCCTCGGTCTCGCCGGGGAAGCCCACGATGATGTCGGTGGTGATCGCCGCGTGCGGGATGGCGGCGCGGACCTTCTCGATGATCCCGAGGTAGCGCTCCTGCCGGTACGAGCGGCGCATCGCCTTCAGGACCGGGTCCGAGCCGGACTGGAGCGGCATGTGCAGCTGCGGCATCACGTTCGGCGTCTCGGCCATGGCGGCGATGACGTCGTCCGTGAAGTCGCGCGGGTGCGGGGAGGTGAAGCGGACCCGCTCCAGGCCCTCGATCGAGCCGCAGGCGCGCAGCAGCTTGCTGAAGGCCTCGCGGTCGCCGATGTCGGAGCCGTACGCGTTGACGTTCTGGCCGAGCAGGGTGATCTCGGAGACGCCCTCGCCGACCAGGGCCTCGATCTCGGCGAGGATGTCGCCGGTGCGGCGGTCCTTCTCCTTGCCGCGCAGGGCCGGGACGATGCAGAAGGTGCAGGTGTTGTTGCAGCCGACGGAGATCGACACCCAGGCCGCGTAGGCGCTCTCGCGGCGGGTCGGCAGGGTGGAGGGGAAGGCCTCCAGGGACTCCGCGATCTCGACCTGCGCCTCTTCCTGCACGCGCGCGCGTTCCAGCAGCACCGGGAGCTTGCCGATGTTGTGCGTGCCGAAGACGACGTCCACCCAGGGCGCCCTCTTCACGATGGTGTCGCGGTCCTTCTGGGCGAGGCAGCCGCCGACCGCGATCTGCATGCCCGGGCGCGAGGCCTTGCGGGGGGCGAGCCGGCCGAGGTTGCCGTAGAGGCGGTTGTCGGCGTTCTCGCGCACCGCGCAGGTGTTGAAGACGACGACGTCCGCGTCGCCGTCCGAGCCCTCGGGGGCGCGGACGTACCCGGCGTCCTCCAGCAGTCCGGACAACCGCTCGGAGTCGTGGACGTTCATCTGGCACCCGTAGGTGCGGATTTCATAGCTCTTGGGTGCTTGAACGTCCACTGCGAGGCTCCGGTCGCTGCTGCTGGTCATGCCTCAAGGGTAGGCGGTCGCCACGAGGGCTCCGGCCGGGAGGATCCCGCCGCCGCTCCGGCGCACTTTCTCCGGGACGCCGTCAGTCCTCCGAGACCCGCACGAGCGCCAGCGTGATGTTGTCCGGGCCGCCCTCGGCGATCGCGGCCTTCCACAGTTCGAAGGCCGCGCGGGCGTCGTCGTGCTCCCGCAGCACCTCTTCGAGCACGTCCTCCGGCACCGGGTCGGTCAGTCCGTCGGTGCAGATGAGGTAGCGGTCGCCGGGGGCGAGCGGAACCGCCGTCGCGTGGGGGCGGACGGGGCGGAAGTCCGGGCTCCCGCCCAGGCACTGGGTGACGACGGACGTCGTGCGCTGCCCGGGGGCGAGCGGCGGGCTGTCGTCGACGCTCACCTGCCGCAGCCCGTCGTCGCGGACGGCGAAGACCCGGCTGTCGCCCACGTTGAACACCAGCACCTCGTCGGGCCGTACGACCAGCCCGGCGATCGTCGTCCCCATGGCGGCCAGCTCGCCGCCCTCGTCGCCGCCGGCGGCCTCGTACACGGCGCGGTTGCACGCGTCCAGGGTGTCGCGGAGGGCGCCCTCGTCGGTCAGCACGGGACCCACCGTCGCCATCCGGCGGACGACCAGCCCGCTGGCCACGTCACCGCGGGGATGCCCGCCGAGCCCGTCGGCGACCGCGACGACCAGGGGCGTCCCGAGCGGGAAGACCAGGGTCTGGGGATTCTCGGTCACCGTGGCGCACAGCGTCCACGGTCCGGCGACGAGGCTGTCCTCGTTCCGTTCCCGGAGCAGTCCGGGATGGCTGAGCGCCGTCACGGCGACATGCGGCATGCCTCCAGGGTAGGCCGCCCCGGGGTCCGCACTACTCGGGTGACGACGACCTGAGGGAGTCGGTCCGGGTCTCCAGCGCGTGCAGGACGGCGACCATGTCCTCGCCGCCGTGCCCCTGGGCGACCGCCTCGTCGTAGAGGGCGTGGCAGACGTCGAGGAGGGGTGAGGCCAGGCCGGTCTCGCGGGCGGCGCCGGCGATCAGCCGGTTGTTCTTCAGGACGTCCGCGGCCGCCGCCTGGACGGCGAAGTCGCGGGCCAGCAGCTTGGGTGCCTTCACGCGGGAGACGGCGCTGGCCATCATGATCGGCGCGTTGGAGGGGGCGATCCTCATGGCCCGGGCCGAGCGGGACGTCCGGGCGCTGACGACCGTGGCCCGGGAGCTGGGCCCCCTCCTCGACGCGGCGGTGCCGAAGGGCGGCTGACGGCCGCGGCGCGCACTACCGGAGCGTGGCCACGAACGTCCCGAGCCGGGCGATTCCCTCGCGGAGCTCGTCGGCGGAGGCCGCGTACGACAGCCGTACGTGGGTCTCGGCGGTGTGCACGCCGAAGTCCCGGCCCGGAGTGAGGGCCACGTGCGCCTCCTGGAGCGCCCGTTCGCAGAACTCCCACGAGGTGAGCCCGGTGCCGCTGACGTCGAAGTAGACGTAGAACGCGCCGTCGGGCGGGACCGGGACCGGCAGTCCGATCCGCTCCAGACCGTCGAGGACGAGCGCGCGCCGCTCGGCGAACTCGACGCGGCGGCTCTCGCACACGGCGAGCGACTCGGGGGTGAAGCAGGCCAGGGCGGCGTGCTGGGCGGGCGCGGAGGCGCAGAGGAAGTAGTTCTGGGCGAGGCGCTCCAGCGCCGGTACGAGGGGTTCGGGGACGACGCACCAGCCGAGCCGCCAGCCGGTCATCCCGAAGTACTTCGAGAAGCTGTTGATGACGATCGCGCCGGGGTCGAGGGACAGCGCGCTGCGCGGCGGCCGGCCCTGGTCGTCGTGGTCGCCGAGGTCGAGGTAGATCTCGTCGACGAGGCGCCAGGCGTCGTGCTCACGGGCGTGGTCGCAGATCGCGGCGAGTTCGGCGGTGGGGACGGAGGTGCCGGTGGGGTTCGACGGGGTGGCGACCATGACGCCGCGGGTGTGGTCCGTCCAGTGCGACCGTACGGACGCCGCGTCCAGCTGGTAGCGGGTGTCGGCGGTGGTGGGGACGAGGCCGACGCGGGCGCCGAAGCTCTCGACGATCTGCCGGTTGCAGGGGTACGACGGGTCGGCGATGAGCACCTCGTCGCCGGGGTCGACCAGCGCGGCGGTGGCCAGGACGAGCGCGGCCGAGGCGCCGGCGGTGACGACGACCCGGGCCGGGTCCACGTCGACGCCGTGCCGGTCCCGGTAGAACCCCGCGATGGCCTCCCGTAGCGCGGGCAGGCCGAGCGCCGCCGTGTACGTCATGGGCGTGCCGGCGTCCATGACCTCGCGCATCGCGTCCACGACGGCCGGGGGCGCGCCGAAGTCCGGCTCGCCCAGGCTGAGCTTGACGACGTGGTGGCCCCGCGCCTGGAGCGCGGCGGCGTGCTTGCCGAACTCCATGGCGTAGAACGGCGCGACGGCCTGGGCGCGCTGCGAGATCTTCATACTGCGACCTCCGGGTTCGAGGGCGGACGGATGCCGGGACCTCCCGGTCGGCCGACCGGAACAGTATGCGAGGGACGGGGGTGTGCCCCGTCTACGGGACCCGGCGCGGGCTGCGAGATCCGGCGCGGACTGCTGCCGGGGGTGCGCCGGGCAGGCCTGAGCCGGTCGGAGCCTCAGCCCGCCAGGGCCTCAGCCCGTCAAGGCCTCGTCCCGTCAGGGCCTCAGTCCGTCGCCGCCCCCGCCGTCCGCTGAAGCGCGACGACCGCCTCGGCCGTGCGGCACAGGCCGTCCGCCGCGCGGCGCAGCGCGCGCCAGGACGCCAGGCCCAGCACGATCCCGCCGAGGCCCGCGGGCCACCACCAGACGCCGACGACGGTGAACGCGGCGCTCCACACGAGGGCCTCGCAGGACGCCTGATAGGCGTCGCGGGCCTCGGTCAGGGCGGTGCGGGAGGTGTCCGGTATCGCGAGGAGGAGTCTGCTCCACTCGTCGGCGAGGTCGGTGCCGGTCTCCGTCCTGACGCTGCGCTCGGCCGCCCGGAGCCGGTCGCCGGACCAGGTGGGGCAGACGGGCCTGGCCGGCGCGGCGCGGGCGCGGCGCGCGTCGAGGCGGGCGGCGCGCGTCTCCCGTCCGGCCGCGCGGGCCCGTACGGCCTCGCGGCCGATCTCCTGGGGCGAGGTCCAGCGCCGGGCCCGCCACCGGGTCAGCCGCCCGGCCAGCGGCGTGAGCCACCAGGGCCAGGCGCCGGCCGCCAGCGCGGCGACGCCGTCGGCGGCGAGGGGCACGGCCAGCGCGGTCACCACCGCCGCTACCGCGACGAGCAGGAGCACGGCGACGCCGTCCGCGCCGAGCCCGCCGTTCAGCCGCAGCGCGCCGGCGATCCGGTCCCGGGCGAGCCCGACGTCGTCCCAGTGACGCCGACCGAGCTGCCCGCCGCCCACGAGGACGACCACGACGAACAGCAGGGCGGGCAGCAGCCGCCGCAGAAACCATCCGTCGGGGATGCGCCGCTGGAGTTCGAGAAGGAGTCCCACCCTGCCCGCCCCCGCCCCGTCGTCAGTCCACCCGGCGCATCGGCCCGCCGGCCAGCGCGCAGACGCCCGTGTCGGGAGCCGTGTCCTCGTGCAGGTCCACCCGGGCACAGCGGCCCGTGGGGCAGACCCAGCCGGTCGAGCGGGGCGCGGGTCCGGCGGGCCAGTCGCCGGCGCCCATGGTGGAGCGCAGGCCGAGCCCGCCGGGTATGCCGGCCTCCTCGGCCGCGTCGTGCAGGGCGCGTACGGCGTCCCGCCAGGCCTCGGCCGCGGGGTCGCCGTCCCGGACGGTCGCGTACGGGGCGTCCCAGCGGGCGGGACCGACGAGTTCGCGGAGCGTCCCGGCGTTGCGGCACACGTACGCGACGGCGTCCTCGTAGAGCCGCTGCGCCTTCGTCCCGTGTCCCACCGTGTCCCCCTCGGCTGCCCGGAGCTGCCTCAAGTGCCCTGAATTCACACTGTGCTGACGTGAAATCAAATTACTATAGGGAGTGATGACGGAGCTTCGGGAACGAGTCGTCGCCCGCCTGCTGGCAGCCCAGAACAGTCGCGATCCCGGGCCACTGCGCGAGCCGGAGGCGGTCGCCGACGCCCTCGCGCTGCTGCGGTCGGTCACGCCCTCGCCGGAGGAGCCGGTCGACCTCGACTCGGTCGCCGCCGTCTTCTGGACGTTCTGGTTCCGTCACCTCGGCGCCGAGGATCCGGACGCGCAGCAGAACGTCGCGATCGTCATGAGCACGTTCGGGTTTCTCCGGCCGCGCGTCCCCGAGGACGTGCAGTTCCCGCCACCCCTCCAGGAGGCCTTCGACCCCGCCGATCCGGCCCTCGACGCACGGTTCGCGTTCCTCGTCAGCTCGGCGCACGGGGACGCGCTCGAAGCGCCCGACGTCCCCGAGTCCGACCGCCTGGCGGCGCTGGAGCGCGCGCTCGCCTGGTCGGAGACGGCCCTGAGCCTGCTGCCCGAGGAGCACGAGGGCTTCGTCGACCTGACGGTGCACGCCCTCGGCGTCGAGACGGCCCGGTTCCGGCTCACGGCGGATCCCGACGCACTCGCCGCTGCGGCCCGGCACGCGCGCGCTGTGTGCGAACGGCTGAACGCCCTCGGCGGCCCAGGCGCGCTCGGCCCGGCCGGCACGGAAGCGGCCGCGTTCTCACTCGGGACGGTCGTGGACGCGGCGCGGCTGCTCGGCGAGCCCTCGCTCGACGAGGTCGAGCGGCTGGTCGCGGCGGCACCCGGCCTGCTCGCCCCGGAGACCATGGAGGGGCTGAGCTTCCTGCGCGCGCTGCACGCCGCGCCCAGCGCCTGGCCGGGACAGGTGGACCTCCAGATCGGCGCGGCCGTCGCCGAGGCGGGCACGCGGGAGCAGGACGCGGGCCGTGTCGCCTGTGCCGTACGACGGCTGCGCACGGCTCTCGGCCACACCCCGCCCGGTCATCCGGCCCACTTCGCCGTCGTGGTGGCCCTGAGCGAGGCGCTCGCCGCCCTCGGCGAGCAGCGCGGCGACGCCGCGGTCTCGCGCGAGGCGGTCGACGTCCTCGCCGCCGTGGACCCGGACACCCTGAACGCCGCAGAGCGCGAGAACCTCGACGTCCTGCTGAGCCTGCGGCGCCTGGCACTGGATCCGGACGACGGCAGGCCGGACGCCGGGCCGGCCCTCGGTCTGCTGGTCGACCGGCTCCGGGACCAGGCCGTACGGCACGGCGAGGCCCCGGACATCGCGCTGGAGACGCTCGCCATCCTGTCCACCCTCACCACCGGCACGGTGTCCGACGAGCAGATCGCCCGGTACCGGGCGTCGCTGACCGGGGTGCCCGCCGACGCGCCGCTGCGGTATGCGTGCGTCGCTGTACTGGCCTCCCTCGTCGGACTGCGGGCGCAGGAGGTGCGGGCGCACGAGGGTCGGGGGACGGAGGGTCGGGGGACGGACGTACGGGGGACGGACGTACGGGTGCCGGACGTCCGGGCGATGGGGTCGGCGGGGGCGGGTCGACTCGGCGCGGGGGCCGGGGCCGAGCGCCTCGAAGCGGAGGCCAGGTCGCTGGCCGAGGAGGCGGCGGCCGCGGCGCCGGACGGTCTGCTGCTGCCGGGTCTGCTGCGCAAGGGCGCGTACGACGCCGCGCTGGCGGCCGCCGCGGGGACGGTCGTCACCGGTGAACCGGACGGCAGGGCGGACCCGGAGCTGTCCCGCATGATCTCCCAGCTGTCCCGTATGACCGACGTCCGCCTGGACGATCCGGACCACCTGGACGCCGACATCGCCGTACTGCGGGAACTCCTCGCCGACATGGCCGAGGACGATCCGCAGCGGCCGTACCTGTCCGCGGCACTCGGGAGCGCGCTGTGCTCGCTGGCCTCCGTACGCATCGACCCGGCGCTCCTCGAAGAGGCCGTGCCGCTGCTGCGCCATGCCCGCGCGCACGCGCAGGAGCTGCCCGTGGCGGTCGACCTGATGCTCGCCCAGGCGCTCACGGCCCTGTCGGCCGCGCACTTCGACACCGAGGCCTCCCGTGAGGCGGCCGTCCTGCTCGCGACGGCACGGGCGGCGGACGGCCGAGCCGGTGCGGACGGCGGGGAGGGCAGGAGGGATGGGGAAGGTGGGGAGGGCGGGGACGGTCCGGAAGGTGAAGTGGCCGACCTGAGCCAGGCGTTCTGGGCCGCGCACACGGAGTTGCACAACGCCGTGCAGCTCTACTGGTTCGGCCATGAGCCGGGCCAGCTCGACAAGGCCCGCGCGATCGCCCGGCGGATGCGGGAACTCGGCGGCGGCGCGAGCCCCGAGGCGGCGGACGCGCTGCCGGGGGCCGACATGATGGGCGACGTCTATCTCGACCTGCTGGAGACCATGGGGCCGGGCGGCAGCGGTCCGGAGCGGGATGTCACCGACGATCAGGTCGACCGGTGCCGTCGCCGGTACGCGGCGGCACCACCGGATCCCCGGATGCGGCTGTTCACCGGGATGACGCTGCTGCGGGTCCTCGCCCTGCGCGCGCTGGCGCTCGGTGCCGACGAACCGGAGCGGGCGAAGGCCCTCGTCGTGGAGGCCGCCCGGCTGATCGAGGCGGTCGAGCCGGAGGCGCCGGACGGCTGGGCGGACATGATGCGGTCCTTCCTGGCGATGATCGGTGTCGGCCTCGCGGGCGGCGGACGTCTGCCGCCGGTCACGCGGGAGCGGTCGGGCGAGGGCCCTGGCCCGGCCGAGTCCTCGGCCGTGTCCTCGGCGCGGACGCCGTCGTCGCCGTCGTCGCCGTCGAACGCGTTCGAGGCCCTGATGGCCCCGCTGCGCGACCGGCTCTCCGGGGTCGCCGACCCCGCCGCGCTGCGGGATCCGAGGATCCCGGTGCTGTTGCGGGCGCACGGCGAGATCGGGGCGGCGGCGGGTGCGCTGGCCCGGCCCCGGCCCCGGGTCGACCTGGCCCTCTCCCACCTCGACGCGGCCGTGGCGGCGCTGCCGGACATCACCGACCGGGGCAGCGACCAGCGGTCCGCCGAGTACGGGCTGACGCAGTTCGAGGGGGACATCAGGGGGATCGTCGAGCTGATCCTCACCACGCTCCTGGTCCGCGACGGCACCGCCCGCCTCGAGGACCACCTGCGGCAGATGCGGCAGCTCCTGGCCGAGGCGAAAGCCCAGGCAGGAGCTGAGGCCATGTCAGAGGCGGCGGCTGTGTCAGAAGCAGAGGCCGTGTCAGAGGCGCAGGCTGGCACAGGTGCCGAGGCCATGTCAGAAGCCGAGCCTGTGTCAGAAACCGAGGCCGGGACCGGCGCCGGAGCCGTGTCCGGCGCCGGGGCCGGCGCCGGCGCCCCGCCCGACCCGACCGCCCTCCTGCGCGCCTTGAACGATCCCCCTGCCCTCCCGCGCGCCGTGACCGGCCCCGAGGTCGACCGCGCCACCGAGCTGCTGGAGCGCGGCCGCGGGCTGCTGCTGGCCCGGCGGCTGGAGGCGCGGACCGACCTCGGCGAGCTGCGTGCCGCCCACCCGGAGCTGGCCGGCGAGTTCGAGCGGCTGACCGACGCGCTGGCCGCCGACCATGCGCCGGTGGCGCCCGGGGACGCCGAGCGCGCCCGGCTCGGCAAACTCCGTACGTCCCGCGCCCTGGACGCACTGGTCGACCGCATCCGCGCCCAGCCCGGTTTCGACGGCTTCCTGCGCCCGCTGACCGCCGCCCAGCTGCGCGCCCTCGCGGCGGACGGCCCGGTCGTCGTCCTCAACCACACCAAACGCCTGTGCCACGCCGTCGTCGTGACGGACCGGTCGATCACCGCGCTCACCCTGGAACCCGACGCCGCCGCGGTCACCGACGCGGCCCGACGGCTGCGCGAGGCCGTCGACATCATCAACGCGCAGGGTGCGTCGAGGCGTTCCCCGGCCGAGCTGGTCGGCGCCGGCGCCACGATCCGCCGGACGCTGTCCTGGACCTGGCACACGGTCGTACGGCCCGTCCTCGAACACGTGGGGGCCACCGCGCCCGTCCCCGAGGGGGGTCCCTGGCCGAGGATCTGGTGGGTGCCCACGGGCGCCTTCCACGCCCTGCCGCTGCACGCGGCCCAGTGCACCCGCCCCGACTGCGACCTCGGCGACCTCGGCGGCTGCGGGGCCGCGCTGGACACCGTGGTGTCGTCGTACGTCCCTGGTTTCCAGACCCTCGCGTACGCCCGCGCCCGCGCCGAACGGCGCGAGGGGGCCGGCGACGGCACCGCGCTGCTGGTCGCCGCACCCGAGGAGGACCTGCCCGGTGTCGCGGCCGCGACCCGCTACGCGGCCGGGCTGCTCGGGGCGCGCGAGCCGCTGGTGGGCGCCGCCGCGACCCGGGCGGCCGTGCTGGCCACACTGGGCGGCGCGGCCTGGGCGCACTTCGGCTGCCACGCGGCCGCCGACCCGGCGGAGCCGTCCGGCGCCCTGCTGCATCTGCCGAGCGGCGAGTCCCTGTCCGTGCTGGACATCTGCCGCGCGCAGCCGGGCGCGGCACAGCTCGCCTTCCTCGCCGCCTGCGGCACCGCCCGCACCTCCGAACGGCTCAGCGACGAGGCCATCCACATCACCGGCGCCTTCCTCCTCGCCGGATTCCCCACCGCCGTGGGCACGCTCTGGGAGATCGACAGCACCCACGCCGACCATGTCACCCGCGACTTCTACCGCCACGCCACGACCACCCACCTCCCGGCCCACGCCCTCCACCACAGCGTCCGCGCCCTGCGCGAGCGGATACCGGAACGACCGCACGTGTGGGCGGCGTACGTACACGCGGGCGCGTGAACACTCCACCGGCTCCCGTCCACGCTCAGGGAGCTCGGGGACCCCTCCAGGGACCCCAGGGCCTCAGGGCCTCAGGACCTCAGGGCCTCAGGGCCCCAGGGCCTCAGGGCCCCAGGACCTCAGGACCCCAGGACCTCAGGACCCCAGGACCTCAGGACCTCAGGGATCGATGAGGCCGGCCCTTATGGCGTAGCGGGTGAGTTCCAGGCGGTCGCGCATGCCGAGTTTGTGCAGGAGGTTGGCGCGGTGGCGTTCGACCGTCTTGGCGCTGATGTGGAGCAGCGCGCCGATTTCCCGGGAGGTGTGGCCCTCGGCGACCAGCTTGAGGATCTCCTCCTCGCGCTCGGTGATGGGCCGTGCGGGCAGTCCGTCGACGGCGTCCCCGCGGTGCAGCCGGTCCAGGTAGGAGCGGACCAGCGCCCGCTCCGCGCCCGGGTAGATGAACGGCTCGTCGCGCACCACCGCCCGGCACGCCTCGACGAGGTCCCGGTCGGCGACCGACTTGAGCACGTAGCCGCCGGCCCCGGCCTTGAGGGCCTCGAAGAAGTACTGCTCGTTGTCGTACATGGTGAGGACGAGGATGCGCAGGGCGGGCAGGCGCCGGGAGAGCTCGCGGGCCGCCTGGAGGCCGGTCATCCGAGGCATGGCCACGTCGAGAACGGCCAGGTCGATGCCCCCGGCGCGGGCCTTCTCGACCGCCTCGGCCCCGTCCCCGGCCTCCGCCACGACCTCCAGGTCGGGTTCGCCGTCCAGGATGAGCCGCACGCCCCGGCGGACCAGCGTGTGGTCGTCGGCGAGGAGCACGCGGATCGGCCGACCGCCCCTGCCGTCGCTCATCGCTCCGCTCCGAGTACGGCAGGCGGGGAGGCGCCCGCCCCGACGGCGGCCGGATCGTGGGGCAGCGGCGCGGGCGTCACCGATGCCCACAGGCGTACGTCCGTACCGCCCCTCCCGTCGCGCCCCACGCCCGAAGTCACCAGAAGCCTCGCCCTTATCAACAGCGCCCGCTCCCGCATCCCCCGTATGCCGGCTCCCTCCCCCGTGGTCTCGCCCAGCCCGCGCCCGTTGTCGCGTACGAGGAGTTCGACACCGTCGGCGAGCGGGCGCAGGCGGAGTTCGGCGTGGTCGGCTCCGGAGTGGCGGGCGGTGTTGGTGAGGGCTTCCTGGGCGACGCGGTAGAGCACGAGTTCCGTCTCCTGGGGCAGCGAGGGCAGGCCGGGGCGCAGGTCGGGTCGGACCGTCAGCCCATGGGTCGTGAACTCGCCCGCGAGCGACCGCAGGGCGCTGAGCAGCCCGAGTTCGTCGAGGACACCGGGGCGCAGCCGGCGGGCGATCCGGCGGATCTCGTCCAGCCCGGCGCGGGTGGCCTCCTGGGCCTGGCCCAGTTCGTCGCGCAGTTCCTCCGGTGCCCGGTCGGCGACCCGTTTGAGCTGGAGCAGGACGGCGGTCAGCGTCTGGCCGACCTCGTCGTGGAGTTCGCGCGCGATGCGCTGCCGCTCGCGTTCCTGCGCGGACAGCGCGCGCCCCGCACTGGCGGCGCGCTCGGCCTCGAGCCGGTCGAGCATGGCGTTGTACGTCGTGATCAGCTCGGCGGTCTCCACCGGTCCGCTGACCACGGCACGGGCGCCGGGCCGCAGCAGGTCGGCGGCGGCCATCGCCCGGCCGAGGCGTCCGAGCGGGGCCAGTCCGACCCGCAGCACGAGGACGTTGACGGCCAGCAGCACGGCCAGCCCGGCCAGCACGACGAGCGCCTCGCCCGGCAGGACCGGGGTGGAGACGGTGACCGGCCCGAGGAGCAGCGCGGCGGCCACGATCAGACCGAGGGCGTTGAGGGCGAAGATCCTCCGGAACAGCGACACGCTCCCTCTCCCTCCGCTCCGCCTTCTCCCGCCACGCACCACCCATGGCACCGCCGTGACCAGCCTTTCTTCCGTCCGGCGGCCCTGTCCATCCGTCACAACACCCATGTCGCCACCGTACGGGTGGATGGCAGCATGGCGGCTGCGCGCACCCGGCGGCGGCCCCTCGCCCCGCCGTCGGCAGCCGCGCAGCGGCTGGCCTCGCACAAGCGACCCGCAGCGATCCGCAGCGATCGACGGCGATCGACGGCATCAGCAGCAATCAGCACGGACAGGAACGATCAGTAAGGGGAAGAAACGTGTCTGCTCCACGCCTCCGGACGACACCGCTGCCAGGCATCGGGGTCCAGTACGACCTCGTGACGCGCGAGCAGCGCCATCTGTCGGTGGTGGCGCACCGCGACGGCACCCGCACGGTCGGCGTGTACCGGGCCGACGATCCCGACACCTGCGCCCACTCCCTGCATCTGACCGGCGCGGAGGCGGGCTCGCTGATCGACGTGCTGAAGCCGTCCCACCACAGCGCGAGCCTGCTGTACACCACGGACCTGGGGTTGGTCGCCGAGCGGATCGAGGTCGCGGCGGCCTCCCGCTGGAACGGCCGGCTGCTCGGCGATACCCGGATGCGGACGGAGACCGGCGCGTCGATCGTGGCGGTGCTGCGGCGGGCCGAGGCGATTCCGTCCCCGGCGCCGGACTTCCGGCTGGCGGGCGGTGACACCCTGATCGTCATCGGCACCCGTGAGGGCGTGGACGCGGCCGCGGCGATACTCGGGCGGGAGTGAGCGACGGATGCACTCCTCCGCCGTCCTGCTGATCGAGTTCGGTTCCATCATCCTGGGCCTCGGCCTGCTCGGCCGGTTCGCGGCCCGTTTCCGTTTCTCGCCGATACCGCTGTACCTGCTGGCCGGGCTGGCCTTCGGGGAGGGCGGACTGCTGCCGCTCGGGGCGAGCGAGGAGTTCATCGCGACCGGCGCGGAGATCGGCGTCATCCTGTTGTTGCTGATGCTCGGCCTGGAGTACTCGGCGAGCGATCTGGTCTCCAACCTCAAGGCCCACTACCCGTCCGGGCTCATGGACGGCGCGCTCAACGCGCTGCCGGGCGCGGCGGCCGCACTGCTGCTGGGCTGGGGTCCGGTGGCAGCCGTGGTGCTGGCGGGCGTCACCTGGATCTCGTCGTCCGGGGTGATCGCCAAGGTCCTCGGCGACCTGGGCCGGGTCGGCAACCGGGAGACCCCGGTGATCCTGAGCGTCCTCGTCCTGGAGGACCTGGCGATGGCGGTCTATCTGCCCATCGTCACGGCGCTGGTGGCCGGGGCGGGGCTGGCCGCGGGCAGCCTCACCCTGGCCGTCGCGCTGGGCGTCGCGGGGCTCGTGCTGTTCACGGCGGTGCGCTACGGCCGGGTCGTCTCGCGTTTCGTGTCGAGCGACGACCCGGAGAAGCTGCTGCTCGTCGTCCTGGGCCTGACCATCCTGGTCGCAGGTGTGGCCCAGCAGCTCCAGGTGTCGGCGGCCGTGGGCGCGTTCCTGGTGGGCATCGCGCTGTCGGGGGAGGTCGCGGAGGGCGCGCACACGCTCCTGAGCCCGCTGCGGGACCTGTTCGCCGCGGTCTTCTTCGTCTTCTTCGGACTGCACACCGACCCGGCGAGTATTCCGCCGGTCCTCCTTCCCGCGCTCGCGCTGGCCGTCGTCACCGCCGCGACGAAGATCGCCACCGGCTACTGGGCGGCCCGCCGCGCCGGTATCTCGGCCAAGGGCAGGTGGCGCGCCGGTGGTGCGCTGGTGGCCCGCGGCGAGTTCTCGATCGTCATCGCCGGGCTCGCGGTCACCGCCGGGATCGAGCCGTCCCTCGGCCCGCTGGCCACGGCGTACGTCCTCCTCCTGGTCGTCCTGGGCCCCCTCACCGCCCGCTTCACGGAACCGGTGGCGAGCTGGTGGACCCACCGCCGCACCCGACCGACGGGAACGAGCGCGGTCACGGGGGACCCGCGCGGGGACACGGACACTCGAACGGACACGGGCACAGGAACGGCAGCGGGCACCGGCACCAGCCCCGGCACGGGCACTGGCATTGGCACGGGCCCCGGCCCCGGCCCCGGCACGCCGGAGCACCCGCCGGAGGTACGGCGGCCGTAGACACCGGTGAGCGACTGAGGAAAGCGCGCCCCGCCCCCACCGACCCCACTCGCCCCACCGGACGCGCGCCCCCACCGACCCCCACTCGCCCCACCGGACGCGCGCGCCCCACCGGCCCCACTCGCCCCACCGGACGCACCGCCCCCACCCGTATCTCGTGTCTCACGTCACACCCCACACATGGCTGATTCGTGAAGTCTCCTTGGGTCACCCATGGCATGCTCATGGCCTGTTACCGGCCAGTAGCACCATCTGCCCGGCCGGTCCCCTTTCCTCACCCCCCACCTTCCAGGACTGACCTTGCGCAGACGCCTGAGGCACTCCCGTGCCCTCATGCCCGCTTTAGCCGCATCCGCCCTCCTCCTCGCTGCGGGCTGTTCCTCTCCCCCGTCGCAGGCCGACACTCCCTCCTCGACCGCCGGCCGGCAGGCCGCCGCGGACGCCTCTCCCGACTCCGCGGAGCGTTCGCTCGCGGTGGCCGCCGCGCCCGCCGGGACCGCGACCGCCACCGCGAGTCCGGGCACCGCCGGCGGCGAGGCCCAGTCCACGGAGCTGAGCGTCAGCTCCTACGACAGCAAGACCCGGCGCGCCGTCATCTCCTCCAACGACGGGACGGACGAGCCGAGTTCCTCACCCTCGGCAGGTTCACCCACCGCGAACCCGCCCTCCCCGAGCGCCTCGGAGGAGACGCCCCACCGCACCGCCGTCGGCGACGTCATCGCCAGCGCCCCGGCACCCGGCGCCCCGAAGGGCCTGCTCGCGAAGGTCACCAAGGTGATCGGCGAGACCGAGGAGGGCACGGAGGTACAGACCGAGCCCGCCCAGCTCAACGCCCTGCTCGGGGACGACACCGCGAAGGGCAGCGTGCCGGTCGACCCGGCCGCCTTCGACATCGACAAGCTGCTGCCCGACGTCGACGTCTCCTGGACGCGCACGGACGACGTGCACGTCGGGCCGGAGGGCGCGACGGTTCCGCTGGGCAGTCTGCGGCTCGACGTACGCGCCGAGCTGCCGACCGCGACCACGACCGCGGGGGACGCCACCGCCTCGGCCTCCGCGTCCGTCGAGGGCTTCGTGCAGGTCGCCCCGCAGGTCGACTTCCGCTACGGCGGTGAGGGCGCCGAGACCGCGCCCGCCTCGGCCTACCTGGGCGTGTCCGGCGACTGGACCTCGGGCTGGGCGCTGAAGGGCCGCGCCGGCGCCTCAGCAACCCCAGTGCGCATTCCCTTCGCCACGCTGCACGCCGACCCGGTGCTCCAGGTCGGCCCCGTGCCCGTCGTCGTCAACCTCGACCTGACCTGCTACATCCAGATCAGCGGCGACGGCAAGGTCACCGTCGACGTCGAGCAGAACCTCAAGGGCGACTTCAAGGCCGGCGGCACCTTCGGCCTCGCCCAGGGCTGGACGCCGGTCAGCTCCTCCGACATGACGAGCACGCCCGTACGGACCTCCGTCACCACCGCCGGAAGCGTGAAGGCCGCCCTCGGCGCCCAGGCCACCGTCGGTCTCTACGGCAGCGTCGGTGTCATCGCCGACCTGGCCCCGTACGTCCGCGGCGAGGGGACCGGCACGGTGACCGGTACCGACGACGTGTTCGAGGCCGAGGGCTCCTGGGCCGTCTACGGCGGAGTCGACCTCAGCGGCACCCTGCGGTTGCAGCTGTCGATCTTCGGCACGCCCGTGTTCCAGCGGGACATCCCGCTCGGGGCACTGCACCGGGAGTGGAAGCTGGCGGGCGGCGAGTCCTCCTAGGACCGCCCGTCCCGGTGGATCAGGACGCGCCGCCAGGTATCCATCCCTGGCGGCGCAGCACCGCCGACACGTCCGGCGCCTCGTAGTGCTCGCCCTTGAGGACCTTGCCGTCCTCTCGGCGGGTGACCTGGCCGTCGGGGCCCAGCTTCGTCATGTTGGACCGGTGGATCTCGGCGATCACCGCGTCGAGGTCGATGCCGTGCACCAGGGCGGTGCCGTACGCGACGTACACGACGTCCGCCAGCTCGTGCGCGAGCCGGTCCAACGGGCCGCCCACCGACACCTCGGCCACCTCCGCCGCCTCCTCGGCGAGCAGCTCGCCCCGGTGCGCGGCGAGCCGGGGCGACACCTCGGTCGGCGTACCACGGGCGTCGAGCCCGAAGGCATGGTGGAACTCACGGACCAGTTCGACGGGCGAAGAACTCATGCACCGACTGTAACGACCCCCACCGACAGCCCGCCCCGTCTCGCCGGTCCGTGAGCCCCGCCCTGGTCAGCACCGCGTCCCTGCTGGCAGGATCGCCGCATGTCCAAGGTGTTCCCCCGTATCGGCAGGCGCCGGGCGCTGCAAGGTGCGGCGGCCGGTGTCGTCACGCTCGGTCTGCTGCTGTGGTGGCTGCTGCCGCTGGGCGAGGCCCCGCCGAACGGCACGATCACCTTCAGCACGGGCACGACCCACGGCGTCTACCAGGAGTACGGCACCCTGCTCCGCGACGAGCTGGCGAAGGACATGCCGAACCTGAAGGTGACGCTGACGACCAGCAACGGCTCGCAGGAGAACGTCGCGCGCGTGGCGAACGGCGACGCCGACTTCACCATCGCCGCGGCGGACGCGGTGCAGACCTACGAGTCGCGGAACAAGGGGTCCGCGGCCCGGCTGCGCGGCGTGGCCCGGCTCTACGACGACTATGTGCAGCTCGTCGTGGCGCGCGACTCGGACGTGCGCTCCCTCACCGACCTGAAGGGCAGGACCGTGGCGACCGGGCTGCCCGGCTCGGGCGTGCGGCTGATAGCGGAACGCGTGCTGAAGGCGGCCGGCGTGGACCCGGGCGAGGACATCACGGCCGTGTCGGAGGGCATCAACACCGGTCCCCAGCGACTGGCGCAGGGGAAGATCGACGCGTTCTTCTGGTCCGGCGGGGTGCCCACGGGCGGTCTGCGGGACCTGGCCAAGACCTTCGACTTCCGGTTCGTGCCGATCGACGCCAAGCTCGTCGCCAAGATGCACAGCCAGGACAGCTCCACCGGCTACTACCGCGCGACGAACATGCCCGAGTCGGCGTACCCGACCATCCAGAAGGGCGACACCGTGCCGACGATCGCGGTGTCCAACCTGCTGATGACCCGTACGGACATGGACCCCCGGCTGACCGAGTGGCTGACCCGGACCGTGATCAAGAGCCGGGACGACATCGGCTCGCGCGTCCACTCCGCCCAGCTGGTCGACCTGCGCACGGCGATCTACACCGACCCCCTCCCTCTGCACGACGGCGCCCGCCGCTACTACCGCTCCGTCAAGCCGTAACCCGCCGCCGCTCAGAGCGTGGGCCGTGACCTCGGCACCGACACGGTCACCCGCAGCCCGGTCGGCTCGTGATGGTCGTACGAGAGGGAGCCGCCGCCCGCCGCGAGCAGGGTCCGGGAGATGGACAGGCCGAGGCCGGAGCCCTTGATGTTCTGATGGCGGCCGCTGCGCCAGAAGCGGTCGCCCACGCGCGCGAGCTCCTCGTCGGTGAGGCCGGGGCCGTTGTCGGTGACGACGACGGTGGAGGTCTCACCGTCCGCCGCGACCGACACCTCGACGCTCTCCCCCTCCGGCGTGAACTTCACGGCGTTGTCGATCACCGCGTCCAGCGCGCTGGAGAGCGTGACGGGGTCGGCCCAGGCCGTGGTGGCCGGGCAGTCGCCGACCAGCCGGACGCCCTTGGCCTCGGCGGTGGGCGCCCACGCGGCGACGCGCTCGGAGGCCAGCGCGCCGATGTCGGTGACCCTCAGATCGGCCTCGGTGTGCTCGGCCAGGGCCAGGTCGAGCAGGTCGTCCAGCACCTCGGCCAGGCGCCGGCCCTCGTTCTGGACGGAGGCGATCTCCTCGTTGCCCTCCGGAAGCTCGTAGGCGAGCAGTTCGATGCGCAGCAGCAGCGCCGCGAGCGGGTTGCGCAGCTGGTGCGAGGCGTCGGCGACGAAGGCACGCTGCTGCTCCAGCACGTCCTCGACGTTGTCCGCCATCTCGTTGAACGACCTGGCCAGGCGCCTGAGTTCCGGCGGCCCGCCGGCGACGGCGACACGGGACTTCAGTCGGCCGCTCGCGATCGCGTGGGTGACGACGTCCAGGACGCGGACCGGCTTGAGCACCCAGCCGGTCAGCCGCAGCGCGGCGCCGATGGCCAGCAGCATCGCGGCGATCTCGCCCGCGCCGATGAGCAGCCAGCCCTGCAGGATCCGCGACCGCATCGGCCCGGTGGGCGAGTCGGTGACGACCACCGCGACGACGTCGCCGTCCCGGATGACCGGCGACGCGACGACGAGACGATGGCGCTGCCACGGCCACACCTGCTGCGGGTCGTGGCTGCGCCGGCTGAGCAGCGCCTCCTGGAACGCGTCCCGCACCTCACCCTCTTGGGGGAGGGGCCAGTTCCCCGGAGCATTGGCCAGAGGGACACGGGTGGGGTAGAAGACACCGGCACGAATGTCGTAGACGTCGTAGTAGCTGTCGAGCTCGCGCTCAAGCGTCTCGAGCCGCTCGTTCGTGGACGAGGGCAGGGCGGTGTCCGTCTCCGACGGGACGGTGACGAACTGGGCGAGCGCCGCGAAGCGCGCGGTGTCGTCGATCCGGTCGACGACCACCTTCTGCTGCTGCGCGCCGGCCACGCTGACGGCCAGCGGCACGCCCAGGGCGAGCAGGACGGCCGCCATCAGCACGATGAGCAGCGGCAGCAGACGTGTGCGCAACGTTCCCCGCTACGCGCCGGGGGCGACGAGCCGATACCCGACGCCCCGTACGGTCTCGATCAGGGCGGGCATGCGCAGCTTGGCGCGCAGGGAGGCCACGTGGACCTCCAGGGTGCGCCCGGTCCCCTCCCAGCTGGTACGCCAGACCTCGCTGATGATCTGCTCGCGCCGGAAGACCACACCGGGACGCTGGGCGAGCAGCGCGAGGAGGTCGAACTCCTTGCGGGTCAGCTGGACGACCGAACCGTCCACGGTGACCCGCCGAGTGGGCAGCTCGATCTGGACGGGGCCGAGCCGCAGCGCGTCGTCGCCGGCCGCGGCCGGATCCTCGGGCACGGTGCGCCGGCTGACGGCGTGGATCCGGGCGAGCAGTTCTCCGGTGTCGTACGGCTTCACCACGTAGTCGTCGGCGCCCAGGTTGAGGCCGTGGATGCGCGAGCGTACGTCGGCGCGCGCGGTCACCATGATCACCGGGGTGGCGGTGCGCTTGCGGATCTTGCCGCAGACCTCGTAGCCGTCCTGGTCGGGCAGGCCGAGGTCGAGCAGGACGACGCCGAAGCCGGGGCCCTCGGGGACCAGCGCCTGAAGGGCCTCCTCGCCGTTGCGGGCATGGGTGACGTCGAACCCGTGCCGCCTGAGGACCGCGGACAGTGCGGCGGCGACATGGTTGTCGTCCTCGACGAGGAGCAGTCTCATCCCGGCCCCCTCCGGTTCATCGGCCGTTTGGTCGTGTTATGTACAAAAAACAGTGCCACACGTGCGTGTGCATCATGGCAGTCACGCTGATGGACGAGGACGCCGTCAAGTGGGTTCCGGTTGCGGGGAACTTCCGTTACCCGGCCGATACGCGCGCAGGTCGCAAGTACTACGACACGTGTCCGATTGCTATCGGATCGTGATGCTCAGATTCCCCTCAGATGTAATGACGCTGGTCGCGCCCGGTTATTACTGTCCTCCGAAACCGAGGAGGACGGAGCCTGAGAGCGATGACCGATGTTTCGGTGGCCAAGGAAGATGCGGCCCCGCCCGACGATCTCGTCGTCCTGAAGAGTGTCAACAAGCACTTCGGCGCGTTGCACGTGCTCCAGGACATCGATCTGACGATCACCCGCGGTGAGGTTGTCGTGGTCATCGGGCCCTCCGGGTCCGGGAAGTCGACCCTGTGCCGCACCATCAACCGTTTGGAGACGATCGACGCGGGCACGATCACGATCGACGGGAAGCCGCTGCCCGCGGAAGGCAAGGCGCTGGCCCGGCTGCGGGCCGACGTCGGCATGGTCTTCCAGTCGTTCAACCTGTTCGCGCACAAGACCGTGCTCGAGAACGTGATGCTGGGCCAGGTCAAGGTCCGCAAGACGGACCAGAAGCAGGCCGAGGAGAAGGCCCGAGCCCTCCTCGACCGGGTCGGCGTGAGCACCCAGGCCGACAAGTACCCGGCGCAGCTCTCGGGCGGCCAGCAGCAGCGTGTCGCCATCGCCCGGGCGCTGGCGATGGACCCGAAGGTCATGCTCTTCGACGAGCCGACCTCGGCTCTCGACCCGGAGATGATCAACGAGGTGCTCGAGGTCATGCAGCAGCTCGCCCGGGACGGCATGACCATGATCGTCGTCACCCACGAGATGGGCTTCGCACGATCCGCGGCGAACCGCGTGGTCTTCATGGCCGACGGCCGCATCGTCGAGGAGGCCACTCCCGACCAGTTCTTCAGCAACCCGCGCAGCGACCGTGCGAAGGACTTCCTGTCGAAGATCCTTCACCACTGACCGCGCCCCGGCCCGTTATGTCTGACGGAACCCGCACCGCCCTCAGTCCTTCATCCCTAAGGAAGTAGTCATGAAGCTTCGCAAGGTCACCGCCGTCTCGGCCGCTGTGCTCGCCCTCGCCCTCTCCGCCACCGCGTGCGGCGGCGACAGCGACGACGACGCGGGCAGCGGCTCCACCACCGGCACCGGCGGTGGCGGCAAGATCAAGGTCGGCATCAAGTACGACCAGCCCGGTCTCGGTCTGAAGAAGCCCGACGGATCCTTCGCCGGCTTCGACGTGGACGTGGCGACCTACGTCGCCAAGCAGCTCGGCTACGAGGCGGACCAGATCGAGTTCGTCGAGACCAAGAGCGCCGACCGCGAGAACGCCCTCGCGCGCGGGGACGTCAAGTTCATCGCGGCCACCTACTCGATCAACGACGAGCGCAAGCAGAAGGTGGACTTCGCCGGCCCGTACCTGCTGGCCCACCAGGACCTGCTGATCAAGTCGGACTCGGACATCGCCAAGGGCGACGACCTCAACGGCAAGAACCTGTGTTCCGTGGTCGGTTCGACCTCGGCGCAGAACGTCCAGAAGTCGATCGCCCCGAAGGCGAACCTGAAGGAGGTCAGCACCTACTCGGAGTGCATCGCCGCTCTGCAGAGCGGCGCCGTGGACGCGGTGACCACCGACGACTCGATCCTCGCCGGCTTCGCGTCCCAGGAGCAGTACAAGGGCCAGTTCAAGCTCGCGGGCCTGAAGCTGAGCAACGAGAACTACGGCGTCGGCGTCAAGAAGGGCGACACCGCGACCGTCGACAAGATCAACAAGGCGCTGGAGCAGATGGTCAGCGACGGCTCCTGGCAGAAGGCCGTCGACGCCAACCTCGGCCCGGCGGACTACAAGAACGAGGCGGCCCCGAAGATCGGCGTCATCGTTCCGAACGCCTCGTAGTCACAGCCCAGCCCAGCGGGGTTTCCTGGGGGGGGGGGGGGGGGGGGGGGGGGGGGGGGGGGGGGGGGGGGGAGACCCCCCCCCCGCCACCCCCCAAAGAGAAAGGGGGGAGAGGGGGGGGCGTTGCCTGGGGTTCACGGCCTCTCGGGGTGCGGGCGGGA